>NZ_QGTF01000010.1:0-238066 GCF_003182025.1 Nocardiopsis sp. L17-MgMaSL7 | reverse complement strand
ACCCGGGGGTCAACTCGCGGTCGAAGAAGGTGGTGGCTTGTTCCCGGGCGGTGCGCATGGCCGTGTCCACCGGGGTGGACCCGGTGGTCGGGGCGTGCACTGCGGGAAAGGGGGCCATATTTCAATAGTAGGATGTTCGGCCTTGGGGGGCTATAGCCGGGTGGTTATAAAAGGCTGGCCATTCGCTGTGAGAATAGGCCGATCGGCCATTGTGGATAACCGTTGTGGTGTCGCACTTGTGTGCTAGGCGAATCCCCACCTTTGTGCTCGCTGCCGCTTTCGCCACCCACCCTGACCAGCCGCGACACCCCCCACCGTTGACCACAGACCTGGGGGCGCACCCACCCTCGCCGCCGCTTCCGCCACCCACCTAGACCAGCCACGACACGCCCCACCGTTGACCACAGACCTGGGGGCGCACCCACCCTCGCCGCCGCTTCCGCCACCCACCCTGACCAGCCGCGACACTCTTCACGTTGAACACAGAGCCGGATCCGCCTCTCCCCGCTCAAAGCAACAGGCCACGAAACACGGCAACGCCCCCTGCGGCCGCACGAAGTGTCCTTCCTCTACGCCAGCATGTCCGGCATGCACAGCCCTCAGACGTACCGCGAAGAGGCCCGCACCAAGGGTGTCCCCGAACATGCCATCGACCTGGCGCTCAGCCTCGCCCTCCCCCAGGCCGAACTCACTCCGTCGGACAAGGACGGCGGCGTCCTGGTCGGACGGTACGGCGGCCTCCCCTCGCTCCCCGAGGGCGTCGAGTGGGACAACGGCCTGGACCTCGTCGCGAGCGTCGACTGCGCCGCCCTCCCCCAGGACGCCTGCAACCTCCCCCTGCCGCGCGACGGCCACCTGCTGTTCTTCGCGGACCGGACCGACCCCGACGGGTTCGCCCTCATGCATGACTCCCGGTCCGTGATCCACGTCCAAGCGGGTACTCCCACGACCGAACGCACGCTTCCCGAGAACCACTTCCCCGCCTTCGCCCCCCACCCCCTGTACGCCCGGACCTTCCCGAGCCTCCCGATGACCGCCGACGACGCCGTTCTCCCCCACCCGGAGATCAGACGCCTCTACGACGAGTACGAGCTGGAGTACCTCGACCAGAGGCTTCCTCAGTGGGACGAAAGCCTGCACCTGGGCGGATACGCCTACTCGCCGCAGGACCCGCCCATCATGGGCTCCTCCCCCGAGGACGAGAAGGGGAGTTGGGTGCTGCTGGCCCAGGCTCAGTTCGACATGCCCGACGATCCGGGCTTCACCGCGTGCGTGTTCTGGATCATCCAGCGCGACGAGCTCGCGGCGGGGAACTTCGCGGCGGCGGGGCTGGTGTCGATCTCCTACCACTGAGACTCCGGGCCGGGGGCTCCCGCGCGGGGACCCCGGACAGCACGAACGGCCGCCCAGCACCGGTGTGGGCGGCCGCGTCAGCGGTGCGAGTCCGACCGGGGTGAAGTCACGGGCCCCTGGTCAGGACGGACGCCGAATCAGGCCGTGCGGTTCAGGCCGACACGGCCTCCTCGGTGCCGCGCGCCTGGCGGACGCGGCCCCAGGGCATCAGTCGGTCCACCGCGTGACGGCCGCCCGAGAACCCGAGGGCCAGCGCGGCGACGCCGAGGACCAGAGGCAGCTCGTAGCCACCGACCAGCGGGGCGCCGACGTGGGCGAAGAAGTACGCCCCGACCATCATCAGGGCGAGGGAGAGGCCCGCGAGCGGGAGCGCGAATCCGATGACGAGCGCGACGCCGGCGCCCACCTCGACGGCCGCGGCGATGGAGGCGGAGAGCGCGGGGAAGGGCACACCCAGCGCTTCGAAGCCCTGGGCGGCGCTGCCCAGGTCGGTGGCCTTGGGCAGGCCGTGGACGATGAAGACGACCCCGATGACGACCCTGGCGATCAGGGCGGTCAGGTCGCCGATCCTGATTCTGAGAGATGCGGTCATGGTTGTTCCTGTTCTGCCGTGAGCGGGTATCCCTGGATCAGGTGGATCTCGTGGGAGCTCGACTCCAAAACTTGAGGCCACAACCTTTTCCCGGGAAGCAGAATGGTAGTACGTATCCGGCCGAACACATAGCGTCCGTGCGAATGAGTTGGATGCGACCCGCGTTCACCCTGGTCAGGGCAGAGAACAGAACTCGACTCAGTCTCGGACGCCAGCCCCGTCGGGGTCCGGGTACCTGGGCTCCTCACCCTGGGGATCGAGCGCGGACAGCATGGACTCGGAGATCGCCCGCAACTGCCCCACCTGCTCGGCACTGAGCGTGTCGAAGAGGACCCGCCGCACCTCGTGCACGTGCCCCGGCGCCGCATCCTCCAGCACCTTCATCCCCAGCGGCGTGATCTCCACGATCACGGTGCGCCGATTCTCCGGCCGCTTGTACCGCTGGATCATCCCGTCCCCCTCGAGCCTCGCGGCCGCGTGCGAGAGCCGACTCGGCGATGAGCGCAGCAGGCGGGCCAGCCGGGTCATCGTCAGCTCGCGCCCCGGCGCCTCGGACAGCATGGCCAGGATCTGGTAGTACGCGTGCGGCAGCCCGGAGTCGTGCCGGAGCTGGCGGTCGAGTGCGCCGTCGAGGAGGTTGACGGCCATGAGGAAGGCACGCCAGGTGTGCTGCTCGCCGTCGTCGAGCCAGCGCGTCTCGGCCATCGGACCTGTGCCCCCAGAAATACTTGAGCGTTCAATTGTGTTGGAACCGAACACGGTCCACAACCCCGATCCCGGAGGTCGTCATGGCGACTCGCATGCCCACGCTGTACCTGAGCCACGGCGCGCCGCCCCTCGCCGACGACCCCGAGTGGACCCGTCAGCTGGCCGACTGGTCCGGTGACATCACCCGCCCGAAGGCGATCCTCGTCGTCTCCGCCCACTGGGAGGACGCACCGCTCACCGTCGGCGCGACCAGGGACGCGACCCCGCTGACCTACGACTTCTGGGGTTTCCCGCAACGCTACTACGACGTGACCTACGCCGCCCCGGGCGCTCCGGGACTCGCCGAACGGGTCCGCGAACTCGCCACTGGTCCAGGCGGCACCGTCCATCAGGACCCCACCCGGGGACTCGACCACGGCGCCTACGTCCCCCTGAAGGAGATGTACCCGGAGGCCGACATCCCGGTGCTCCAGGTTTCCATGCCGACCCTCGACCCTGCCCGCCTCCTCGAACTCGGACGCCGCCTCGCGCCCCTGCGCGACGAGGGCGTCCTGATCATGGGCAGCGGGTTCACCACCCACAACCTCCGGGAGATGTCCCGCCAGGCCCACGGCGACGCACCCTCGTGGTCGGTCGAGTTCGACGACTGGACCCACCGGGCCGTCCTGGACCGCGACGTCGACGCGCTCCTGGACTTCCAGCACAAGGCCCCAGCCGCCGCCCTCGCACACCCGCGCAGCGACCACTTCGCGCCCCTGTTCGTCGCCCTCGGCGCGAGCCTGGACGACCACGGTTCCGCCGCGTCCACGGTGGACGGCTTCTGGCACGGACTGGCGAAGCGGTCGTTCCAGTTCGACTGAGAGAACGCGGAACGCCCCCGGTTCTGGCGCGGCCGCAACCTGCTGGGCTTCGCCCTGAGGGAGGCCAGGGCGAGGCTCGCCGAGGGGACCGCCTGAACGGGGATCCGTTCTCCCCGATTTCACTTCGGATTCCTCCGTTCACCCTGTGTGTCGGCCGCCGCGCGAGTAGAGTCCGAACACGCGGACAGCACGGTGCCCCGGCACCCGCGCCTGTTTCCCGCCCTTGGCGCATGAGCCAACACACCCTCGGCCCGACCTCGCGGCCCGCCCCGAGGTCACGCCGTACCCGGGAGACAGATCCTCCAGCTTCGTCGAACGCGCGTGTTCCGGACTCCACCGTCCTCACTTTCCAGGACGACACTCAGGGGATTCCCATGGCCTACTACCGCATCCAGCTGAACGACGGCTCCTCCCACACCCTCCAGGCGGTGCGCCTGCGAACCGACGCGAGCAGCCTCTACCTGGAGGAGCGCGCGGCCGGAGACTGGCGGGAGGTGTTCAGCAACCCGATCGGCGAGGTGAGTCGCGTCCAGCGCCGGTTCACCGAGAACGACGGCACGTGGACCTGGCTGCCGGAGCGGCTGCCCGCTCCGGTCGGCGTCCGCGCCTGGTGACCCCGGCCCCGGCCCCGAGCACGGGGCCGGACCTCAGCCCTCGAGGGTGAGCTGGGCGATCACCAGGTCCACCAGCCCCTCCAGGTCGCCCTCGGGGGCCAGCACCCCGGGCAGCGTCAGGTGCTCGGTGACCAGCCAGTTCATGGCCAGGTACAGCACCAGCACCGTGTCGCGGCCACCGGGCATGGCGCTCTGCTCGTGGAAGGCGATGTTGGCGTCCAGGTCGGAGCGAACCCGCGCGGTGAGGTCGGCGCGCAGTTCCGGACGGCGGGTGGCCTCCAGCTGGAGTTCGAGCGTGGCGAGGTACACGTTCGGGTTCGCGGCCAGGCGCGTGACCGTGGCACGCATGACCTCGGCGATCTTGGCGCGGTCCCGGGGCCCCTCCAGCACGTTCTCCCACTCCTGCTGCTCGGGCATGAACCGCTCGTAGGTGCGGACGCTGGTCTGGGCGAGCAGGTCCTCACGGTTGGCGAAGTAGTTGGAGGCGGTTCCCACGGGCACGCCCGCTCGGGTGTCCACGGCCCGGAAAGTGAGTCCCCGCGCTCCCTCCTCGGCGAGTGTGTCGATGGCGGCGTCGAGCAGCGCGGCGCGCCGCCCCGGGTTCCTGACCATGTGCTTTCCCTTTCGTGCGCGGAAATCCCACGCGACCGCTTGGCAAACCACTATGCGTGGAGTACTTTACTTGAAGTACTTCAAGCTTAGTGGTCACGTGGCCGCAGGAGTATCCCTACCAAGGAGACACATGCGAACCCTCACCTACTTCGTCGCGGTATCGATCGACGGCTACGCCTGTGGCCCCGACAACTCCCACGACTTCTACGAGGCACCCGACCCCGGTGGCGAGCTCGGCGACAACGGCCAGTTCCACGTCGACGAGTACCCCGAACTCCTTCCCACCGTGGCACGCGCCCACCTGGGTCTGGACGTTCCCAACAAGCACTTCGACACCATGCTCCAAGGCCGCGGCTCCTACCAGGTCGCCCTGGACGAGGGCGTGACCAGCCCCTACGACCACATGCGCCAGATCGTCTTCTCCCACAGCCTGCCCACCGACGTCGACCCCAACGTCACTGTCGTGGCCACGGACCCGCTGGAGACCGTCCGCGAACTCAAGAAGGAGGAGAGCCCCCTGGGGATCGTCACCGTCGGCGGCCCGGCCATGGCCGGATACCTGCTCCCCGAGATCGACGAACTCGTGATCAAGCGCTACCCCGTCGTCGCGGGGCACGGGCGCCCCCTCTTCGAGGGAGCGGCCTTCGCCCCCGCACGCTTCGAGCGGTTGAGCAGCACCACCTTCAGGGGCGGCGCCGACTACACGCTCTTCCGCCGCCGTGTCCCCACTGCGGCGTGACCCCGGCGACGCCTACCAGGGCAACCGGAGTCGACGCATGTTGCACGCGCTCCCGGGCCCGCTCCGCCGGTGCCGACGGAGCGCGGAACGCCTGCTTCAGTGAGCTTGCGGCGCACGGGTAGTCTGGCCCCGCCCCCATCCCCCTCCTCCTGAGGCCTCGTGTCCCACTCCCCACGGGGACACCACTCACAGCCGCCTCGCACCTTCGGCGCCGTCCTGTGGTTCCCTCTCGCCCGCTACGCCCGCAACCCGTTCCTCCTCCTCGCCACCACCGCCCTGCCCCTCGTCCCGGGCCAGTTGCTTGGCGCCTACCTCCTCCTGCGCAGGACCGAAGACGCCCGTGTGGTGGAGCTGGTTCCTTAGGGAAAACCTGCTGGGGGAAGGGGAGTCAGCGCACGTCGAAACGGAGACGGTGCGCGATGGCACGGCTGGAGGAGCCCACCGCGAGGTGGTAGGTACCCTCCGGGGTGCGCCAGGACTGAGCTGCGGGATCCCAGACCGCGAGGCTGCGCGGTGGGACTTCGAGGCTGACCGTGACCTCCTCCCCCGGTACGGCGCGCACGGAGGCGAAGGCGGCCAGGGAACGGACCGGCCGGGTCGGCCCCCCTTCGGCGGGCGGCTCCACGTACACCTGCACCACGTGGCGTCCGGGCCGGGCACCGGTGTTGGTGAGGGTGGCCGTGACGGTGACGGGCTCCGGGGCCAGGCCGTCGACCAGAGTCTCGGCCACGAGGGAGTCGGCGGCCAGTGCGGCGCCGGTGACCTCCCAGTCGGTGTAGCCGAGGCCGAAGCCGAAGGGGCGATGGGGTTCCACACCGTCCCGGTCGTAGGCGCGGTGGCCGACGAACACGCCCTCTTCGTAGGTGATCACGCCACCCACGGGGCGGGTGTCCATGATCGGAACGTCGTCGTGGTCGCGCGGCAGGGTCCAGGGCAGGCGGCCGGTGGGCTCGGACCGGCCGGTGAGGGTGTCCGCAAGGGCGTGGCCGTACTCGTGGCCGCCGAACCAGGACCACAGGACGGCGGGGACCTCGTCCAGCCAGGGCAGCAGGACCGGGGCTCCGGCGTTGACCACGACCACGGTGTTCGGGTTGGCGGAGCTCACCCGGCGGACCAGTTCGTCCTGGCTGCCGGGAAGGTCCAGGGTGGGCCGGTCGTAGCCCTCGGACTCGACCTCGTCGTTGGTGCCGACCACCACCACCGCGACGTCGGCGGCCTCGGCGGCGCGCACCGCCTCCTGGATCTCCTCCTCCACGGTCATCCCGGGGGGCTGGTGGCGGAGCTGGGCGATGACCGCCCGGCCGAAGCCGCCGAAGTCGCCGACCTCCATCTCCACTCGGATCCGGAGCGTGCGCGGCGCGCCCTCGGCGACCTCGATCCCCACGCGGGGGGCGTCGGGGTGGGAGTGACGGGACTCCAGGATGTCGTCGACCGAGGCCTGGGCCGCGCTCTCGCTGACGACCTCGCCGTCCATCCGGCTGGTGTGACGGCCCACGGCGGCGATCTCCACGTGGTGGGTGCCCGGCTCGGTGAGGGTGAGTTCGGCATCCAGCACGGCGCACACGGCTTCCTTCGGCGCCCCCGCGTGCAGCGCTCCACCGGCGATCTCGGGCCCCTCCACCTTCGCCCCTGCGGCATCGAGCAGCGTCAGGGCGATCCCGGTGAGGCGCTGGTCCGCCACCACCGGCAGGTGGCGCCGCGGGTCGCCGCCGCGCACCAGGGTGAGTTCCACGTCGTCCGGCAGCGCCTCGCTCAGCCCCTCGGCTGGGCTGACCAGGTACTCGGAGTTCACGTGGGCGCTGCCGCCGCCCTGGGTGTAGGCGTCCACGGCGTTGGGGCCGATCAGCGCCACGCTACGGACCCGCTCGGCGGCGATCGGGAGGACGCCGCCCTCGTTGCGCAGCAGCACGTGGCCGCGTGAGCCGACCTCGCGCAGGAGGACCCGCTCGTCCTCGCCCTCCACCGCCGGGGAGGTGACGCGGTCGAGCTTGCCGACCCGCTCGGCCAGCAGCAGCAGGCGGGCGACCTTGTCGTCGATCACGGACTCGGGGACCTCGCCGGAGCGGACCGCCGCCACCAGGGCCTCGCCCCAGGGACCGTCGGGTCCGGGCATCACGAGATCGGTCCCGGCGTTGGCCGACGACGCGGTGCTGCGCGCGGCCGTCCAGTCGCTGCACACCACACCGTCGAAGCCGAGTTCGCCCTTGAGGAGGCCGGTGAGGAGTCCCCGGTGGTCGGTCATGCTGGCGGCCTCGGAGCCGTCGTCGACCCCGTTGTAGGCGGCCATGACCATCCAGGCCCCGGCGTCGACCACCGCTTGGAAGGGCGGCAGGTAGACCTCGCGGAGAGTGCGCTCGTCGATGCGGGAGCGGTAGGCGGTGCGCTCCCGCTCGGTCTCGTTCCCGATGAAGTGTTTGGGGCAGGCGCCCACACCCTCGCTCTGAAGGGAGCGGACGAAGGCGGCGCCGAGCTCGGCGGTCAGGAGGGGGTCCTCGGAGAAGCACTCGAAGTGACGGCCACCGACCGGGGAGCGGTGGAGGTTCAGCACCGGGGCCAGGACGACGTCGACGTCCTTGCGGCGGGCCTCGGCGGCGAAGAAGCGGCCCACGCGCTCCATGAGCTCGGGGTCCCAGGCGGCGGCGACCGCCGTGGGACTGGGCGTGCTGGCCGAGTGCTCGTCCTGGGTAGCCTCCGTGCCGCGCACCCCCGCCGGGCCGTCGGAGACGGTGATCGGCAGCAGACCCGCGTCCGCGTTCCCGTGCAGAATCCATCCGGTGCGCCCGGTGAGCAGGCGCACCTTGTCCTCCAGGGTCAGCCGTGCGACGCGCTCGATCGGTACCGAAGCCATGGAGCCCCTTGTCCTGTGATCTGTGTCTCCTGCGCCGAGAGACTAGTTACTGAATGTTCATTAAGCAAGAGGGGAGCGGAAGTCTCGATAGCGTGGGGTACGGGCGGGCACCCCCCGTAACCGGCCCCGGAGTACCCGCGCGGTACGAGGAAGTGGAGAGCAGGCATGAGCGAGAGGACCCCCACGCGGACGCGTTCGGAGGAGGGGCGGCCGCCCGAACGCGCACCGCGCCGACGGGTGAACCGGCGCGAGCAGATCCTGCGTACCGCCGCCGACGTGTTCGCCTCCCAGGGCTTCAACAACACCTCCCTGGCCGACATCGCGGCGATGCTCGACATCACCCCCGCCGGGGTGCTGCACCACTTCGGGTCCAAGACCGACCTGCTCACAGCGGTACTGGAGCTGCGCGACACCAACGACCCGGCCCCCGAAGGCAGCGGCATGCTCGACCACCTGGTCGCCACTGCCCGCCGCAACGCCGAGCGCCCGGGGACCACCCAGCTGTACGCGGTGCTCTCCGCAGAGAGCGCCACCGCCGAACACCCCGCACAGGAGTGGTTCCGGGAGCGCTACACCGTGCTGCGCCAGGAGGTGGAGGAGGCGGTCCTGGACCGGCTCGGCCCCGAGCACCGGGAGTCCGCGAGCACGCCGGGGCCGCACGGCCACTCCCCCGCCAGGTCGGCAGCCACGGCGGTGCTGGCCGCCATGGACGGGCTCCAGGTGCAGTGGCTGCTGGACCCGGAAGCGGTGGACATGGCCGCCGTCACCGAGCTGGTGATAGACGCCGTCGTCGCCCGGCTGAGCCGTTCCGAGCCCTGAACGACGATCCCCCGGCAGCACGAAGGGCGCCACGGTGCCGCTGGCACCGTGACGCCCTGGGTTCGTCCGAACTACCTCACTGCACGGGTCCCGCTACAGGTCCTCGCCGTGCACGGAGCCGGGGGTCCCGTCGGTGGTCGCCTGCGGCTCGGCGGTCTCGCTGCCCTCCAGCCACTCGTCCCAGGACTTCTGCCAGTAACCCCAGCCGTTGTCCCACTCGAACTCGCGGTCGGTACCGGTGGTGTCGAGGATGTCGCCCATGAGCGTGTTGTTGAAGAACCACTGGGCGTCGTCCATCCGCAGGTTGGTGCAACCGTTGGAGGTGTTGGCCGAGCCGATGTTGCCGTTGTAGGACGCCTCGTGCACGAACTCGCCACTGTTGGAGGTGCGCACCGCGTACTGCACGTCCACCAGGTAGGAGCCGGGGTCGTCCTCGGGGATGCCCACGGTCGCGGAGTCCATGGTGAGCTGCTCGTAGCGCTCCATCATGACGTGGGTGCCGGTCGTCGTGGTGTCGAAGCGACGGTTGGCCGCCCCGTTGCTCACCTCGATGACGCGCTCCTCTTCGCCGTCGATCTCGATGATCATCTCGTGGTCCGGCACGTGCATGGTCGCGATCAGCTCACGGCCGATCTCGAAGTCGATCTGGTAGTTCCGCACCCCGAAGACGCCCTCGGACGCCTCGACGCCCGCGAGGTTCAGGTCCACGGTGACGTTCTGGTACGGCTCCCAGTACTCCTCGGGCCGGAAGACCGCCATCTGGTCGGTGACCCAGTTCCAGGCGCCGACGGTCTCCTGCTCGGCGACCACGTTCATGGAGTTCTCGACCTGCGTCTTGTTGGTGACGGGCATGTCGAAGTTGATCACCACGGGCATGCCGACGCCCACGGTGTCACCGGAGCTCGGGAAGTTGGAGACGAGTTCGAGGCGCTGCCCGGCGACGGCCTCCTTGGTGGTGAACTCGGAGGTGAACTCGGTCTCCTCACCGGCGTCGTTCTCGGCGGTGGCGGTCACCACGACCTCGGATCCGGGGCGCAGGTTCCAGTCGCTGACCCACTCCGTCTCGTCCTCGTTGAGGGTGCCGGTCATGGCGTAGAGGTCGCCCTCGGCGTCCCCCTCGCCCTCAGCTCCGCCATCGCCCTCGGCCGCCGCCTCACCGACCACGACCTGGTCGACTCTGACGTCGGTGATGACTCCCTGCTGGGCGTTGACCCGGATGGGGGTGTTCGGCGCGATCTCCTCGCCACCGGCCTCCGGCGTGATGCTCAGCTCAGCCGGCTCGGCGTCGGCGGGATCGGCGTTGCTCTGCGTCTCGGCGTCACCGGAGGTACAGGCGGTCGCTGCGAGAGCGAGCGCCACCAGACCGATGCCGAACCGCCGCGTCACCGCCGGGTGGGACTTCCCCGTCACGTCTGGACCTCCGTAGCTGAAACTGGAACCGATCTACTGCAATGAGTAAGACGCTCCCGCACGGAAAAGGTTCTGAACTCGTGCGTATCGGTATGGAGCAGTTATCCGAAAGAGGGCGAACTGTCGCACTCGGGAGCGCCGAGAATACACCCAGGGGGTACGGGCGCGGTCCACCGGGGGGCGGGTTCCGGGCTGCCCGGAAGCGCTTCTGCGCTTGCCCTGCCATCATGCCCGACCTAGAATCCGGGTCATCCGATCAGGTTGTTTCTCCGGAGAAACCTACTCGAACGACCAACTTCTTCCGGGGTCACCCGACCCCACGGTGTGACTGGGGGAACCCATGCCTTGGTTCTGGCTCGCCGGAGCGATCGTCCTGGAGGTCTTCGCCACCACCTCCCTGAAGTTGTCCGAGGGGTTCACCAGACTCCTGCCCTCGATCTTCGTGGTGGTCGGCTACCTCGGCGCGTTCTACATGCTCTCGCAGACGCTCCAGCGAGGTATGCCGCTCGGGGTGGCCTACGGGGTGTGGGCAGCCCTGGGCGTGGCCCTTCTCGCTGTCATCGGCGTCCTGTTCCTCGGGGAGTCCCTGACCTGGATCCAGGTGGGCGGCATCGCCCTGGTGATCGCCGGGGTCATGGCCCTGGAGATGGGCGGCCAGCACTGACCGGCAGGATAGTGACGTGAGCACCAAGCAGCCGGAACGGGATCCGGAGAACATCAGTGACGGCCGCCTCCGCAAGGGCGAGCTGCGGCGGCGGCTGCTCTTGGACGCCACCATGGAGGTCATCACGCGGGACGGCGTCTCCGCCGTCAGCCAGCGCCGGGTGGCGGCCGAAGCGGGGGTCCCGCCCAGCACCGTCACCTACTACCACGCATCCGTCGACGACCTCCTGGTCGCCGCCCTCACCAGGGTGAACGACACCTACGTCGCGTACATGGACACCCTCCCCGAGGACCCTGACCAGGCCCTGCGCGGGTTCGCCGCCCTCATCGCCGAGGGCACCGAACCCGACCGGACCCACGCCCTGGCCGAGATGGAACTCTTCCTGCTCGCCGCCCGGCGCCCCGCGCTACGCGAACAGACCGACCGCTGGATGTCCGCGGTGGACGCCTTCCTCGTTCCCTACCTCCCCGACCCCGAGATGCGGGCCGGGGTGGCCGCGGCGGCCAACGGCTTCTTCCTGTGCTGTTGCACCACCAGCCCCCCGCCGGACGCCGAGGAGGTCCACCGGGTCCTGCGCCGCCTCATCCACGGCTGACCGGGTCACCTCCTCCCCCTGTCACCGCCGTCCCGGACCATGTCCACCAACAACCGCAGCACGAACATGGCCGTGGCGGCCAGCAGCACCCACGCCAGCAGGTTGAGCGCCTTGGTGTGCGTGGCCAGCTCCGGCCAGGACACCCCCTGCGTCTCGGTGACGTTGAACAACCCGACCGACATGAACCCCGTGACCACGGCCAGCACCGTCATGACCGCGCGCCACACCACCGAGCGCAGGAGTCTTCGGTCCTCGGGGTGGGCGAACAGCCGGGCCTGCACGGTGAACCGGCCCTTGTGCAGCTGGTCGGTGATCCGGTCGAGTCTGCGCGGCAGCCGCCGCAGCGTGGGCAGCAGAGCGATCAGTTCCGCCGACGCCATCTCGCGCAGGTTCCCGGTGCCCAGCTGCTCGGACATCCGTGCCCCGGCGTACCGCTTGGCCTCGGCCACCGTGTCGAACCCCGGTGACAGGTGCACGAGCGTCCCCTCCAGCGTGGCCAGGGCGCGGAACACCCCGGCCAGCTCCGCGGGCAGCACCAGCCCGAACCGGGTGACCAGCATCAGCAGTTCGGTGAACATCCGCATGCTCGCGGTGGTGCTCCCGTGCAGGTACCGGGCCATGAACTGCCCCAGCGAACGCCGCAGCCGCTCCGCGTCGATCTCCCCCGGGTCGTCGACCACGTCCAACAGGGTGTCGGTCAGCAGGACGGCGTCGCCCCGGTCGATGGCCAGCAGCATCATCTGGAGGGCCTCCCGGGTCCGGGCGTCCAGACGCCCCACCGACCCGTAGTCCAACAGCCCCACGCCGCCCCCGTCGAGCACCAGGATGTTGCCCGGATGCGGGTCGGCGTGGAAGATCCCGCTCATCAGCACCTGCTCCAACAAGCAGTCCAGCAGCACCCGGGCGATGCGCTCCCCCTCCTCCGCCGAGAGGTCCCCTCCACCCACCTGGGTGCCGTGCAGGCGTTCCATCACCAGCACGCGACGACCGGTGTAGGCCTCGTACACGCGGGGGATGCGCACCTCCGAACCACCCGTGGCGTCCGCGACGGCCGCGATGTTGGCGGCCTCCACCTCGAAGTCGAGTTCCTCCAACAGCGCCCCGGCGAACCCGTCAGCCAGTTCGAGCACCCCGATCGCGGGCCCCCAGTCCGTGTACTCGTCGAAGCGGCGGGCCAGCCTGCGGATGATGTCCAGGTCCCTGCGGACCACCGGAACGATCCCGGGGCGCTGCACCTTCACGACCACCTCCTCACCCCCGTGCAGCCGCGCGGGGTGGGCCTGCGCGATGGAGGCGGCGGCCAGGGGCTCGGGGTCGAACGCGGCGAAGACCTCCTCCAGGGGGCGGCCCAGCTCACCCTCCACGCACTCGCGAATCCGCTCGAAGGGCACCTTGGCCACTTCGCTGTGCAGCCGCCCGAGCTCCTCCACGAACACCGGCGGCAGCAGGTCCCGCCGGGTGGCCAGCACCTGCCCCAGCTTCACGAAGACCACCCCGGCCTCCTCCATGGAGCGGACCAGGGAACGGGCCAGGCGCCGCTGGACCGAGGTGTCGTCGATCCCCTCCCTTCTCCCCAGCACGTAACCGCCCAGCCCGTGCCGGGCCAGGATCCACAGGATGCGCCGGTACCTGCCGAGGCGCCCGAACCAGTTCCTGGCCTCCCGCACCATGGCCACCGGCCGGAACCGGGTGCCCCGGGGCAACAGCAGTTCCAGGCCGACGAAGGCGAGCATGGCGCCCACCGCCATGGCGAAGAGCATGAGCGACACGTACGCGGGCTGGTCCAGGTCGGCCGGTTCGAGGGAGTTCAGCGCCTCGAAGCTTCCGTAGTAGGCCAGGATCGCGCCCACCGAGCCCAGCGGAGCCCCGACCAGCGCCGCCAGGGCCAGACGCGGCAGGTTGAACGGCACGTCCATGAGCCGACTGGCCAGCTTGCCCAGGCCCAGCAGGACCAGGACCAGCGCGACCAGCGACACGACCTGGCCGACGACCATGCCGAACACCGAGGTGACGGTCAGCGTTTCCATCAACGTCCTTCAGAGGAGCCGGCTGAGAGAGGGGGCTTTCAACACTGCCACCCCGCGCCGCCCGCCAACAGCCTCCATCTCCCACCTGTGGACAACCCACGTGATCCACGCCACACGGCCAGCTTCGGCCGCCCTCGGTGCCCCTGCGTTCGTGTGACCTGCCGCAACACCCGAGTTTGCTTCTGCGAGATCGGAACGCAGTCCCGCGGAGTGTCACTGGGTTCCGTGAGAATCGGAACCGTGGGTGTTCGCGGTGCGACTCACCCAACGGAGCCAGCAGCAGACGTGCGCGGCCGGATGTGGAGAGGCAGGACCGTGAAGTTCGAGTTCACCCCCGACCAGGACTCACCCGAACCAGTTGTCGACGTCCCGCACCCCACGGTGCGTATCGCGGCGGCCGCTGAGTAGAGGCAAAGAACTTCACACCCAAACAGAAGCAGAAAGCTCTGAGCGAAGCGCCCTCTACTAACGAAAAGCACTCTGGCTACAGCCTTGGCCTCTAAGACATTCCGAATCGGAGGGCTGGACATTGCCGTACATGGTTGAGCGCCATGACATCAGCAATCCAAACTATGCGGACTTCATCGATGAGACTCCCGAGGGGAGAAGCTTCTATGTGAACTGGTTGATTGGCTCCCCTTTTGACGCCGGTGGACCTGTTGCGGGCGTGAGTTTCAAGACTAAACTCTGCCTTGCAATGGATACGGACGCAGATCTTCTCGAGACCTGGGAGTCGTGGGTCTTCTGGATGCAGGTAACCGAAGCCGCCCTGGCTGTGTCTACCGTTGAACCTGGCGGGCGCGTCGTCCGCATGATCAACGGCGAAGAGCGCGTTCTCTCGACTGTGGAACCCAACTACTTCACCAATGCCGAGACCTGGTTGGACGCCTTCTTCCTGGCTGTTACGTGCCGAGACAAGATTCGGTACGAATATCTGTGCCAGATCCCCGTGGATTTGCTTCGATCCGCAGGAGAGTCCAGTGGAACGACGTATAGCCCTCACATCTACCCCTGGATCTCTGCGTTGCAGGCCTTCGTGTTGAATCACCCCGGCCTCTTCGATCACCTTTCTGAGGCGATGGAACTGTCGGACCCGGCCAACCCCAACGGTTTCGGCGAGGCTGAGCCGTTGAACAAGTTGGCCTTCCCGCCAATGGACGCATTTATGCATCTGGTCCGACGGGACAGCGACAAATTCAACGAATCTCTGGCTCTGGGGCTGGAGCTCTTCCGGTCATTCCATACCGCGACCCCTGAGCGTGCCGAGGAAATCGAAGGGGGCGTTCCACTCGGTCTGTTCGCTCTTGCTTGCTGGGGATATGACACCGCCCTGGTCGACCCCAACTTCCGTTTCGATGTCGAGTCCGGATACTTGCCTAAGCACATCCTCGAACGCGACTGGATCGGGGAGTTCCCCATCTAGGTTCGGTTGAAGCTAAGAGCCATTCGAGCCGACTACCGTCCTCATGGATGCGGGACGTGCAGCAACACCCGCACCTTTGCGTTCAATGAGAGTCGTGCAACTGAACTCCCGGCTGGCTACGCGAAGGCATCCTCAGGCTGGCCGAAGACTGATGCGGGAGGCCCAGGGCCTTCAGCCATCTCGGGAATCTCAAACAACTGAGATCGGAGATCGGTTCGATGGAGCTACAGGTACAGCCGTTCGGCTACAGGAAGGAATGACATCCACACCGGCTCAACGCACTCCGAACACGGGAGGGGCCCACGGGCTTCCTCCCCCGTGGGCCCCTCCGCTCAGCTCTGCGGATCAGAGAATCAGCAGGTCAGCTCCCACGAGCACTCCACCGCTCCGCCGTCCGTGACTCCGCCGCGCAGGGCGACCGTGCCCGCCCCGGCCTCGTTGCCCACGTACTCGGCCAGCCTGACCACCACGTCGTCCTGCACGCCGGTGGGTGCGCCGCCCGCGTGTTCGTTGTTGACGATGCTGAAGTACAGCTCGGCGCCGTCCGGGCCCTGCACGTAGCCCGACAGGGCGCTCACCCCGGTCATCGTGCCGGTCTTGGCCTGCGCCGCCCCCTCGGCGGCGGTGCCACGCATCCGGTTGGCCAGCGTGCCCCCGACGAACGGGTCGCTGTCGCCCGCCACCGGGAGCGAGTGGTGCCACTCCTCGTACCAGGCGGCGTCCTTGGCGCTGTCGAGCAGGTCGACGACGGTGTTCGCGGTGACACGGTTGCCCCGGGAAAGCCCGGAGCCGTCGGTGAGGACCAGGTCCGAGGTGTCCACACCCGCCTGCTGTAGCGCGGTCTCCTGGGCGGACAGTCCCGCCTCCCACGAGCCCTCACCCCGGAGCTCGCGCCCGAGGGTCTTGGTCAGCATCTCCGTGTGCCCGTTGTTGCTGAACTTCATGAGCGGGACCAGGACCTCGTTCAGCGGCATGGAGGTGTGCTCCCCCACCACCCTGGGCCGGTGCCACTCGGCGGGCACCTCGCCCTGGGAGACCTCGCCCTTCACGGCCACCCCGTTCTCCTCCAGGGCCCGCGCGAACAGGTGCCCGGCCAACCCGGCGGGTTCGTCCACGGTGCGCACGGCCACCACCGGTCCGGCGTTCACCGACAGCGACCCGGTGACACTGATGGTGTTGGTGCCCACCGGACGGTCGACCGTGATGCCGGTGCCCTCCCCGGCGGGGGCGGTGACGGCCTGGTTGTCGAGTTCGGCGTAGCCCTCTGCGGCGCCCAAGTCCACGTCGACGGGATCGCCCGCGGAGGCGGCGGTGACGGTCACCTCGGTCACGCCGGTGTCGTAGCGCTCGCCGTGGGCCACCGTGAGCGCGGAGATCTGCGCCGAGTAGGCGTACGCCTCGTCCTCGGGCCACCAGTCGTCCACGAGGCGCTGGTCGTCGAACCACGAGTCGTCGGCGAACACGTCGCCCACGGAGGTCACCCCGGAGGCGGCCACGTCCGAGGCGAGGGAGTCGAGGTCCTCGGCGTTCAGGGTCGGGTCACCGCCGCCGACCAGGTACAGCTCCGGTACGTCACCGCGGCCGGGGCGGCGTTCCACCACGGCCTCGGTGGCGAAGGTGTGCTCGCCTCCCAGCGCCTCCAGTGCGGCGGCGGCCGTGAAGATCTTCATGTTCGAGGCGGGCAGCAGCTGGGTGTCCGCGTCCCGCGAGTAGAGCGTCTGGCCGGAGTCGGCGTCGGTCACCACCACACCGGAGGTCGCGCCCTCCAGCGCGGGGTCCGCGAGGATCGCGTCGAGGTCGGTGCGCAGGTCGTCGGCGCGTTCGGCCTGCTCGGCGGTGTCGGCCCACGACGGCGCGACGGGGGTGAGGGCCACCAGCGGGGCCGCGGCCAGTGCGACCAGCCAACGGCGGGGGGTTGCGGGGGTCATGTGTCTCCTCCGGAAGTACCGATCGGGAGCATGCCAGGAGAACGTAACCGACGGTTTCCGTCCACGCCAGGACGCCACCGGCGGTTCGATGGCAAAAGGGGCGTCTCAAATGGGCCCAGACACGTACGGGGCGGGCCGGAGTCCCCGACCCGCCCCGTGTGCGGCACCTAGATGAGTTCGATCGCCTTCGAGTAGTGGCAGGCGTCCCGGTGACCGGTGCCCCGTTCCTTCAGCTCCGGCGGTTCCTCCACGCACCTGGCGCGCTCGGCGTCCGAGAGCTCGTTGGCGAACTTCGGGCAGCGGGTCCGGAACCGGCAGCCCGAGGGCGGGTTGGCCGGGCTCGGGATGTCACCCGTGACGGTGATCCGCTCCCGGGTCCGCTCCTTGACGGGGTCCGGCAGCGGGATCGCCGAGATCAGCGCCTGCGTGTACGGGTGCGCGGGCGCGCTGAACAGCTGGTCCGTCGTGGCCGTCTCCACCATCTTGCCGAGGTACATCACGGCCACGCGGTCGGCGATGTGCTTGACCACCGAGAGGTCGTGCGAGACGAACAGGTAGGACAGCCCCAGCTCGTCCTGGAGGTCCTCCAGCAGGTTGATCACGCCCGCCTGGATGGACACGTCCAGCGCCGAGACCGGTTCGTCGAGCACCAGCACCCTGGGGTTGAGCGACAGCGCCCGGGCCACGCCGATGCGCTGACGCTGGCCTCCGGAGAACTCGTGCGGGTACCGCGAGCCGTGCTCGGGGTTGAGCCCCACGAGTTCGAGGAGCTCGGACACCCGCTTCCGGGCGTCCCGGTGCCCGCTCCCGTGGATGCGCATGGGCTCGGCGATGATGTCCGAGACCGTCATGCGCGGGTCCAGGGACGCGAAGGGGTCCTGGAACACCAGCTGGAGGTCCTTGCGCAGCGGCCGCATCCTGCGGTCGGAGAGGTCCTGGAGCGGCTGACCCATGTAGGAGACCTCGCCCGAGGTGAGCTTGATCAGGTTCAGCAGCAGGCGCGCCGTGGTGGACTTGCCGCAGCCGGACTCACCCACGAGCGCGAGGGTCTCCCTCTCCCGCAGGTCCAGCGAGATCCCGGAGACCGCCTGCACCTCGCCCACCCTGCGCCGCATCAGCCCCTTGGAGCGGATCGGGAAGTGTTTGACCAGGTCGGTGGCGGTGAGCAGGACCTCGGTCTCCGCCTTGGCGGCCACCTCACGGTCGGCCTCCGCGCCGAGCTCCCCCAGGTATCCCTCGCGGGCCTCGGCCACGTGGGCCTCCGCCGCCTCCATCTCGGCGACGGACCCCAGCCCCTCGGTGTCCACGGAGGTGGACCGGAAGAGGTCGCTCGCCTCCGCGTCCACGAGTTCCTCGCTGAAGTGGCAGGCGGCGGTGTGCGCGGTCGCCTCGCCCTCCTGCGGCCCGTTCTCGATGAGCAGCAGCCGGGGCTCCTCCTCGTGGCAGCGTTCCCTGGCCATGGGGCAGCGCGGCGCGAACCCGCAGCCCCCGGGCAGGTCCCGCAGCGAGGGCGGGGCCCCGAGGATGGGGGTGAGCCGGTCGCCGCGGTCGCCGTCCAGTCGCGGCAGCGACCCGAGCAGCCCCAGCGCGTAGGGCATGCGCGGCCGGTAGAAGACCTCCTCCACCGACCCCATCTCCACGATCCGGCCCGCGTACATCACGCCCACCCGGTCGACCTGGCCGGCCACCACACCGAGGTCGTGGGTGATGAGCACCAGGGCGGCCCCGGTCTCCTCACGGGCCCTCTGGAGGGCGTCCAGCACCTGCGCCTGGACGGTCACGTCGAGCGCCGTGGTGGGCTCGTCCGCGATGATCACGTCCGGGTCGTTGGCCATCGCGATCGCGATCACCACCCGCTGGCGCATACCGCCGGACAGCTCGTGCGGGTACTGCCTGAGCCGCTGCTCGGGTGACGGGATGCCCACGATCTCCAGGAGCTCCAGCGCCCGCGCCATGGCGACCTTCTTGCCCACCTTCCGGTGGGCGAGCACCGCCTCGGCGATCTGGTAGCCGATCGTGTACACGGGGTTGAGCGAGGTCAGCGGGTCCTGGAAGATCATCGCGATCCTCTGCCCCCGGACCTCGCTGATCTGCTTGTCGTTGAGCCCGATGATCTCCTGGCCCAGCAACCGGGCCGAGCCCTCCACACGCGCGTTCCTGGGCAGCAGGCCCATGATCGCCATGGAGGTCACGGACTTGCCCGATCCCGACTCCCCCACGATGCCCAGGGCCTCGCCCCGGCGCACCTTGTAGGAGACCTGTCGGACCGCGGGCAGCGGGCCGTCGTCGGAGGGGAAGGTGACGCTGAGATCGCTGACCTCCAGCACCACGTCGTCGGTGTCCGCCACGGCGGTGTGTTCCTTGTTCTCGTACTCAGTCGTCATCGCCGCACCCTGGTCTGTCGTGGGTCGAGGGCGTCCCGGAGGCCGTCACCGATGAAGTTGATCGTCAGACAGATCAGCACCAGCAGCACACCGGGCGGATAGAACAGCCACGGCCGCGTGGACACCGCCGTGCGCGCGCTGCCGATCATCTGGCCGAGCGAGATGTCGGGCAGCTGGATGCCCAGTCCGAGGAAGGACATGCCCGCCTCGGCGAGGATGGCCACCGCCACCAGCAGGGTGGCGGCGACGATGATCGGCCCGGCCGCGTTGGGCAGCAGGTGCCGGAGGATGATCCACGGCGCCGATGCGCCCGAAGCGCGGGCCGCCTCCACGAACTCCTGTTCCCGCAGGGACAGGACCACGCCGCGCACCACACGCGCGATGGTGGCCCACGAGAAGATCGAGATGATCAGCGCGATCGCGGACCACGAGGTCCCGGCCCCGCTGTTGCCCGCGATGGCCGCGGCGGCCACGAGCAGGGGCACGATCAGGAAGATGTCCACGACGCGCATCATGAACGCGTCCACCCGGCCGCCGTAGTAACCGGCGGTGGCGCCCCACACGGAGCCGACCGCCGTCGACAGCAGTGAGACGGTGAAGGCGACCTTCAGCGTCTGCTGGGCGCCGCGCATGAGCTGGCCGAGGACGTCGTGTCCGGCGGCCGAGGTGCCCAGGGGGTGCACTCCGGACGGAGGCTGGTTGCTGGGGATCTCGCGGTAGACCGTGTGGTCCCAGGTCCAGAAGAAGGGTCCGACGAACGCGAACAGGGCGATGATCCCCAGGAGCACCAGGCTGATCATCGCGGGCCGGTGTCGGGTGAACCGGATCAGGATGGTCTGGAGCTGGGTCTGGTCGGCGCTGCTCTTCTTCCGCTTCTTCGCCGGGTCACGGCGCGCGCTCTTCGACATGCCGTTCTCACTCATAGCGAATCCTCGGGTCCAGCACGGCGTACAGCAGGTCGGCGACAAGGTTGGCCAGGATGACGATGGTGCCGCTGAGCAGCAGCCACCCCATCAGCGCGAAGGAGTCGTTGTTGTCCACCGCGGTGATGAAGAAGTCGCCCAGACCGCGCCACTGGAAGACCACCTCGGTGAGGATGGCCCCGTCGATGACGCCCGCGACGCCGATCGCCACCACGGTGGTCAGCGGGATGAGCGCGGTGCGCAGCGCGTGACGCCTGATGACCGTGTGGTTGCGCAGGCCCTTGGCCCGGGCCAGCCGGACGTAGTCGCTGTTCATCACCTCCAGCATCGAGGTGCGCTGGTAGCGGCTCCACGACGCGAAGCTGATCAGCATGAGCACGATCGTGGGCAGCGCCATGTGCGCGAAGGCGTTGAGGAACTGGTCCCACAACGGCGCACCCTCGGCTCTGAAACGCCCGTCGCCGATGGTGGCGAAGACCTGGTCGCCCACCAACTGGTTGAACTTGACCCCCGCCGCCTGCATGATGCCCGCGAACCAGAAGGTCGGCAGCGCCAGGGCGAGGAAGCCGACGAAGGTGAGGGTGTAGTCGAGTTTGGAGTACTGGCGCAGGGCGCTGACCACACCGGTGATGATCGCCAGGCCGAGCGCGAAGATCATGGCCGCGCCCACCAGGCGCAGCGTGGTCCACAGGCGTTCGGCGATGGCCGCGCCGATGTCGTAGTGGGGGCCCTGGGTGGAGGGGCCGAACTCCCCCTGGAGCAGTCCGATGTCGCCGTTTCCGCCGATTCCGGTCACCCACAGCCAGTACCGCTCCGGCATGGAGCGGTCGAGATAGAGCCGCTCCTCCGCCTGTTGCAGGACTTCCTCTGTGGGCGGTGGCTGGGCCATCCGGATGTCGGCGAGCGGGTCACCGGTGACGTCGATCATCACGAAGGTGAGGATGGATGCGAGGACCAGGACGGGTAGCGCGCCCAGGATGCGCCGCATCGTGTAAACGAGCATGGGAGTGATCCTTCAGGGGTGGACGAGGACCGGTCCGGCCCCGGGAGGGTGTCCCGGGGCCGGACCTGGGGGGTGCGCCGGACTAGCTGGCGACGTCCCACTCACCGATGTTGTAGGTGGCTCGGTAGCTGGACTGAAGGTTGTCGTGGACGTTCACGAGGCGGTCGGAGTTGGCGAAGAAGTAGTTCGGCTCCGCCATGATCGGGAGGACGTAGGCCTCCGGGACCACGATCTCCATGGCCGCGTTGGCGTGCTCGGCGGCAGTGTCCAGGTCGGGGGCGTTGGCCACCAGGCCGGCCAGATCGTCGACCTCGTCGTTGGCGTAGCCGCCGAAGTTGCTGCCGCTCTCGGAGTGCCAGAACTGGTCCGGGTTGCTGGTGAAGTACGGGGAGCCGGACCAGCCGTACTGGACGATGTCGTACTCCGTCGCCGCGAGCATTCCGCCGAGGTCGTCGGTCATCTCGATGTTGGTCGTGATGCCGATCTCGGAGAGCTGGGCCTGGATGAGCTGGACCGAGGTGTTGCGGACGGTCGAGTCGGTGCTGCGCAGGCGGAACGGACCGATCTCGTCGCCGTCGAGGGTGAGGGTGTCGCCGTCGAGCTCGTAACCGGCCTCCTCGAGGATGCTCTTGGCCTCGTCGATGTCACCGGTGCCCTGCGTCTCGCCCTCGAAGTGGTCGACGAAGTAGGGGCTGTCGCTGCCGAAGACGTGGTTGTTCTTCAGCTCGTAGTCCGGGTAGCCGGCGCCGAAGTTGCGGTTGGCGATGTCGTCGCGGTCGATCGCGGTGAAGATGGCGCGGCGCAGCTCGACGTCCTGGAGCGTCTCGTTCTTCAGGTTGAGGTCGACGTGCTCCCAGGTGGCACCCTCGGCGACGGTCACGTCGGCGTTGGCGACGTCCTCCAGCTGGAGGATGACGTCCTCGCTGTAGTCGGCGGGGTTGCCACCGTCGATCTCGTTGTTGACGAAGGCGTTCACGAAGGTGCCCTCGTCGGTGTTGTACGGCATGGTGATCTTGTCGAGCGCGGGCGCCTCACCGAACCAGTTGGGGTTCGGCTCCTTGACGACCTCGTTCTCCAGGTCGCCGGCGGTGATCATGTACGGGCCGCCGGACCACTCGGGCCGCTCGGAGTGCAGCCAGGCGTAGTACTCGCCCAGCTCGTCCGCGTCGTCGACGTCCCAGCCGTTCTCCTCGGCTAGGTGCGCGGGCAGGAAGCCGCCGGCCTGGCTGTGGGCGTCGAACAGCCCCATCCACTCAGGGTCGGCCAGCCCCTCCTTCAGCTGGAAGGTGGCCGTCTTGCCGTCGGCCTCGACGTTGTCGACCTTGTCGAAGCTCGCGGCGGCGCGGGGGTCGCAACCGCCGCAGTAGCCCTCGTCCGGGGAGGTACCGAGCATCCAGGAGACGCGCAGGTCCTCACCGGTCATCGGCTCGCCGTCGCTCCAGACGGCGTCCTCGGCGAGGGTGATGGACCACTCGAACGGACCCTCGTCGGGGTCGTCGTTGATGAGCTCGGGCTCCTCAGCGAGGACGTCCATGTCGTACTCGTACGTCGCGTCCGGCTGCCACTGACCGGTGTAGGGGAGCACGCCGGAGAGCATCTGGACGACGTAGACGCTGCCACCAGCGAGACTCGTGGCCTGCCAGGCGCCGGGGAGGCTGTTGATGACCCAGGTGACCTCCTTGGTGCCGCCGTCGCCACCACCGTCACCCCCTCCTCCACAGCCGCTGGCCACCATGACCGCTGACGTCGCCGCGGCGGCGAGTGCCAACGTCTTTCGGCGCTTGAACATAGTCACACCCTTGATCACTCATGCGAACAGGCCACGGGTTGGTGCCCACAGGGCACAACCCACCAAAACTAGGCGATTAGTCGATTAGAAGACCATTAAGGGAAATGTCTGTATAGCCCCAATGCCGGTTTCGTGACCCATCCGCAACCGGTCCGCGCTCATGTGCACCCGATCGAGTCACGAACTCCCAATACACCGGTAACAACCAGGACATCCTCACATCATGCCAGGTCAAGCGGACACCGGCCACCGGAGTCCAGGACGGCGGGATTCGGACACACCGGAAAAGCATTCGGGGTCAACGAAGGCGTTCCACTGCAAAAGCACAAACGTAAACGACGTTTAACTACCGCCTCGAAGCACGCAACTACTGAGAGAGAACAGGACAAACAGCCCATAACTTCACATATAGCTCAATACATACACAGGAAGGCATCGTTCTCCCCTGCCATGCCCCTCCGAGAATCTGGTGGAGATTCATGGGGCAACCCGATCACCACTTCAAGGAATGCGACACAGGGGACGAAACTTCCTTGCGCCTGTCCTGAACCCCACAGGCGAGCTGACCGAAACCGAGATGCCCGCACCCGCGAAGCGGATAGGGTTCCCACTGACGGCTTCCGTCATCCTCAGCGCCCCGCCCAGCGAGAGAGGCATCCGCCGTGTCCGAACCGGTCCGCCTGGTCTGCCCCGTAGGCCGCAAGTACGTGGAGCTGTGGGGTGGTTACACTCTGCTCACTCTGGGCGTCGTGGTCGTGGCAGTCGACCCCGGGCACTGGGCCAACATCGTGCTCGGCGTCATCCTCGCGCTCCTCGGCGCCGCCTCGGCGTTCGACGGACACCGGATCAAGGCACCGGTGCTGGAGGTCTCCGAGGACGAGTTCCGCTACGAGCGCGGCGGTTACGTCGTCCGGGTGCCGTTCATCGACATCGGCTCCTACTACGTGCTTCCCGGTCGCATCCGCTCCCTGGGCCTGTGCGACCACACCGGGCGCCCCAAGCGCTTCCCCTCGCTGAAGAGCCGCCGGACCTCACGCACCTACCTGCCGCTGACCGGGATGACCAACCCGGCCAAGGTGGAGGCGTTCATGGCGGTCGCGGGCATCCCGCCGCGCAAGCGCTCCCTGACCTCCTGAGGCCGCCGGGCACGCCACCGGCCCTCCTCCGAACGGCCGCGACAGAGCAGTCATCTGTGAACACAACAGATCATTTCGCCCACACGCGCCCCAGGAACATACCGACGCAAGCCTGCTTCATCTAGTCTCGATGGGGTGAAGCAGTCCAGAATCACCGCCATCCTGACCGTCGCGGGCATGCTCGCGGCCATGTGGGTCTTCGAGATCATCGACACCCCGCTCGGGGGACACCTCGACCGGCAGTTCGGTATCCAGGCCCGCAATCCCGACGCGCCCTGGACCGTGCTGACCGCGCCCTTCATGCACGGCAACTTCGCCCACCTGATCGGTAACTCACTGCCGTTCCTGGTGCTCGGAGCCCTCGTCGCCTTCAGCGGCCTGGGCCGGTTCCTGCTCACCACACTGATCGTCGCCGTCGTCAGCGGTGTCGGCGTGTGGCTGTTCACCCCCTCACACGTCGTGACGGTGGGTGCCAGCGGGCTGGTCTTCGGCTACTTCGGCTACACGGTGCTACGCGGCATCATCGAACGCCGGACCGTCGACATCGTCATCATGATCTGCGTGGTCATCTTCTACGGAACGATGATCTGGGGGGTCCTGCCCCAGCACCCCGGCGTCTCCTGGCAGGCGCACCTGTTCGGCTTCCTCGGCGGGCTCCTGTCCGCCTACGCGCTGCCCCGGCGCGACAAGCCGGGCCAGGCCAACCAGGGGAGCATCGGCGGCGCCCAGGGCGGCTACTACGCCCCCTGAGCCCACGGCCACCGAACACAACCACGGGGCCGTCTCCCCTCCGGGAGGCGGCCCCGTCGTCACGTCCGGACCATCCGCGTCGTCCGGGTCAGAACTCCAGACCCTCGGCGTCGTCCATCAGCGTGCGCTCCAGGAACAGCGGGTTCTGGGCGAGCCACTGACGCGCTCCGGCCGCGGGGTCGGTGACACCGGGACCGACCGTGAGCGCCTCCAGGGAGGCCAGCTCCTCGTCGTCCATGGTCCAGTTGCGCATCCACTCGGCCAGCTCCGGGTAGTCCTCGGAGAACCCCGCGCGCCCGATCGAGTGCAGCCCCTCGGTGCCGCCCATCCCGCCCTGCGGGTCTTCCAGGTCCCGCAGCTCGTACTGGGCGTAGGCCGGGTGCGGACGCCACAGGGTCACGACGATCGGCCGTTCCTCCATGATCGCCTCGTCCAGGCGCCGCATCATCTCCCCGCCCGAGGAGGTCTCCAGTTCGAAGTCCTCCTCCAGCCCGTACAGGGGCATGGCCTGGTCACGGGTGACCTGGGTCAGGCCCGCACCCGGCTCGATGCCGACGATGGTGCCGCCGAGGTCGTCCGCACGTGCGGGGAGGTCGTCGATCTCCCGCACGTCCTCCATGTACTCCGGGACCGTCAGCGTGAGGACGGCGTTGTCGTACCAGGAGCCCAGGCTCTCGATGCTGTCCCGGTGCTGCTCCATGTACTCGTGGTGGGTGACCGGAAGCCACATGTCGAGGTAGAGGTCGAGCTCGCCGTCGGCCACCCCCTGGAAGGCCGGGGCGACGTCGACCTCGGTGACGGTGACGTCGTAACCCTTCTCCTCGAGGACCGCCTCCCACATGTGGGTGACGGCCACCGCCTCCTCCCAGGCGATCAACGCGATGTTGACCTCCCGGAGGTCGTCGCCGTCGTCCGGGGCGCCGGAGCCCGCCTCCCCGGAGCAGGCGGACAGCAGGAGCACACCGCTCAGACCCGCGGCGGCCAGTCCCGTCCCTCGCCTCTTCATGTCCAAGCTCCCTCGCAACCTCGCGCAGACGAAGGCCGCCCCCACGCTCGTGAAGGCGGCCGTCATCGTATGTCTACCCCATGAAAGGGGACATTCGACACTCCCCGTGACAGGGAACACACTCTGGGTTCTAGAAGTTCAGGCCCTCGGCGTCGTCGCCCAGGGTGCGCTCCAGGAACTCGGGGTTGTCGGCGAGCCACTCGCGGGCACCGGCGTCGGGGTCGTCGACGTCGTCACCGACGGTCAGCGCCTCCAGGGTGGCGAGCTCGTCGTCGCTCATGTCCCAGCCCTCGAGCCAGGAGGCGAGCTGCGGGTAGTCGTTGGCGAAGCCGTCACGGCCGACCGCGTGGATCGTCTCGGCGTCGCCCATCAGGCCCTCGGGGTCCTCGAGGTCCTTCAGGTCGTGCTTGGCGTAGGCCGGGTGCGGACGCCACAGGGTGACGACGATGGGTTCCTCGTCGGCGATCGCCGAGTCCAGCTCCGCGAGCATCGCCGCGCCGGAGGAGGTGACCAGCTCGAACTCGTCGTCCAGCCCGTAACCCGGCATGGCGGAGTTCTGGGTGGTGTCGGTGAGCCCCGCGCCCGGGTCGATGCCGACGATGCGGTTGTCCAACTCGTCCGCGTGGTCGAGGAGGTCGGGAATCGAGTTGACGTCCTCCATGTACTCGGGGACGGTCAGCGTCAGGATCGCGTTGTCGTACCAGGAGCCGAGGTCCTCCAGCTGGTCCCCGTAGTCGTCCCAGTACTGCTGGTGCGTGGCGGGGAGCCAGGTGTCGAGGAACAGGTCCACGTCGCCGTTGGCGGCGCCCTGGTACATCGGGGCCACGTCGACGTCGGTGACCTCGACGTTGTAGCCCTTCTCGTCCAGGATGGCCTCCCACATGTGGGTGACCGCGATCGCCTCTTCCCAGGCGATCAGCGCGATGTTGACGTCCTGGAGGTCGTCACCCGTGCCCGAACCGCCGTTCTGGTCCTCGCCGGAGCCACCGGTGAGGTCCTCGCCGTTGCCGCCACAGGCGGTCAACAGGAGCACCCCGCTCATACCGGCCGCGGCCAGGGCCATCATGCGCTTACGGCTGTACATCTGGATTCCTTCCATCAGGACTGCTGCGAAAAAACCGTTGTCAGGACGAACTGACCCTGGCCTGGGGACTCTTGCGGGTGACGGCGGCGGTCAGGCGGTCCAGGAAGATCGCCAGGATGACCACGGCGATGCCGGCCTCGAAACCGAGCGCGCCGTCGTTGCGGGTGATGCCCTGGTAGACCTGGCTGCCGAGGCCGCCCGCGCCGACCATGCCCGCGATGACGACCATGGACAGGCCCAGCATGATCACCTGGTTGACGCCCGCCATGATCGTCGGCAGGGCGAGCGGGAGCTGGATGCCGGTGAGGATCTTGCGCTTGGGCGCACCGAAGGCCTCACCCGCCTCGACGAGCTCCTTGTCGATCTGCCGGATGCCGAGTTCGGTCAGGCGCACGCCGGGCGGCATCGCGAACACGATGGTCGCGACCACACCGGGCACCGCACCGATGGAGAAGAAGAAGATCGCCGGGATCAGGTAGACGAACGCCGGGAGCGTCTGCATGAGGTCCAGGACCGGCTTGGCGACCTTGCTGACGAACTCGTTGTAGGCGGCCAGGATGCCGATCGGGATCGCGATGACCACCGCGATGAGGCTGGCCACCAGCACCAGACCCAGGGTGTCCATGGCGTTGGACCACTGGCCGACGGAGGCCACGACGGTCAGGGCGATCAGCGCGAAGACGCCCAGGCGCCAGCCCGCCACCGAGAGCGCGAGCAGGCTCAGCAGCAGGATCATCAGCAGGGACATCGGGTTGGTGACCAGCATGGGCAGGATCAGCCAGCCCAGCAGCACCAGCGCGAGCCAGCCACCGGCGACGATTCCCGTGCGCACACGGTTGGCGCGGTCGACCAGGCCCAGGCCCGCCGTCGCGATCAGGAAGACCAGCGAGACGACGAAGGTGGGCTCGACGTTCGTGTCGAACAGGTTCATGGCCCAGACGAAGAGCCCCGGAACGCTGTTGATGAAGCCCGTCACCAAGGCGAACTGTGCCTCGGCGATGTAGAGGAGCGAGACCACCACGACGATGGCGAGCAGCGGGATCCGGCGCGAGCGCACCAGCGGGACCGCGATGATCACGGCCGCGATGAAAGCGAGCTGTCCGGCCGCCGGCTCGACGAAGAACCCGGCCAGGACGGAGACGGCCCAGCGGATGAAGTCGCCGGTGAGGTCGAAGAACAACCCGAAGTGGCTCTTCAGCCAGGAGTTGAACGCCTCGAAGCCGTCACCGATGGGCAGGGACGGAGGGAAGTTGACGGGGGTCACCTGGCCACCTCCGCGTTGTCACTCTGGACCAAAGCGGCGAGCACCGACTCCCGGGTGACCATGCCCAGCACCTCGCCGTCGCCCGAGACCACCCGGAGGCTGTTCTCGGTGGCGACGCTGGTGTACAGGTCCGCGACGAGGGTGTCGGCGGTGACCTGCGGGGCCGCGGCGTCGACGGGAACGTCCGCGAGCGCCTCGGCCGCCGTCAGCACACGGCTGCGGTCGACGTCCTCCACGAAGCGCTCGACGTACTCGTTCGCGGGCGCGTTGAGGATCTCCGACGCCTCGCCGATCTGGGCCACGCGTCCGTCGCGGAGCACGCAGATCCGGTCGCCGAGGCGCATGGCCTCGTTGAGGTCGTGGGTGATGAAGATGATCGTCTTGCCCAGCGTCTCCTGGAGCTCCAGGAGCTGCGTCTGCATGTCGCGGCGGATCAGCGGGTCGAGCGCGCTGAAGGCCTCGTCCATCAGGATGATGTCGGTGTCAGCGGCGAGGGCGCGGGCCAGGCCCACGCGCTGCTGCATGCCGCCGGAGAGCTGCTGGGGGAGCTTGTCCTCCCAGCCCTCGAGCCCCACGAGGGCGAGGGTCTCCTTGGCCTTGGCGAAGCGCTCGGCGCGGGAGAACCCGCGCAGCTCCAGCCCGTAGGCGGCGTTCTCCAGCACCGTCCGGTGGGGAAGCAGGGCGAAGTGCTGGAAGACCATGCTGATCTTCTCGCCCCTGAGCTTGAGCAGGTTCTTCCTGCTGAGCGTGGTGATGTCCACGCCGTCGATCTCGACTGATCCGGCCGTGGAGTCGAGAAGTCCGTTGAGCATCCGGATCAGGGTGGATTTACCCGATCCGGACAGGCCCATGACGACGAAGATCTCGCCGGGTTGGACCTCGAAGGACACGTCGATGACGGCAGCGGTCACGTCGAGGTCGGCGATGGTGTCGCGGTGGCTGCCGTCGGCGAGCCGTTCGACGGCCGCCTTCGACTGTCTACCGAACACCTTGTACAGGTGGTCTGCGCGTACTACTGGCACGGTCTCCTCTAAGGGGCTGTCCCTGTCGCGAGGCCGAGCGGGGCGTGTTACCCCGCGCTCGGCCTGCGGTTACTTCAGGTAGCCGGTCCGCGCAGAGCCCCCTCGTGCGCACCCGAATCGGGCGTAACCACTACCTGGTTCACGTCGGGGCGCCACCTTACCGAGATATGAACGCACAGTTCAGGCGGCATGTCACTACCAGATAACATGTTTAACCGCCATAAAACCCGTCCGTCGACCTGTGGCACGGGTTGCCGACGCCACAAAGCACCTATATGTGATCTATGCCACCACCCAAACGGGGGCGACTTGGATCACAATTGCGCGACAAGCGCCAAATACGACAGAACGTGTCAGTACATAACCGTAACGTAAGGGCCTCTCTGTGCCCAGAGCGGGCCCTACCCCTCGACGATCCGGGTCCGCGCGAAGTTCTGGTGCGACCTCGACGGCGTGGGCCCGCGCTGCCCCTGGTAGCGGGATCCGTAGGCCGCGGAACCGTACGGACGCTCAGAAGGCGAGGTCAGCCTGAACATGCACAGCTGGCCGATCTTCATGCCCGGGTAGAGCTTGATCGGGAGGGTGGCCACGTTGGAGAGCTCCAAGGTGACGTGCCCGGAGAACCCGGGGTCGATGAACCCGGCGGTGGAGTGAGTCAACAGCCCCAGCCGCCCCAGGGAACTCTTGCCCTCCAGCCGGCTCGCGATGTCGTCGGGGAGGCTCACCACCTCGTAGGTGGAAGCCAGCACGAACTCGCCCGGGTGGAGGATGAAGGCCTCCTCACCGTCGGTCTCGACGAGCCGGGTGAGGTCCGGCTGCTCCACCGAGGGGTCGATGTGGGGGTACTTGTGGTTCTCGAAGACCCGGAAGAACCGGTCGAGGCGGACGTCGATACTCGACGGCTGGACAAGAGAGGGTTCGAAGGGATCGATCCGGACCCGCCCGGAGTCGATTTCTGACCTGATATCGCGATCGGAGAGCAGCACGCTCCGAACCTACCGCCTGCGAGAACGGGCCGTGGGCCGCACTCGACACCCCGCCGACTTGCCTACCGGGCCCAGAGGTGGGCTAGGATGGCGAGCGTTGGTCAGCCTCCGGGCGATCCGACGCGGATGTAGTTCAATGGCAGAACTTCAGCTTCCCAAGCTGATAGCGCGGGTTCGATTCCCGTCATCCGCTCCGTACGAAAGACGGCCCCTGGCCGCGAACCGAGTTCGCGACCAGGGGCCGTTTTCGTGTTGGGGGTGCATCAGCGGGTGCACGGACCACCGGATGACGCGCGTAGCGCCCGTCATACACACGGGTGGTTCTGCAGGTGCACGCCGAGCCCAGCCCGAATCGGATGCCCAGTCCGGGCACTTTAATCACTACACCCGTAGTACACCCGCTGATATGGCATCCCTGAGGGGCGGAGTCAGCTGCGGGAACGTCGCAGGCGAGTCTTGCTCCTGTACTCGATCGCTTCCAGCACCCTCTCCGCAGAGCCGAGCATGTGCTGGTTCTCTTCTCGAAGCCTCAGACGTGCAGACCCGTACAGCACCAAGAGGTCATTGCCCAAACTCTCCACTACGGCCCCCTCCAGCTCGATAACCGGGTCAGTCAATGCCGAGGCCACGAACTCAGGGTTTGGGAAGCCAGACCACCGCAAAGTCCAGTAATCCCCCGATCCCCACAGCATCTTGCCCACGTCATCTCCCTCATACGGGAAGGCATCGGAGACACCTCGGGGCGGGTAATGCCAGCCTCCGGTGGCCCACGATAGGTCCGGAGCCTTCAACGCCGCCCTGGTGAACAACGCTGCGAGAAGGACTTGGGCGCTGGGACTCAATGCGGGCACAGCATCCCAATCACTGCTCTCCACGGGACTCATGGGGTGAGGCCGAGCCGGGGGCCGATGGTGCGTGCGGCCGCGCTCTGCCAGCTGGTAGCCCAGATCAGGCGGACCAGGCCCGTGGAGTGGAGCTCGGTGATCCACGAACCGTGGTCCGAGTTCAGCCAGACCGGCACGTCGGTGCCGTTGAGGTCGACTCGGTGGGGCCGGTCGGGTGGGAGTGAGCCTCCGGGCTCGGGGAGGGGGTTGGGGACCCCGTCGATGTCGAAGAGCAGGCTAGCGGGGTGGAATTCCGAGTGCACCCACCCGAACGGGGCCAGCGCGGGCCCCTGCGCCCTGGTCGGAGCCGCCTTCTCCAGCAACCCCAGAGCGGTTTCGATGTCGGAAGTGTCGGCCCAGCGGGTGTTCTCGTGCAGCACAGTCAGGGTGCGCAGCGCCCGACCGGGCAGTGAGGCCAGCCAATCGGTGTCTCCGGGCGAGAGAAGGTCGGGGACAGCGGCGGAGTGCAGTTGCCTCCGTCGTCGTCATGGGCCTGGCAGCAGGGTTCGCCCAGGTCCTCCAGGAGCATGCCCAACGTGGTGCTGCCTCTGGTGGAGGCGAGCACCAAGGGGACGTCGACCCCGGCCTGGCGGGCGGCGATGAGTGCTTCGTCCTCGTGGGTGAAGGGTTCACTGGCGCACTTGAAGATCACCGTCCCACCCTCAGGGGATTCGAGGCGTTCGACATGCGAGAGCGCCCAGCTGTGCAGGACCTCCGTCGAAGTGCTGTCGAATCCCTGCGCACCGGTGACCTCTTGGCGCAGCCGGTCGATGTCCTGGGTGTGCACGCGCACTGCTTCTTGGCCCTGAACGACGACACCCAGACCGCCGCGTACGCGGAACGTTCCTGGAAATGAATACCGACTACGCTCGCGGCCGCACGTTCAACCTTCTGATGCTCGCCACCGGCCACGCGCCCGACGAACCCGAGGAAGCTGCGTGGTAATCGAATTTCTCGACAGGAATCCAAGCAAAGACGAACTGGATGCTTATTCGCGATTCTCCATAATAAGAACCAAGATTCACCCAGCCACCAAGGAACTTAAAACCGAAATATCACAACCTAGTACTCACCAGAAACGCATGCATTAATAAAAGTTCCCTTCACGAGATTCTCCCATTCTTCCGTTGACTCCCGCCCCCAACCCCTATTTGTGGGAATGTCATCATTCAAAGCCAAGTTTGCTTCTTCACAACGCTCTTCTGTGATTTCCTGACCCTGCCCACGGTAAAGCTTGTTGATCTGCACACCCCGCTGGGCCATTTCTAGCAAATAGTCATTCCTCTCGTCATAGTCAGCAGGACCACTCGAGCACGAGCAGCAAAATAAGGCAACCAAAACCAGCACAGCAGCCCCGTTATTTCTCAATTTAATACTTTCCAGACTTGCATGCACTAACAAAAACTCGCTCGGTAAGGTCGTCCCAAGTTTCCCTCTCCCTCGGAGTGAAGTTAAGGTCATTCGGAGAGTCATTATTCAGAACCTTGTTTGCTTCAAGGCATGCCTCTTCCGTGGCTTCTCCTCCTTCTAAATCCTCCAGAATTTTATGCACTTCCACACCTCTTTGGGCAATCTCCTCCAGATGGTCTACCTTGTCTCCATAGTCTGCTGAGCAAGAAGCCAGGAGTAAGGCTGGGATTACAACGGAGACCGAGTACAACTTGTTTTTAGTCACTGACTTCCCTCGTCGCTCCCAGAGCTTGGCTGATCAAGGTTCTGCTCCCGCATTTTTTGGTCTTGACGAAGCCGCATGATCTCTTGAGAGAAGATCAGAGATCTCTCGGCGGGGTCATTGGAAGTATACCGACCAATCCCCAGATCCAGAGATTCAATTTCATGCTCAATGGCATCGGCTGCTTGCTGGGCATAGAAGCTTCTCTCTTTGTATTTCCAATAGCCAGAAAAACCTGAGGCGATGCCAATTGCAAGACTATTGACGGCAACAAACCAGGAGTACTCGCGCACAAAATATGAGCTTGCAGCAGCGGCCGATCCGACCAAAGATCCAACAATAATGACCACCTGGACAAAGTTGCTCACGTTCCGATAGCGCGTACTTTCTTTGCGCAAGTCTTCGACGTACCCTGCAGCCTCCTCCTTGTAGGCCACTCTTCGCTTAGCGGGATCGTCATCTCCTGACTCCAAGCTTTTCTTCTTGAGCTCCCGAAGCCTGATCAGAATCGCTTCGAGCTTTCCCTCCGAAGCAAATGTGCTATTCAGACTAACCGCAGGACTGCTTTCAAACATTTCCGATGGAATAACAACACCAGGAAACACCCTAGTCAGAATTCCAAATACAGAAAGTACGCAAAAGACTAGAAGAATTAGGAATTTAACACCAGGGGCAATGGGGTCCCAGTCGATAAACATGAGATCAACGACATATACACTTACCCCCGCGAAACCGGACAGCGAAATCAGCACCCCATGCGCTTTTTTCTTCCTAGTTTTTTCTATGTAACTCTTAAGTAGGGCGATATCTGCATTCGCACTGTCCCTTTTTTCGCTCACTTCTTTCCAAATCCTTCTAAGTAGAATCAGGGCGACGGTGCGATCACCGTCGCCGCAGGCTACGTTCGCCGCTCGAGGCTGCGGCCTGACGCCCGGCCTGGAGCACGGCCGATGGTCGCACCTCCTAGCATCCTGACGCGCCCCAACGACAAATGGTTGCAGTTTCAGGAAGAACAGCTGGCAGTACGTTCGCAACGATCTCGGCTCCAGCGAGCTCATCAGCAAGGGTTTGCTGATCACTGATGCGCCAGAGGAATCACAGAGTCCAAGCGGTTCGCCCCAAAACCGGGCGGGACCGAAACAGTGGTTGCTGTCAGTTGGGGACAGACTCCGACTGACCTCTGTTGTCACCCTCAGGAGAGAATCTCGGTGTACACCAAACCCAACGCTTCTGTGCCACACAGGACGGTCAACAGTGGGGACTCACAGAGGAAGGTGGAGTTCCAGACGGCATCGTCCAGGTGGAAGAATTTTGAGGTCAGCTAGCAGGGGTGCTCGGATTCACAAGATGGTGCCCCAGGTAGTCATGTTGCCCACTCTTCCGCTCCATGCGGTACCCAGATGGCGTGATTCAACCTAGGGTGCACCCGTGAGGGTGTACCAGGATGGCGAAGGTCGTGCACCCGGAGGTGCACGCGGACCAGCGCAACGTGGGGGAACCAAGCCCAAGAGGATGATGGGCAGCACCACTGCCTGAGGTTTCTCGTGTTCGGGCACGTCAGCACCCTGGCGGTGGGCGGTTCGATTCCCGTCATCCGCTCCGTACGAAAGACGGCCCCTGGTCGCGAACCGAGTTCGCGACCAGGGGCCGTTTTCGCGTGGAAGGTGTCTCGACCTCTTCCACCGTCGTCGGTCGGCTCAGGGCGCCCAACCGGTTTGCTTGGTGGACGGGGTCCTCAGCCGGGGGCGGACCGCCCCTGACGCCAGTAGCCGACGAACGAGATGTCACGTTTGGGCACGCCACGATCGTTGACCAGGTGGCGGCGCACCGTCGTGGCCATGCCGGACTCTCCCGCGACCCACGTGTAGAAGCGCCCGGAGGGCAGCGACGCCCTACGCACCGCGTCCAGCGCCAAGGTGCCCGGCCGCAGGTCTCCGGTGTCCCGGCGGAGCCAGTGGATACGGACGCCGGCGGGAGCCTCGACGGGCCGGATCTCGGACGCGGAGGCCACTTCCAGGTAGACCTCCGTGGGCAGCGACGGAGGCGTTCCGTCGAGGATCGACAGGATGGCGGCCAGCGCGGTTTCGTCGCCGACCAGCAACTGCCCCTCCGCGTGCTCCGGTAGCCGGTACGTCGTGCCGATGTCGAAGATTCCGGCCTGGTCACCTGGCCCGACCCGGCGCACCCAGGCCGACATGGGTGAGTCGCCGTGCAGGGCGAACTCGATGTCGATCTCGTCGTCCGCGGGCCGCACGCGCCGGACCGTCATGTTGCGGACCCATGGGCGGACCGACTTCGGCATCACCAGCAGCTGGGCCATCCAGGCCTCGTTCGAGAGGGTCGGCATCCTCAACGCCGTCTGTCCTTCGCGGGGGAAGAACAGACGAACCGCCTGGTCGTTGCCGACAACGGTCAGGTCCCGCACGGCTGGGCCGCCGAAGGTCACGCTCGCGAACCCCGGTGTGAGGAACTCCCGGCGACGCACCTCCAGCGTGATCATCGTGCGCGACTCGGGCAGGGCCACCCTGGGGATCACAGCGCGCCGCCGAAGTCGATGAGGATCATGTCTTCGCAGTTCATGGCCCTATTATGAGCAATAGCTCATCTCTTTGACTACTCGCTTTTCACACCCCAAGGGAGACCTTCGGATGCCACCCGCCGATCGTCGTCTTCAACCACGTCGCAAGCCCGTCCAGGTGCGCGCCGCGCTCACCCACGAGCGCATCCTCACCGCCGCTGCTCATGTTTTCGCCGAGCACGGCTACGCCGCCGGCACGACCAACCGCATCGCGGAACGCGCCCGGGTCTCCATCGGCTCGCTCTACCAGTACTTCCCGAACAAGGACGCCATCCTCGCCGAGCTGTTGGTTCGGCACATGGAACGTGGCAGGTGGGCCCAGGCCGATCGGCTCGATCTGTCCGCCGGCGGCCTGGAGACGATCGTCCGGGCACTGGTCCGCGATGCGATCGACAACCACCGCGACGATCCGCAGCTGCTGCGGATCATGATCGAGGAGGCGTCGTTCTCACAGGAGGTGCTCGACACGATCGACCGGCACGAAAGATTGCGGGTCAGTCAGGTACGCGAACTTCTCGCCCGGCATCCGGACGTCCGCGTGCGGGACCTCGACACCGCGGCCGAGCTGATCGTGACCACGGTGGAGATGAACACGCACAGGCGCATGGCCGACCTGAAGGGCGAACCGGTCGAGACGTTCGAGAACGAGCTGGTGGACATGGTGACGCGTTACCTGCGCGGCGATCAGTAGGCGCCCACGGGGACACCGCCTGACCTGGAACGGCCCGCGTGTCGGAGTGCAGCCGAGGACACGCGGGGACGGGGCCGGGCACTGGGCCGGGGTTCTGGAAGTGTGGTCACATCAGGCCCAGCCCACCGTCTCAGGGGACGCGCATGCGCTCAGCGACCACCGCCTTCTCGGGGTACAGCCACCTGTTCCCCGGGGCCCGCGTCTTCGTGGAGACCGACGCCGAGGACCTCGCCCGGCTTCCCGAGTCGTTCCCCGTGGTGTTCTCCGACGGCTCCCGTTCGACCGCCCGCCTCCTGCGGGAGGACGGGCACTCCTGGGTCCTCGTGGTGGAGGGCTACTCGACCGCGAAGGCAACCCGCCTTGACGAGCGGGCCTGGGCGGTCAGAGCGGCCGAACCCGACTCCGAGGGGATCGGGCTGACCCTCGGTTCCCGTCTGCCGACCGGGTGAGCGAAGCGGGCCCGGTCACTGGCTGAGCGGCCCGCCCGCGGCACGCCATTCGATAAGGCCCCGACTCATGTTGACGGCGTCGAAGCCGTACTCCACCAGCAGGTTGGCCGCACCGGCGGACCGGATTCCACCGGTGCAGAAGGTGATGAGGAGACGCTCCTCGGGCAGTTCGTGACCGCGCTCCCTCAGGTGTTCGAGCGGCATGTGGACGGCACCCGGGATGTGCGCCCGGTTCCATTCGAACTCACGGCGCACGTCCACGACGAGCGCGCCCTCCTCGACGAGCCGGACCGCCTCTGCGGCGGTGACGGACGGCGGTCGGCGCAGGTGGTGACGGAGGCTCACGCGGCCCGTGCCTCCCTGCGTACGTTGACCACGGTGAGGGGACCGCTCAGGAACGGGATCACCGCGCCGATCCGGGTCCGTGTGGCGAGGCCGCGGCCGAGGAGCGCGGTGACCGCGACCGCGAGGTAGAGCGCGCCATGGGTCGGGCCGAGCACGCTCGAGACCGTGTCGTCGTGCACGGTGACCAGGTTGAGCAGCAGCGCGAGGACGCTGACGAGTTCGAGCGCCGAAAGCACGGCCAGGGTGCGGAGCAGCCCGTTCATGAGTAGTCCGATCCCGGACGCACGATCATGAGCACCACGACGACCACCCAGATCAGGTTGAAGACACCGACCACCATGCTGAGGCGGCGGAGCTGGGTACCGTCGTCGGGTGCGGCGAGCGCGTCGCGCTGGCGCGGGCTGATCTGGAGCACGAGCAGGGCCCCCGCGACCGCCGTGAGCACCATCGCGACGACGATCCAGATCTCTGTGGTCCTGCCCTGGACGATGGCGAGTACCAGACCGACGACCGGAACCACGAGTGCGAGGGCGCCGTAGACCCGCGTGATCCGGTGCAGCAGGCGGGCCGTCTCGGGGCCGCGTTCGATCTGGGCGGCGTCGGTGACGGGCGCGTAGCGGGGAAAGAGGCTCGTGGCCACGGCCACGGGACCGACGAAGAGAATGCCCGCCACGACATGGACGGACAGAAGTAGTGCTTCCATAACCTTCAGGCTAGCTGAAGGTTATTCGGAGCCCGCCACCGCCCTCGCCATGCCGAGGCGCAGCGCCTCGGTCAGTTCCGGGTGCTCCATGGCGAACTCTTCGTCCAGCCTGGCCACCACCTCGGCCGCACGGGCGAGGAGCGCCTCACCCTCGGCGGTGACCCGCAGTTTCGACGCGGCCCCCGCCTGGGCGGTCCCGTCGTCGACGAGGCCCGCCGCGACGAAGGCGGCCACCGCCGAGTGGGCGCTCTGCACGGTGATCCTCGACCGGCGGGCGAGCTCGCTGAACGAGATGCCCGGCGTTCCCCGAACGTGTCCCAGCAGTCCGTACTTGCGCGTGGTCAGTCCGAGTGGTTTCAAGGCCGCGTTGAAGGCGGCCTCCCACACCCGGCCCACCGTCAGCAGGGCGACTGTGGGGCTGAAGGGAGGCTGTTCCGGCATGCGAACAGGCTAACGGCGCCGCTCGCTTGCCCAGGGAAGAGACCGGCACCCCGCCTTTGGCGTCCGTGGCCTCTACACCTTCTGACCCCCTCTCCTCGCGACATGTCCGACCATCGTCGGAGGGGTGTTTGGTCCTCGCGGCCGATGTCCGGAACGCCCCTGGTTCCTAGGTTTGAGGTGACAGCGAGCCGCAACATGGGACGGAAGGTCTGGCATGGCTGACAGCCGCAGGAGCCGACGGGGCGCGACGATCGCGGGTGTGCTGGGGGTGGGAGCGTTCCTGGGGGCGACCGCCCTGGCGGTCCCGGCGAGCGCGATCATCGGTGGTGACGACGCCACCGATGAGTACGAGTTCATGGCCGCCCTGTACGACGACAGCGGCGAGCACCTGTGCGGGGGCGCGCTGGTCGACGACCAGTGGGTGCTCACCGCGGGCCACTGCACCGACCCCGAACAGCTCACCGTGCGGGTGGGCAGCACCGACCTGAACGAGGGCGGAAGCGAGCGCGGGGTCGTCGATGTCGTCCTCCACCCCGAGTACGAGGTGGAGGACGTCAGTGACGACCCCGACTACCCGCTTTCGCAGTACCTGCTGCGCAACGACATCGCGCTGCTCAAACTGGACTCCCCCGTCGAGGAGGCCCCCGTCGCCGTCGGCGCCGGGTCCGCCGCCCCGGGTTCCGCTGTGCGCGGCCTGGGCTGGGGAATGCTCGACGAGTTCGGGGAGGAGGGGAAGCCGGACACCCTCCAGCAGTTGGACACCGAGGTCGTCTCCCCCGATCGCTGCGCGGAGATGGACCCTGGGAGCGACCTCTGCTCGGAGCACCCCACGGACGAGGCGCAGATGTGCATCTCCGACTCCGGCGGCCCCCTGGTCCGCGGGGAAGAGGGGAACTGGGAACTGGTCGGCGTCGTGAGCCGTGACGGCGACTTCGACGAGAACCCGCTGTGCGTGGGCCCGATGGTCCTCACCGACCCGGTGGCGCACGCGGACTGGATCGCCACCACGGTGTCCACGGTGTCGGAGGACGCGGAGTGGCCCGAGTACAAGCAGGGTGAGATGGGATGGAACATCGAGGTCGCCAAGCGACTGCTGGCCGACGAGGGCTCCTTCGAGCCCGGTGAGGTCCTGGACGACCGGTTCGACGAGGCCACCGTGGAGGCCCTGCTCGACTACCAGCAGGCCACCGACCTGAAGGTCACGGGCATCCTGGACTCCCGCAGCTGGGAGTTCCTGGCCGAGGAGGCGGGCAGCGTCGTCCTGGGCGACGAGAGCCACGCGGTCGGCGCCGTGCAGACCGCTCTGGCGGAGAAGCTCGGCCACGACCTCAGCGGCGACGGCTACCGGACCCACAGCCCCGAGCCGGGCGTCTTCGGCGAAGCCACGCATGGGGCCGTCGTGGACTTCCAGGAGCAGGCCGGGCTCCACGCGGACGGCGAGGTCGGACCGACCACGCTCCAGGCCCTGGTCTCAGCGCCCGAGCAGGGCTGACTCCCGGAAGGAGGCCCCGTCCCCACAGGGGGTCGGGGCCTTCCGTGTTTTGTCCACAGGTTGTGGACAAACAGGTCGCCGACTCGGACCGGGTGGGGAAGGTCAGCCGGTCATGGTCGACTGTCACCCCTCGCCCTGTTACGGGAGGCGAGTGAGCGCCACAGGCGGCGTCGCGAGGAACAAAAAGAACAATTCCCCAGAATACCGATTCGCGACCGCCATTACCCCGGATCCGACCATGCGTCTGGATCGTGTCCGCATCCGGCCACACAAGAGAAATTCCCAAAAGGGCGCGGTAGTACTGGATTTCAGAGGGGCGGAACGTCCCGCCCACTCAACTGCGAATTCTTGATGCTGCCACTCTCCTCCGCCGCTCCCCCGTTTCGGGGTAACGACACGGAGAACAATCGGACCGGGGTTCTCGAATGCGGAATACCGTCAACCAAGGAATCGTCGTCGCCCTCGTCGTCGTGGGGGTGACCGCCGGAGCCGCGGGTGCGGCCCTCGCGGGCACCCGCGTGGGCGGCGGCACCTGGCACCACGGAGTCACGATCTCCTCCGTGTACTCGAACTACCACCACGCCCAGAACTGCCACGGGTCGACCGCCGTGGGCACCTACACCGACCGTTCCAGGAACACCGCCCCAGGCCACACCTCCTACGCCAGCGCCCCCAAGGCCTGGACCAACAACCAGTCCTACTACCGCAACGGCTGCTAGGGGCCACCGTGAAGTCCATTTCCCGTGTATTCGCCACCTTCCTCACCGCCGTCGTGATCGCCCTGGGCAGCGGAACGGCAGCCCTGGCCACGCATTCCTATGTGGGCGGCGGTGAATGGCTCTGGGGCATCACCGGAGTTCCCGGATCGGGCGAGGTCTACTCCCATTACCTCCACGGATCCGCCTGCCACGGTGCCACCGCGGTGGGAACGCGCACCGTCCGAGTGAACAGGAACCCCGGGCAGTGGGCCCGGGCCAACGCGCCGCGTGCCAACGGCAACAACCAGAGCTACTGGCGCAACGACTGCTAGACCCCGGCAGGGAGCCCTCGATGAATGCCCTCCTCCGTCTGTCCGCCACCGTGGTCACCGTCCTCGTCATCACCACCGGCACCGCCCTCGCCCAGACCTCCCGCGTCGGCGGCGGGGTGTGGGAACGCAGCCTCACCGGAATCCCTGGACAGGGGTTCGTCCGGTCCCACTACCACCACCCGAAGAACTGCCACGGAGCCACCGCCGTGGGCACCCACACCGAGCGGGTCAACGCCTCGGCTGGTTTCTGGGCCAGAGCCGAGGCCTCGCGGGCCATGGCCAACAACCAGCAGTACTGGCGCAACGGCTGCTGACCCAGTCCCGGGACCCCGTGGGCGCGCCCGCCCACGGGTCCACCTCGCCCTGACAGGACCGCCAGGTGCCCAACCGGACCCTCTCCTTCGCCTACACGGCGTGCGTCGCCTTCGCCGCGCTGCTCGCCTTCCTCCTGGCCTCCACCGCCGAGCAGACCGTTCACGTGCTTGACGACCCGCGACTGGTCTGGATCACCGAGAGCGACGGCACCCACGACAACGCCGAGGTGGCACGCTCCGTGCAGGAGGTCGCCGACGCCCATGACGCCGCCATCGGCTACAGCGTCCTGGACGTCCACACGCCGTCCTCGCTGGCCCACCTGTACCTGGCGGTCTCCGACCCCGGTTCCCGGTACGGCCGCTGGCTGGACGAGGGCTATCCGTCCTTCAGCCGTTCCTTCGCCGTCCGGACCCATCACATCTCCGAGTTCGGCGACGTGGGCCCCCACGGTTACTACCTGGTGTTCGGCGCGCCGGAGGCCGCTCCCGCACTGCACGAGGCCCTGGCCGAACACGGGTTGTCCGAGGCACCCGGCATCCAGAGAACCCAGCTGTGGCACTTCCTCACCGGCGGCCACCTGTCGCACCTCGTGGCCGTCGCCGTGCTCACCACGGTCACCGCCACGGGCGCCGGGGTCCTGCTCGACTCGCGCGACCACGCGGTCCGGCGCCTCCAGGGGCACTCCTACGGTCGGCTGCTCGCTGGTGAGCTGGGCCGGGTCCTGCGGCTGTGGGCGCTCGTCCTGCCCGTGTCGGCCGTGGCCGTGCTGGCGCTCCTCGGCGTCTACAACGGCGGGAACCAGCTCGGCTACTACTCGCTGCTGGCGCTGGGGTTCCTGGCCGCGCTCACCCTGGCCTGCCTGCTCACCCACACGGTTTTCCTGGCCCTGGTGGGTGCGACGGGCATCCTGCCCGCGCTCCGGGGGCGGCTGCCCGTTCGCGGCACCGGGGCCGCCGTCTACCTGGTGCGTGTCCCTGCCCTGGCACTGACTCTGGTGCTGTTGGGCTCGGTGGTGACCACCGCCCGGGAGGCCCGGGAGCAGGGGCTCGGCGTGGAGGTGCATGACACGTACGGACAGACCTCCCGGCCCGCGCTGAGCGCCAACTACGGCTGGGCGGACGATCAGGCGGTGGACGACACCCTCGGCCCGTGGCTGCGGCGAACCGACACGGACGGAGACCTGGTGTTGGCGGCCCGGATGCACCCCTCCGAGATCGTCGCGTCCACCCCCGAGTGCCCCGCGCCCCTGGAGAACCCGGTGCTGCTGGTCAACGACACCTACCTGGACGAGGAGGAGGTCCTCTCTCACGGTGGGAGACCGTACGCCCCCGCCGATACCGTACGGGTCCTCCTCCCTGCCTCCGCCTCCGGCCACTCCGGAGCCCTGGTCGAGGGAGTGACCGGTTGGCTCGGCGTCAACGGGGCCCCGGGCGGAGTGTTCGACGTGCGGGTCCAGCCCGCCGCCGACGGCCAGTCCCTGTTCACCTACGGCGCGGAGGAACGCCTGGGCGGCACCCTGCCCCTGCTGTACGAACCCGTGGTCATCGTCCTGCCCAACGGGGAGGTCCTGTCCGACAACTCCTACGTCAATCACCTGTCCGCGAGACAGACGGTCTTCCCCGATCCCGGGGTGGTGGAGGCTTTCCGTGCGCGGAGCCCGGAGGCCTCCCGCTACATCTCCATGGTCGAGACTCTCGGCACCAGTGCGCGCAGAGCCCACGCGCTCACAGTGAACGCGCTGCGCACGGAGACCTTCAACCTGGTCGGCGCGGGCGCCGTACTCCTGTTGACCGCCATGGCCGCGTGCGTGGTCCACGTGCGCAGCCGGGCCCAGGAGATCTTCGCCCGGCACATCAGCGGGTGGGGCTTCCTGGCCACCCACCGGCGTCTGCTGTGCGTGGAGGCCGCCCTCGCGGTGGTCTTCGTGGGTTGGGCCGTGGGCCTCACGGCCGCGAGGCTGTCCGCTCCGGACGACCCCGCCCGACCGCCGACCGCGCCCGCCACCGGGGCCGAGCCCTTCCACGCGACGGGGATCGCCCTGGCCTCGCTCACCCTCACCCTGGGTGTGCTCGTCCTCCTCCACCGACGCGTCGTCCGGGAGGGAGCCACACGAGCCTGAGCCGACCAGACCGATTGGCAGGGCCCAGAGTCGGGAGAGGGATCATGTGCCTGTCCGGCAACAGGCGCTCGTGCCCTGAACACCGCCAACACGCTGAGAGGGTGGACATGCCGCACACCTGGAGCCTCACCGGACGGAGAACAACCGCTGCCTGTCCGAGTACGGGGCCCCGCACAGCGTCAACGGACGACGCTGAGAAGGTGGACGTCCCGCACACCCGAAGCCTCACCGGACGGAGAACAACGCCTGCCTGTCCGAGTACGTGGGCCCCGCACCGCGTCAGCGGACGGCGCTCTGGTGGTGGACGCCCCGCACGGCATGACCCTGGAGGCTCGCGCCTCGTGACCCCCGGAAGGCCCGCGCGGCACTCGCCGCCACCGGTGACGAGGTCGCCCTCGACACCCGTCCCAGCCTCCAAGGAGTCGAGGGGAGCGGTGCGGACCAACGCCCCCGCTGGCCGCCGCCCCTACCCTCGGGCGCATGGAGAAGCAGCCACCGTCCACGGCGGGCGCGATCGCCGACAGGGTGATGCGGGGTGCCGCAAGCGCGGTCGAGACCGTCCGGGGGGCACTGGAGGCCGTCGACCGGACCGGACACCTGCGCGCCTTCGTCGAGGTCTGGCCGGAGGCGGCGCTGGAGTGCGCGGCCCGGGTGGACGCGACTCTGGCCGCGGGCGTCGCCCTTCCTCTGGCGGGGGTACCCCTGGCGGTCAAGGCCACGGAGGGGACCGCATCCCACCAGGCCCGACGACTGGTCGCCGCCGGGGCGGTGCCGATCGGGGCCACCTCGGTGCCCGGCCCCGGGACCCCGTGGAAGACCTGGGGAAGCACGGACCAGGGCCCCACCCTCAACCCCTGGAACACCGAGCGCGTCCCAGGCGGTTCCTCCGCGGGCTCGGCCGTCGCGGTGGCCACCGGCGCCGTGCCGTTGGCGACCGCGAGCGACGGTGCCGGGTCCACCCGCATCCCCGCGGCCTGGTGCGGGGTGATCGGCTACAAACCGACCACGGGGCTGCTTCCCGCGCGGGACCGGGCCGGGCTGACGGTCGGCGGGCCGATCACCCGCACGGTCGCGGACGCTGAGCTGTACCGAAGCGCCGTGCTCGGCGGCAGTCCCGTCGCGGTGCGTCCACACATCCGGGTCGCGTGGTCGCCGACGCTGGGGTTCAACGAGCCGGAACCGGAGGTCGTGGAGCTCGCGGAACGGGCACTGCGGCGCTGGGCCCGCTCGGGCGGGGTGACGGTGACGCGGTCCGAGATCGCGCTCACCGATCCCACGAGGGCCTGGCACACACGCAGGGAACGAGGTACCCGCGCCGGTCTCGCCTCCGTCGGGCGGCGGGACCTGTCGGCACTGGACGGCCTCCTCCACTCCGTGGACCTGCTCGCCACTCCCACGACTCCGAACCGGGCCCACCCGCACTCGGGACCGGGCGAGGTGATGAGCGTCGGGTTCACCTGGCTGTTCAACCTCACTGGGCACCCGGCTCTGAGCCTGCCCGCGGGCATCACCGAGGACGGCCTCCCCGTTGGCCTGCACCTCGTGGCGCGGCACCACGAGGACGCGCTCCTGTTGGCCTCCGCCCGGGACGCCGAACAGGCGCTGGCGCGGGCCCTCGGGGACGGCGTTCACGCACCGGAGATGTAGCATCTGAGGCGGATTCTCCCCCTCGTCCGCGTGTTCCCCGGCCACCGGAGAAGACCGTGTGGCGGGGCTGCCCCAGACACGGAAACGGACGGCATGGACACGGAAGAGACCCAGGTCATGGCCAGGACGGGCCAGTTCACCACCACTCTGGGCTGGGAGACCGCCGTCAGGGGTCGGGTGGCCGCCGCGGTCGACCGGTTCGCCGGTCCTCTCGCCGACCTCGCGGAGCGCGACGCCAACGACGGCGACACCCGCCTGTTGGTCGCCGACTTCTTCAGTGTCGGCCTGAACTTCAGCAAGTACCAGGACCTGACCACGGAGTACCGCACCAGCGGGGACTCGATCGACTACGCGATCGTCCTCGACGGTGAGCTGTTCGCCCCGGTGGAGGTACGCCGGATCGGCCAGGACCTGGACCTGCGCAACATCCAGATGGCCCGGCGCCTGGCCGTCGAGCAGGGCGTGGACTGGGTGTTCCTCACCAACGGCCGCGTCTGGCGGGTCTACCACCTGCGGCCCGCCCCCGACGGAGGTGCCCCGCAGCCGGTCGTCGTGGTCGACGTGGACCTGCTGGACGAGGACTCCCACGACCGCAACGTCGACGGCCTGTTCCTCCTCACCCGCGAATCCGTCGAGCACGGCCGGTTGGACGCGATGCGCCGCTGGCGCGAGGCGGCCGAGGCCGCACCGCTGTCCGGTGTCCTGGTCAGCGACGAGGTGGTGGCCGCGGTGCGCGATCGCCTGAGGGAGGGCGCCGAGCACCCCGGCCACGTCGGCGAGGACGACGAGATCCGGCGTGTCCTGGCCGAGGAGGTCGTCGCCCGGGGCCTGCTCGACTAGTTCCCGGTTCGCTCCAGCGGCACGGTCATGATCCGGTCGTCGTCATCGGCGGGCGACCCCCAGGAGTCGAGGTTGCTGGTGCTCAACCACAGGGTGTCGCCGTCGGGGTGGGCGACCACCGTGCGCAGCCGGCCGAGCTCGTCGACGAAGTGCGGCTCCGGCTCGCCCACGGTGCCGTCACCGTTCAGGGGGATCTCCCAGAGTCGGGCGCCGCGCAGCGCCGCCACGTACAGCGAGTCCCCGGCGATCGCGGCGCCGCTCGGTGAGGCCTCGGCGGGCTCCCAGGTGACGAGTGGGTCAGTGAACTCGTCACCGCCGCCGGGCCCCTCCACCTCCGGCCAGCCGTAGTTGTTGCCCGGTTCGATGAGGTTGACCTCGTCCAGGGTGTCCTGGCCGAACTCGGTCGCGTACAGGTTCTCCTCGGCGTCCCAGGCCAGGCCCTGCACGTTGCGGTGGCCGTAGCTGTACACGTGGTTGTCGAAGGGGTTGCCGGGGGCGGGTTCGCCGTCATCGGTGATCCTCAGAATCTTCCCGGCCAGGGAGTCGGGGTCCTGTGAGCTGTCCGTCTCCTGGGCGTCGCCGGTGGCCACGTACAGGTACCCGTCGGGCCCGAAGGCGATCCGGCCGCCGTTGTGGGTGTTCGCGGCGGGGATGCCGTCCAGGATCACCTCGGATGCGCCGAGCGTGCCGGAGTCGTACTCCACCCGGCTCACCCTGTTGTCCGTGTCGGTGGTGTGGTGGACGTACACGTGGGGCTGCTCGGGGAAGTCGGGGTCGACGGCCAGGCCGAGCAGGCCGCCCTCGCCCCCGTGCCGGACGCCCTCGATGGTGCCCGCCTCGGTGACCTGGCCCTCCGGGGTCACGTGCGCGACGACGGCGGAGTCCCGTTGGGCGACCAGGGCGGACCCGTCGGGAAGGAAGTCGATCCCCCATGGGACGTCGAGGTCGGTGGCCAGGGTCTCGGGCTGTCCGAGGCCTTCGCTCCCGGTCGCTCCGTCTCCGGGCTGGCCGCCCGAACCCGAGCCGTTGGTGTCGGTCGTGGAGCAGGCGCCCACGAGGAGGGCGACTCCCAGGAGGGAGAGGGTCCGGGTGAGCAGGAGGGGCCGTGTGGTCCCCGTGTGTGTCGGTGTCCGATCCATGTCCGAACCCTGCCCGTTCGGCACGCGGGTACGCCCCCGGGCGGGCTCACCCGCCATCGTGGCGTTCGGTGTTCTCCTGCCCCTGGTGGATCTCCTCGAAGATCCGCTCGACGTCGGTGATCAGGGCGCTGTAGACCGGCCAGTTCCGGTCGTCCCAGCGCTCGCGCAGCGCGTCGCGCTCCTCGTCCACCAGGCGCAGCGCCTCGTCGACCTTCGCGCGGAGATCGTCGGAGGCGGTCGAGTGCCCGGGCTCCTCGGTGTCGTGCACGGTACGGAAGACGTCCGAGACGCGTTCGACCAGCGGCGCGAACTCCCGCAGGAAGGCGTCCTCGGGTTCGGGGAACCGCGTCCCGCGTCGGGTGGTGGTACGCAGGGTCCGGACGATGGACTGCACGTGCCGGGAAGCCCGGCTCAGCGCGGAGATCCACTCCCCGTAGGTCTCCAGCGCGCGGGGGTCGACACGGCCGCCGGATACCAGCTTCCGGGGGTTGAGCCGGGCCCGGTCCTCCTGACGCCGCACCGCTTCCTGCGCGTTGCGGACGGAATCGTCGAGCCCGTCGCCGGCCCGGACCCAGTGGTCCAGGTCGAGTCCCCCACACCCCTGGCGCAGACCCTCGCCGATCTCCCCTGTCAGGGAGCGGAGTCCGTCGGCGAGGTCCCGGACCGCGTTCTCCGCGTCCCGGAACCGGATGACCGGGGCCAGGACCGTGTTGGTGACCAGGGCCGAGGCTGCGCCGACGCAGACCATCAGCAGGAGGTATCCGAGGTCGGAGGCGCTCTCCGCGGTACCGCCCGCGAGGGCGAAGGCGGCCACCACCGGCAGCTGCGTGCCCTGGCCACCGAAGAACCTGGCCTGTCCGACGATCAGCGCGATCAGGAGCAGCACGGTGAAGGACCACACCTGGGCTCCGACCGTGAGACCCGTCAACCCGGCGAGCAGGGCTCCGGCGAAGACCGCCGCCACGTAGCGACCGGACTGGAGCACTGAGCCGTACACACTCGGCCGGACCACGAGCAGGGCGGTGAAGGGGGCGAATCCGACCTGGCTGGAGGCTCCCAGCAAGGTGCCCACGACCCAGGCGACGGTGGCCGCGATCGTGCACTTGACGATGATGACGGCGGTCTCGCGCTCGAACCCGCGTCGTTGGCGGGCGCGTTTGATCCCGTTGCGCAGTCCTTCGAACATCCTCGCCCCCGTTCCTTCGTGACCACACACCGTAGCCGTCGTTCCCCGTTGAGCCCCGGTTATGGGTCCGTTTCCCAACGAATTGCCCGGCACTGCGACGTGGCGCGACGAGGGGCGGAAGGCTCGGGGCGGCGTGGTCGGTCGTCGAGGAGGACACGAAGATCCCCGGTGGCAGGGGACGGCCACCGGGGCGGTGTGGAGACGGGGGGTAGCTGCCGGAATGGTGCCGTCCTCACCACTCCGGCAGCCCGACCACTCCTCTCCGCACAGGGGGAGGGGCCCGGAGGAGAGGGCACGAACAGTGCGGAGCGAGAGGTTGGGCGTGATGCCCAGGTGAAGTCTGTCGCCTACGGTGACCGTCGGACCACCGATCAATCGGCAATTCAGGACAAAATGGATTACAAAGCGGCTTCGAAGACACCGTTCAGGCGCTCCATGTCCACGATCACCACACGCCGGTAGCTGGTGATCAGGATGCCCTCGGACCGGAAGCGCCGGATCGCGTTGCCGACCGCGTCCGTGCGTGCGCCGACGAGTTTCCCCAGGTCCGTGTGGGAGAGTCGCACCCCGAGATGGACGCCCTCCTCCGTGGGCACACCGTGTCGCTGCGCCATGTCGACGAGGATGCGGGCCACCCGCGCCTCCACCTCGTAGCCCGCGAACTCCGCCCGCTGGCGGTCCGCGCACTCCTGCCGCTCCCCCATCACGGCGAGCATCGCGCGCCAGGCCTCGGGGTGCTGTTCCAGGAAGCCCTCGAAGACCTGGTGCGGGTAGATCCGGATCGTGTGCGGGGCGCACGAGGTGACCGTGGCGCTGGGCCGGGTGTCCCGGAACATGCCCAACTCACCGACCAGGTCACCCCACCTGCGGATGCCGAACATCGCCTCGGTGCCGTTGCGCAGCACCGACGTGATCTTGACGCACGCCGGGTCTGCCGTGGTGCCGTTCTCCGGCGGACACAGGAGCATGACCTGTTCCTCCGCGTCTCCCTGGGAGATCAGGACCCGGTTGGTGGGGATGTGCCTCGGCGGCGCGAGCGCGAGGAGGCGGTCCACGGTCCGGGGACCGAGCCTGGACATGAAGCTGCCCGTCGGCCAGTCGGTCATGCGTCCTCCGATTCATCCCCACAACGATGCCCAGGTGGTACCCAGTTCCGCAGGAGAAGCACGAAATCGACGGATCTTGTTTTCCCGGTCCACGGTGTCAGAGGAGGTCCCGGACCGGTCCGGGATCCGGCGCGCCACGGCGCCGGACCCCGGATCACGGGCCCGCTCCTACGCCCCCGTGGTGACCCGCGGGCGCGGCGCCCTGGTCAGGACCAGGACCGCGCCGACCACGACCAGCACGAACCCGCCCAGGGACAGGGCGACGCCGTGCAGGGCCCCGGTGAACGCCGGGCCGACGAGCTGACCGCCGGTGAGCACCGCCAGGGCCGCGCCGACCACGGCGATGGAGACGGTCTCCAGGCTGAGCCGGGTCGCGTTGAACACCCCCGCGGCGGTGCCCACCCGCTCGGGCGGGACCGCACCCAACCCCAGGCCGTCGATCATCCCGCCTGTGAGGCCCACACCCGTTCCGACCAGCAGGAACGGCAGCATGACCGTCCACGGGGTGGAGTCCGGGCCCAGCGTGGTGAAGCCGAGGACACCCGTTCCCAGCAGGAGCAGCGCGCCGACGACCACCGCCGTGGGCGGGAACCGGTGGGCCAGTTCGGCGCCCACCGTGGGCAGCACCAGGGTCGGCACGGTCATGAACAGCAACCAGAGCCCCGCCGTGCCCGCGCCGAGACCGACCACGTTGATCAGGTAGGACGGCAGGTAGACCAGGAGCGGCACCAGCACCGACATGAAGGTCGCGGCGGCCAGCGCGTAGGCCACGAACCGGCGGTTGGCGAGCAGGCCGAGGTCCACCAGGGGCTCATCGCGACGGCGCTCCACCAGGGCGAACAGGCCGAACAGGGCCGCCGACAGGGCCAGGAAACCGGCCAGTACCGGCGCGCCCCGGCTCGGACCCTCGACGAGGCCGCCGATCAGGCTCAGCAGGGCGGCGGTGAACAGGGCTCCGCCGAGCCAGTCCACGGGCCGTCCGTCACCGCGCATCGCGGGAACCCGCGTCACCAGCAGCAGGACCGCCCCGGCGACCAGCGCGGGTCCGGCGAAGGCGAACCGCCAGCCCAGGTTCTCGACCAGCAGTCCGGCCACCGCGGGCCCGAAGGCGGTTCCGGCGCCCAGCACGGTGCCGAGCAGTCCGAAGGCCCTCGCGCGCGCCGGTCCCTCGAACGCCAGGGCGAGCATCGACCCCCCTCCGGCCACGGCGGCCGCCGCCCCCACACCGCCCAGGGCACGCAGGGCGACCAGCGCCCCGATGTCCTGGACGAGGAGGCTGAGGAGTCCGCTCACGAAGAAGAGGACCACGCCGAAGGCGTAGACCCGGCGGCGTCCGACCGCGTCGGCGATCGACCCCGCACTGACCAGGAAGGCGGCGAAGCAGGCGTTGTAGGAGTTGACCACCCACTGCGCGGAGGTGAGCCCCACGCCCAGGTCGCGTTGGATGTCGGGCAGCGCGACGGAGGCCCCGGTCAGCGCCAGCGGCAGGAGGAGGGTGGAGAGCAGGACGGTGACGAGCACGGTGGTGCCGCCGCCACTGCCTGTGGACAGAGAAGTGTTCACGGGTACGTCCGGTGTGGAGAGGAGGACACCGGGCAGCCCGAAGGACCGCACCGGCATGGAAGCTGATGCGGCGGTCGGAACTGTGTGAGGGATCAGGCCGCCGCTAGAGGGCGGCCAGCTCTTTCGCGAGCGGCATGGACGCAGGCTAGCCCCACCCGCCCGCCCGAAGCCAGCGGTTTTCCCAGCGGGATCGCCCTCAGCGCGTCATAGGCTTCCCCCGACCCCCAGCTGACGAGGTTTCCATGCGCTTCTTCCTCCGCGGTCGGCGGGCCCGGACCGACAACCGACCGCCCGGACCGCCCCCGCCTCCTCCCCCCGAGCCGGTGCAGGGCGAACTGCCCCGGTACCACGACCACGTCGTGCGCGTCGGGGTGGAGGTCGAGCCCCACGACGAGGCGGCCTTCCTCGGAACGGTGGGTGGCCAGCCCTGGCAGTTCCAGAGGGTGGGCAGGGGCCGCTACGACGTACGCGTCGCGGTCTCCGGTGCGGCACTGGGCTCCACGGCGGCCGCCCTGGCCGAGTTCCACCACGTGTCGGCCCGATCCGGTGTGCGGGTCCGGGTCGTGTTCGCGACCCGGCTGCGCCCCGGACCGTCGCCGTACCGCAGGTACCTGGTGATGCACCGTGGGTGGCAGCCCGCGCGGGAGTGGCTCGCGGCCCCGGTCCGGGGCCTGATGTTCTGGAGGTCCAAGGGAACGCTCCAGGCGGTGTCCCTCGCCGAGGCGCGGTCGCGGCTGTCCGACTTCGCGGCGCGCAACCCGCAGGCGGGCCGACCGGACCGGCTCATGGTGGTCGGTCCGCCGGACCCTCCCGGCTCGACCACCGACACCGACACCGAGACGCTGGACCCGCTGGACGACTGGCGCTTCCTCATCGCCGCCGGCCTCCTGATCGGCTCCGGAGTGGCTTTCATCTGCCTGTACGTGGCCCTGTGGCTGCCTGAGGAGATCCCGACCCTAACCGCCGTCGCGTTCCTGGTCTCACTCCCCTGCCTGTTCGGTCTGTGGCAGATGTTCCGCAGGATCCCCGAGGGACGCATCAACACGTGGCTCCCTTTGGGGCTGACCGCTCTGGCCGCCCCCTGGGCGGTCACCCTGAGCAACTTCAGCCTGGATGTCTACCTCCAGGCTTTCGGCATCTCTCCCGGGGATGTCCCTATCACCGGCCCCGCCCGACTCTTCGCCCTCTCGGGCACGCTGCCGCTGGTGCTGTTCGCACTGCTCGTCGCCCTCGGGGTGTTCGGGCTCCTCCAGTACTTCCACCTCGCCGTCCGAGGGGACCTCCGGCTGTTCCAGTGGCTGTCGGCCGCCCTGATCGTTCTCTTCTGCGGGCTCACGTCGGTGACGGTCCTCATCGAACGGGACACCCGGCGGGGTCTGGACCACGTCGCCGCCTACCAGGCCACGGGCGGTCCCGCCCGTGGCCACGCGGGTGTCGTCCCGTCCGTGGTGTGTGTGGAGCCCGGGAAGGACCCCGTCAGCCGGATCGGGCCGCCGCTGACCACCGACCGCCCGGTGCTGTACTTCGACGGGGCGAACAACGTCGACCTCCTGTGGGACCGTGAAGAGGGCCTGACCAAGGTCACCCGCTTCTCGGTGAGCCTCACGCCGGTTCCCGACCTGGACGCCGGCTGCCCCGAACCGGAGTCCGCCGACGACTCGTCACCGTAGGTACCGGGCGGGGCCGCAGGGGGTTCGGCCCCGCCCGGGGTCGGGTCACTCGTCCAGGTGCTTATCGACCCAGGCGTCCAGGGGCTGGCCCTGGATCGCCGCGGCCATGAGCTCCGGAAAGGCGTCGGGGGTGCAGGCGAACGCCGGGACGCCGAGGTCGGCGAGGGCGGAGGCGTTCTGGCGGTCGTAGAACGGCGCGCCCTCGTCGGAGAGGGCCAGCAGGACCACCACCTGAACACCCGCGGACTTCATGGCGGCCACTCGTTGGAGCATCTCGGCGCGCACGCCGCCCTCGTAGAGGTCGCTGATCAGGACGAAGATGGAGTCCTGCGGGCGGTCGATGAGCGTCTGGCTGTAGGCGATGGCCTTGTTGATGTTGGTGCCGCCGCCGAGCTGGGTGCCGAAGAGGACCTCGACGGGGTCGGTGAGCTCGTCGGTGAGGTCGACGACGGCGGTGTCGAAGACGACCAGGGACGTCTTCAGCGTGCTCATGGAGGCGAGTACCGCACCGAAGACGCTGGCGTAGACCACGGAGGAGGCCATCGAACCGCTCTGGTCGATGGCCAGGACCACGTCCTTCTGCACACCCTGGCTGCGGCGGCCGTACCCCACGAGGGTCTGCGGGATCACCGTGTTGTGTTCGGGCAGGTAGTGCGCCAGGTTGCGGCGGATCGTGGCGTTCCAGTCGATGTCCGAGACCCGGCGGGGACGGTGGGTGCGCGCCGAGCGATCGATGGCACCGCGGATGACCGACCGGGTCTTCTGCGCGACCCTTCTCTCCAGGTCGTCGACGACCCCCCGCACGATCGTGCGGGCGCTCTCCCGCGCCTCGGCGGGCATCACCTGGTTGAGGGAGAGCAGGGTCCCGACCAGGTGCACGTCGGGCTCGACGGCCTGCATCATCTCCGGTTCCAGGAGGAGCTGGTGCAGCCCCATGCGGTCCATGGCGTCGGACTGCATCACCTGCACGACGGTGGACGGGAAGTACTCCCGGATGTCGCCCAGCCAGCGCGCGACCCGGGGCGCCGAGGAGCTCAGGTCACCGGCGCGGTCGTCGCCCGGGGCGGCGGACCTGTCGCCCTTGTTGTACAGGGCGGCCAGCGCGGAGTCCATGGTCTGGTCGCGCCCGGTCAGGGTCGCGCACTGGGACCTCTCCCCCAGGACCAGGCGCCAGCGGCGGGCGCGTTCGGTGGTTTCCGTGCTCACGCGCGGCTCCCTTCGAGTAGTGCGGTCACGGCGGCCACGGCCGGGGCGGCGCGGCGGGTGTCGACGGGGCGCCGCACCCGCGCGGTGGTGGTCCGGCCGCCGTCCGCCCTGGTGATGGCGGTACCGATCTCCTGGCGTTCGGCCGCGCCGAAGGCCCCGAAGGTGCGGCGCAGCAGCGGCAGGATCGCGACGAAGCGCTCCTCGGACAGGCTGAGCAGCCACGCGTCGATGAGGCCGAGCAGCCGCTCGTCGTGGACCAGGATCAGCCCGCTCCCCTGGAGGAAGCCCTCCAGCCAGGCGGCCGCGCGCGTGGGTTCGGTGCCGGGCGACATCGTCAGGCCGAGCCTCCGGTGCAGTTCCTCGGTGGTGATCCGGCCCGCGTCCGCGAGGATGCGGTTGACCCTCCCCGCGATCCGCCCCGGGACCTGGTCGCGGCGGGCGAGGGACTCCAGCGCCTCCGTCCAGCCGCGCGCGTCCTCGTCCAGGAGGGTGGCGGCGCCGTGGGTCTGGTCGATCGACCGGACGAACCTGGCCGCCGCGTCGTCGTCCAGCCCGCGCACCGCCGGGGCCAGGCCCACGCACACGCGGGCCAGGAGTTCTCGGGCGACCGCGCGCAGGTGCGCGCCGTCGGTCCCTCGCACGTTCCCGTACCGGGCCGACCGGGCCAACGGGGGGAGCGCCGACATCAGGTGGGTGATGTCGCTGTCGGTGGCCGCGCGGTCGGTGAGCAGGGAGAGCACGTCGGGCAGCGCGTCGCCGAGTTCGGCGAACAGACACTGTTCGGTGAGCGCGGTCAGGGTGGGGAGTTCCGCTTCGGCGGCGATCTCCACCACGCGGGCGGTGGCCGCGGAGACCACGGTGGTCCCCCAGGGCGCGGCCTCGATCAGCGCCACGTCCATGTCGGGGTCCCAGCGCAGCCGCCAGGACTCGCGGAAGGTCCCCTTCGAGTGGTGCTCGGCTGCGCGCGGCACCCCCCACTCGACGCCCAGCACGCGCAGCCGGTGCAGCAGGACGCTGCGTTCGCGCTGGCTCTCCTTGCGCAAGTCGAGGTCGAGGTCGCGGTCGAAGGCCTCGGGCTTGAGGCGGAGCCGCTTCTGCGCGGCCATGAGGTCGCGCTGCAACGGCACCATGGGGGTGTCCGGGGGCACCGAGCCGAGGCGTTCGCCGATCACCATCCGCCCGTGTACGAGGGCGGCCCGGCTCTGTTCGCCCTCGCAGAGGACGGCGGTGACCGCCTCGGAGACCTCGTCGATCCCGGCCAGCGGCCGTCCGCGCAGCACGGCCAGGCTCTCCGCGAGCCGGACGCCCTCGATCACGTGCGAGGAGGAGACCGGCTGACCCTCCTCGCGCAGGAGGCGGGCGGCGTCGGTGAGCCACCGGTGGATCGGCAGGTCGGGGGCGGTGAACAGGTGGTGGTACCAGCCGGGTGAGGTCACTCCGGCGCCGTAGCCGCTGGCGGTGGCGAGCCGCCCGTGCGTCCACGGCACCCAGGTGGCGGTGGTCCGCACCCTGGGCAGGCCCTTCAGGAGGGCGACGTCGTCCTTGACCGGGTGGTCGTACAGGTCGCGCAGGGCGGGCGCGTGCCAGGCACCGCACACCACGGCCACCCGTTCGTACCCCTCCTTGAGCACGGCGCGCAGGGTCTGGCGCATGTACGCCTCGCGGCGCGCGTCGCGGCCGGTCTCCGGCCCGCTCTCGGCGCGGACGGCCGCCATGGCGTCGGCGATCGCGGGGAAGGGCGAGGGTTCGCCGTCACCGCGCTGTTCCACGACGTCGTCCCACCAGCGTTCGGCGTCGTCGTACCCGGCGGCCTCGGCGAGCACCCCGAGGGGGTCGGTGCGGACCCTGGGGGGTTCGCTCGGGGGTGCGGGCTGGTCGTCCTCCTCCTGCCCCGCCTCCTTCTCGACGGCCTCCGTCTCTGCTGCCTCCGCCCGTTCGATGCGCTCGGCGATCGTGTGGGCGGCGGGCAGGTCGCAGAAGCGCACCGGGACTCCGCGTCCGTGGGCGTGCACCAGGGCGGCCCACTCCGGGGAGAAGGACGCGAACGGCCAGAACCCCCACCCCTCCTTGGAACGCGCCGTCCCCGCCTTGGGGGTGTCGGCCAGGTGGACCAGCAGGGCCACCGGCGGTTCCAGTCCGCCCACCAGGGAGGTGATCGCGTCGGCCTCGGGCGGGCCCTCGATCAGTACGATGTCGGGCTTGATCTCGTCCAGGGCGGCCGCCACGGCCCGGGCCGAACCCGGACCGTGGTGGCGGACACCGAGGACACTGACCTTGTCGGTGCCCTGTCGGGGTCGTCCCATCAGGCGCCCACCTCACGGCAGGCCCGGTAGAAGTCGTCCCAGCCGTCGCGCTCGCGGGCGACGGTCTCCAGGTACTCGCGCCAGACCACCCCGTCGGAGACGCGGTCCTGGACCACGGCGCCCTGGATTCCGGCGGCGACGTCGGCGGGACGCAGCCTCCCGTCACCGAAGTGGGCGGCGAGCGCGATGCCGTTGGTGATCACGGAGATCGCCTCGGCGGTGCTCAGGGTTCCGCTGGGCGACTTCACCTTGGTGGTGTTGTCCTCGGTGACTCCGGAGCGCAGCTCGCGGAAGACGGTGACGACGCGCTGGATCTCCGTGAGGCTGGTGGGTACCTCGGGCAGTTCCAGTGAGCGTCCCAGCTGCTCCACCCGCTGGGTGACGATGCGGACCTCGTCCTCCGCACTGTCCGGGACGGGCAGGACCACGGTGTTGAAGCGGCGGCGCAGCGCGCTGGAGAGGTCGTTGACCCCCCGGTCACGGTCGTTGGCGGTGGCGATGACGTTGAACCCGCGCTGGGCCTGCACCTCGACGCCGAGCTCGGCCACGGGCAGCGCCTTCTCCGACAGCACGGTGATGAGGCCGTCCTGCACCTCGGAGGGCATACGGGTGAGTTCCTCGATGCGCCCGATCGCACCGCGCGCCATGGCGGTCATGATCGGGCTGGGGACGAGCGCGGCCTCCGAGGGTCCCTCGGCGAGCAGGCGGGCGTAGTTCCAGCCGTACCGGACCGCCTCCTCAGAGGTCCCGGCGGTGCCCTGGACCAGCAGGGTGGAGTCACCGGAGACCGCCGCCGCGAGGTGTTCGGACAGCCAGGTCTTGGCGGTGCCGGGGACACCGATGAGCAGCAGGGCGCGGTCGGTGGCCAGGGTGGCCACGGCCACCTCGACCACCCGGCGCGAGCCGATGTACTTGGGCGTGATCTCGGTGCCGTCGTCGAGGGTGGTGCCCAGCAGGTACTGGGTGACCGCCCACGGGGAGAGCCGCCAGCCCGGGGGGCGCTGGCGGTCGTCGGCCCCGGCCAGGGCCTCGAGCTCGGCGGCGTAGGTCTGCTCGGCGTGCGGGCGCAGCGCGCTGGCGGCGTCGGTGCTGATGCCAGAGCCGGTGGCGGAGGTGGTCAACTAGAGCTCCCTGTGCATGTCGAGGCGGAATCGGAGGGTGTCGCGGAGGCGGAGGTAGGCGGGGCCCTCCTCCTCGAGGGGTGGTTCCTTGGGCAGGAGGTCGAGGTGTTCGGGTGGCATGTGCTCGGCGGCGGCCTCGCAGAGGAAGCGGTAGCCGCGTGAGTCGCGGGTCCCGATCGGGCCGGTGAGCCGGCGCGTGACCTCGTCGGAGAGCGCGCGGGTCCACGGGGCGTCGACCGTGTGCAGGACCTCTCCGAGGACGTGGAGGTCGGTCTTCCCGGTGGTCGGGCCGGCAGCCACGGAGGCGAGTGCGGCCACGACCCGGTCGCACCGCTCCCCGACCGGCAGCGCGGCCAGGAGTTCCTGGGTGCGCGGCCACTCCCGGTTGCGGCCTCCGGCGCGGAGCAGCTGGGCCAGCCCGGCCCCGGGGTGGTCGAGGACGGCGCGGGCCCAGTCGGGGGCGGCCTGGAGGCAGGCCGCGTCGGCCAGGGCCTCGCGCAGGTCCTGCTCGTCCTCGGCCAGGTCGAGGACTCCGGCGGGGTCGGTTCCCAGGAACGCCGTCCAGGTGTCCAGCGGCGCGTGGGTGATCAGGACGCGGCCGAGCTCCCAGCGGGCCCGGCGCGCCTCCGGCCGCTTCTTCGGCGGCACCAGGGCGAGGTCGCGCAGCTGGTCGGCGGTCGGGACGTCCATGTCGACCACGTCGACGGCGCGCGGAGGTCCCTGGTAGCGCCCGAGGTGGGCCCGCAGGTGGGCGCGGAGCCGGTGCGCGTGGGCGCTGTCCGGCAGTCGGGTGAGCAGGGCCAGGGCGAGGCCGCGCACGCTGGCGGCGCGGTCGTCCAGGGCCTGGTCCAGCACCGCCTCGTCGTCGGGGCCGAGGCTGACCGCCAGGGCCTCCAGGAGTGCGCGTCTCTCCTCGCTCCTGCTCTCCTGTGGCAGGACCTCGGCGAGGAGGTCGCGGGCGGCTGCGGGGTCGGTGCCGCGCAGGGCGAACAGGGACCGGCGGCGTCGCGCCGACGTGCCCTCCTTCCAGGCGGCGTCGGTGTGGACGTCGGTGGGCAGGGGTTCGCGTGCGATGAACGACCACGCGGTGTTGTGCGAGGCCAGCCAGGTGCCGCGCTCCCCGACGACGGGAGCGACCAGGGGGCGCAGCGAGCTGTCCCGGGAGGCGCGGTCCAGCAGGTCGGGGACGTGGACGTGACTGACCCTCCGTCCGCCCCGTGCGGCGCGGCCCAGCCACTCGGGCAGGAGTTCGGGACGGGTGGTGAGGATGACGTCCAGCCGGTGGTTCGCGGCGGGCCCGACGTCCGGACGGGTGTCGGGTGCGTCGGGGGTGACGGGGTCCGCCGTGTGCGCCGTGTACCCGGCGCGGGTGCGCACGGCGTCCAGGGCGACCAGGTCCAGCAGCCCGGCGGCGCCCTCGCGGGTGGCGCGGGGCAGGTCGGGCAGGTCCGGGACGGTGCGGCGGGTGGTGCCGACCAGCGCGGTGGAGACCAGCCGGTCCCAGGAGGGGGTCTGGGGGGATGCGGCCTCGGGGGAGGCCGTCTCGGGGGAGGCCGTTCCGGGCTCGGGGGCCCGGGAGTGGTCGGTGGGGGTCGGGTTCACAGCGCGACTGCCTTTCCGTCGGCGTCCCACAGGGTCATGGGGCTCAGGCCGGTGCCGGGCGACCATTCGGCGGCGATGGTGGCGGGGCGTCCGCCGGTGGCCGCGAGGAGCCGCCACAGCTCCCCCTGGTTCAGGGGGAGGGAGGCCCCCGTGGGATCGGCCAGGTGCCAGCCCTCGGCGCGAGCGGGGACGGCGTTCTCCAGCACCACGGGCCAGGCCTCCAGCCACGGGTCCTCGGCCAGGGCCTCGGCGAAGGAGTCCAGGGCCTGGTCGACGCCGCCTCCGGGCGGGCGCGAGGCCGGTCCCTCGGTTCCCTGGCCGACCCGGACCGCTCGGCGGCCGTCCGGGTGGAAGGCGAGTTCGCCCTCGAACTCGGTGCCGGGCCGGAAGACGGAGTCGGGGGTCTGGGTGGGCCGGGCGAAGGTGAGGGAGAGGGCGAGGCGGCCGGTAGAGCCCCCGTGCAGCCACTGGCGGCGGCTACGCATGCGGTCCGGGGTGAGGGCGTCATGGTGTCCGAGCACCCGCCATGTGTCCCGCACCCGTTCCCCGCTGGCCAGGACCTCCTCGGAGCGGGTCGTGATGCCCACCCGGGAGCGCAGCACCGCCCGGAACCGGGGGTCGCCGCCCTCACCCGCGAGGTAGCCGTCGGTCAGCAGGTGCAGCATGCCCAGGCGTTCCAGGAGGCGGTCCGGCCAGCGGTCGGCCCCGCCGTTCTGGGGGAGCTGGGTGACCAGGGACGCGGCGCCGCCCGCCTTGGCGTCCACCAGGCGCTTGGCCATGCGGTCCCAGTGCTCGTAGCCGAGTTTGGGGACTTCGGCGAGACCGCCGTCCACCTGGTCGTGCAGCCACAGCCGGAGCTCCTCGAGCCCGGCGGCGACCGTCCTCTCCCGCGCACGCAGGGTGGCCGCGGCCTTGTCCGGGTCGACCGGGGCGGAGGCGGCGGCGCCGCTCGCACGCTCCTGTCGGGCGACCCTGCCGGAGAGCCACGTGGTGACCCATTCGGGCCGGTCCGCGCGCTCGGCCACGGTGTCCTGGCTCCACAGGGAGAGCAGGGCCAGGACGTGCTTACAGGGGATCTTGCGGCTGGGACAGCTGCACTTGTAGGCGGGGCCGCCGTCCCCGTCCAGGTGCGCGGCCGCCAGGTAGGGCTTGCTCCCGCTCCCCTTGCACTCACCCCAGACCGCCGAGGTGCCGCCGCCGTCGGCGACGACCACTCCGCTCTGGGGCCACGATCCCGCCTTGGCCACCTTGAGAGCGGCCTTGTGTGAAGAGGGGTCCGGAGCCAGAGCCCAGACTTCGTCGGTACTCCATCGATCGCTCACACAGGTAACTCTAGGGAGCACCAGTGACAATCCGGCACTCTCGGGTCAGCCACCCAGCACGGGACAAAAGAGAAGAAACAAACACCGGACACGAAAGGGGGCGGCGCGAATAATCCGTTCCTGTTGAAATACGGTGACGACGATCCTAGAATGCCACGACCAGGTTGGCTCGATCCCCGGCCACCGCCCCGAAGCGATTTCGGGATCTCCCGCTTCCCCCTTCCCGTCACCATGACAGAGCCACGTCTCCTCGAAGGGAGGGAAGCGGCCCCGTGAATCCCTTTCCGGGCGTCCGCCACCCGAAATGACCACGACTCAGCACGGTGACTCCCAGAACTCGGGACCAGGCGCGGAACAGGGCGCCCAGACCCCCGGTTCCCCCTCCGCCCAGGGCTGCCCGGTCGACCACGTCCGCCTCTACGACCCCACCCCGCCCGAGGGCCGTGCCGAACTCTGGCAGGGCCTGCGCGAACGGCACGGCCCGATCGTCCCGGTCCAGCTGGATCCCGGGGTGCGCGCCTGGCTGCTGCTCGGCTACCAGGAGAGCCTCGCCGTCCTCCAGCAGCCGCACCTGTTCTCCCGCGACACCCGCAACTGGCGCGAGGCGACCGAGGGCCGTGTCGACCTCGACAACACCGTCGCGATGATGACCTGGCTGCCCAACGCCTTCTACGCGGACGGCTCCGAGCACGCCCGGCTGCGCGCGCCCATCATGGACGGGCTGGCCAGGATCGACATGACCGCGATGGCCCGCACCGTGCACCGGATCGCCGACGGGCTGGTCGACAGGTTCGTCAGGGACGGCGAAGCCGACCTCGTGGGCGACTACGCCCAGCTGCTCCCCGCGCTGGTGGCCAACCGGCTCTTCGGCCTGCCCGACAGCTACGGCCACATGCTCAACGACCTCACCGCCGTCATCTTCAGCGAGGACTCCCAGCGGTCGGAGGACTCCATCACCGGCCTACAGCAGTACTTCGCCGGTCTGGTGGCCCGCAAGGCCGACAAACCCGGGCACGACCTGACCAGTTGGATGCTCGAACGCTCCACGGACCTCACCCTGGAGGAGGTGGCCTACGCGGCGTCCCTGGTGGTCAGCGCGAGTCACATGATGACCGTCCACCTCATAGGCAACACGATGCGCACGCTGCTCACCGACGACCGCATCCGCTCCGCGAACACGGACGCACGGCTGTCCACGCACGACCTCCTGGACCACATCATGTGGAATGACAGCCCCCTCCAGCTCCTGGCCGGCCGGGTCGCGCTCCAGGACGTGCGCATCGGCAACGCGCGGGTGCGCAAGGGCGACGCCCTCTACCTCGGGGTCGACGCCGCGCACCGCGACCCGGCCGTGCGGCGGGGCAGGTCGGACCCGGACACCGGGGTGTCCAGCGGCAGCCGCGCCCACCTGACCTTCGGGGCCGGTCCGCACAGCTGCCCCGCCCGGTCGCTGGGCCGCCTCGTGGCCTCGACCGGGGTGACCGTCCTCCAGGAGCGGCTGGGCGGGCTGCGGCTCTCGGTGCCCCCGGAGGAGCTGCGCCCGCTGGCGTCGCCGTTCCTGCACGGGTCGCGGGAACTGCCGGTCACGTTCACACCCGGTCGCCTGAGCGAGCCTCCCGAGCTCCAGACCCAGGAGATGGAGCAGGTCCCGGCGGTGGCCGAGGAGGAGCAGCCGCCCGAGGACCTGTTGGGCAGGCTGCTCAGCTGGTGGCGCGGTATGGGCCGGTGAAACGGCGGTCGTCCCTTTTCGAACGCGTGAACTGGGGCGCCGCAAGCACTGGTGGTTCAACGGATGCGTGTTCACACCTTCGTCTTCATAGTGAACGCACGCCCACGGAAACGGGTGGATATCCCGTGCGTTCCCCCCGCGATTACCGACGGGAAAACGGATCCGTGGCGTCCACGGCGACCCGTGGATTCCCGCTGCGCGAGAAAAGGAAGACGACGTGAGTACCGACCATCCCCTGTCCCCCATGTCCCCCTCACCGGTACCCCGCACCGCCCGCTCCCGCCGGAGCGCCCCCGCCCACCCGACCGCCCCGGTGCCGCGCACCCGCTCCTGGGCGGCGGCGGTCGCCGCGAAGTCCGCCCTGGTGGTGGGTCTGGCCCTGTTCGGCGCGGGTGCGGCCGTCGCCCCGGCCCAGGCCGCCAATCCGCACGAACGCGGTCCGGCCCCGACGGAGCAGAGCGTCACCGCGCCCCGGGGCCACTTCGACACCGCCACCGCCTCCGTGTCCTCGTTGGTGAGCGGCTTCGGCGGCGGAACCATCTACTATCCGACCGACACCTCCGAGGGCACTTTCGGCGGCGTGGTGGTCGCCCCCGGCTACACGGCCAGTGAGTCGTCCATGTCCTGGTACGGGCACCGTTTCGCCTCGCAGGGCTTCGTGGTGTTCACCATCGACACCAACACCCGGTACGACCAGCCGAACAGTCGGGGCCGCCAGCTGGAGTCCGCCCTGGACTACCTGGCCGACCGCAGCGCGGTGAGCGACCGCGTGGACGGTGACCGCATGGCCGTCATGGGGCACTCGATGGGCGGTGGCGGGACCCTGGCCGCCGTCGACTCACGGCCGGAGCTGCGCGCGGCGATCCCGCTGACCCCCTGGCACACGCAGAAGAACTGGTCGAGCGTGCAGACGCCCACGCTGGTCGTCGGCGCCCAGAACGACGTCACCGCGTCGGTCCGCTCGCACGCCATCCCGATGTACGAGAGCCTGCCCAGCTCCCTGGACCGGGCCTACCTGGAGCTGCGCGGCGCGAGCCACTTCGCGCCGAACGTCTCCAACACCACCATCGCGAAGTACGGCATCTCGTGGCTCAAGCGGTTCGTGGACGACGACGAGCGCTATGAGCAGTTCCTGTGCCCGCCGCCCCGCACGGGGATCGGCACCGACTTCTCCGACTACCGGGACTCCTGCCCGCACGGCGCCTGATCGGGTGGCCGGGTCGTCGCGATGAGGCCCGGTCGGGGCCGGTGGGGATCCCCTCCCCACCGGCCCTTTCCCGTGGTCGCCGTCATCTCACGCCCTGGGCTCCAGGGGCACCCGGGACCAGCGGCCCCAGGCCACCAGGACCGCCAGCGCGAGCACGACCACGTTGAAGAGGACGTCGGTCTCGCCCCGGAGGAGGTGGAAGGCGATGGCGGACAGCTGGAGCCCGGCGCATCCGGCGGCGGCCAGAACGGTCAGCCCGGGCAGGACGCGGGTGAGCGCCGGGAGGAGGACCCCGAGCCCTCCGAGGACGTCGAGCACGGACGTCACGGGGAAGAGGGCCGGTGGCGTCTCCCCGACCCAGGGGAAGACCTCGACGACCCGCGCCAACGGCGTGGCGAGGCGGGCACCAGCTCACTGGCGTCGGTGCTGCGCGCCCACCTGCCCACGGAGGACGTCGAACCGTCCCTGGCACTCCTGGTGGGCGGTGTCCTGGCCAGGACCTCCTTCCAGGCGGAGCCGCCCTCACGCACCTTCGTCGGGGACCTCGTCGATCGGGTCCTGGCCTCGTCCGGCCACCCCGGCCACCCCGTCCCCGCCTGACCGCCCCAGGACGGACCGCGCCAGTTCGCGCAGGCCCTCCCTCGGGTCCACCCCGGACTCCTCCCGTACGTACTCGACCAGGTCGCCACGCACGGCGGCCAACAGCGCGTGCGCGAGGAAGTCGGCGTTGCGCGGCCCCCGGGCCCGACTGACCAGGTCCGCCAGGTGCCGGTGGAGCCGGTCGTAGCTCTCATTGCCGTACGGACTGGCGAAGCCCTCCTGCTCCAGCGCCAGCGCCAGCACCCGGTGCCGCCGCTTGAAGTCCCAGACACGGATCAGCAGGTCCGGCACGTTCTCGGGCAGGGCCTGGAACTCACGGGCGGCGTACTCGTCGTACAGCGCCCGGATCAGGCCACTGCGGTCTCCGAAGCCGCGGAAGACCGTACCCTTGCCGACCCCTGCGGCCCCTGCCACGGCGTCCATCGAGATCTGGTCGGGGTCGGCCGCCTCGTCGAACAGACGGGCCGCCGCCGCCAGAATCGCCTCTCGGTTACGCGCCTTGTCCGCCCGCACGGACTCCACCCCCAAAACGGACCGACAGTCCGCTATAGTCGAAACGGACCATCGGTCCGATTATGTGTCACAGCTTAGAGGAGCGACTGTGCCCGACAGCCCCACGACGGTCTTCCACCGCGCCAGCGAACACCTGCTCTCCCACGACATGCGGGCCTTCACCGCCCTGTACGCCGAGGACGCCGTGATGGAGTTCCCCTTCGCGCCCCCGGGAGCTCCCCGACGCCTCGAAGGCCGAGAGACGATCGAGTCCTACCTGGCCGGTTACACCGACAAGCTCAACGTCCTGAGCGTGCACGACGTCACCGTCCACCAGACCACCGCCCCGGACGTCATCGTCGCCGAACTGGCGGTGAGCGGACGCAGGGTCCCCACCGACGCACCCTACACAGCACGTTACGTGGCCGTTCTGACGATCTCCGGCGGCCTGATCCGGCACTACCGCGACTACTGGAACCCGCTCGACTTCGGACCGGACGCGGAGGCCGCGCTGTGACGATCCTGATCACCGGAGCCACCGGGACGACCGGCTCCCGCCTCGCCCGCCTCCTGGCCGACCACGGCGCTCCCGTCCGACGGGCCGGGCGCTCCCCCGGCGCCGACGTGCGCTTCGACTGGGCCGACCCGACCACCCACGCTGACGCTCTACGGGGCGTCCGGGCGGTGTACCTGGTGGCTCCCCCCGGCGCCACCGACCCGGAGACCCCGGTCGTCCCGTTCCTGGAGACCGCCCGCGCCGAGGGCGTGGAGCGGGTGGTCCTGCTCGGCTCGTCCGCGGTGCCGGTCGGAGCCCCGGGTCCCGGCGCGCTCGGAGCCCGCCTGGGCTCCTTCGTCCCCCACCCGGTGGTCCTGCGTCCCACCTGGTTCTCCAGCAACTTCACCGGGAACCACCCGCACGCCGATTCCCACCGGCGCGACGGTGAGATCGTGAGCGCGACCGGGCAGGGCAGGACCCCCTTCATCGACCCGGGTGACATCGCGGCGGTCGCGGCGCGTGCGCTCATGGGCGAGGTTCCGGCCGGAGCGGACCTGGTGCTGACCGGGCCGCGACCGTTGAGCTTCGACGAGGTCGCCGCCACGTTGACCGAGGCGACCGGGCGTCCGGTCCGGCACCGCCGTGTCAGCGTGGCCGAGCTGTCCCGGCTCCATCAGGGGCACGGGCTGCCCGCGCGGTTCGCGGACCTGCTGGCCGCCATGGACGAGCGGATCGCCGCCGGGGCGGAGGACCGCACGACCACGGTGGTGGAGGACGTCACCGGCAGGGCTCCCCGCTCCTTCCCCGAGTTCGTCTCGGACTCACTCGGTGCGGGGACGGGTTCTCTGGCCTAGATCCGTCGTACGGCGCACTGGACGCGCTCGTCTCGCGGGTTCCGGACCCGACCAGGCGTCCCCTCCGGAGCGACCCGGCCGTCCCCGCGTTCCCGGGGCCCTCCCGCTCCGCGGAGGAAGCGTCCGCACCCCGCCCTCCCCCACGGGAGAACGGGGTGCGGCACACAGTGAACGGAGCGGGGCGAGCGCCCCTCGGGTGCCAGGGGCCGCGACAGCTGCCGGGACTGCGGGACTAGTCGTGGAAGGGCAGGTCCTGCGGGGAGAGCCGCTCGAAGTCGACCTCCTCGACGGGGCCGTCCTCGCGGTCGGTCACCCGGGCCTCCTGGACCATCTCGATGGCGCCGCCCGCCTCGAACCGCACGACGTACACGCCCTGGTGGCCGCCGTGGTCACCCTCGCTGGAGGAGAAGGGCGTGAAACCCGGCCCCTGCCACTCCTGGGTCTCCAGGGCGTCGACCAGGGACTGGCGGGTGAGGTCCTCCCCCGCTGACATCAGGACCTGGGCGAACATGACGGCCTGGGTCATGCCGAACATGTGCGTGTTGGTGGGCGGCCCGCCGTGCCCGTACTCCTCGTACACGTCCACGAAGAAGCGGCCCCACTCGTCGTCCTCGTCCTCGACGCGCGGCATGTAGCTCGTCACGACCGCCCCTTCGAGGAAGGCGTCGGCCGGGACGCCCTCCGCGTCGGTGTCCTCGGTGAACTCGGTGAGCAGCGCCTGGAGCGTGGCGGTGTCCCCGCCGATGCTGGAGATCACCCACTGGGGCTCGTAGCCGATCCGGGCGGCCTCGAGCATGCCGAGCGCGACGAAGGCCGGAATGCAGGAGCAGACGACCACCTCCGCCCCGGCGTTCTCCAACTCCGCCATCTGCGAGCCGAGGTCGGGGATGTCCGACTCGTAGTGCTCGCGGGCCACGACCTCGTCGGACAGGTACTGGTCGAGTCCGGCCTGGGAGTCCTCGCCGACGTCGTCGTTCTGGAACAGGTAGCCGACGTCCTGCCCGGGGAAGTTCTCGGTGATGTACTCGCCCTGGATCTTGGCTTCCTTGGTGTAGTCGGTCTGCCAGCCGTAGGTGAGCGGGTGCTCCTCCGTGTTGTTCCAGGCCAGGGCACCCGAGGCCGGGAAGACGTCGGGCACGCCCTCGTCGTTGAGGTAGTCGATGACTCCTCCGTGGGTGGGCGTGCCGAGGCCGCCCACCATCGCGAAGATCTCGTCCTCGATGACCAGTTGGCGGGTGACGTCGATGGTCCGGGAGGGGTCGTAGCCGTCGTCCTCGACCCGGTAGTCGATCCGCCTCCCGTTGACCCCGCCCTGGTCGTTCACGTAGTCGAACACGGCCCCCGCTCCCTGGGAGACCGCCAGGTACCCGGGTGCGGCCGGACCGGTGAGCGGTTGGTGGGTGCCGATGACGACGGCGTCGTCCGTGACGCCCGGCGCCACGTCCAGGTCGACGTCGGCCCCCTGGCCGACCTCGCCCGCGCCCGAGCAGGCCGCGGCCAGCATGACCAGGGCCAGGGCCGGGGCCAACAGGACCCGGGTTCCGTGTTCGCGCATGGTTGTCTCCTTCACTGGGGGGTTCTCGAGGAGGTGTCGGAGCGGACCGCCCGAAGGCGGGCTCCGAGGCTTCGGAGGGCGCCGTGGACGCCGAGGGGCCAAAAGCGCAGGACGAGGATGAGGACGACGCCGAAGAACACCACCGGCAGGTTGTTCTCGGCGTTGCGTCCCAGGTCCGCCGCCCGTGCGAGGTCGGTGGCCCACACGTCCAGGTAGACGATGGCGATCGAGGCCCACAGAGCGCCCCACAGGCTGCCGATGCCGCCGAGCACCAGCGCGGCGAGCAGGGTCAGCGAGAGCACGAGGGTGAAGCTGCTGGGGGTGACGGTGCCGAGCACGTAGGCCTGGAGGCCGCCTGCGAGGCCGCCCGCCGCCGAGGCGATCACGAAGGCGACGACCTTGGTGGCGCCGACGGGGACGCCCGCCATGGCGGCGGCGGTCTCGTCGTCCCGGATGGCGCGCATGCGGCGGCCGAGGCGCCCGGCGGAGATCGTGGCGAGCACGGCCAGGCCGAGCACGACCGTGGTCCACACGACCAGGGCCCGCCACTCGCTGGTGGTCACGAGTCCGTCGAGGAACGGCGGGGCCCCGGCGGTACGGATGTTGAGGCCGTTGCTGCCGCCGAGGAACGCGTGGAACCGGTGGGCCAGCCCAGGCAGGCCGACGGCCAGGATGAGTGTGGCCCCGGCCAGGTAGGGGCCGTGCAGGCGCGCGGTGGCGGCGCCGACCGCGACGCCCGCCGCCACGGACACCACGACGATGACGCCGAGGTTGGCGGCCAGCGGCAGGGTCGGCTGGTGCAGGACCAGCAGCGCCATGGAGTAGGCGCCGATCATCATGAACGCGCCGTGGCCGAGGGAGACCTGTCCGGAGCCGCCGACCAGCAGTTGGAGTCCGGCGACGGCGAGCATGGTGTACCCGACCGCGGCGATGCGCAGGGCGGTGAGGTCGCCGGTCACGGACAGCAGCCCGGCGACGGCGGCCAGGCCGAGGGCGGCCAGGAGCAGGTGGCGGACGGGCAGGGGCATGGCTGGCTAGACCTTTCGCGCGGTCGGTCGGGAGAGGATGCCGTCGGGGCGCACGCTCAGGACGGCCACGACGATGACGAGGGCGGCGAGGGTCGCCAGTTCGGGCCCCAGGAACCCGGAGACGTACGACATACCGAGCCCGATGAGCAGACCGCCGATCACGGCGCCGAAGGGGTTGTCCAGGCCGCCCACCACCGCCGCCGTGATCCCGAAGACGAACACGACGTCGAAGACGTTCGGCGAGATGAACGGCGGTCCGGCGAGCATGCCCGCCAGCGCGCCGATGAGGGAGGCGATGCCCCAGCCCGCCGTGAGCATGAGGCCGACCCGCACCCCGCTGAGCCGGGCCGCCTCCGGGTGGAAGGCGGCGGCGCGCATCCGCAGTCCGAGGGGCGTGAACCGGTACAGGGCGAACAGCAGGAGGGCGACCACCCCCACCGAGACCAGGGCGAACACGTCCGAGGGGGCGAAGCGGCCCACGTAGCTGAAGGCGTAGCGGAAGCCGTGCTGCTCGTTGCCCCAGACCATGCCGACCCCGCCCTGGACCACCAGGAGGAGGCCGAGGGTGACGATGATGGCGTTGAGCTGGGAGGTGCGGGCGATGGGACGGATGATGACGCGCTCCACGAAGGCGCCGACCAGCAGCCCGGCGGTGAGGGCGGCGGCGAACCCGAGCCAGTAGGAACCGGTGAGCTGGGTGACCGTGTAGGCGGTGTAGACGGACAGCAGCGCGAGCGCGGGCTGGGCGAAGTTCACCAGCCGGGTGGCCTGGTAGATGATCACCAGGGACAGTGCCAGTGCCGCGTAGGCCGCCCCGGAGGCCAGCCCGTTGAGGGTCAGGGTGACGAAGTAGTTCATGGGTCTCCCTCAGAAGCCGAGGTAGGCGTGGCGCGTGCGGTCGTCGGCCAGGAGCTCGGCGGAGGGCCCCTCCGCCACGACGCTCCCCTGGTTGAGGACGTAGCCGTGGTCGGTCACGGACAGGGCCCCGGCGGCGTTCTGTTCGACGAGGACGACGGTGAGGCCGGTGCGGTCGCGCAGGTCGCGGAGCAGGTCGAGGATGCGCCGGGTGATCAGGGGCGCGAGGCCGAGCGAGGGTTCGTCGAGGAGCAGGACGCGGGGCCGGGCCATGAGCGCGCGGCCGATGGCGAGCATCTGCCGCTCCCCTCCGGAGAGGGTGGCGGCGGCCTTCGCGCGGCGCTGCGCCAGGGGCGGGAACAGGTCCATGACCTCGTCGAGGGTGGTCCGGTCGCGTCGGTCCGCGCGCCAGAGGGCGCCCAGGCGCAGGTTCTCCTCCACGGTGAGTTCGACGACCACGCCGCCGCCCTCGGGGACGTGGGCCAGGCCCCGGGTGATGACCTTCTCCGTGGGGAGCCGGGTGATGTCCTCGTCCGCGAGCAGGACCCGTCCCGAAGCGGCGCGGTGCAGGCCGGTGAGGGTGCGCAGGAGGGTGGTCTTGCCCGCGCCGTTGGCCCCGAGGACGGCGCACAGTCCGCGTTCGGGGACGGTGAGGCTGACGCCGTCGAGGGCTCGGACGGCGCCGTAGGAGGCGCTGAGGTCCTCGACGGTGAGCAGGGGCCGGGTCATCGGGGGTCCCCGTTCCGGTCGTCGGGTCCGGTGGCCGGGCCGGTGGAGGTGCCCAGGTAGGCCCGGGTGACGGCGGGGTCGGCCTGGACCTCGTCGGGGGTGCCGGAGGAGATGACCCTGCCGAAGTCGAGGACCACGACACGGTCGCAGACGTCCATGACCAGGTCCATGTGGTGTTCGACGAGGACCACCGCCATGTCCTGGCTGAGTCCCCGGATCCGATCGGCCAGTTCGGCGGTCTCGTGGCCGGAGAGTCCGCTGGCGGGTTCGTCCAGGAGGAGCAGTTCGGGTTCGCCGGCGCAGGCCCGGGCGAGGGCGACCTGCTTCTGCACCCCGTAGGGCAGGGTGCCGGGCAGCCGGTGGGCGTGCTCGGCGACGCCGAAGCGTTCCAGGGCGGCCATGGCCCGCTCCCTGAGCTCGCGTTCGTCGCGGTGGTGCCGTCCGAGGCCGCTGACGAGGGAGAACGCTCCGCCCCTGGCGAGGCGGTCGGCGCCCACCATCACGTTCCCGAGCACGGGCATCATCGGGAAGAGGTTGAGGCCCTGGAAGGTCCGGGCGATCCCGGCCCTGGCCAGGTGGTGGGTGCGCCTTCCGGGCGGCGGCGCCCCCTTCCACGAGACGGCTCCCCTGGTGGGGCGCAGCACCCCGGACAGGACGTTGAAGAGGGTGGTCTTGCCCGCTCCGTTGGGTCCGATGAGACCGACGACGGAGCCCGGGTCGACCCGGAGTCCGACGTCGTCGAGCGCGGTGAGCCCTCCGAAGCGCACGGTCACCCCGTCCGCTGTCAGGAGGTGTTCCGGTGCGGTCGTTGTCATGACTGCCTCTCTCCGGCCCCTTGCCGGATCTCATACCGACCAGTTGGTATCCTCTGGTCGGCGCGACGGGGCGCCCGCACGCGCCGTCGCGTCCGGTCCCGGGACGTGTTCAGTTCAGGAGTCGGGCCAGGTCCACTCGGGACCTGATGTTGAGCCTGCGGAAGATGCCGCGCAGATGGTGCTCCACGGTGCGCGGGCTGATGAACATGTGCGCGGCCACCTCACGGTTGGTCGCGCCCCCCGCCACCAGCTGGGCGATCTGCTGCTGTTGGGCGGTCAGGTCCCCCGTGGCAGGGGTCTGCGGGCCGCGTTCGGCGGTCCCGATGGCGCGCAGCTCGGCGCGGGTCTGCCGGACCCACAGCCGCGCCCCGAAGCGCTCGAAGGTCTCCAGCGCGTTGTACAGGTGCTCGCGGGCGCGCCCGGGCAGGCGGGACCGCCGCAGCGAGGCACCGAAGAGCAGCTGGGTGCGCGCGTGTTCGACGTCGTCGTCCCCGCAGGCCCGGTGCAGGTCGAGCGCGGTCTCGAAGTGGTCGGCCGCCTCCTCCCCGGTGGCGAGCAGACCGTCCCCGCGGGCGGCCAGGGCCAGGAGGCTCGGGCTCTCCACGGCCTCGGCCCAGCCCCGGTACCCGGCCTGGGAGGCGCGTGCCCACCCGGTCTTGCCCGTGCGGACCGCGGCCTCCACGAAGTGCGGGGCGGTGAGCAGGCGCATGGTGGGGTGCCCGTGTCCGGGGCCCGCGTGCACCAGGGATCGCAACCGGAAGAAGGCGTCGGCGGCGTTGCCGCGTGAGAGTTCGAGGACGGCCAGGGCCCAGGAGGCCAGGGCGGAGGGCAGCCCGAGGCTCTTCTCTCCGGCCTGGGCGGTCACCGCGCGCGCCCGGATGTGGCAGGTGTCGACGTCGCCCTGGATGGCGGCGATCATCGCCAGCGAGGCGAGGTTCTGGGCGACCCAGATGGACTGGCCGGACTCGCGGGAGGCGCGCAGCCCGGTCAGTGCGGTCCCGGCGGCGGACGGGAAGCGCCCGCTCCAGAACTCGGAGAAGACCAGGAAGGCCAGTGCCGGGGGCACGAACGCGTGTTCACCTCGGGATCGGGCCGACTCCGCCGCACGGGTGGTGACGGTGCGGACGAAGGAGGCGTCCCCCAGGCGGAGGCCGCAGATACCCGCCCACACCAGCTCCGAGGGCGCGCTCATTCCGTGTGAGAGCCGGATCGCCTCGCGCAGCAGCGGGGTGGAGTTCACGTAGTCGCCCCGGAACGAGACCGTGCACCCCTCCAGGAAGGCGGCGATCAGCCGCATCGAGGGCGGGTCGTCCGGGCGGACCAGTGGGACGGCGAGTTCGGTGGCCCTGGCATGGCGGACCGGGTCCCCCGCGTAGGAGGCGCTGTCGGCGGAGCGGACCAGGGCGCGCAGGGCGAGGGTGCGGTCGTGCGGGATGAGGTCGCGGCCGACGGCGTACAACCGTTCGGCGGCGTCGACGGCGTTGGCGTCGCACGTCTCGAACGCGGCCTCGATGAGGGCGACCACGGCCCGGCGGCGGTCGGAGACCGCGAGCGGTCGGGCCCGCCCGAGCAGCCGCGCGGCGCGCTCGGGCTCTCCGGCGAGGTGGGACTCGTAGGAGGCGGTGGCCAGGCGGCAGGCGCGTTCGTCGGGGTCGGGGGTGAGGGCGGCGGCGCGCTCGTTGGTGTGGGAGGCGGCGAGCGGCCCCGCCAGGCGTTTGGCCCGCCTGGCGGCGGCCGCGATCCGGTCGGCGAGGTCGGCGTCGGGAGCCTCGGCGCCGCAGGCGGCGTGCCTGGCGAACTCGACCGGGGCGTGTTCGCGGTCGGTCACCCCGGCCAGGGCTCGGTGGGCCGCGCGCAGGCGGCCGGCGGTGGTGCCCTGGACGAGGGCCTCCCGCAGGAGCGGGTCGGGGAAGACCAGGGTGTCGCCGTCCACCCGCACGAGGCCGCGTTCCTCGGCCGGTTCGAGGGTGGACACCGAGGGTGCGGGTTCGGGGTCGTCGGGTTCGCGCATGGCGTCCAGGAGCAGGTGGACCCGGGGTTCGGCGGCCAGCGCACCGAGCAGCAGGAGCCGCCTGGCGTCGTCGGGCAGCTCCTCGTAGGGGGCGAGCTGCGCGGAGCGCAACCGCGCCGTGAGCGGGAGGGGTTCGGGCGGGGGGCGTTCGCCCCGGACCTGCTCCGGGGTGAGGGACGCCAGGAAGCCGAGGGCGGCCGCGGGGTTGCCGTGCGCGGCGCGGACCAGTCCGGTGCGGACCGGGGAGGACAGGTGGGCGGGTGCGCGGTCGGTGAGCAGGTCGTGCACCGCGCGGTCCTCCAGCGGGGCGAGGACCAGTTCGGTCACCCCCGGGACCGGGCCGGGGGCGGTGGGTCGGGGGTGCCCGTCCCGGGCCGCGAACACGGCGGCGATCCGGGTCCCGGTGAGACGCCGCGCGGCGAACGCCAGGGCGTCGAGCGAGGTGGCGTCCAGGAGTTCGGCGTCGTCCACGCACAGCAGGAGGGGCCGTTCGGTGCTCGCCTCTGAGAGGAGTTCGAGGACGGCGGTGTAGAGCGGGTACCGGTCCGTGCCGGTGCCGCCGCCCCGGGTGAGGGCCTCGCGCAGGAGGTCGCGCTGGGGCGCCGGGAGTCGGTCGAGCACGGGTCTTACGGGGCGCAGGAGGCGTTGGAGGCCGGAGCAGGGGAGGTCGGTCTCGGTGCGGACCCCGCCCACGTGGAGGACGGTGAAGTCACCTGCGGTGTCGCGGATGTGATCGAGCAGGAGGCTCCGTCCCTGGCCCGGACCACCCGTGAGGAGCACGGAAGCGCCTCGGCCGGACCTCGCGTCGCCCAGGGCGTCGGCGAGGGTCCTCCGCTCAGCGTCCCGGCCCCGGAGACGTACGCTCGGGGGCTCCGTGTACCGTTCCGTCACGTTGTTCACATTCGCACAGCGCCGCCCCGCTCCGGCAGATGTGAACGGACACACTGGTCGTTTCACCGATACCCGCCCGGTGCCGCGAGTGGCGCCCGCGCACGGGGGTTCTGGTGGTTCGCGGGTGCCGTCTCGGGGATGGTGTTCCGCAAGCGAAACCGGTGGTCAGAACGGCTTTTCGGTGTCAGAAAAGTGATACCGGTCACCCTCGTGGCGCGATTCCGGAACGCCGCGCACGTCCGTCCAGGTAGTCAGGACACCGTGCGCGGGAGCGCGCCGTCGGCGAAACAGACAAACGATACAAACGACTCGTGGATAGCTTTTTGTCCACTGCGGGACACTGTCGCCGCCGTCCTCGTGCGGGATATCCAGTGCGGGACACACTGGATCGGACAGCCGGAGGACCCGCATGGAGAACCGCTCCCTGACAGCGGACGACCGACGCATCGCCGTCGGCGCCGCGAACCGACCACTGACGTTCGGTGTGGAGGAGGAGTTCTTCGTCGTCGACCCTCGCACGCGCCGCATCCTCTCCCGCGCACCCGACGTCCTGGCCCGCACCCGCACCTTCGGCCCCCACCTGTGCGGCGAGTTCACCCGGGCCCAGGTGGAGGCCAACAGTCCCGTGTGCACGACCTCGGAGGAGGCCCGGGCGTTCCTGGAGGCCGCACGGGCCGAACTCCACCGGGCCGCCGACGGCGCGGGCCTGGCCGTCGCCGCGACCGGCACCCCGATCCTGGGCGACCCCGCGTCGGTCGCCGTCAGCGACGGCCGTCGCTACGCCGCCATCGCCACCCACTTCGGCGCCCTGCGCGACTCCCACGTGGTGTGCGGCTGCCACGTCCACGTCGGCATCCCCGACCCCGCCGCCGCCGTCGCCGTCAGCGACCACCTGCGCCGTTGGTTGCCCTTCCTGGTCGCGCTGGCCGCGAACTCGCCCTTCCAGTCCGGCCGGGACACCGGTCACGCCAGCTGGCGCACGGTCACCTGGAACCGGCTTCCGTCCGCCGGACCGCCGCCGCTGATGGGCACCGTCAAGGAGCACGAGAACGCCGTCCGGGGGCTGACCTCCACCGGGGCGATCCTGGACCGCCACATGGTCTACTGGGACATCCGCCTCTCCGACCACCTCCCCACCCTGGAGATCCGGGTGGGCGACGTGGCCGCCACCGCGGAGGAGGCCCTGCTCTTCGCCACCCTCACCCGTGGCCTGGCCACGCGGGCCCTCACCGACGTGCGGCACGGGGTCCCCGCTCCCGCCGTCACCACGCACGCCCTGCGCGCCGCAGTGTGGCGGGCCGCCCGGGAGGGGCTGGAGGGGGTGGTTCCCGACCCGTTGACCGGCGAGTCCCTGACCGCGAGCGCCGCCATGGAGCGGGTACGCCGCGCCGCCCTGCCGGGCCTGGCCGTCTCCGGCGACACGGACCTGGTGTCCTCCCTGCTCGACCGCGTCCTCACCGTGGGCTCGGGTGCCCACCGCCAGCGCCTGGCCTACGCGCGGCGGGAACGGATGACCGACGTGGTGGACCACGTCGTGGCCCAGACCCGCGAGGGTCTGGGGACGGTTCCCCGTCCCCGGAGCCCCCGGGTCTGAGCCCCGACGGGAGGGAGTGCGCCCGCCGGGGGGACGTCTAACCCGCGAGGCGTTCCTGGATGTCGGCGGTGGTGGGCGGGTCGGCCCCCTCCCGGGTGACCGTGTGCGCGGCGGCGGTGACGGCGAAGGTCAGCAGGTCCGTGAGGTCCGCCTCGGTCAGCCCGGACAGGCGGCTCCGCGGCCGCTCGCCGAGCCTGTCGTCCAGGTCGAGGCGGCGGAGCAGGGCTCCCATGAAGGAGTCGCCCGCCCCGACCGTGTCCACGACCTCCACACTCGGCGCGGGGACCGTGGCCACCACACCGTGGGAGAGGGCGAAGGCCCCGTCCCCGCCGAGGGTGACCACCACCAGCGCCGGACCGAGAGCGGCCAGGGCGTGCGCGGCCCGTTCCGGCGTGTACTCCGGGTAGAGGAAGGCGAGGTCCTCGTCGCTGGCCTTGACCACGTGCGCCTGGGCCGCATGCCGCAGGGCCAGCGCGCGGGCCTCGGCCGGGTCCCCGACCACATCGGCCCGGATGTTGGGGTCGAGGGAGACCGTCACCTGCCCCCGACCGTGCTCGCGCCGCAGCAGCGCCTCGATCCGCGAGGCCCCCGGTTCCCGGAACAGGGCGATCGAGGCGGCGTGCAGGGCCACCACGCCGGGTTCCAGGGTGCCGGGGAGTTCGCCGGGCTGCCAGCGCCAGTCGGCGGCGTCGTCCATGCGGAAGTCGTAGCGGGCCGAACCGTCCTCGCCGAGAGTGGCCAGGGCCAGCGCGGACGGCTCCTCGGCCGCGACCAGCCCCGAGGGGTCCAGACCCCCGGTGAGGAGGCGCTCCCGGATCAGATTCCCGAAGCCGTCGGCACCGATCCGGGCGAGCAACCGGGTGGGCGTTCCCAGTCGGGCGGCGGCCAGCGCCGTGTTGGCCGGGCCGCCGCCCGGTGCGGCCCGCAGCACGCCCAGGCCGTGCCGGGTGGGCAGCAGGTCCATGACGTTCTCCCCGACCACCACCAGCCGAGGCGTTCCGGGTTCGGTGGTCGTTGCCTCCTCGCTCACCGTGTCCCTCCCTTGCCGGGCAGGGCGGCCGCGATCGAGGTCGAGAACCCGACCTGCGGCAGCAGGGCGGCCTGGTAGGCGTGGTAGACGTCCGGTTTGCCGGCCCACACCGCGTCCGAGGGGTGGTTGCCGGGGTCGAGCTCGTGCCGCCAGCTGCCGTGCTCGCGGTCCACGTGGAAGCGGTCGGCGTAGTCCCACCAGCGTTCGTACTGCTCGGTGTAGGCGGTGTCGCCGGTGCGCCGGGCCAGCACCCACGCGGCCATGGTGGCCTCGGCGACCACCCAGTGCATGCGCTGGCGCACGACCGGACGGTCCTCCCAGTCCAGGGTGTAGGCGAACCCCTCCGCACCGTCCACCCCCCAACCGCGCCGGACGGCGTTGGCGAAGAGGTGTTCCGCGTCGGCGCGCAGCCACGCGGGGGCGGCCTCGCCCGCGCGTTCCAGGGCGAGTTCGAGGTGGATGAGCAGGCGGGCCCACTCCAGGAGGTGGCCGGTGGTGCTGCCGTAGGGGCGGAACGGGTGGTCCGGCTGGTCGCGGTTGTAGTCCGGCACCGGCCGCCACTCCGGGGTGAAGTGCTCGGGCAGGCGCCAGTCGTGCGCGGCGGCCACCCCGTGCACGAGGCGTTCGGCGATGGCCAGGGCCCGGCGGGTCCAGCCGGTGTCACCGGTGGCGTCGCCGGCGGCCAGGAGCGCCTCCACCCAGTGCATGGCGCTGTTGGCCCCTCGGTAGGGCTCGGTGACGGTCCAGTCCGCGTCCCAGCTCTCCCGGACGCAGGCCGCCTCCTTCTCCCAGAAGTACGTGTCGAACACCCTCAGGGCCTCGTCGAGCAGATCGCGCGCGCCCGGCCGGACGGCGAGGGTCGCGGACGAGGCGGCCAGGACGACGAAGGAGTGGGGGTAGGCGGACTTGTCCGGGAGCTTCTGGGAGCGCTCCCGGGCACTGGTGGAATCCTCCGCCGGCACCTCGTCGAACCATCCGCCCAGCTCGGCGTCGCGCAGCGGACCGGCGAGGGCTGCCAGCCCGTGGTCGGCCAACCCGGCGGCGCGGGCGTCACCGCGCAGGTGCGCCAGGGAGAACACGTGCGTCATGCGAGCGGTGATCCAGGTCTCGGTGGGGCGGTCGGGCTCCACACCGCCCCGGGCGTCCAGCCAGCCGAACCCGTCGGGGACGGCCGCACCGGCGGCGAAGTCGACCAGCCGCCGTTCCTCCGCTCCCAACCACGCGGGGGACCCCGGCGCGGGGCGTGTCGAAGTGGTCAAACCAGTGCCTCCTCAGGCAGTCGTTCCGCCCGCCACGCTATCCCGCGCCGCGTCTCCCGGGGAAGGCTCCGCTCGCCCCTCTCCGGGCCCGGTCGGCGGCGCTGCACGTCCAGCGGATGTGCTCGGCCACGCTGAGGGGGTCGTCCGCCATCGGGATGTGTCCGACCCCCAGCAGCGACACCATGCGCGCGTTGGGGACCCGCTGGTGGGCGTGCTCGGCGCTGGAGGGCAGCAGGGTCCGGTCCCGGTCGCCCCAGGCGATGGTGACCGGACAGGTGATCGGGCGCGAGGTGAAGTCGTAGTCGGCGATCCTCGGCACCATGCGCACGTACGGCGCCCCCGGAGTGAGCCCCTGGATACCGAACCGGGTCGCCTTGGCCTCGGGCGAGGAGGGGTCGCCGCGCAGGGCGATGCGCGCGGCCGCACGCGCGGGCGGGGTGTCGGCGAGCCGCTCCTTGACCGGCATGGGCAGGTGGGTGGCGAGGTTGGCCACCGCGCCCACCGTGCGCATACCCCAACGGGCGAGCCGGTCGGAGAACCCGGCCGGTGAGAACACCGTCACCGAACCGGCCACCCCCTGGACCCCCAGTTCCAGGGCGATGGAGCCGCCCAGGGAGTTGCCCGCCAGGTGCGGCCGCTCGAACCCGTGCAGCTCGCAGAACTCCCGGATCACCCGCACCAGGCTGTGCACGTCGTAGGGTTCGTCCAGCTCCGGCGCCGGGGACTCCCCGAACCCCGGCAGGTCCACGCTGACCACCTCGTAGTCGGCGGCCAACCGGGGCGACACCGCCTCCCAGCTCTGTCTTCGATCCCCGAGCCCGTGCAGCAGGACCACGGGGCGACCGCTTCCGCGCCGTTCGAAGGCGATGCGTCTGGGGTTCATCCCACCGGTCTACCCGGGGTAACCGTCCCGGCCACCGGGTCGAACCAGGAAACTGGGCAAAAGCTGTGCTCGCGTTGACCCGACGGCGGAGCGCGCACGCGGTGCGGCGGTCAGCAGCAGACCGGAGACCACGGCCACCAGGCCCAGTACCGGCGCCAGACCGAAGCCCAGACCGGCCACGGTGAGGGCCAGCAGCCCTCCGCCGATCAGCGCGGCGGCGGCCAGCACGCGGACCAGCCCGGGGTCGCCCCGCAGGACCTTCGGCGGCTCCTCGAACCGCACCGCCCAGTTGGCCAGCGGCAGGAGCAGCGGCACCAGGACCGCCACGCCGAGCACGCCCCACAGCAGCCACAGCCCGGTCATCGGGTCGGGCGTGTTGATCCCCAGTCCGTACACGACGGCCCCGGCGACCACGGAGATCGGCAGCATGTGCCACAGGTACACGGTCATCAGCTGCGGCGAGACGCGGTCCAGCATCCGCGCCGGACCGGGCCGGTCCGACCACGCGGAGATCCAGTCCCGCAGGAGCATCGCGACGCCGACCTGCACCGCGCCCAACGCCGCCAGCACCAGGGTCGGCGGGGCCACGTTCGAGGTCTCGGCGGCGAACACGCCGGTCATGTTGAGGGAGTAGGGCCCCACGTACACCAGGACCACGGCGGTCACGGCGCCGACCGCGGCCATCCCCACCGCGTGGGGGCGGCGGATCGCACCGGTCGCGTACCGGAATCCCAGCTGGTGCACGGCCAGCCAGACGAAGGCCACGTTCAGGAAGCCGAAGGCCTCCACCCCGAACCCGAACCGGCTCAGGTCCACGACCATCGCGCCGGCCAGCAGCGCCGCCGGAACCCACCAACCGAACCGGTCCTGGGCGGCCACCAGGATCGGAGTGGCCACCACCACCAGCACGTACGCGGCCAGGAACCACAGGACCATGCCCGCCGCCCCCGCGCCGACCAGCACCGGCTGCTGGGGGGCTCCGCCCAGGACCGCCAGGTGCGAGGCGAGGATCCACACCACCGCGAGGGGCACCACCGGCCAGGCCAGCCGCCGCAGCCGCTTGGCCCACCAGACCGAGGCGGACTCGCCCCGGTTCTGGGCCGAACGCCAGCTGATCAGGTTGGCGGCGCCGCCCACAAAGAAGATCAGCGGCATGACCTGGGACACCCAGGTGAGCGCGAACCCGCCCGGTGTGCTCAGGACGCTGGTCGCGGCGAGCTCGCCCTCGGACTGCACGGTCAGCACCGGCAGCCACCAGTGCTGGATGACCACCAGGACCATGACGAACAGGCGCAGGAAGTCGAGGAAACGGTCCCGGCTCCTGGAACGGGGCGCGGCCACCGCCGGTGCTGTGGCGGCGGTCGGGGGCCGGTCCCCGCCCGCGGGTTCGACGGTCACGGTCATGGCTTGTCGCTCCTTGGTCTTTCCCGGGTTCTGGGGGACGTCCCGGCACCGGTGGCGCCTGGACGTGCTGACCGGGCTGTGCTGACCTGTGGGGGGTCCCGACACGTCCCGGTGCGTGCCCTGCTGACGGGCGCTCACCGATACGGATGACGGCAGTGGTGACGCGTCGCTGGTATCGACTCTAGGCGCCAGGTCAAAGGGGCCGCGAGGGCGCTGGGTACCCTCTCTCACCGACGGCCTGCCCACCCCCTGAGGGTGGTGCCAGCACTACCGGGACCCCCGGTGCGCCGGGGACGCGGGGGTGTCCGCGGTGCCGGGGGTGCGGGTGGGGCGCCGGGGCGAGGTGGTGCCGCGGGGACCCGGGGGGATCAGGGAGCGGTGGGGAGGGCGCGCTTGTGCCCGGTCACACGGTAGCGGTCCACGAGGGTGCGGACCACCTCGTCGGAGACCGGGAGGCCCTCGAGGAAGTCGTCGATCTGGTCGTAGGTCAGCCCCAGCGCGTCCTCGTCGGGCTTCTGCGGGGTGAGCGTCTCCAGGTCGGCCGTGGGCACCTTGTTCACCAGGTCCTCGGGGGCGCCGAGTTCGGCGGCGACCGCCCGCACCCGGCGCTTGGTCAGGCCGGTCAGGGGAACCAGGTCGACCCCGCCGTCACCGTACTTGGTGAAGAAGCCGGTGACGGCCTCGGCGGCGTGGTCGGTGCCGACCACCAGGCCGCGCAGGCCGCCCGCGATCGCGTACTGGGCGATCATCCGCTGGCGGGCCTTGACGTTGCCGACCACGAAGTCCTCGGCGAAGGCGTGCTCGTGGGTCACGCCGGCCTCGATGAGGGAGGCGGCCATGGCGTCCGTGGCCGGGCGCACGTCCACGGTCAGGCAGCGGTCGGGGGCGCCGAACTCCACGGCGCGGGCCGCGTCCTCCTCGTCCTTCTGGACCCCGTAGGGCAGGCGCACGGCCACGTACTCGGCCTCGTGTCCGGCCTCGCGGGCGCGGTCGACGGCCAGACGGGACAGCCGTCCGGCGGTGAGCGAGTCCACTCCCCCGCTGATCCCGAGGACCAGCGCGCGGGCACCGGTCGTGGTGAGTCTCTCGGCGAGGAAGGCGACGCGGCGCTCGATCTCGGCGTCGACGTCGAAGTGCTCGGGGACTTCGAGGTCGCGGATGATCTCGCGGCGCTGCTCGCTCAGCTCGGTCTCGGTCACGTGCGCTCCCTGGGTGTGGTGCGTGGTCCACCGATTATCACCCTTGCGGGGGATCGCTTCACCACGTGGTCAGGCGTCCGCGTGCAGGCGGCGGGCGAACCGCTCGTAGTCCACCACCACGCCGTCACCGTCCACGGACAGTCGGTACTCGCCGTGGAGGGGGTCGCGGTAGGTGTACCGCTCCAACCCGTCCTCGGCCGGGTGGCGGGTGTAGCGCTGACGGACCCGGCGGACCCGCAGGCAGGGGATGTCGATCCACGCGACCGCGATGTCCCGGTGCTCTCCGGGGCGCAGGCCGAGGCGGCGGATGGGGAGCGTGTTCGTGAGGGGGGTGGCCGCGACGTCGGCGTCCAGGCAGCCCACCAGTTCGGGGAGCGGGCGGCCGTCCGCGTCGGTCCAGTGGCCGTCCTGGGCCCGGAGCGTGACCGATCTGGGACCGCTGGTGGAGAGCACCTCGGCGCGGACCTCGCGGGTCGTCCAGGCCAGGTCCGTGCGGACGGTGAAGCGCGTGAAGAAGCGCTCCTCCCCCTCCACCACGGTCTCCCCGGCCTCCAGCCGGTGGCCGTCGGGCTCGGGAAGTACCGCTCCGAGCCCCAACCCCTGGGGTACGTCGGTGCGGGTCCAGGCGGCCGGGTGTTCCGTCAGTGACGACATGTCACCGTTCTACCGTTCTGGAGGGTGCGGCGCCAGAGCGCGAGCGTGCCCGTGCCGAACGTGACACGGGCACGGAAGCCTTTCGTTACGGGGCCCGCGGTCCGCCAAGGGCGGTCCACGGGCCTCGTAGGAGAGTGGCGTCAGGCGACCTTCTCGGCCTCCGGCGTCTCGCCCTCCCCGATCTCACGGACGACCTTGTCGAAGTCCTCCTCCATCTGTGCGCTGACCTTGCCCATGCCGTTGCACAGGTAGATCGCGGCGAAGCTCAGGGCGACCGCCGGCACCATGGCGTACAGGCCGGTGCCGAAGTAGTTGCTGTCGACGATGTCCCAGACGATGGCCGTGGCACCGCCGACGACCATGCCCGCGAGCGCGCCAGCCCAGGTCATGCGCTTCCAGAACAGGGCCAGCAGCAGGACCGGACCGAACCCGGCGCCGAACCCGGCCCAGGCGTAGCCGACGAGGTCCATAACGGACTGGTTGCCCCAGAGCGCCACACCGGCGGCGACAAGGGCCACCGCGACCACGGTGCCGCGGCTGATCCACAGCAGCGACTTGGGGGAGGCGTCCTTGTCGACGAAGGCCTTGTAGCCGTCCTCGGTCAGCGCTGAGGCGGCCACCAGAAGCTGGGAGTCGGCGGTGCTCATGACAGCCGCGAGGATGGCGGCGAGGAGCAGACCGGCGACCAGCGGGTGTGAGAGGGCCTCGATCAAGCGGGGGAAGACCTGCTCGGGGTCGCCGAGCGGGGTCTCGAAGTAGGCGATGCCGATGAAGCCGACCAGAACCGCGAGGATCATGGCGCTGACCGCCCAGCTGACGCTGACCACGGCGGCCTTGGGGATGTCCCTCACCGAGCGGATCCCCATGTAGCGAGCAAGGATGTGGGGCTGTCCGAAGTAGCCGAAGCCCCAGGCCAGGCCGGAGATGATGACGACCCAGCCGAGGGTCTCGGTGGAGCCCCACAGACCCGTGTCACCGTCGAGCGCGACCCCGCCGAAGGCGGACATCAGGCCGTCGCCCTTCTCCGACACGCTGTCGGCGAGTCCGCCGAAGCCGCCGAGGACAGTGATGGCCAGGACGGGCACCACCAGGAGTGCGAGCCACATCATGATCGCCTGGACCACGTCGGTGTAGGACACCGCGAGGAAGCCGCCGAGCACCGTGTAGAGGACGACGATGCTCACGCCGATCGCGATGGCCGGTGCGGGGGAGAGCCCGAAGACCTGGTCGAAGAGGGAGGCCATCGCCACGAGGCCCGAGGCCACGTAGAAGAAGTAGAAGACGATGATGAGGACGGCCGACACCGCGCGCAGGGAGCGGGTGCGGTCGTTGAAGCGGTTCTCCAGGAAGGAGGAGAGCGTCAGCGAATCGGACTCTCCGCCGGAGCGGGAGTCGGTGACACGTTCGGTGTACACACGCAGGCGCGGGGCGATGAGGATCCAACTGCCCGCGAAGCCCGAGGCCAGGCCCACCGCGATCCAGGCCTCACCGAGTCCGGAGACGTAGATGGCGCCGGGCAGGCCCAGCAGCAGCCAGCCGCTGAAGTCGCTCGCATTGGCGCTCAGGGCACTCACCCAGGGGTTCAGCTGGCGTCCGCCAAGCACGAAGTCGGACTGCGAGACGGTGCGCTTGTACACCCACAGACCGATGCCGACCATGCCGACCAGGTACACGCCGAACGTGGCCACCGACCATGCCATGGATTCACTCATCCGTCCCCTCCTTTCCATTGACGCGCGAGGGCTGAACCGTGACGCGCAGTTTGTGAAGAACAGGCCCGATCATCACGGTTGGTAGCCCAGACCACAATGCCCTGTGTGCGAAACAACACCCGGTCGAGACCTGGTCGAGTTTTCGACCGGGAAGAATTGTTCGGCTGGCCATCGCCGCGAAGTCCTGTTTGTCGGATCGGACATACGCGATTCCCGGTGGCCCCGAAACGGTCTCGGAGAACGAGACAGGACCACGCTCGGAAACGAGACGGTCCCGGGCGTTCAACCGAGCAGCTCCCGCAACCGGCGCTCCACACCGGCCAGGTGCCCGCCCAGGGCGAGCCGCGCCGCCTCGGGGTCGCGCGCCCTCACCGCCCGGACGATCCGGCGGTGTTCCCCGTCGCTGGCCGCCAGAGCGTCCTCGGTCAGCGGCGCCACGTCCATGAGCTGGTTGATCCTCATCCGGGCCTCCGTGACCGCGGCGGTCGTCCGCTCGGATCCGGTCAGCTGGGCCAGGGTGATGTGGAAGACGGTGTCGCAGCGCCGGTAGTCGGCGGGTCCGGCGCCGGCGGCCACGCCCACACGACGGTCCAGGAGGTCGTGCTGGTCCGCCGTGAGGCCGGTCTCGGCCAGCCGGACCACCGCGCCCGTCTCCAGGGTGCGCCGGAAGGCGAGCAGGTCGTCCAGGGCGGCGCCGGTCCCACCGAGGCCGCGGCGCGCCTCGTCGGGGGTGGGCCTGGGAGGCGGCTCGGCGACGAAGGTGCCGCCGCCCCGACCGCGCCGGGACTCGACGTGGCCCCTTCGCCGGAGGTGCTGGATCGCCTCGCGCAGGGTGACACGGCTGACGCCGAGCCGGGAGGAGAGGTCGCGCTCGGCCGGGAAACGGCCGCCCGCCGGGACGACACCGAGCCTGATGGCGCACATCAGCCGCTCGACGGTGACCTCCAGGGCGTTGTCGGCCCGGACGCGGCGGAAGACCGCTTCGGCCGCGGGATCGCAGGATGGGATCACTCGGTCAGCTTAGGACGTGTTCCGCGCTCTCGCCCGGAAAAGGCGGATCACCAACCTTCTCGGACTGTCCGTATACCCATGGGGTGAACGACCCCTTCGACCCTCGACGAATCTGCTTTCACTTGCGCCACTCCCGGAACGCGCACCCCTGGGGCGACCTGGTCAACGCGACTGCCAGGGAGAACCGGCGGAACCTCGACCGGTCGGCCCCCGGCCCCTCACGAGGCACCGCACCGTTGCGTTCTCGATTCCCGAACATAATTCAACATTTGATTCTTTGATCCACGACACCGAATCGGTCGGTTTCGGAAATGGTCGCGGACAGGGCCGCAAGGGGCAGTGTGACAAATCGGGGAGGCCCGGGCACGCGAACGGCCCGGGGCGCGCGCCCGCCCCGGGCCGTTGAAGGGGAGAGAATCGTGTTCTCCCTGGAAGGACCTAGTCCCAGTCCAGGCCGCCACCCGTCTGGTACTCGATCACTCGGGTCTCGAAGAAGTTCTTCTCCTTCTGGAGGTCCATCATCTCCGACATCCACGGGAACGGGTTCTCGGTCTCGCCGAAGATGGGGGCGAGGCCGATCTGCTCGGCGCGGCGGTCGGTGATGAAGTGCATGTACTTCTCGCACAGCTCGGCGTTGAGGCCCAGCACGCCGCGCGGCATGGTCTCGCGGCCGTAGGCCACCTCCAGCTCGCAGGCGTCGGTGAGCATCTGCCGCACCTCGGCCTGGAACTCCTCGGTCCACAGGTGCGGGTTCTCGATCTTGATCTGGTTGATCACGTCGATGCCGAAGTTCAGGTGGATCGACTCGTCGCGCAGGATGTACTGGTACTGCTCGGCGATGCCGACCATCTTGTTGCGGCGGCCCAGCGAGAGGATCTGCGCGAAGCCGGTGTAGAACCACATGCCCTCGAAGATCACGTAGAACGCGACCAGGTCACGCAGGAAGGACTGGTCGGCCTCGGGCGTGCCGGTCCGGAACTCCGGGTTCTCCAGGTTCTGGGTGTACTTGAGCGCCCAGGCGTCCTTCGCGGTGATCGAGGGGACCTCGCGGTACATGTTGAAGAGCTCGCCCTCGTCCAGGCCGAGGCTCTCGCAGATGTACTGGAAGGTGTGCGTGTGCACCGCCTCCTCGAAGGCCTGGCGCAGCAGGTACTGGCGGCACTCCGGGTTGGTGAGCTGGCGGTACACGGCCAGGACGATGTTGTTCGCCACCAGGGACTCCGCGGTGGCGAAGAACCCGAGGTTGCGCTTGAGCATGAGGCGCTCGTCCTCGGTGAGCCCGTCCTTGGACTTCCACAGCGCGATGTCGGCCTGCATCGCCACCTCGGTGGGCATCCAGTGGTTGTTGCACCCGGCCAGGTACTTCTCCCACGCCCACGTGTACTTGAGGGGCAGCAGCTGGTTCACGTCGGCGCGGGCGTTGATCATCGACTTGTCGTCGACGTTGACGCGCTCGGCGTCGCGCTCGATCTCGCCGAGGCCGCTGGTGGCCGCTGCGCTGTTCTCGGAAACCGCGGTCATGCTCGAACTTGTCCGTTCTCCGGTCGGGCCGGGGTCGTCTGCGGGGAGTGGAGGGGTGCCACGAGGGGGGCGGGGGCGCCCGCGGGTGTCGCGGGCGCCCCGGGGTCCCTCGCTACTGGCAGGCCTCGCACTCGGGGTCCTCGATGCTGCACGCCTGGCCGTCGACGATCTCGAACTCGTCCTCGGGCTCGGGCGCCACCGGCTCGGCCACCGGGGCCGGGCTGGGAGCCGGGCTCGCGACGGGGCTGGGAGCCGGGGCCGCCGCGGGGGCGGCCGGGGTGGAGGCGACCGCGTTGAGGCGGCCGTCCGTGCCCTTGAGCGTGCTCTTCTCCACGTGGGTGGCGCTCTGCGAGCGCAGGTAGTAGGTGGTCTTGAGACCGGAGCGCCAGGCGCGGCGGTACAGGGCGTCCAGCTTCCTGCCGCTGGGGGCGCCCATGTACAGGTTGAGCGACTGGGCCTGGTCGATCCACTTCTGGCGGCGCGAACCGGCGTCCACCAGCCAGTTGGGGTCGACCTCGAACGCCGTGGCGTACAGGGCCTTCAGGTCGTCCGGCACGCGGTCGATGTCGCCGAGGCTGCCGTCGTGCATCTTGAGCGCCGACACCATGTCCTCGTCCCAGAGACCGCGCTCCTTGAGGTCGCGGACCAGGTAGTCGTTGACGACGGTGAAGTCGCCGGACATGTTCGACTTGACGAACAGGTTCCGGTAGACCGGCTCGATCGACTGGCTGACGCCGGTGATGTTGGCGATGGTCGCGGTGGGCGCGATCGCCATGACGTTGGAGTTGCGCATCCCGGTGGTCTTCACGCGCTCACGCAGGGAGTCCCAGTCCAGGGTCTCGCCACGGTCCATGTCGAGGTCGCCGCCACGGGAGTCGGCGAGCAGGCGCAGGGAGTCGATGGGCAGGACGCCCTTGCTCCACAGCGAGCCGTCGAAGCTCTCGTACGCGCCGCGCTCCTTGGCCAGCTCCATGGACGCCTCGATGGCGTAGTAGCTGATCAGCTCCATGCTCTCGTCCGCGAAGGTCACCGCGCCCTCGGAGGCGAACGGCGTGCGGATCTTGAACAGCGCGTCCTGGAAGCCCATGAGGCCCAGGCCGACCGGGCGGTGGCGCATGTTCGCGCGGCGCGCCTCGGGGATCGTGTAGAAGTTCACGTCGATGACGTTGTCGAGCATGCGCACGGCGGTGCGGACGGTGCGGCGCAGGCGCTCGACGTCCATGCCGTTCGGGCCCACGTGCTGGGGCAGGTTCACCGAGCCGAGGTTGCAGACCGCGACCTCGTCCTTGCTGGTGTTCAGCGTGATCTCGGTGCACAGGTTGGAGGAGTGCACCACGCCGTTGTGCTGCTGCGGCGAGCGCAGGTTCGACGGGTCCTTGAAGGTGATCCACGGGTGGCCGGTCTCGAACAGCATGGTGAGCATGCGGCGCCACAGGTCCACGGCGGGCATCTTCTTGGAGACCTTGATGCGGCCGGCCTCGGCGTCGGCCTCGTACTTCTCGTAGGCCTCGACGAAGTCCTTGCCGTACTTGTCGTGCAGGTCGGGGACCTCGTCCGGGGAGAACAGGGTCCAGGTGCCCTGCTCCTCCACGCGCTTCATGAACAGGTCCGGAACCCAGTTCGCGGTGTTCATGTCGTGGGTGCGGCGGCGCTCGTCACCGGTGTTCTTCCGGAGGTCGAGGAACTCCTCGATGTCGATGTGCCAGGTCTCCAGGTAGGCGCAGACCGCGCCCTTGCGCTTGCCGCCCTGGTTGACCGCGACCGCGGTGTCGTTGGCGATCTTCAGGAACGGGACGACGCCCTGGCTCTTGCCGTTGGTGCCCTTGATGTGGGAACCGAGGCCGCGGACCGGGGTCCAGTCGTTGCCCAGACCGCCCGAGTACTTGGACAGCATCGCGTTGTTGCTGATGCCGTGGAAGATGTCGTGCAGGTCGTCGCCGACCGTGGTGAGGAAGCAGGACGACAGCTGCGCGCGGACCGTGCCCGAGTTGAACAGGGTGGGCGTGGAGGCCATGAAGTCGAACGAGCTCAGCAGCTCGTAGAACTCGATGGCGCGGGCCTCGCGGTCGTCCTCGTTCAGCGCCAGGCCCATCGCGACGCGCATGAAGAACGCCTGCGGGAGCTCGTAGCGGACGTCGTCGCTGTGCAGGAAGTAGCGGTCGTACAGGGTCTGGAGGCCGAGGAAGGTGAACTGCTCGTCGCGGTCGGCGTGCAGGGCCTTGCCCAGGCGCTCCAGGTCGAACTGGGCCAGCGCCGGGTCCAGCTGACCGAGGTCGATGCCGCGGCCGACGTAGGCGGCCAGGTAGCTGGCGTAGCGGTCGTCCATGTCGGACTGGGTGGCGGTCTCGGCGGCGCCGCTGACGAAGCTGAGAGCCTCGGTGCGGAGCTTGTCGAGCAGCAGGCGGGCGGCCACGTACGAGTAGTTCGGGTCGACCTCCACGTAGCTGCGGGCGGCCATGACCAGGGCGAGCTCGACCTCGGAGTCCGCGATCCCGGGGTAGAAGCCCCGACGCGCCTCGGTGAGGACCTTGGCCGCCGAAACACCGGTGAGCCGCGCACAGGCCTCGGTTACGACGTGCTCGATCCGGTCGATGGCGGCGGGGGCGCCACCGCCGTTGGTCGGCGCGGGCCGAACGGATGCGGGCACGGCCTCGACGTCAAGGGTCATACAGCGGCTCCAACCTCGGTAAAGAAGAGTCCCGGCGGGGAACGGGGTTCACGAGTAGCAGACGCGCGGCTCGCACCGGCGGCCCACCGCACCGGATGCGGATGGACCCGCGACCGGCGGGGCGCGGCGACTCCCCTCGAAGCCCCCTCGTCTGCGTTGCTGATGGCGGGTCCTGGGACCCGCGGGTGACCTACTCAACCTCCGCTTCCCGGGGCCCCGTGGGGCCTCGTCGCGTGTGGCGGTCGTCGTTCCCGTCTGCTTCACCAGGGAGGGAACCCCGGTGAACCACCAACGGGTCCCGATACTACATCTAGGGGGTGCCACCTTGGAACACCGCAAGATGATGGCGTGTCGCTGATTTCTCGGATTCTTCGACGGATGTCGAACACACGCCTGGAGCGTGGTATGAGTGCCCCACGGGCGCCCTGTGACAGGGCGTCTCCGGCCGGTTCGAGGGCCTTCGCGGAGGGTCGGTGACCCAGCCTAGAACGTCGGCGGGGCGCGCGTGTCCGCCCGACTCCCGGAGATCGGCCACAGGGCCGTGCGGATACGCCGGAGAAGGGTTCGCGCGACCCTGGATTGACGACCGAACCTGGCGTACCTGGTCGGTGTGGCTGCGGGAAACGGACCCTGGGAGTCCGGAGACGGCCGATCGCGCCCCCGGTCGGGGCCGGATCGGGGGCGCGTCAGAAAGCTCACTTCCCGGGGGTGTCGCCGGGCCGCACGGCGCGCCGTACCCCGGGGCACGCGCTGGCACGCGGGCCGCGACCACGCGGCCGGTCAGAAGTCCAGGAGCATGTCCAGGTCGTCCTCGGGCAGGCCGAGGTCCGTGCGGATCCGGAAGCGGATGCGAAGGAGCTCGTCGAACAGGTCCCGGGCGTAGGCGGACAGGTTGCGGTTCTCGAACCAGCGCGCGCCCGAGGTGGCCCAGCGCTCCGCGCCCTCCAGGTCGTCGTGGGCGTAGAGGGCCTCGGCCACGTGGATGTGGGTCTGGAGTCCGGGCTGGGCCCCCTTCTCCAGCCGCTTCAGGTGCTCGTAGGCGAGGTCGCGCTCGTCCAGCTGGAGCAGCGCCCCCGCGCTCAGCGCGTGCGCGTCGACCACGGTCGGGCCGCCGTCGTCCATGGCCCGCTGGTAGGCGGCGCAGGCCCGCTCGAACTCCTGGGCGATCTCCCACTGCTCGCCGGCGCGTACGAACAGCTCCGCCCGGGTCACCTCGCTCCCCGCGTCGACCCGGTTGGCCAGGTCGAGCAGCTGGGCGGCGATCCGGCTGTGTTCACCCGACCGGACGGCGTGGAATTCCAACCGGTCGAGTTCTGCCGTCGTCACTTGGGTCAACCGCATCGCCCCCATCCCCTACTCGCACTCGCGCGCGCCGGTCAGGGCCTGGCACGCTCCAGTGCCTGCCAGAACCCCTGGCGCAGTCCGTCACGGACCTCGTCGCGCAACAGGTGGTCGATCGGGAGTGAGGAACCCTGGAGCAGCCTCGCCTCCAGGTCGGAGGGCATCCTCGGCCTACGAGCCAGGACGGCCTCCACCCACAGGGCGGGCGCCTCACGAGCGATCGACTCCGCGAAGTCGTTCCCTTCCTTGTGCGCGACATGCACCGCGTCATCAACGGTATGCGCGCTGGAGCCCGTCTGTTGGGTATATCCAGGACTAGGGTTGGATTCCTGGTATCCAGCCGAACCGAACCGGCTGTCGTACTCGGGACCAGTAGGTCGCCGTTCCCCGAAACCGGGGGCGGCGCCACCGCGGCGAGCGGCGTCAGTTGCCGTACTGGTCCCATAGGTAGGGTTTGTGTCCGCCCCACCTCCGAAGCCTGGTTCGTCACCTGGGCCGAACCTCAGGTCCGGGCCGGGCGGAGGTGAGTTTCTCTGCGGTGGCCCCTGCTGGAAGTCGGCGAACGAGGCCTGGGGGCCGGTCCCCGCGTCGAAGGACCGCTGCGGTCCCGTCCCGTTGAAGGACGGCTGCGGCCCGGTCCCGTTGGTGAACCCGGGCTGGGCGCCGGGCATCTGCTGCCCCGGCTGCTGCCCCTGTCCCGGTCTGCCCTGGAGGCCGTAACCGCCCTGCTCCACCCCGCGCATGGACGGGTGTCCGCCGGTCCCGGAGGGCGGGTAGCCGCCCTGACCGTTGGGTCCGTGCCCGTTCTGCGCCGCGTGGACGTTGGGGGCGGGGTGCGCGCCGGAGGCACCGGGGTAGGAACCGTTGCCGTTCACCCCGGGCGGGGCCTGCCCCCCAGAGGGGAAGCCGTTCGCGTCGATGCCACCGGAGGAGGCGCTCTCCGCGCCGGGCCCGGCCAGGTGGTCGACGCCGCGCTGCTGCGCTATCGAGCGGCGCATCGCACGCAGCTGCTCCATGGCGCTGCCCTGGGGCACGGGCTGTCCGCCGGTGCCCGCGAACATCGCCTCGAGTCCGCCGGTGGAGGTGTTGACCGTCTCGCCCCGGTTGGAGCTGGTCGGAGGGGCCGCGGGCTGTCGCGGCTGGGGGGTCTCGGGCTGGCGCGGCGCCTCGGGGGCGGACCGGCTGCGGCCGTTGGCGAAGGGGGTGGTCGTCTTGGCGGCGGTCTCCTGTGTGGAGCCGCCACCGGACAGGAGGTTCACGTGGGGGCGCAGGTGTCCGGCGCCGATCTCGATGAGGTCGTCGCTCTCCCGGCGCAGGGCACGGGAGATGGTCCAGTTGCCCTCCACCGAGATGTGCACGACGGTGACGCGCACACCCATGTCCTGGACGTCGGCGACCACGGGCGCCATGTCCTCGTCACCGCTGACCAGGACAGCGTCGGACAGGACACCGGTACGGGCCAGGGTGGTGAGGTCCCGTTGGACGTAGCTCTCCACGCCTTCACGACGTCCCGGCCGTATCCGGGCGGCCCGGAACTTGATCCCGGGGATGTCGGCGATGCTGTCCTGTTCCTGGGCCCGCCGGTCGTCGGCGACCGCCTCGTACCAGTAGCAGCGCAGGAGCGGCAGCCCCGTCCGGTCCCGTGCCACCTCGTTGAGGAACTGGACGAGACCGGAGTAGTCCCAGGCGACGGAGTCCCGGTTACGGGTTCCGTGCACGGCCATCGCACCGTCGGCGAGAAGGTATCCCGCGTCGACGAACAACGCGCAGCGGTCCACGTGACACCGCCCCCTTCCCTGTCGATCTCTGGGGCCATATCCATGACCGGGGCACAGCCTAGCCAAGTCTGTCTCGTTTTGCGTGCCATCGACGAATACTTACAGTTACTAACTTGCTACGCACAGGAGGCCCTTCGGGGTCGTGCCCGGTCCTCCGGATGCCCCACCAGGCCCGGAAGGGCCACGGAAGGGGCATCCCGGCCACCGACCTCAGGTACGCATCGGCGCGGTGAGGGCGACGACCCCCACCAACACGGCGTCCTGACCCGACGGGATTCGGATATCCGTTTCGCGCCCGAGTACCGCGTCGAATCGGACCACGTCGGTCCCGAACGTCATCGGATCGCCCACCGCCCCGCGCGAGGAACTCACGAAGGCGTTGTCGGCGCTCCCGTGTCCGCTGATCGGCGCGGCCGGGGTCCCGCCCACGGTCACCCGGTCACCGGCGAGGTCGGCGTCGCCCTCCCAGGCCACCACGTCGAACCGGGCCGGGACCGACTCCGGCAGCAGACCGGACACCGGGAAGCGCGCCCCCGCCTCGTCCTGGAAGACCGCGCTGGTCTCGTCCAGCACCATCGCCTGGTGGTAGCCCTCCACCGACGGGTCCTCCACGACCACCACCAGACTCCACCCGGCGTGGACGCCCCTGCCCTCGCGTGCGGGGATGTCGCCGACCCACCACTCGCCGCCCCCGGCCGACCGCACCAGTCCGGTGACGTCGGCGAAGGCCTGGTAGGCGCGGTAGCCCGGCAGGTCGGCCGCACGGGTGTCGGTCGCGGTGACGGTGGTGTAGGAGACCATTCCGGGACCCTTGACCCGCGCGGTGGGGGCGCTCGGCTCCCCCGCGGCCGAGAAGTACAGTCCGGCCCAGCGCACCGATCCGCCCTCGGGGAGCTCCCAGGTGGCGGAGCTGGAGGAGGTGGTGGTGGGGTCCTCGTCGCGGTCGAGCGGGGCCATCACCCAGTTGTCGTTGTCGAGCCGGTCGCCGATCCGTTGGCGGGCGTCGGCGCAGACCCCCGGGGCCTCCTCCTCTTCCTCTTCCTCTTCCTCTTCCTCCTCGGCGTACCCGTCCTCAGGGGGTTCGACGGGTTCCGGGGACTCGGGAGCCTCCTCCGTCGCGTCGTCACCGGCCCCGTCCTCAGGCTCGTCCCTTCCGTCGGTTCCGCCGTCCGTGTCGTCGTCGGACTCCTCCGGTGCGCCGCTCGGGTCCCCGCCCTCACCCAGGAGGTCACCGATCCCCCCGCCGAGTTCGGGGGAGACGGGGGTGACGTCGGCGGGCGCGCGGCGCAGGTCCGCTTCAGCGGGAGGGGTGGCCACGCCTTCCTCCGGCGGGACCACAGCGCCCTCGTCCGGAAGCTCCAACGAGCCGCCTCCCGGCCAACCCCACCACGGCCAGGGCCATCCACCCTTCGGGGGGTCGGGCTCGGTGCAGGTCAGGAGGGCGTTCCCGACGGCTTCGGTGCGTACCTGCCCGGCGGTGGCGTAGCGGGCGGCGATCCCGTCCGGGGTCACCCCTCGTTCGCCGACCGCCTCGAATCTGACCTCACCCGAGGAGATCACCACGCTGGCGGGGACGTCCACGTCGGCGTCTGCGGCCACCCGGACGTCGAGGAACTGGGTGCTGTTCTCCCCCTCCCCCATTCCGGTGCGCACGCACTCGCCGCCGCCGCTGCCCGTCGAGCAACCCCAGTCCCCGTTCCCGGCGGCCATGGGGACGGCGTTCCCGGCGCCACCGGAGGAGATCATCTCCACCCCGGGCGGCAGGGTGATGGCGGCGACCACGTCGCCGGCGGTGGCCGCGCCCACGTTGAGCACGTCCAGGACCATGATCCCGTCGCTGCCCGGCACCAGGGCGCCGACCGGGTCGATGCCCGCCGCGAACTCCGGCCCGGGCTCCTCCGGTTCCTCGGGTTCCGGCGCGGCCGGGGCGTCCTCCGGGGCCTCCGGGGGCGGCGGCGGAGTCCCGGGGGGCGGTTCCGGCGCGGCCGGGACATCGGCGGGCACCGAGGGCACGGGAAGCGGTGCCGGTTCGGGTTCCGGCGCGGCCGGGTCCGCGGGGTCCTCGGGGGCGGCCGGGTCCTGGGCGGGAGGATCGTCGGGGGTCCCGGGCGCCCCGACCGCCGGGGGGTCCTCCTGGGGGGCGGCCACCGGAGGGGGATCGGTGGGCGGCGCCCCCTCGCCTCCCACCAGGGCCAGCGCCACCGCGACGGCCACACCCGCCGCAGCGGCGGCCCCCGCCGAGACCTGCTGCTGACGCCGGGACATCCGGTTCCACCAGGCTCCGGTCGCGACACCGCCCGGGGTCGCGGCGAGGTACCCCGTGGCGCCGAAGCCGACGACCATCGGAAGCACGATCCCGCGCAGGCCGACGTTGACGTCCATGAGTTCCGCGTACACCTCGCGGCAGTCCCCGCAGTCGTCCATGTGGCGGTCGACCTTGGTGGTGTCGCGCTTGGACAACCCGCCTCGCACGTAGGCGCCGAGCAGCGCCAGGGTGGGGCGGCACGCCTCGGCCGCTCCCCCGCCCGCCAGGTGCATCTGGAGGTAGGCCTGGCGCAGGCCCTCGCGCGCCCGGTAGGCGAGGGCGGCCACACCGTTGGCGTTCATCCCGAGGATGGTGGCCGCCTCGGCGGGCTTGACCCCCTCGATCTCCGTGTGCCACAGCACGGACTGCCAGCGTTCGGGCAGCGAGAGGAAGGCCCGGGCGATCAGCGAGCGTTCGAGGCCCTCCAGGGCGGGGTCCACGAAGGGTTCACCGGAGTCGTAGCTCTCCATGTCGTCGGTGACGACCTGGCGTCTGTCCCCTCGGCCCCGGTCGTAGGCGGCGTTGCGGACCGCCGTGAGCAGGTAGGGGCGGAAGGCGTCGCTGGGTCCGCCGCCGCGCTGGATGACGCTGAGCACCTTGGTGAACGCCTCGGCGACCGCGTCCTCGACCTCGGCCTCACCACGCAGAAGCTGGCGGGCGAGGCCCCGGGCGGCCCCCGCGTGGCGTTCGTAGAGAGTGCCGTAGGCGGCGTTGTCACCGGCCTTCACCCGATCGATGATCTCCGCGTCACCGATGAGTGTCTCGGTGTGCTCTCCGTCCGCGTCGGTCACCCAGCGCCCTTTCCCTCGTTGTCCCTTGTCCCCCCGCCGCGAGCCGGATCCGCGGTACGGGAAGCAGGAGTTCGGCGTCGGAGAATCACGTGCTCGGAAAAAATATCTCGTATCCGCGTCATAGCCGCTACCGATCTCCGTGATTGGGGTGAGGGCGAACGAGGGGGACCCGCCGCGGGGGCGCGGGCCCACCTTCGTTCACCTGGCCAAACAACGACCGGGAGCGATGCCGTGGGCGAGACCGAAGTGGGAACCGGAACGCGGGGCCGTGTGGTTCACCGTGCCCGGGAGCTGCGGGCGCCGTGGGGGCGCCGGAGCGGTGAGCGGGGATGGAACCCGGCCGAGGACTGGTGGACGCCCTCCGTGGACGCCGTCTGTGAGGCGCACACCACCGGAAGCGACCTCACCGAACCCTGCTCGCGGCTCGGGGAGGCCCGGGCCCGTTCGGGGGTGGGGATCGGTCGGGCGCTGGCCGACCTCGACGCCTTCCGCGAGGTCGTGGGCTGGGACCGCCTCCCGCTCGACCTGGTCCGCGCGTTGGCCGACGGCTGGGTCGAGGGGGGCCGGGGCCGCGACACCTGCCAGGACCCGCTCACCGGCCTGGCCAACGAGGCGTACCTGCGCACGCGCATCCGCGAGCTGTACCGGAGCGTGGAGGAGACGGTCCCGGCCGCGTTCGATCACCGACTCGTGGTGCTGGCGCTGGACCCCACCCTCGACCCGTGGCGGCGCGCGGCCCGGCTGATCGTGCTCGGGCACGAGCTGAACCGCTTCTTCACCCGAGGCGAGTCGGTGTGCCTGGTCAGCCGGGCCAGGATCGCGGTGGTGGCCCGGGAGGTGCCCGTGCTCGGGACCGAGATCGACGAGCTGCGCTCGGGGATCGGCTGGGAGCACGGCGCGGCCGTGTGGTCGGTGCCGTTGCCCGCGACCCACCGCGAGGCGGCCGCCCTGATCGACGGTCTGGGCGGGCCCGTCCGCGACGAATGACCCTCCGACGCCGCTTCGGTCCGCACGCCCTTCCAGAGGGGAGAGGGCCGGGTCCGAAGCGGCCGCCGACCGCCGCGCACGTCTGAGGGGGCGTTCGCGGGGCGGTCGGCACCGTTCGACGCGCCAGGGTCATCTGGCCCCCACGAGAGGGCGGCCCGCGAGGCTGTCGAACGGGAAAAGGCGCCGCCAGTCGGCGCCCGGGGGCGCGCTCACACAGGGGAGGTGGGCGCGCCCTCCGTCATGTCAGCGGTCTCTCCCGCCGCCGATCAGTCCGAAGCTGACCCGGAAGAGCAGCCTGCCCACCAACGAGGTGGGGACCGGCCTCACCTCGGAGATCCGCGCCTCGAACCCGCCCGGTACCGGTCCTGTTCGGTCCACTGCCGTGGTCCATGCCTGGATGCCCGTCCCGGAGAAGGACGAGGGTGCGAACACGGGAAGATCCCCGTCGCCCTGGTTCGGTCCGGACTCGACCGGCGGATCGGGGAGCGGCCTGGCCCGCGGTTGAGGGGCGGGGGCCCACTGCGGAGCCGAGTTCGGGTGGGCGAACGGAGGCGGAGGCATCGTTTCGGGCACGGGGCCCTGCGGCTGCGGCGGTGTCCAGGACGTCGGTGCGGCCTGCGGCCCCGATGCGGGCCCGCGCGGCGTCTGGGGCGCGGGGGGAGCTTGGGGACCAGACGTGGCGTGTGGCCCCGACACGGGCCGATTCACGGATGGTGCGGGCCGTGGCCCGGACGCGAACTCCGACGCGGGTGGAGCGTGCCCCTGCGGGATGTGAGGTCCGGACTCGAACTCGGGCGTGCGTGACGCGTAGGGAGGAGGCGGAAACCGCGGCCCGAACGACCCCTGAGCTCCCGAGGGGTAGGGGGTCACTGGTGGACTCTGGGATCCGGTGTCGACCGGTGACGAGGGCGGGGTCTGCTGCCCTGCCCCGGAAGGTGCCTGGGCCGCGCGCCCAGTGGGTGGCGCGGACTGCGGTCCGGTCCCGGGGCCGGGTGAAAAGTGCGGAGGCACCTGAGGCGTGGGGGCCTCCCGAGGCCCGGAGTCGGCCTGAGACACGGGAGCGAGCGGCCCCTGGGACTGGGGTGAGGCCTGAGACGCGGGAGCGGGCGAAGCATACGGAGCAGGAGGGATCTGAGGTCCGGACCCGGGGCCGGGTGAAAGCGGCTCTGATGCCCCCCGAGGTTCGGAGTCAGCCTGGGGTGCGGAGGGCTCAGGCACGGCCTGAGGCACGGGCGCGGGCGTGGGTGTGGCGTACGGAGCAGGAGGGATCTGAGGTCCGGTCCCGGGACCAGGTGAGAAGTGCGGAGGCACCTGAGGCGCGAGGGCCTCCCGAGGCCCGGAGTCAGCCTGAGGCACCTGGGATGCGGGGGACTCGGGCGAGGCTTGGGGCGCGGGAGCGGCGTAGGGAGCAGGCGGAAACTGCGACCCCGCCCCAGGCCCAGGCGCGTGCGGAGACACCTGCGGCCCCGACGCCCCCCTAGTGTCGCAGCCCGCCTGAGTCGATGGAGGCGCGGGCGGACCCTGGGACTCCGGTGAGACCTGAGGAGCGGGAGCAGGAGCCGGGTACGGGGCAGGCGGGGGCTGAGGCCCCGACCCAGACCCAGGTGCAGCGTACGGAGGCACCTGAGGCCCAGACGCCCCCCGAGGCCCGGAGTCGGCCTGAGGCACCTGGGATGCGGGGGACTCGGGCGAGGCTTGGGGAGCGGGAGCAGGAGCGGCGTAGGGAGCAGGCGGAAACTGAGGTCCGGTCCCGGGACCAGGTGAGAAGTGGTGCGGAGGCACCTGCGGCCCCGACGCCCCCCTAGTGTCGGAGCCCGCCTGAGTCGATGGAGGCGCAGGCGGCCCCAGAGCCTCGGGTGAGGCCCCGGGAGCGGGCGAAGCATACGGAGCAGGCGGAAACTGCGGCCCCGACCCAGGCCCAGGTGCAGCGTACGGAGCGGGCGGAAACTGAGGGCCGCTCATGGGCGGACGAGCGTGGGGCGTGGGCGGTGGGGCCTGATGTCCGGGCGCGCTCCGAGGAGCAGACGGCCCCTGAGGCAGGGGCGGGTGCTGGGGCCCGGACGCGCTTGGCGAGGGCGGACGTGCGGGAGGCGGCTGGGGCCCCGTGGCGGCCGGAGGGTAGGGAGGAGGAGGCAGCGGAACGGGTGAGGCCTCCGGGGCCGGGGAACCGGAGAGGAAGGCCTCGACCACCGAGTCACCCGCGGGATCACTCGACGGCGCGGGTGCCATGCCGAACCACTCCCCCTGCGGACCGGAGGGAGAGTCGTCCTCGGGGTCGTTCGGCCGCCCGTCGTGTCGGTTCATGCGTGTTCACCTCTCACTGCCGTTACCGCGTGTACGGGCCGAGCTTCCACCGCTCTGTTCACCGCCTCGGCCGCGATCCGGAGCGCCGCCTGGTGGGTGGCGTGGGCGATGCGGCGCGTGTCCACGGCCGCCCCCTGGGCGAGATGGCGGTCGTGCCGCAGCAGGACGGTCTCGGCACCGCTCTCGGCGATGATCCGGGTGACGCGAGCGGCGTCGAAGCCCGGGTCCTCTCGGCGGTCCTGGTCGTGGACGACGATGACACTGCGGTCCACCTCGTCTCGGCGACCGTCCCGGAGGAGCTCGTCGATGCTGCGGCCCACCGTGCGGGCGGCCTCCCGGGTCGCCCTGACCACCCGGATGCGGGCGTGCGCGGCCCGACCGACAGCGTCCACGAAGGCACCGCCCGACCCGCCCACCACGAGTGTGACCCCGAAGAACCGGGAGATCGGCAGCAGTCCGGAGGCGAACAGCCCCTCGTCTCCCTGTGCGGCCTGGACGGTCCACAGACCGGCGGCCGCCTCACCGAGGCCCTCCTTGACCAGGTCGAAGCTGCCCGACTCGGCTCCAGCCCCCAGGGAGTGCGCGACGTGGGTGTTCAGGCGGGTGTCCAGGGACGGGAGCCTGCCGGTGGCGTCCACGGCCAGTACACGGTCGTGGCGGTGGTGGGCCAGGACCCGAGCGACCAGGGCGGCCACGACCGCGGTGTCCGCGTCGGTCCCGAGGTCGTCCACGACGATCCGCCGTCCGGTCGCGCTGGAGCGTTGGAGACGCTGGCGCACCTCGATGGCGTCGGCGATCTCCGACACCGACCGGAACGGCGTCAGCGCTGACCGGACCAACCGGCGCGGCCAGGGGTCTCCGTGGACCGTCTTACTGGGACTCATGGTCCGTCTCCCGTCAGAAGGTCGTGAGCAGTCGTTGGAAGGTCCCGAAGGCGCCGACCGCCAACGGCACCATCACGATCACGGCGATCACCTCGAACCTGCTCGTCACTCCGCGCAGGCGGGCACGCACGTGCTCGGGCTGCCTGATGGAGAGCACCACCATGGGAATGGCCGCGACAGCGGCGGCGATGCCCAGCGCGGGCCACACACCCCAGGGCTCGGCCTCCGCCCAGGAGACGAGGAAGGCCAGCAGCGTCACCAGGCTGGCGGCGACGAGCGCCGCCTTCTGCGCGATCAGCGGGAACAGGCGTGAGCGGCTGGCCACCACGATCGCGAGCGCCGCGGACAGCCCGGCGGTCCAGGGCGTGAAGTTCGTGGCCAGCCCCAGGCCCGCGACGGCGGTGACCGCGGCGACGGCCAGGGTGGCGATGACCAGGCTGCGATGCGCCCGGGCCACCGAGGTCAGCACGTCGGCGCGGGTGACGGACTCACCCGAGGTCCGCCGGTCGTCCAGGACCGCGAGCCCGGAGATCATCAGGGCCACCCTCAGGAGGAGGCTCAGGGAGATCACGGACACCACGGCCATCACGACGGCCACGAGGTCCGTGGACAGCCCGAGGACGCGGCAGAAGGTCCACACCGCCGTCATCGCCATGCCGACGCCGCCCCCCGCGAGGCCGCCCAGCCCCAGTCCGGAGGTGAGGCCGAGCAGCAGCACCAGCCCCGAGAGCAGGCCCGCGCCCCCACCCCACAGGACCCACTCCGACCATCCGTAGTGGTCACTGGCGAGCCACAGGGCCAGAGCCCCGGCCGCCGCGCCGCTGATCGCCAGCGCGGTCCCCAGAGGTTCCCTCCAGGCGGGGCCGACCGCGGCGCCGGTGGCCAGGAGCAGGACGGCGATCGCCGTGACCGCGGCAGTCCCGTTGCCGCCCGGCGCGTACCCGTGGACCAGCCAGGCCATACCCAGGGTGAGGGCGACCAGCGCGAACGTCGCGCTCCACCGGGCAGCCTCCGGGGTCCACCGTCCACCGTGGTCGTCCAGTGCCTTCGAGACCGCCTCGGGCACCTCATGCACCACGGGCGCGGGCACCGGTGCCTCGTCCCGCACCAGGCGCAGCACGGCACCGTCCTGGATCTGCCGTTCCTCCAGGGTGTTCTCACCGGACAGGACCGCTCCGGAGGCCGTCACCAGGTGGCGCAGCCGGGCCGGGTTCTCGGGTTCGTCGCCGAGCAGGTCGAGGACCTCCGGCATGAGCGCGCCGACGGGCTCGTCCGCCGGAAGCACCGCGTCGACCCTGCGCTCCTCGCCGACGAGCGTGACGCGGCTCCAAGCGGTCATGAACTTCCAATCTGTGGTGTTTCCGGGCGTTGCGGAGGCATCAGTCGGGGATGGTGTCGACCGAGACGCGCTCGACGTAACCCTGACCGATCAGCCAGCGCAGGGTGGGCGCGGGCGGCACCTCGAAGAACCCCGCGGTGTCGAGTGTGAAGCGGACTCCGCCGCCGGGGTTCGCGCCCTGGGCGGGGGCTGTGGTGGCGGTCACCCGGAACGGGTGCACGACCCGGTAGCGGTGGTAGAGGTCCTCGCCCTCGGCGTCGGTCCGCACGTAGTCCGCCAGCCCGCGTTCGGCGAAGGGCGTCCCGTCGGGGTAGAGGTGGCGTCCGCTCTCGGGGCCGAAGGAGTCGAGCAGATCCCCGGGTTCGAAGGTGTGCAGGTAGGACTCGGCGTTGCGTTCCTCCAGTCCCGCGCGGACCTCCTCGCTCATCTCACCGGAGCCCTCCTCCGCGGCGGCCTCGTCGGCGCTGCTCAGTGTGCGCGGGTCGCCCTCGGTGGTGGCCAGTTCCTGGTAGAGCCAGCGGGAGACCTCGTCCTCGCTGCTGAAGTCCAGGCCGGGGCGGCCCTGGTCGAAGTCCATGACGGACACGGACAGGAAGCCCTCCTCGTCCTGGGTGACGAGGTAGTAGCTGCTGACGGTGCCCGGCTCCGGACGCGGTTCGCCGGGCAGGACGTACAGGTCGTCCCGCACGTCGGCGCGGTCCAGCTCGTCGACCAGCATGGTGAACCCGACCTGCTCGCCGACCCAGTCACCGGGGATCGGCGGGATGGCGTTCTCCACGGGGCCGGCCTCGGACTGTTCGCGTTCCAGGCGCTGTGTGCTGAGGGTGTTGGTGACGAACGACCAGCCGACCGTCCCGGCACACGCGACGGCGGCCAGGCAGGCGCTGATCGTGATCTTGCCGAAGTTCTCGTCCAGGCGGCGCTTGGTCCGTTGACCGCCGAAGAGCACCGCCTCGCGCAGGCGCTGCCGACGGACCGCGACGGATTCGAGCAACTGGTTGTCGTAGTCGCGGCCCACCGGTGCTCCTCGTCAGATGTCTCCGTCTCCCTGGGGGGAGGGGTCAGATGCCCTCGACGACGTTCTTCGCGTTGGACATCGTCTCCTGCGCGATCTCGTCGTACTTGGCGAGCGTCTTCTCAACGGACTTGATGATGCCCTGGACCTCGGTGGCCGCCGTGGCCCACTTCTGCTCCTTCTCGGAGTACAGGGCGGTGGCGTCACCGGCGCTGATCGAGGTCATGGCCTTGGCGACGTCGACGCCGCGCTGTTCGATGAGGCCCTCGACGTCTCTGGTGACCTCCGCGAGGGTGCTCTGCACCTGCGCGGAGATCGCGGGGTCGTAGGCTACGCGTCCACTCATCGCCTTACTCCTTCGGGGGTGCTGGGGGATGTCCGGGGGTGCTGGGGGATCTCACGGTCGGGGCGGGGACGGAGGGTCTTCGCGGCGGTCGGTCCCTAACGGAACTTGGCGGCGTCGAAGTTGGCCGCGCTCATCTGGGACTGCGCCTCGTCGGCCATGGCCTGGTCACCGGCGAGGATGACCTTGCTGAACTCGTTCTGGCCCTCGTTCATCCGGCCGAGCCCGCTGTTGAGGTCGGCCGCGACCTCGTTGGCCCGCACGTTGAGTGCGTCGAAGTCGGCCTTGGCCTGGCCGGAGAACGACTGCCCCATCGGCTCCGCCGCGGTCATGAGTTTGGTGAGCTGCGCACCGAGCACCTGGAGGGCCTGCTCGGTGGACATCACCAAATCGCTGGCTGAGTCGCCGTCGACGTCAATCGCGTCCTGGGACATCACTTCACCCTTTCTCTTGGGCACTGCCGGGGCTCCCTCGAGCCCTGGCACGGGTTGGTCATGGGGCGGTACTCACCGGAAGGGGACATGGTCCGGGTGGCGTCGCCCTCCATAATCCATCACAGGGGACCGATAGCGACATATTTCTCCGCCCCTGTGGACAGAAGGCGCACACGCGGAACAAAGGACACCCGGACCCCGCGCTGACCTGCCCGGACACGGAGTGGATCCGGGATGACACGTATTCGCGTACATCTCGGGACCCAGTTCCATGTGACCCGATTCACACCACGGACTGGTGGGACCGCCGCCCCGCCCGGGCGCCGCCGCCCAGACCCACGCCCGTTCGCGCGCAGGGGAACCGATTCCACACCCCGTCCATCACACAGAACACCGCGCCTGCTCCCGAACGGCACTTCGGTAGGGTTTCTGTCGCTCCCGACCGAATCCCGTGTTTCCCCTTGAGTCGAGAGGAACGCCGATGGCCCTCCGGGTCGTACACCGGCCGACACGTACCACCCACCCGGCCCCCGAACAGGAGCACCGGGAGGTGGAGGCCCCGCCCACCCTCCCTGACGGGAAGTCGCAGGGGAACCCGCTGATGACCGTCCTGCCGATGGTGGGCATGATGGCGTCGCTGACGATCATGATGGTCATGCGCAACCCGGCCTTCATGGCCCTGGGAGCGGTCATGCTCTGCGTGGCCCTGCTCGGCGCCCTGCTCATGCTGTTCTCCCGGCGCGGCCAGGTGGGTCGGCAGCGGCGCAACCAGCGCGAGCTCTACCTCCAGTATCTGGAGGAGCTGCGAGAGACCCTCAACGAATGGGAGGACGGGACCCGGTCGCACGCCCGGCTGATCGACCCCCCTCCGGAAGCCCTCTACGACGTCCTGCGCGACCCCCGGCGGCTCTGGGAGCGGCGCCGCAGGCACACCGACTTCCTCCGGGTCCGGGTCGGCACCGGCATGGCCCCCGGCCACCCCCTCAACCTGGCCGAGCAGGGCACCGCCCTCACGCCCACCGACCCGTTCATGCAGTCCGAGGCGCAGGCGGTGATCCGGCGCTTCGAGACCATCCCGGACATGCCGTTCACCCTGCCGCTCGACATGACCGGCAACATCAGCGTGGTCGGCGAGCGCGAGGACGTCATGCGCCTGGTCCGGGCGCTGGTCTCCCAGTTCGGTGTGTTCCACGCGCCCGAGGACGCCGGGCTCGCGGTGGCCTACCCGGAGGAGCACGCGGACGAGTGGTCCTGGCTGCTCTGGTTCCCGCAGGTGCTGGACCCGCAGCGCCGCGAGGCGGGAGTCGCCGCCCGTCTCATCGCCCCCACCCCCCGCGACCTCGGGATGCTCCTCACTGACGAACTGCGCTCCCGCAGCGACTTCGCCTCCGAGGTCCGCCGGGGCATGGGGCGGCGCGAGGCCTACCAGATGCTGCGCCGCCTGCTCGTCATCCACGACACCCATGGGGAGGTCGCCACGGAGCTGGTCCGCCCCGACCACACGGTCGACCCCTCCGACCTGGGCGTCACCGTCCTGCACCTGGTGTCCCGACAGATCGACGAACCCAGCGACGTGAACGTGCGCGTCACCGTCAAGGGGGACGAGGTCGTGGTCGAGGACCTCCGGCCCACCACCCCCGAGGTCACCTCCGGGACCCTGGACCGCGTCTCCCCGGCCACCCTCACGGGTCTGGCGCGCATGCTCGCCCCGCTCCGGCTGTCCCCCGAGTCCGTCGAGGAGACCGCGCAGGAGGGCGGGCGCGTCGACTTCCCCGCGATGATGGGCGTCCGGGACCCGGGCAACATGGACGTCCAGCGCCTGTGGGCGCCGCGCAGCGAACGCGCCTTCCTTCGGGTACCGATCGGCGTGGACGAGATGGGACAGCCCCTCGTACTGGACCTCAAGGAGTCCGCGCAGCTCGGTATGGGCCCGCACGGCCTGTGCGTCGGCGCCACGGGGTCCGGCAAGAGCGAGATGCTGCGCACCCTGGTGCTGGCCCTGGCCGCCTCCCACCCGCCCGAACGGGTGAGCATGGTCCTGGTCGACTACAAGGGCGGCGCCACCTTCGCTCCGTTCGAGGACATGCCGCACGTGGCCGGGATGATCACCAACCTGGAGGACGACTCGGCGCTGATCGAGCGGGTTCACGCGAGCCTGTCCGGTGAGGTGCAGCGCCGACAGCAGATGCTGCGCGACGCGGGCAACGTCCCCAACATCGGCGACTACGCCCACAAGCGCCAGAAGGAGCCCGGCCTGCCGCCGATGCCGCACCTGCTGGTGATCATCGACGAGTTCGGCGAACTCCTCACCGCCCGCCCGGACTTCATCGAACTGTTCCTGTCCATCGGCCGGATCGGACGCAGCATCGGAGTGCACCTGCTGCTGTCCAGCCAGCGCATCGAGGGCGGCAAGCTCCGCGGTCTGGACACCTACCTGTCCTACCGGCTGGGCCTGCGGACCTTCTCCGAGGAGGAGAGCCGGACCGTCCTCAACACGCCGGACGCCTTCCACCTGCCCTCGCTGCCCGGGTTCGGGTACCTGAAGGTGGACACCACCGTCTACCAGCGGTTCAAGGCCGGATACGTGTCCGGCGCCTACCGGGGCCCGGTGGTCGAGGACGACGAGGACGAGGACAGGGCCCCCTCCCCCCGCCTGTACACCGCCTACAATCCGCCGCCCGAGGACGAGGACGTGGCCGCGCCCGAAGAGGGCTCCTCCATGCCGTCCCGGACCAACGGACCCACCCTGCTGGACGTCCTGGTCAACCAGCTCGGCCGCCACGGCGACCCCACACGGGCGATCTGGCTGCCGCCGTTGCCCGCGGCCACCACCCTGGACGCGATCGCGGGCGCCCCTGAGGAGACCGAGCACGGGCTGCGCCTGCCCGGCGAACGCCCCGCGCTGCACGTCCCGATCGGCCTGCTGGACGACGCCACCCGGCAGTGGCAGGGCGAGTGGCTGCTGGACCTCACCGCCTCCGGCGGGCACGTGGCCGTCATCGGCGGCCCGCAGAGCGGCAAGACCACCCTCCTGCGCACCCTGGTGCTCTCCCTCGCCCTCACCCACACCCCCGAGCAGGTGTCCGTGTACTGCCTGGACCTGCTCGGCGGCGGGCTCCAGTCACTCTCGGGACTCCCGCACGTGGGCGGGGTGGCGGTGCGCACCGACCTCGAACGCGTGCGGCGCACCATCGAGGAGGTGCGAGGGATGCTGGGACACCGCGAGGAGGTGTTCCGTGAGCGCGGCATCGACTCGATGGAGCAGCTCAGGCGCATGCACGCGCGCGGCGAGGTCCCCGAGCTGGCCAGCGCCGACATCGTGCTGTGCGTGGACGGCTACGGGTCCCTGCGCAAGGACTTCGAGGAGATCGAGCCGATCGTCGGGGACCTGCTGCAACGCGGCGGCGGGTACGGCATCCACGTCGTGGGGGCGATGCTCCGCTGGAACGACGTACGGATGGCGGCGCAGTCGAACTTCGGCCAACGGGTGGAGCTGCGCCTCAACACCCCCTCGGACTCCTCCATCGCCCGCAAGCTCGCCGAGACCATCGGCGAGGACTCCTTCGGCCGCGCCCTGACTAGCGCGAAGCTGTTCGCGCAGACCTCCCTGCCCCGGTTCGACGGGGCACCCTCCACCGAGGACATCAGTGAGGTCGTCGAGCACGCCGTGCGCGCCGTCGACAGGGCGTGGAAGGGAGCCCGGGCGCCCCAGGTCCGGGTGCTGCCGCACCTTCTCTCGGTGCGCGCCCTGCCGAGCGGGGAGGAGGCGCCCAAGACCGTGCCGATCGGCCTGGACGAGCGGGCCCTGCGCCCGGTCGAGCTGGACCTGTTCGGGAAGGACCACAACCTCCTGGTCATCGGCGACAGCGAGTGCGGCAAGTCCAACCTGCTGCGGGTGATCGCGGAGGGGTTGGTGGAGCGCTACTCGTCCAAGGAGCTCGTGTTCGCGATCATGGACCCGAGGCGCAGCCTGCGCGACCTCGTGCCGAAGGACTACGTGGGCGGCTACGCCACCAACCCACGCGTGTGCGGCGGGCTGTCCAAGGGCGTGGCCCAGGAGTTGGAGAACCGCATCCCGCAGGACGGCGACGCCGAGTCCCTCGAACCCGGTTCGTTCTCGGGTCCGCGCGTCGTCGTCATCGCCGACGACTACGACGTCCTGACCACGGCCGGTCAGAAACCGCTGGCCCCCTTCGTGCCCTACGTGTCGAACGGGAGCGACATCGGTCTGCACTTCGTGATCGCCCGACGCGCCGCCGGTGCCAGCAGGGGCATGTACGACCCCCTGCTCCAGTCCATGCGCGAGGTGGGCAGCAGCACCCTGTTGATGTCCGGCGACCGTGGAGAGGGCCAGATCCTCCCGCGCGTGTACGCCTCGCCGCTGCCGCCCGGCCGGGGTCGGTGGATGCCCCGCGGCGGCGCCGTCCACCTCGTCCAGACCGCCCTGCGAGACCAAACCTGACCCAGGGAACTCGAACCAACCGTTCTCCGCGACCATCAACACGAGTGGACGAAGCGTCACCCATCCCCCGTCACGTCAGGAGTCGCCGTGTCCTCTTCCTGGAACATCCAGACCGAAACGGTCGGATCCGTCCTCAACACCGTCCTGGACCATCTCGGTGACCAGGAGGGAAGTGAGGGACTGTCAGGAAACATCTCCGACATGGACACCGCGGTGCAGGGCGCGGCCACCGAATGTGCCGACAGCATGCCGGTGAGCACCGCCATCGGTCTGTTCATGGAGAACTTCTCCCCCATCTGCGGCCACATGGTGAAGCGGACCTCCAACGCCCTCTCCGGCTGCGCTGAGGCCACGGAACTCTACCTCGCCGGTGACTACGCGATGGCGGAGGAAGCCCAGGCCACGAGGCTGAACATGGTCGTCACCGAGGACGACATCGCCCCCAACCTCTGATCCCCCATTGTCAGGAAGCCCCCCTTGACATCCAACGACGTGTTCTTCGAAGACCTTGACGCGAGTGCCTGCTACGGCGACGGCGCGGTCAACCCCTCGCAGATCCTGATCCCCCAGATCGACGCCGACGCCCTGACCGAGTTCGCCGGCAACATCCGATCCGCGGGCCGGAGCATCGGCACCAGTGGGAACGACATCGTCTCCACCTGGGGCGGGCTCGACGGTGCCTATGTGGCCCCCGAGTCCGAACAGCTGCTCTCCGCTGTGGACCGGGTCGCCACCGACGGCGACACGGTGGAGACCGGAACCGACGGTCTGGCCACCGCCCTGATCGACTTCGCCGGAGAGGTCCGAGCCTTCAAGAGCCTGTTCCACAGCCTGCGCGGCGGCGCCACGGAGATGCGGACCAAGATCAACGCCGACGAGGACTGGCAGAAGGACGAGGACCTCGTCGAGGAACACAACGCACTCCTCGAAGAGATCAACACGGCCAACGCCGACTGGCTCACCGCCCAGTTGGCGTGCGCCAACACCATCACCGCCCTCTTCGACGGCCCCACTTTCACCACGTACGACGGGATGGAGGGGGACGGATACAGCGGGAACGAGATCCCCTTCGGCTTCAGTGAGATCCCCGAGGGCATGGACATGCCCTGGGGAAACCCCCAGAACGTCTCCAAGCACTGGACCGTCGACGTCTGGGACGGTGTCGCGGACATCGCCGTCGGTGCCGCGCAGGACGTCGCCGGTGTCACCGGTCTCTGGCACGACAAGAAGTGGGGCGTGCCCATCTTCGGAGAGCAGGGCCGCACCAACTTCACCAACTACATGGACGAGAACCTCGAAGGGCTCTCCATCCTCACCGGGTTCTACGACCCCTCCAAGCCCGACGGAGAGCGGTGGGGGGTGGAGGACTTCGGTGAGTGGGTGGACAACTTCGTCCCCGCCATCCGGGAGGTGGGGCAGGGCATCGTCCCCACCGACGAGTGGGACGACCGCAAGGCCTACGTACTGACCCAGGGCGCGATCAACGTCGGCCTGATCGTCGGAGGGGTCGCGCTCTCCGTCACCGTGGTCGGTGCACCCGCAGGTGTGCCCATGCTCCTCGCAGGACTGCGCACCGGTCTGCGTGGGGCGAACAACGTGGGCACGATGGACATCCCGAGCTTCCACAACGACGTGGGCTTCCACCTGCCGGGCGTGTCCAATCTGAACCTGAGTCGAATCAACAGCGGCGGCGGGGGCGGTGATGGCGGGTTCTGGAACTCCCTGCCCGGCGGAGCGTGGTTGGCCAATATCGCCGACCTGAGGGGCACGGCCCGCAACCTGGACAACGGCCCCCTGTCAACGAACACCCCTGACGGCGCACCGGTTCCCTCTCGTGTCCCCGACGACGCCGGTCAGCCGCGAAGCGACCGGGCCCCGGACGATCAGAACCGGACGAACGACGACGAGATCGACACCCAGGTCTCGGCCTCCGAAATCGACACCCTCCTGCGTGATGTCGAGGACTACACCCGACGTCACGCCGAGGACCCCGACATGTTGTTGGAGGAGATCAACCGCCGCCAGGGCAGCGAGGTCGTCGATCCGATCCGGGCCCCGGAGCTCGTCGGAGCGCGAACGGGTGACGGGCCGTCTGCCTCCAGCAACTCCACCTTCACCAACAGCTCGGGCAGCGGTGGGTCAGGCGTGGACACCCCGACCGGCCGAAGCAGCACGAGCGCCCCGGACGGCGGTCCCTCCGGGCGCGGCGGCAGCAGTGGAGGTTCCCCAGGGGGTGGCAACGGCTCTGGCCACCTTGGAGGCGGGACCGGGAACACCAGTTCCAGTGGCGACCTCACTCCGAACAGAAGCACGCCCGGAAGGCCGACGGAAACGGTCCCCCTCTTGTCGGACGACAACAGGCTTCCGGGTAAGAAACAGCGGTTCGACGACACCTTCGATGTGGAGCCCAACAAGAAATACGAAATACGTGACAGCGATGGGACCCTGAGGGAATCTTATACTACTGACTCGAATGGCGACATCGTCGAGATCAGGACTGAGTCACGACCAAACTCGAGACATCCCGAACTCATGGACCCCAGGCCTAACGCCACCTACCATGTCAAGGTCGGAAACAACGAATACGTTTTCAAGACCGACTCACATGGCAGGACCGTCTACGCGGAGGGGGACCTGGAGCCGGGCAGGCAGAAGCGAAACAACGACGAGCAGTCCGACGTGAACACCATGGGCGACAGATACTTCGAGCTACTCAATGAGCAACTCGAAGCGAAGTTCGAGTTGGACCACGGCCGGAAGCCGAACCCAGGGGAAGTCCCACTGTGGGATCGTCCCCAGTGGAACGGCGGTCACATCTTCGGATCCAGCGAGTTCCGAGGTCCCGGCGAACGGCTGAACCAGGTCCCGATGCTGGACATCGTCAACCAGGAAAGAAAGACTCTACCCGGAATTCAGGGGAGCTTCCGCAGGGCTGAATGGACGTGGCACGGCCTTCTCAGCAAGGACACCAAGGCACTCCAGAGGGGCCTCGGGGACAACTATGAAGCACAGATGGCCATGTGGAAGTCAATTCTCGACGCTGGCCCCAACCCCCCCAACATCAATGTCAAGGTATCCTTCACCCATGACCCGAACCTCAAGCCCATCATCGACCCGAAGACAGGAAAGGAACTCCCGCCCCCTCCGTCCGAGATCGTAGTAGACTGGTCCCTCAACGGGATCAAACAGGATCAACTATCCTACGACAACCTCCCCGACCTTCCAGCCCCCTAAGGTAGGAAAAATGACACGACACCCCATCGGAAACATGGACGCAATCCAACAGCAGGAAATTCTCAAGGAAATCGGAGGGCTAATTCTCGGAGATCATCCAGAAAAGGGCGAGCACCTTGTCTATGAAATGATGAAGGTGGCCGGGTATGGCAGCGCCCGCTTGACGGCTGAGTACGAGAACGGAGAATCCGAGCGCATCAGCCCACCTGCGGCGGTTATTGGCATGGCAAATAGGCTCCGTGCTGGCATGTACCAGGAGGGCAAGGGAACCTGGTTCTCCATGAAATACGTCATCACACGCCCCAGCAGCTACACCGTCGAGTTCAACTACGACGACCGACCCACCTACCAGTTCGCCCCGGAGCCCGACCTCTACGTGGAAGACCTCAAGCGGTTCCCTCGGGATCCCGAGAACATTCCCGAGTGGCTCCAGGAGGAGCTTCGAAAGGCCGAAGCCGAACAGGGCTGACTTCCCCCGAGTCCCGAAGGGCACTCCGTGACCTACAACGTGGTCGCTCTGACTGAGGAGCTTCCCCAGGCTCGCAGCATGATCCGCGCACTCAAGAGCGCCCACCCCGACCTCACCGTCCGCGGCGCCAGCCGAGCTTCCGTCGTGCGGCTTCGGGACGAGGACGGTCGTCCCTTCGTTTCCGTGGAGGCCCCCCAACTCGTGGAGGCGACCGTCGACGTGGCCAGGATTCTCGGCCCCGAGGCAGTCGAGAGGACGACCCACAACACCTGGTGGGTGGATGTTCGGTCACCGGCGGACAACCCCCGTGCGGCCGAGGCTGCGCACCGGCTCGCGGAGACTCTGGTCGAGCACCACGGAGGAAGCGTCTGGCCCCCAGGTCCTCGACGCAACTGGGAGCTGGACCTTCCGAGCGGTGGAGCCGAACATCCGTCCGCGTTGGTCGAGACACCGAAGGCCCGGGTCATCGCCGTCGACGCCCCCGTGGTCACGTTGTCGGCGGCGGTTACGGACGCACTCGCGGCCAGCGGACGTGACTCGCGGGCACTCCAGGTCCTCACGCCCGCCACGTCCCGGATCACGCACGCTCTACGCGGTGTCCTGTCCCCCGCTGAGTCCCGTTGGGTGACGGAGGGCCCGGACGGGGATCACTACGACGGTCTCACCGGCATGCCGCTCGTGTGGGACACGTCAGCCGGATTCCGTCCACGTCAGGACGGGGCCCCTCCGGCTCTGGCCCGAAAGCGGGGCTCCGACGGTTGGTCCGTCGACATCCACGCCCTGCATGACCCCGCACACGACCTACGCGTCGGAGACATCCCGGAGAAGACCGCGAAGCTCCTGTGCGACAGAGTTCCCACTGCTTGGGGAACCAACGAACCCGCCCTCTCGGCCTGGAGCCCCGACCGGTTGACCGCCCTCTGCCGGGGACGCGTTCCCCGACCGACCCGCACGGTGTTCAGCGGGGAGGCCTTCTCGGGGACTCTCCAGGTCTCGCGTGTTCTCGACGGGGTGAAGGAGCGCACCAGCCTGGTCGCGGGTGGCAGCGTGACCCTCGACGCGATGCCGGAGCTGCTCGCGGACCTCTCCGACACGCTCCAGACACTGACCGCGCGCCGTGTGCCCGGTGCGGGTGACACCCATTACCGGCCCGTGCTCGGCGGCGCCGCCACCCCCGTCGGTCTGGCCCTCGGTCCGGGCCCCGTTTCGGAGATCGGTCTCGCGCGCGCCCGGAGTGGCCCGGTCGCCCCAGAGGTGATCGGGCCCCGTTGGTCACCGACGCTCTGGTACCCGCTGGGCGAGGACACACCCCCACAGCTCTGGCAGCGGTTCCGCGCCCTCATGTCTCATCTCGGCCGCCCGCGGAACTGAGTCGGCGAAACGGTCACTCCCGAGAAAGGGAAGGGCATTTCGCGTTGACTCCGGCGGTCGGAGCGCTCACGAAACGTGGCGCGGGAAAGACATGAAGCGACGCAGTGGTCACCAGGTGTCATATGCGGCCGGTGGTATCCATAGAACGCAAAAGCCCTGGTATTTTCCGTGAATGCTCTCACGGTTTTCCGGGTTTTTCGTCGGCGCCTTCTTCGGTCTGGTGTTCGTGCTGGTCAACAGCGGTCCGCCGCTCCCCGCGCCGATCGCCCTCACCGTGCGCGTCCTGGCCGTGGGAGTGGCCGTCGCGATCGTCGTCATGGCCGTGCTCGCCCTGCGAAAGGCCTCCCCGAGTGAGGGCGACCCCTCCTCTCGGCCGCGGTTCGGGGCCTTCTTCGGTGTGGTGACCATGATCGAGGTGGCGCTGATCATCGGCGGCGCGATGACCATCAGCCGGCTCGACGGGGTACCGGACCAGGCCGGTGTGGCCTGGGTGGCCCTGATCGTCGGCCTGCACTTCCTCCCGCTGGCCTGGCACTGGAGACAGCGGGAGATCCTCGTCGTGGCCGGGTACACCACAGCTTTGGGAGCGGTCGGCCTGGGCATGGCCCTGACCGGTCACCCGGACTGGGTACCGCTGGTCAGCGGCGTCGTCACCGGTGCGGGCATGCTGCTCGGCAGCCTCGGCGGCGTGGTGTGGGTGGCGCGCGGCCGGTGACTCAGTCGGGCAGTTCGCCCAGACCGAAGTACGGCAGACACGGTTCCAGTCCCGCGACGTCGACCGGGATCGTGCGGTGCCGCTCCCAGTCCTCCCGGGTGAGCCGGAACCTGGTCTCCCGAACCTGCTCGCCCCGGACGGCGAGCAGGCTGGTCCCGTCGGGTCGGTAACCGAGCCTGCGGGCCACTCCGCGTGAGGCGGTCGAGGTCTCGAAGGCCTCGGAGACCGCGGCCTCCGCGCCCAGCTCCGCGAAGGCCAGGTGGAGCACGGCGGCGCGCATCTCCGTGCCGAGCCCCCTGCCCTGGTACCGCTGGGTGAGCCACGAACCCGTGCTCACCTGGCGAGCCACGCCGAAGTCCTTCGCTGTCAGGTCCTGGACCCCGATCACGGTGTCCTCGTGCACCACGACCGCGTTGAACGTCCACCGCTCCGGGGTCCACGCCGCCATGGCGGCCCAGTTGTGCTGGATGACCCCGAGCGCCAGGCGGGCGGGAGTCCGGTCCGTCCACGGGGTGAGGAACGGCATCCGCTCCGGGTCGTGGACACCCGCGACGGCGGCCTCCGCAAGCTGGGAGAGGTCCTGGTCGGAGGGCATCCTCAGCTGGAGGCGCGGTGTGTTCAGCCGGAGCCCCGCCGGGGGGAAGTGGTCTGCGATCATGTCCCGATTCTGCGGACGCCGCTCCGGGTTGTCACCCTGGTTTCAGCGAACCAGGTCCCCGACGAGCGCGGCCAGCTCACCGGCGGCGGACCGGCCCCCGGTGGCCTCGCGGACCGTCCAGCCGCGCATCCCGGCCAGGTGCGCCGGGTGCGCGTAGGCGGGGTCGGTGAGCAGGTACCCGCACGGCGCGTCCGGCCAGTCCGGGACGGTGGGCAGGCGCTCGGTGCGGTAGGCGGCGGGTTCGCCCTCCCGAGCCGGCACCTCGGTGAGGAGCTGGTTCCGGGCGAGGTCGGCGCGGGTCGGGCTGCCCGGCTGCGGCAGGGGGGCGTTCACCAGCACGTAGCCGAGGACCGGGCGGTGCGCGGAGCGCTGGGCCGCCCCGACGGCACCGAGGAGGGGGCCGCCGTCCCCCTCCGCGACCAGCACGACGGGGGTGCGGTCGCCGACCAGTCGGCCGATCTCCAGGCTCGCCCGGGCCACGTAGCGGGCGGCGTGGGGGGCGGTGTCGTCGTCCGGGATCTCCGGGAAGACCGGGGAGGGGACGAGGTCGGCGGCGTCGGGGAGGGAGAAGGCAGCACCGAGGGTGGGGGGAAGCAGGACGGTGATCACTCGGGGTCGCCCGCCCGGGTCTCGTCCCTGACCCAGGCCAGGTAGGACGGGTTTCCGCCGGTCACGGGAGTGGCGATGACCTCGGGGACGTCGTAGGGGTGCGTCTGCACCAGGTGCGCGACGAGGTCGTCCAGGCGGTCCGCCTGGGTCTTGATCACCACCGTCCACTCCTGGTCAGCCTGGACCCCGCCCTCCCAGCGGTAGAAGCTGGAGATCGGCCCGCCCACCTGGGCACAGGCCGCCAGCCGGTGCCGGACGACGGACCGGGCCACCTCCTCGGCTCCCTCGCGACTGTCCGCGGTGGTCTCCACCCGGACCGCTCCGGTGTGCTCCTGCATGGTCGTCCCAACTAGGGCGGAGCCGCCCTGGTCCGCGCGGCCCCACCCGGTGTTCTAGGCTCACTGGTCATGAGCGAACGTGATGAACTCCTGCGTCAGATCAACGATAAGGCGGTCGTGCGCGGGAAGGTGACCCTGTCCTCCGGCAAGGAGGCCGACTACTACGTCGACCTGCGCCGGATCACCCTGGACGGGGAGGCCGCGCCGCTGGTCGGTTCGGTCCTGCTGGACACCGTGGAGGACCTGGAGTTCGACGCGGTGGGCGGTCTGACCCTGGGCGCCGACCCGGTGGCCGCCGCGATGCTGCACGCCGCGCACGCGCGCGGCCGCAAGCTGGACGCCTTCGTGGTGCGCAAGGCGGGCAAGGCGCACGGGCTCCAGCGGCGGATCGAGGGCCCGGACGTGAAGGGCCGCCGTGTCCTCGCGCTGGAGGACACCTCCACCACCGGCGGTTCGGTGATGACCGCGGTGGAGGCGCTGCGTGAGGCGGGTGCCGAGGTCGTGGCGGTCGCGCTGATCGTCGACCGCGGCGCGCGCGGGCGGCTGGAGGAGGAGGGCCTGGAGTACCGGCCCGTCTTCGAGGTCTCCGACCTGGACGTGTGACCGCCGGGTCCGTGCGGTGGGGCGTGTTCGCGTCCCACCACGGGCCGGGTCTACGGCTTGAGGGTGAAGCTGTGTCCCGGGGCGCGGTCGGAGACGTCGCGCTGGACACCGTTGACGTGCACCTCGACGGCGGTCGGGTCACCGATGGAGACTTCGAGGCCCTGGTCGTTGTCCGGGTAGGTCACGGAGCTGCCCTGGGCGAGTTCCTGGTCCAGGAGCACGTCCCCGCCGGGGACGCGGACGAACACGTCGCTGGACTGGCCCACCACGCGGATGTGGAGGACACCCATGTCGTCGGGGTCCACACTCTCGGCCGCGGCCTCGGACGCGTTGACGCTGACGCTGGAGGCGTTGCTCGGGAGGGACTGGTACAGGAAGTACCCGCCGAGGGCCACCATGGCGACCAAGAGCACGACGGCCCCGACGATGGCCATCACCTGGCCAACGCCGCGCGGATCATTCCTATGCCTTCCCACGGCGACGAATGTAGCGCGTATCACGACAAAAAGCGACAGCGGCCACCTGGAGCACACGGTTTCGGAGCCGGGCGTGAAAAATCGGCCGGGAATCCACCGCCTCTTCGGGGACCCCTCACCGGGCCCTCCCTTATCGTCACCGTAAGGTGCTGGTACGTCGCCGATCCCGAGCATTTTGGTCTAGACCTTTCCAACGGCTCCGGGTATTCGGGATACTTGGACGACACCTGGCGGACGCTTCCGGGCGCGAGGCCCACGGGCCGACCCCCGACGGCCCGGAATCCTCCGCCGGGGAAACGCACGTGGGGTGCCGCCGTTACGCGAGGGTTTCGCGTCGGCGGCCGCTCGCTCCAGGCCGAACCAGGGAGAGTCAAGCCATGCCCATCGCCAGTCCCGAGGTCTACACCGAGATGCTGAGCCGCGCGAAGTCCGAGGGCTTCGCCTACCCGGCGATCAACGTGACCTCCAGCCAGACGCTGCACGCCGCCCTGCGCGGCTTCGCCGAGGCCGAAAGCGACGGCATCGTCCAGATTTCCACCGGTGGCGCGGAGTTCCTCTCCGGTGCTTCGGTCAAGGACATGGTCACCGGCTCGGTCGCCTTCGCCGAGTTCGCTCGCGTGGTCGCCGCCAAGTACCCGGTGAACATCGCCCTGCACACCGACCACTGCCCGAAGAACAAGCTCGACGGCTTCGTGCGTCCGCTGCTGGAGATCTCCAAGGAGCGCGTGGCCAAGGGCCAGGAGCCGCTGTTCCAGTCCCACATGTGGGACGGCTCCGCGGTCGAGCTGGAGGAGAACCTCCAGATCGCGGACGAGCTGCTCGCCGCCTCGAAGGCCGCCCGCACCATCCTGGAGATCGAGGTCGGTGTCGTCGGCGGTGAGGAGGACGGCATCGTCGGCGAGATCAACGAGAAGCTGTACACCACCCCGGAGGACGCCCTGCGTACCGCCGAGGTGCTGGGCCTGGGCGAGAAGGGCTACTACCTGACCGCCCTGACCTTCGGCAACGTGCACGGCTCGTACAAGCCGGGCTTCGTGAAGCTGCGTCCCGAGGTCCTGAAGGCCGCCCAGGAGGCCGTCGCCGCCAAGCACGGCAAGGCCCGGGCGTTCGACTTCGTGTTCCACGGCGGCTCCGGCTCCACCATGGAGGAGATCCACGAGGCGATCGACTACGGCGTCGTGAAGATGAACATCGACACCGACACCCAGTACGCCTACACGCGTCCGGTCGTCGACCACATCCTGAAGAACTACGACGGCGTGCTGAAGGTCGACGGCGAGATCGGCGACAAGAAGGCCTACGACCCCCGCGCCTACGGCAAGGTCGCCGAGGCCGGCATGGCCGCCCGCGTGGTCGAGGGTGCCCAGCACCTGAAGTCCGCCGGGAACAAGATGAAGTAGGCTCCCCGGCCTCCGTGCGGTGCCCGTCGGCCTCGGCCGGCGGGCACCGTCGTCCTTTCCGGGCTCCTCACCGGGGCACCGGTCACCTCCGGCACGCGCCGGGCGGTGTCCGGGTGCGTTGTGCGCCACGGCGCCGGGCTGAACCGGGTGAGCGCGCACGCGGACGTGGAACGGGACGGGTGGTCCGCCCCGGACCTGCTGGGCGACGCGACGGCCCCCGTGTCGGCGGCGGACCGGCGGTCACGGGCGTGGGCACGCACGCGGTGGCGCACGGCTGCGCCGCCCGGGCCCGAAGGCACGGGGTGGCGGCGGGCCGAACCCGCCCCGGAAGACCCGAACCTCCCGGAGACCACCGTGACCGCGGATACACCCGGTCTCCCCGGAACCGTTGTGGCCCGGTGGCAGGATGGGGACATGAACCTGCACCAGAACCTGCTGAACGAGCCGCCCGAGACCCGCCTGGCCGACGACCCCGAGGCGCGCGAGGCCCTGGCCTACTCCGACGACCCCACACCGGTGGCCGGCCGGTTCCCGAGCTACTCCGCCGCGTGGGCCCGCTTGGCCGAGCTGGCCCTGGCCGACGGCCAGCCGGTGACCGCCTACGCCTACGCCCGGACCGGGTACCACCGCGGGCTGGACCAGTTGCGCCGCTCAGGCTGGAAGGGCCACGGCCCGGTTCCGTGGGACCACGAGCCCAACCAGGGCTTCCTGTGCGCCCTGCACGCCCTGAGCCAGGCCTCGGCGCAGATCGGTGACACCGAGGAGGCGGAGCGCTGCGCCACCTTCCTGCGCGAGTCGAGCGCGGAGGCGGACCGGGTCCTGAACGGCTGAGCCCGGCGCACCCTGTGACGGGCCCGGCCAGTGCCCCCTCGCTCCGGCCGGGCCCGTCGGCGTACCCGGGACCGGGGCTGAGGGAGTCCGCGCCGCCCCTGACAGTGTGGGAACTCGCACGCGCCCGACGGGAACGGGGCCCGGTCCCCCACGCCCCACCCCGCCGTCAGCGGTTACGGAAGGCGGCGCCCGGACACGGCTACCCGAGTGCCGCAAAGCCCCACTTAACCCGGATGCGCAGGTCGTGTACGCTCAATACGCAACGGCCCCTGTCGCTGCCTTGCGCCAGGGGTTCTTCCATGTTCGGGGTCGGAAAAGCCCCGGTCAGGTGTCGAGCGAAGAGGTAGAGACCAATGCCGGCGATCACGCTCGTGGGTGCCCAGTGGGGCGACGAGGGCAAGGGCAAGGCGACCGACCTGGTCGGTGACCGCGTGGACTACGTGGTCCGTTACCAGGGCGGCAACAACGCCGGGCACACGGTGGTCATCGGCGACCAGAAATACGCCCTCCACCTGCTGCCGTCCGGCATCCTGTCCCCGAACGTCGTCCCGGTCATCGCCAACGGCGTCGTCATCGACCCGGGCGTGCTGTTCGAGGAGCTGCGCGGCCTCCAGGAGCGGGGCGTGGACACCTCCCGCCTGGTCATCTCGGCCAACGCGCACCTGATCATGCCCTACCACCGGGCCCTCGACAAGGTCAGCGAGCGCTTCCTCGGCAAGGGCAAGATCGGCACCACCGGTCGCGGCATCGGCCCGACCTACGCGGACAAGGTCACCCGCCAGGGCGTGCGCGTGCAGGACATGTTCGACCCCAAGATCCTGCGCAAGAAGATCGAGCTCGCCCTCCACGACAAGAACCAGATCCTCACCAAGGTGTACAACCGGCGGGCCCTGGAGGCCGAGCCGATCATCGAGGAGTACCTGGGCTACGCCGAGAAGCTGCGCCCGCACGTCGCGGACACCTCGCTGATCCTCAACAAGGCGCTGGACGAGGGCAAGACGGTCTACCTGGAGGGCTCGCAGGGCACCCTCCTGGACATCGACCACGGCACCTACCCGTTCGTGACGTCGTCCTCCCCCACCTCCGGCGGCGCCGCGGCGGGCGCGGGCATCGGCCCCAACCGCATCACCAAGGTCGTCGGCATCCTCAAGGCCTACACCACGCGTGTCGGCTCCGGCCCCTTCCCGACCGAGCTCCTCGACGAGCAGGGCGCCTGGCTGCGCACCCAGGGCGGCGAGTACGGCGTGACCACCGGCCGCGACCGCCGCTGCGGCTGGTTCGACGCCCCGATCGCCCGTTACGCCACCCGGATCAACGGCATCACCGACTTCTTCCTGACCAAGCTCGACGTGCTCACCGGTCTGGAGCGCATCCCCGTGTGCGTCGCCTACGACGTCGACGGCGTGCGCCACGACGAGATCCCGATGACGCAGACCGACTTCCACCACGCGACGCCGATCTACGAGTACTTCGAGGGTTGGTCCGAGGACATCACCGGCGCCCGGAAATTCGAGGAACTCCCCAAGAACGCGCAGGCTTACGTGCGTACCCTTGAGGAGATGGCCGGTGCCCCGATCTCCGCCATCGGCGTCGGTCCGGGCCGCGAGGAGACCCTCCAGCTGCGTTCCCTGGTCTGACCCGGCGACACTCCACCTTCCTCCAGTAGAAGAAGAGGCCCCCTGTAGTGAAAGCGCTCGTTCTCGGCGGCGGAGGCCGCGAGCACGCACTCGTCCGAGCTCTGTCCCTTGATCCGGGCGTCACCAGCATCCACAGCGCCCCCGGCAACCCGGGCATCTCCGACCTCTCCGAGAACCACGTCATCAACGTGACGGACGGGCTGGCGGTGACCGAGCTGGCCGCGCGCATCCGCGCCGAGCTGGTCGTGATCGGCCCGGAGGCGCCGCTGGTGGCCGGGGTGGCCGACGCCCTTCGCGACCGGGGCATCCCGGTGTTCGGTCCCGACAAGGAGGCCGCGCGGCTGGAGGGGTCCAAGGCCTTCGCCAAGGAGGTCATGGAGGCCGCCGGAGTACCCACCGCGAAGGCACGGGTGTGCCGGAGCGCCAGCCAGGTCTCGGAGGCCCTCGACGAGTTCGGCGCCCCGTACGTGGTGAAGAACGACGGTCTGGCCGCGGGCAAGGGCGTGGTGGTGACCGAGGACCGCGCCCTCGCCGAGCGGCACGCCCGCGAGTGCGGCCGCGTGGTCATCGAGGAGTACCTCGACGGCCCCGAGGTCTCCCTGTTCGTGCTCACCGACGGCGCCCACGCGCTGCCGCTGCTGCCCGCCCAGGACTTCAAGCGCGCCTACGACGGCGACCAGGGGCCGAACACGGGCGGCATGGGCGCGTACGCCCCGGTGCCGTGGGCCCCGGCCGGGCTGGTGGACGAGGTCATGGAGTCGGTCGTGCGGCCGACCGTGTCCGAGATGAACCGCCGTGGCCACCGCTACCAGGGTCTGCTCTACGTGGGTCTGGCGCTGACCTCGAAGGGTCCGCGCGTGGTGGAGTTCAACGCGCGCTTCGGCGACCCGGAGACGCAGGTCGTGCTGGACCGGCTGGCCACCCCGATCGGGGCGGTCCTCCAGGCCACCGACACCGGCGGCCTGGGTGCGATCGGTTCGCTCCAGTGGAAGTCGGGCGCGGCGGTGACCGTCGTGGTCGCCGCGGAGAACTACCCGGGCGACCCGGTCAAGGGTGACCTGATCGGCGGCCTGGAGGCCGCGAACGCCCTGGAGGGGGCCTACGTGCTGCACGCGGGCACCGCCTGGGACGGGGTGCGCGACGTCAAGGCCAACGGCGGCCGCGTGCTGAACGTGGTCGGCACCGGCGCGGACCTGCGCCAGGCCCGTGAGCGCGCCTACGAGGCGGCGAGCAGGATCGAGCTGCGCGGTTCGTTCTACCGTTCCGACATCGCCGAGCGCGCCGCCGCCGAGGTCTGACTCCGCGCCCGCCCCTCCTGGGCGACACACCACGGAGTTCCCACGGGGCCCGCGGCCATGCGGTCGCGGGCCCCGCGCGCGTCCCGTCCCGGGTGTTGACCGGGGGCCGCCCGACCGGGTGGAGCGGCGGGAACGCGATACTGGAGGTGTCCCGCCCCGCGCGGGCACCGACGGCTCCCGGGGCCCGGCACCGCCCGGCGGGCCCCACGTCGCACAGACGGCGAGGGCGTGGCTTGGATGCTTGCGCCGGTGGCAGCGGAGCCGCCATCGACGCGAGCGGCCGTCTCTCCCCTACTGTGCGCTGCCGGGCAAGCTCCGCGGTCTCGCGCGGCGGGGGCCGGGCAAGCTCCGCGGTCTCGCGCGGCGGGGGCCGGGCGATCTCCCGCAGGCCGTGGAGCGAGACCGCCCCTCCTGTGCGCCGCTGTGCGAGCTCCGCAGTCGCACACCGGGGCCCGCCCGGGGTCGGCTGTCCGGGCTCCATCGGCGCGGCGAGAGGCCGCCTGGTGGTCGCGAGCGCGGAATGATCCAGAGAACACGCCCAAGACCCAGAGAGAAGCGTCATGAGTGGCTTCGTCACCGTTCCCGAGCCCGTCGAGGTTCCGGGGCTCACCCACCTGCACACCGGCAAGGTGCGCGACCTGTACTCGACGGACTCCGGCGCGCTGGTGATGGTGGCCAGCGACCGGGTGTCGGCCTTCGACTGGGTGCTGCCCACGGAGATCCCCGGCAAGGGCCGTCTGCTCACCCAGCTGTCCCTGTGGTGGTTCGAGCGCCTCGGCGACCTCGTGGCCAACCACGTCGTCTCCGACACCCCGCCCGAGGGCGCGCCCGCCGACTGGGCCGGGCGCACGCTCGTCTGTGAGCGGCTGGACATGGTGCCGGTGGAGTGCGTGGCGCGCGGCTACCTGGCCGGGTCCGGACTGGCCGAGTACCGGGTGGACCGCACGGTGTGCGGCGTCCCCCTCCCCGAGGGCCTGGTCGACGGCTCCGAGCTGCCCGAGCCGGTGTTCACCCCGGCCACCAAGGCGGAGGTGGGCGACCACGACGAGAACGTGTCGTTCGAGGTCGTGGCGGCGCGGCACGGGGAGAAGCTCGCCACGGAGCTGCGCGACCTCACCCTGCGCGTGTACGGGCGCGGCCGGGACGTCGCACGGGAGCGCGGCGTGATCCTCGCCGACACCAAGTTCGAGTTCGGCCGTTCCGCGTCCGGGGACCTCGTCCTCGCGGACGAGGTGTTCACCCCGGACTCGTCCCGGTACTGGCCCGCCGACGAATGGAACCCGGGGCACTCCCAGCCGTCCTTCGACAAGCAGATCCTGCGCGACTGGCTGACCTCGCCCGCCTCGGGCTGGGACCGCGCGTCGGACACGCCGCCCCCGGAGCTTCCTGAGAACGTGGTGGAGCGCACTCTGTCCCGCTACGCGGAGATCCATGAGCGTTTGACCGGCACCAAACCCGCTCTCTGACCGACGCGCACCGCGTGATTCCGCGCACGGGGACGACGTTTCGGCTGTGGGAGCGCGTATGGTGGTGAGGTCGTATGCAACACCGAAGTAACGGACAGCCATGCGTACGACCCATGGTCTCTCCCTCCGGCGTAATGCCTCTTTGGCCGTTTGGCGGGACTTCAACCGCGATCAGCGGGTATACCACGTTCTGGGCCGTTTGACGTGATCCGCTTGCTATAGAGTCATCGCGAACCGACCGGCTCACCGGCCGTGCAGGTCACACACAGACGGTCGCAACGTTTCAGGGCGAACCCGCGTCTCAAACGCATACAGGCGAGACCCGACGAGGGTGACCCTTTTTCACATCTGCCTCACGAAGGAGCACATGAGCATGGGCCAGGAGGTTCGTTACCGCGTCCGCGGCGGACGCCCCCTCAGCGGAACGGCGTTCATCCAAGGCGCGAAGAACGCCGTCCTGCCGATGATCGGGGCCGCCCTGCTGGCGTCCAAGGGACGTACCGTGCTGCGGAACGTCCCCGTCATCGAGGACGTCTACCGCGCGATCGAGCTCGCCGAGCACGTGGGTGCCAAGGTGGAGTTCCACGAGTCCGAGCGCACCGTCGTCATTGACGCGTGCGGCCTCAACGACCCCGAGCGTGCCGTCCTGCCCGCCGATATCGCGGCCCGCTTCCGCGGCTCCGTGCTCTTCGTGCCGGCCCTGATGCACCGCACCGGCCGCGCCCGCATCGAGGGCGTCGGCGGTTGCAACCTCGGCAGCCGCAACCTCGACTTCCACTACCGCGGCTTCGCCCGCCTGGGCGCGGAGGTCACCGAGGACCTGGAGCGCAACCACATCAACGTGGAGGCGAGCAAGCTCCGGGGCGGCCGTCTGTACCTGGACACCCCGTCCCACACCGGTACCGAGAACCTCCTCATGGCGGCCGTGCTGGCTCCTGGCACCACCGTGATCGAGCACGCGGCTCTTGAGCCCGAGGTCATCGACGTCATCAACTTCCTGACCGCCATGGGCGCGAAGATCAGCGGTGGCGGCACCGGCCTGATCACCGTCGAGGGCGTCAAGGAGCTCACCGCCGTCGAGCACAGCATCATGGCCGACCGCATCGACGCCGGCGTGTTCGCGATGACCGTCGCCGCCACCGGTGGCGAGGTCAGCCTCGTGGGCGCCCACCTGGACCACCTGGGTGTGGCCCGTTGGAAACTCGAGCAGATGGGGGTCGGCTTCTCCCAGGAGGGCGCCGTCCTGCACGTCCAGCGGGACCCGTCCGTGCCGCTGCGCCCGATCAACGCGGTGACCTCGCCGTTCCCGGGCTTCGCCACGGACCTCCAGTCGCCGCTGATGGCGCTGGCCACCCTGGCCGAGGGCGAGAGCTACATCCACGAGGCCATCTACGACGGCCGCTTCGCCCTGGCCGACGAGCTCAACAAGATGGGCGCCAAGATCGAGGTCGAGGGCACCCGCGCCATCGTGCACGGTTCCACGAACCTGCGCGGCGCCGAGGTGATCGCCCACGATCTGCGCACCGGCGCGGCCCTGGTTCTCGCCGGACTGGTCGCCGAAGGTGAGACAATCGTGGCGCCTGGTTATCTGGTTGACCGCGGTCACGCTCAGTTCGCGACGCGGCTCGCCGCGCTGGGCGGCGACGTGGAGCGCGTCACCGTCTCGTAGGAGCCGTAGGCGCAGTTCAAGCCGGGGTGGGGGGCTTCCTCCCACCCGGGCTTTCGGCGTTGATATGGAAAACGATCTTCTTTGGCCCCGCACAATGGGTACGATCTCGGCAATCATGCCGTGACAGAGATCGGGTCGGGAAACCAGTGGGCGCACATAGTGAAGAGCGTGGAATGGTAGCGGGGAGCAACCCGAGGTGAGTGCGCAGCGTACTGGCGATTTGACGATCGGCGTCATAGGACCTCATGAGGTGGTCGAACGGGTCATGCTCATGGGTCCGGGGTCCACTGGACCCCTGAACGCCAGACTCATCGCCGCCGCCTACCGAGACGAGCAAGAGGCGACGGACAAGGTCGTCAGGCTGGGGTCGGCCATCGACGCCTACCTGTTCGCCAGTCCCGTCCCCTACGAGTTCGCACGGAAGGCGGGCGTGTTGACCATGCCCGCGACGTTCGTGCCGCTCGGCGGGGCGAGCCTGCATGAGGCCCTGCTCCGAGCGACACTGGACGATCGTTACGACCCGACCAGAGCAAGCCTCGACGTGCTCAGCCGCGCCGACGTGGTGGAGGCCTACTCCGAGGTCGACCTGCCCGTGGACGGCATCCACGTGCACGAGGAGCTGACCAACACGGCCCAGCTGACGTCCTTCCACGAGGGGCTGTGGCGGCGCAAGGCCACCAAGATGGCGATCACCTGTGTGCGCGGCGTCGCCGAGCGCCTGGAGGCCATAGGGGTTCCGGTGATCCGGCTGCGGCCCACCAACGCCGGTGTGCGCAGCGCGCTCCAGACCGCAGGTCTGCTGGGCGCGCACCACCGTCTGGAGGAGGCCCAGCTCGGTGTGGTCGTCGTGGACGTGCCCACGCTGCGCGACTCCTCCCGGCGTTCCACCCCGCGCTACTGGCGTGAGGAGCTGCGGCTGTCACTGCACCGGCTGCTGCTCCAGGAGGCCCACCGGATCAGCGCGACGGCGCACCGCCTGGACGACCACTCGTTCATGGTGACCGCCACGCGCGGTTCGCTGGTGACCGCAACCGAGGGGTTCCGGCAGCCCCCGTTCGTGGAGCGCATCAAGGCGGAGCTGGGCATCGCGATCGAGGTGGGCATCGGCATGGGCCGGACCACCCAGGACGCGGAGTCGCACGCCCGCGCGGCCCTCAACCGGGCGCAGGCCTCCCGGCAGAGCTTCGCGGTGGACCGCGAGGGCCGTTCGCTGGTCCCGGCGCAGCGCGCCCCGGCCCGGCAGTCGTCCGAGCCGCTGCGCACCAAGGGCCGCGAGACCCTGGTCCGGCTCTCGGAGAAGATCGCCGAGGAGGACGGGCCGCTGGTGGTGGACGCGGAGAACGCCGGGCGCATGCTCGGGGTCACCTCCCGGACCGCGCGGCGCCTGCTGCGCACCCTGGTGGAGGAGGGCCTGGCCTGGCCCCTGCCGCCCAACCGCACGCTTCAGCCCGGCCGCCCGCGCCAGCTCTACCGCCTCATCGTGGAGAAGCTGGACAAGGACGCGGCGGGCAAGTAGTTCGCACGTACACCCGAACGGGGGCGGCTCCCATGCGTGGGGGCCGCCCCCGTCGGCGTCGGCGGGTTCACACGCCTGTGGCCGTGGCCGCCGGGCGGTGTCGGTGCCGTGTGTCAGCGCCCCTGTGTCAGCGCCGCTTGGCGTAGGCGGTCGCGACGGAGAGGAACACGTCGTTCTCCTCGGGGGTGCCGAGGGTGACCCGGGCCCCCTCTCCGTCGAACGGACGCACGGAGACGCCCGCCTCCGCGCAGGCGGCGGCGAAGTCGAGGGTGTCCTCAGCCAGCCGCAGCCACACGAAGTTGGCCTCGGTGGGGGGCACGGTCCACCCCGAGGCCACGAGGGCGTCACGGACGCGCTCACGCTCCTTCACGGTGGTCTCCACGCGCTCGAGGAGCTCGGCCTCGGCGTCCAGTGAGGCGATCCCGGCCGCTTGGGCGAGGTGGTTGACCGCGAACGGGACGAGGGTCTTGCGCACGGCGTCGGTCACCGGGGGGTGGCCGACGAGGAACCCGAGGCGGACGGCGGCCAGGCCGTAGGCCTTCGAGAAGGTGCGCAGGACCGCGACGTTGGGGCGGTCCCGGTACAGGGTCACGCCGTCGGGGACCTCGGGGTCGCGCACGTACTCGCGGTAGGCCTCGTCGAGGACGACCAGCACGTGGTCGGGGACGCGGTCGAGGAAGTCGACCAGTTCCCGCTCCCGGACGGCGGTGCCGGTCGGGTTGTTGGGGTTGCACACCAGCACCATGCGGGTGTCGTCGGTGATCGCGGCGAGGAGCGCCTCGAGGTCGTGGATCTCGTCCCTGAGGGGCACCCGGACCGAGGTGACGCCGGACAGCTCGGCCAGCAGGGGGTAGGCCTCGAAGGAGCGCCAGGCGTAAACGACCTCGGCGCCCGGTTCCCCGACCGCCTCCAGGAGCTGCTGGAGCATGCCGACGGAGCCGGCGCCGAGCGCGACGTGCTCCTCCGGGACGTCCAGGTGCCCGGCGAGCCTGGTGACGAGCTCGGCGGCGCCCGGGTCCGGGTAGCGGTTGAGGTCGGCGGAGGCCCTGGCGATGGCCTCACGCACGGACGGGAGCGGCCCGAGGGGGCTCTCGTTGGACGACAGCTTGATGGAGCGCCCGTCCGGCCCGACGACCTTGCGGCCGGGCTTGTAGGCGGGGATGGACTCCAGTACCGCCCGCAGATATGGCGATTTCGACTCCGACACCATTGTCCTTCCTCAATACTTTGTGCTAACCCCGCGACACTCTCAGCAATGAGAGGTCCGGGTCGGTCACCGCTCCAAGCGGAAATATCGCACAAACGAGGAGATACCACCATGCGTTTGCGTCATCGTTCTGCCCGTTCCGCAGCGGGCGCGTCCCTGCCCGCCGCAGTCGCGCTGACCTCGGTGATCGTCCTGAGCGCGTGCGCAGGAACGGACGAGGGGCAGAGCGAGGACCCCAACGCCGAGGCCGCCGCCCAGCTGCACGACGCCCAGCCGATCAACGTCGGGGACGTCACCCTGCTACCCGAGAGCAGCGAGGCCGGAACCTACTCCGAGCTTGTCACAGTGCAGTACTCGGAGGAGGTCCGGGCCTCCACCGAACTGGACAAGCCCGAGTGCATGGACGCCGCCAACCGGTGGGGCGACCTGGAGGCCGTGCGCGACGCCCCCACCTCGGTGGCCGCCTACGAGTGGGACAAGGGCAACGTCTCGCACATCCTCGTCCGGCTCGACGAGGGCTCGGCCGCCGAGGCGCTGGCCGTCAAACCCCCGGAGACCTGCGCCGAGTACACCGCCACCTACGAGGACGGCAGCAGCTCCGAGTACGGGGTCACCGACCTCGACGTCCCCCCGGTGGGCGACGAGTCGCGGTCCTTCGCCATCCAGGTCAACGACGACGGGGGCGAGAACCACATGTACACCGTCATGTACCGCAACGGTGACCTGCTGGGCACGACCTCCGTGATGGGCCCCGGTGAGGCCGAGGACTACGAGCAGCTGCTCCTGGACTTCACCGAGGCCGCCATCACACGACAGGGCCAGATGCTCTGACCTCGTCGGGGAGACCGCGCCCGGACTCGCCCGGGAACTCCTTGGCGAGGGTCCCGGGCCTGGCTCCGCCCCGGCCCTGGGCCTCGTCGCGCCTGGCCGCCTCACGCGGCCGGGGCAGCCTGCGCGGCGGCCCCTGGAGGTCGAGCGTGGTCACCGCGCCGAAGGAGGCGATCACGGTGCCGCTCTCCCGGTCCACCAGGACCGCGCGCACGCCGGTCCGGCGCGGGCCGTCGATCCGCACCCCGTACACCACGTCCACGCGGCGTCCGTGGCGCAGGCCGTCGTAGCGCAGGAACCGCCAGCAGCCGTGCCGCCAGGTCTCCTCGGGGTCGTTCTTGAGCATCACCTTGACGTTGGTCCGCCAGACCTCGCTGCCCCGCAGGCGGCGCAGGACGCGGCGCTCGGAGACCTCGCGCACCGCGCAGGGCTCACGAGTGGTGAACCGGTCCGCGGCCTCGCGCAGCTCGGGGCTGAGCAGGGCCAGCACGAGCAGCTGTACGCCGAGGACCACGCCGTGGGTCGCGGTGGGGGCCGAGGCCACCCCCCAGCCGGTGGGCGCCAGCCCGATGGCGGCGGCCGCGCCCACCGCCAGCAGGCCCGCTCGGGTGAGCGTGCGCCAGCCGATCGGCGTCCGGCTCAGGCCGCCGAAGCAGCCGCATCCGGCCTCGGGGTCGCGGCGGCGGGCCACCAGCAGCAGGACCACGGACGCCGCGAACATCAGGGCGGTGAGCACCCGGGCCGCCTCGCCGAGGAGGCCGGTCGCGGTCAGCAGCGCCACCGCCAGGGCCGCCTCCAGCAGGCAGGTGGCGAGCGTGACGGGGCGGCGCAGGCGTTCGGGCAGCAGGACGGACACGCCCGTCCCCGCCGCGCGCGGGCTGGCCTTGGCCGCCGCGCCGAGCAGGAGCAGGGCCGCGAGGAGCGGTAGCTGGACCTCGCGGACCGCTTCGAGAACCTCCGGGAACATCGGTCAGCCCTCCAGGTTGGCGACGGTCATGGTCGCGTTGAAGCAGCCCGCCTCCAGCCGCCCGCCGAGGGCGACGAAGGAGGTCATGGTGAGGGAGGCGAGGCGGCCCGCGCTCTGGCTCCCGCACGCGGGGCAGAGGTCGCACAGCCAGCTGTCGGCGGCGGCGCAGTCCACGACGGGGACGACGGCGGCGTCCTGTGTGCAGTCGTTGCGCAGGTGGAGCGTGGCCCCGGTGGACAGCAGCGGAAGCGGCACGCAGGAAGTGCGACGGTCGCAGGAACCGTCGTGGCCGACCGGGTCGAGCGCCGGGTAGGCGGCCCCCGCGGCCACAGCCCTCGGGTCCAGGTGGCTGGCGCGCCCCCAGGCGGGGTCGTACCAGGTGGCGATCCCGGTGAGGGTCGCGGAGTGCTCCCGTGTGGGAGGACGGCGCGGGGTGGAGTTCAGCGGATAGGGCGGCTGGGTGGTGACCGGCCGCGTCGCCTCGATCTCCGCACCCCGCCAGACGCCGACGGCGTCGAACAGGTGGCCCGTCTCCAGCCTCGGGTGGCGCACCCCGATGCGCCCGGAGGAGCGGTAGGGAAGGATCACGGTCAGACGGGGACGGCCGTGACCGGGGTCGATCCGCAGGGTGTCGCCCTCGCGGTCGGTGATGACCCCGGTGGCCCGGGCGGTACGCGCCCAGACGCGTTCGGCGACCAGGCGGCCGTCATGCGAGCACAGCACCACGACGTCGTCGCCGGGGCGCAGTTCGGTGGGCAGTACCTCGCCGCCGCGCCAGAAGGAGGTGACGCGTTCGTAGAGGAACCGCTCCTCCCCCTCGGGTGTGGCGACGCAGAGCATGTACGACGTGGCGTCGACGACCACGCCGCGCACGACGCGGCGGTGGACCGGTGTGGGCTCGGGTACGGCCTCGGCACCGAGCACGGCGGCGGTGAACCGCCGTCGGTCCCGGCCACTGTCCGTCATCACTGACATGTCCTTCGCGCCCCCTTGTAGACCGACTCGTCCGTCTGTGCCCATTGTCTCCCCCACCTCCCGGAACGGCCGCTCACACGCCGACACGTGTCGGTTCGTGTCGGTGGGGGCGACGCGCCCGGGAGGAGGTGACCGCTTCGCCTGCAGGCAAGGGAGAACTCCCCTCCGCCCACTCACGATTCTCCGTCACTGCACGCAAGCATTTGTACACACTTTGTGTCCGCCAGGCGTTCGGCACGCCCTTGGCAGGCCCTCACTCCGACACGCCCGGCCCCGGAAAGCGCCTCGCCCTCGCCCCTAGCGCACGGGGGTTTGTTCGCTGATCGTGCGATTTGTCGCCACATGGTGTCCAGGTTCCTGGGGATTTGCGTTCGCTGTGTGAGAGTGAGAGTCCAGAGCGGCCCGCGACAGCGGTGCGCACGCTGGCGGCACGCGACGGGGTCGAGGCGGTGACGGACGTGAACGGGACGACACGGACACCCAGGTCCGAGGAGTTCAGCGAATACGTGTCCGAGCGCGGAACGGCGCTGCTCCGCATGGCGCGCTCCCTCACCAACAGCCACGCGGACGCTGAGGACCTGCTCCAAGCGGCGCTGGTCAAGACCTTCCTCGCCTGGGGACGCATCGCCAACCCCCGGGCCCGGGACGGCTACGTGCGCCGGGCCATGGTCAACACCCAGATTTCCGAGTGGCGCCGCAAGCGCCTCGACGTGTACCCCACCGACGAGATCCCCGAGCAGCGGCTGGACGACCCCACCTGGCGCAGCGACCTGGCCGACGTCGTGGGCCGCGCCATCGATCGCCTGCCCGCCCGACAGCGCACCACGGTGGTGCTGCGCTACTACGAGGACCTCACCGAGGCCCAGATCGCCGAGCGCATGGGCGTGACCATCGGCACCGTGAAGAGCACCCTGTCCCGGGCCGTGGAGAAACTGCGCGGCGACGCCGACCTCGTCATCGAGCGCACCACCTCCTGACCTGGCCGCCAGGTTCCGCCGCACCCTCGTGGCGCGCCTCCTTTTGCGGACACCGGTCCGCCAGTCACCGGCGCCCTCCCCCGGGGCTTTGGGCGCGGCCGATTCGTACAGGTATTCGGATCGCGACTTTCCCCCGGAATCCTCCTCGCGGTCCCGCGCCCTCTCTCCCGCTCCGCCGAACGCCCCCTCCCACCGCCTCACGATCCGGTCCGACCGCAACCGCCGGGGCCTCCCCTGGACGTCGTGGTCCCGGGCGATGATCGGCACCGCCCGAACCGCCCCGACCCCCAGGAGGAACCGCCGTGCGCACCACCCACTCCCCTGAGAACCCCGAACCCGAGGGTCTTGACCTGCCAGAACTCTCCCCGCCCCGGTGGCTCAGCCACCACGGCGAGATCGCTGGCGCCTCCTGGTTCCGGATCGCCCGCCGCGTGCCCCTGCTGGTCGGCCAGGCCGCCGCCCTGGCCTGGCGCAGCGGCCCGCGCGACCTCCTCGCCACCGTCCTGTTCACCCTCGGCAGCGGGGCCACCACCGCGTGGGCGCTGGTCGCCACCACCTCCGTGCTCACGGAACTCTTCGCGGAGGTGCCCACCCCGGCGCGTGTGGCCGCCGCGCTCCCCTCCCTGGCCCTGCTCGCCGCGGCGCTGGTCGCCCGGGGCGGCTGCGGGGCCCTGGCCGGTCGTGCCCGGGCCCGGCTCGCCCCCAAGGTGGTCCTGGCCGCCGAACGGAGCCTGCTGCTGGACGCCACCTCCGTGGAGCTGCGGGCCTTCGACGACAGCGACTTCCACGACCACCTGTTCCGGTCCCGCACCCGGGGCTGCGAGGAGGCGGGCCAGCTGGTCCGCCAGACCACGGACCTGCTCACCGGCCTGGCGGGGATCGTCGCCGCCGCCGGGGTTCTGGCCGTCCTGCACCCGGTGCTGGTCCCGCTCCTTCTCCTCGCGATGGTCCCCCAGTGGTGGGGCGCGGCCGCGTCCGCGCGCATGCGGTACCGGATGGTCCTCGCCTTCACCGAGGGGCGGCGCCGCAAGTCCATGCTGGAGCAGCTCATGACGGCGCGGGAGAGCGCCGCCGAGGTGCGTTCGTTCACCATGGAGCGCCGTCTCCTCGACGGTTTCGACCGCGTCGCCCACCGGGAGCTGGACATCCACCTGAGGCTGGCCACCCGCCAGTCCGTGGTCCGGCTCGCCGGGGACACCGCCAGCGGTCTCGTGACGGCGGGGGTGTTCGCGGTGCTCGCGGTGCTGCTGGTCCAGGGAGCGGTGCCGATCGCTGTCGCCGGAGCCGCCGTGGTCGCGGTCCGCGTGGCCCAGGGCGCGCTGAGCAACGCCCTGTACGCGGTGACCGGTGTGTACGAGTCGGGGCTGTACTTCTCCGACTACACGGCCTTCCAGCGCGAGGCCCGCGCCCGGCTCCCGCGTGCCGGACTGGCGCCCGCCCCGGCGGGGTTCGAGCGCATCGAACTGCGGGACCTGACCTTCGGGTACCCCTCCGGAGAGGGCCCGGCGCTGGAGGACGTGAACCTCACCCTCCACCGGGGGCGGACCGTGGCGCTGGTCGGGGAGAACGGTTCGGGCAAGAGCACGCTGGCCAAGCTGCTCTCGGGGCTGTACACGCCCCAACGGGGCAGCGTGTGCTGGGACGGCACCGACCTGTCCGCGGTGGACGGGGTGAGCCTGCGCGAGCGGATCGCGGTGATCGCCCAGGACCACACGCACTGGCCGCTGACCGCGCGCGGCAACACCGTCATGAGCAGCTCCTGGTGTGCCGAGCGCTTCGACAGGGCCACGGCGGCCTCCCGGGCCGACAGCGTCGTCGCGGACTTCCGGAACGGCTGGGACACCCTGCTGGACAAGCGCTTCGCCCACGGGGTGGAGCCCTCCGGCGGTCAGTGGCAGCGCCTCGCCGCCGCACGTTCCTTCTACCGAGGGGACGACGGCAACAACGTGCCCCTGCTCATCGCCGACGAGCCCACCGCCGCCATGGACGCCCGCGCCGAACACGGCTTCTTCGAATCGGTGCACGCCCACGCCCGCCGCACCGGCGCCGCGGTGGTCCTCATCACGCACCGGCTGGCCTCGGTGCGGATGGCCGACCAGATCGTGGTGCTCGAACGCGGCCGTGTGATCGCCCAGGGCACACACGCCCAACTGATGGCCCAGGGCGGACTGTACCGAGAGCTGTGGGAACTCCAGGCCAGCGCCTACGGCACCCCGCCCGTACCGAGGCCCCGCACCCCCTGACCTGAGGCGGGAGGGCCCCGCAGCCCCGGGGCCCTCCCGCGCGGGAGGACTCGTTTTGCGCAGGACCCCCGCGCTCTGTAGGCTGGTCGCAGCCAGGAGGATTCGCCTAGAGGCCTAGGGCGCCGCACTGCTAATGCGGTTGGGGGGCAACCCCCTCATGGGTTCAAATCCCATATCCTCCGCCGGTCAGAAGGGGTCTCACGTCGCGACGTGAGACCCCTTCTTCATGTTCGGGGGTCAGCAGGCACAGGATTCGTGTCAGAGCGGCAAGAAGCCGGCCAAGGTCATGGTGTGGACCACAGAGCTGTGCGTGACCTTCCTGCACCCCTGCTCCAGCCCCGTGAACGCTACTTCGCGCTCTACCAACCAGGCGAAGACCCGCGGCCCCCGATGCGGTGAACTGCTGCCGCTGCGGTGGCCCGGCATCGACCTCAACGCACCGGGTCCCTCACCATCCGCGGCACGAAGACACCGCGCAGCCACCGCACCATCCACCTGGGCCAGGCCGACAACGTGGCCTCGCACCATTGGCGTCATGCCCAACGACGCGAGCGGGCCAAGAGCGCTCTGCCGTGGATGCACAGCGGCCTGGTCTCCACCGATCCGTGGGGCAAACGACTCAGCCGCCACGCCCTGAGGGAGCGCTTCATCCACCTGACAGATGAGGCCGGTCGGCGCAGGGAAGCAGGAGGTGGGGCCCGTGTGGGCCGCTGTACTCACTCGGCGCCCGAGCGCATCAGCGCGATGTAACCGTCCTCCAGGGTCGGAGTGACGGGCCTTCCTCGCGGAGGAGATTCCAGGGCGACGACTCGGTACCCCACGGGCGACGTACTCACCACCGTGGCCTGTGCTCCCAAGGGCGCGTCCGCAGGCATCTCGTAGGTACGGTTGCGCGCCAACGCGGTCAGATCGTGAACCGCACCGTGGAAGACTAGGCGACCATTGGCCAGGACTGCCGCACTCGGGCAGCTCTGCGCTACGTCGTCCAGGATGTGGGTGCTCAGAATAACGGTGCGCTCTTGACCAAGGTCGGCCAGCAGCGACCGGAAGCGCATCCGTTCCTCCGGGTCCAACCCGGCAGTGGGCTCGTCGACGACAAGCAGTCGGGGTGCGCCCAGCAGGCTCTGGGCAATGCCGATACGCCGCCGCATCCCCCCTGAGTACTCGGCTATCCGGCGCCCTCCGTCCGTCGTCAGCCCGACACGGGCCAGCAGGTCCTCGGTTTGGGAACCACGGTCCCGACGGTCTCCGATCCCCTTGAGTGACGCCATATAGTCCAGGAACTCTCGCCCGGTCAGGTCGGGGTAGGGGGTGAGTTTCTGGGGCAGGTAGCCGATGGCGCGCTGGGCCGCGCGACGACCCCCGGTGGTGGCGAGGTCATGGCCACCGACGACGATCCGTCCCGTGGTTGGGCGCAGCGCGCCAGTGAGGATGCGCATGAGGGTGGTCTTTCCGGCCGCGTTGGCGCCGAGCAGACCGACCATTCCGCCGTGGACCGTCAGGTCGACACTGTCCAAGGCTCGCACGCCACCCCTGAAAACCTTGGTCAGTCCCCTCAGCTCGATATCCATGCGCTCCACATCCGTCCGGTCGTCGCTCGGAGCGTCGCCGTTGGCAGTACTCCGCCTGCATGCGGTCACCTGCGCCTTGCCGCGACCAGTCCCGCCAGAATAAGGAACACAACGGTGAACGCCGCCAGGACTGCCAGGTTCGCCAGTGCTGTGCCCGTCCCCGCAGCCGGGCTGAGGAGGCCCGTCAGCTCCCTGTTCGCCCACACCGTCCGCTCGCCGAACCAGGCCGCCGCCGGATATCCCCCGACAGGGGACAACAGCGTTCCGGTCGGCGTAGCCAGCGGCAGGAGCTGAGGGGAGGTGATGGTGGACCACAGCCAGATCCCGGCGGTGGCGATCCGCGCCAGGGACATGGGAAGCACCAGTCCAAGCAGGTAGGCCAGTGCGGTCAGCACGGTCGCGCCCGGCACCAACATGGTGGCGAAGGCCGCCAGGGCGACGGCCAGCGGGCGCACTCCGCCATCGGCAACCGCCGCCGGAACCGCGCATGCCATCACCACAAGGAACGGTGGGAGCAGGGCCACCCCCAAGGACGCGACCAGCATCGCGGGCAGTCGGGTCCAAACGGTGCAGGGAGTGGCGGCGATGAGGTCGCCCATACCGGGGCTCAGCCCTCGCGCCACCCGGTCGGCCAGCGCCACACCGATGCCCAGTGTGCACAGGAGGCCCGTGATCAGGGTGGCCTCGCCGACGTGGCGCACGCCGTCAGCGATCTCGGAAGGGAGGCGCCAGGCAGCCACCAGTGCCAACAGCGACAACGGCACCACCGCGTACCAGAGGGCGCGTTGACGCATCGCCATGCGCGCTTCATAGCGCAAGGTGCCGCAGAAGGCCGGGAGGAAGGAGGAGACCGTCATTTTCGCCGTTTCTCCTTCTTCATGAGTTACTCGACACGGCCTGGCCGCCGCGCCGGACGTTCGCCGTGGGCACTTCGAGGGCGGCGTGCAGGAGGGTGGCAGAGCCCTGGAGCTTGTCCAGTTTCCTTATATGCGTAGTCTGCACGTGCCCGTAGTCTGCACGGTCAGACGTAGTTCGCCCGAAGGTGAGAACAGGCACGGGGACCGCGATCTGAAGGGCCTGCTACCTGGCACCTGATGACGCGCTCCTTACCGACACCCCGTCACGGGTGACAGGAGGAACGGCCCTACCGGGGCTGAAGGCCGGGCGTTCCTTACGGAACCGCTAAGGAAGGCTCTGGGGTGAACCCCTCGGCGTGCGAGCGCTACGTACCCGGAGTGGAGACCGACACCAACGTGGACACCGATCGTGCTTTGCTCGCCGCCGTAGCAGTCGGAGACGAGCCCGCCTTACGTGTCCTCTACTATCGGCACTCTCCGGTGATGCTGCGCCTGCTGCGCCGTCTGACCTCCGATGCCGGTATCGCGGAGGAGCTGTTGCAGGAGAGTTGGCTCGCGGTCTGGCGCTCGGCCGCGACCTTTCGCGGAGACTCGTCGGTACGCGGGTGGCTGCTCGGGGTCGTGCGCCGCCAAGCGCACAACCGACTGAGGCGGATCGAGCCGGCACGGATCGCCTTGGACGCCGAGGAGATGCTCGAACCGGCCGACCCCGGAGTGGACGTAGAGGCCGATGTGCTCGCCTCCGCCGGGCAACAGCAGATCCTGGCGGCGATCAAAGCCCTGCCCCGACGCCACCGGGAAGTAGCGGTCCTGGCGCTGGTGGAAGAACTGCCCTACACCGACATCGCCGAAGCCCTCGGCATCCCCGTGGGCACGGTCAAGAGCCGTATGGCCAACGCGCGGGCGCGGCTATGTGCCACGCTCGCCGAAGGACAGGTGAGCTGACATGCCCCATCTGACCGAGGAAGAGATCCTGCGGACCTCGCGTGTGGGCCAAGGCCCGGAAGCACACGCGGATGGCCTGACGGAGTACCAGCGCTCCCATCTGGACACATGCGCCTCATGCTCCGCCCGCGTTTCGGGAATGAGAAACGTCGCCTCTGCATTGAGGGCTGCCGAGCCGGATGTGCAGCCGCCCTCCTTCGAGGATCTCATCGCTCCTGCCCTCGCCGCGGAGCGTGCAGCGCCCGTCGCGGAAACCGCGCCGCATACACCGCCCCTCACCGCCGTGGGCGCGGCCCGTCTGGTCGCGTCCCTGGTGATGCGCCAGGCGCGGCTCGTTCCGGTCTCGCTGTGGCCGCTGACCGCCGCAGGGCTCGCCGTACTGTTCGTGTTCGTTGGGCAGGCCCCCAATCCGTCCGTCGGCGCGGTCTTCTTCGGTCCCGGGGCAACGCTGCTGACCACAGGGGCTGCCCTCGCCGTGTGCTCACCCAAGCGGGACCCGCGTTCCGAAATGCTGTACGCCATGCGCGTTTCCCCGGCAGCGGTGTGGCTGGCGCGGCTCACGTTGGTGATGGGCGCAGTGTTGGCGGCATCGGCGGCGGTGTCGGCGGCCTCTGCCGCTGTCCTCGGCGCCCCGCAGGCCACCGCGGCGCTGATCGCCTCCTGGTTGGGGCCCGCTGTGCTGGGAGTGGGGGTGACCGTGTTCGGTACTGTGTGGCGCTCCCCTTCGGTGGGTGCCGCCCTCGGGGCCGGGTCGTGGCTTATGAGCGTGGTCGGTTCTCGCGACGCCGCGTTGTTGGGCTCCCTGCCGTCCAGAGTGCGCGATACGATCGGCGCCCTGTGGACGACCACTCCGCTGAGCCTGTTGGTCGCGGCGATGTTGCTGGCCGCGGCGGCCTGGCTGGTCTCGCGTCCGGACCGGTACCTGGGCGAGGGTTAACGGTCGGATGACTCCCCGGGGAGGAACCACAGCATGCGCGTAGTGATCGCAGGACTGTTCCATGCCTATAAGCGCCAGCGGGTCCTGGATGGTGTCGACCTCGAGTTCGGCTCCGGCGTCCTGGGGCTACTGGGGCCCAACGGTGCGGGGAAGACGACGCTGCTCCGGCTGTTGGCGGGCGTCCTTCGGCCACGCACGGGGCTGATCGAAGCGGGAGGCCACAACCTGCGCACAGGGGAGGGCCGCCGGGACCTCCGGCACGAACTCGGTTACCTTCCTCAGGATGCGGCGCTCCCGCCGGACATGTCCCCGCGCGACTTCCTGGACTATGTCGGGCTACTGAAAGGCATGGCTGAGCCGCGCGAGCGCCGACACCAAGCTGACGAACTGATCCAACGCTTGGGTCTGGCTTTGGAGGCCGACCGCCGACTGGGGTCGCTCTCCACGGGTACCCAGCGCCGCGTGGGAGTCGCCCAAGCCCTCATGGGTCAGCCGAGGCTGATATTGCTCGACGAGCCCACGGCAGGCCTCGACCTTGAAGAACGCATCCGCCTGCGCGCGGTGCTCGGCACACTCGGCGAGGGACGCACCGTGGTCGTGTGCACGCACCTCTTGGAGGACGTGCAAGCGGTCTGTCCAGAGGTAGCCGTCCTACACATGGGCAGGGTCACCTTCTCCGGCCCGGCCGCCGACCTCACCGAGATCGCCGCCGACCGCGCCTTCGAGCTGATGCAGGCACCTGTCAGTGGAGACTCCGGCTCCTCGTCCTCTCCTCTTCGTAAACGCGTGCTCGCCGACGTCCCTCCTCCCGGCGCCCGCCCCGTTCTCCCCACCATGGAAGAGGGCTACGCCGCCCTGATACGTGACCTGCGCAGAGAGTCGACGGCGGAGTAGTCCGCAGAGACGGGCCGCGCACTCCGCCCCTCTTGTCCTGCGATCAGCCGCCGGGCATCCGGGAGGGCAGGACCGTCACCTTCGTCGAGGACGCGACCACAAGTGAACCTCCGTGTCTGTGTGCGCTACGTACTTCTGTGCCACCGAAACACGGAAAGTGAGATGGCGATGTCCACGTCAGAGCCCGCCGGGCAGCCCACCGCGTCCGCGCGGGACGATCCGTCCCTCACCCTCCTGACCTCCCTGGCCCTGGTCCGGCTCCGCAACGGCCTCCCCCTGTGGATGAGTCTGGCTCCGCCCCTGGTGATAGCGGCACTACTCGTGATCGCGGTGTTCGTCGGTGCGGAGCACGACCAAGAGGCAGTGTGGGACCGCTGGTTCGGCCTCACCCTGTACCTCTGGGCCATCCTGGCACCCATGCTCGCCGGGCTCTACGCGGTCGGCTCCCACCAGGCCGACGAGGGTGTCAAACGCGTCATGTACTCCTACGCCTTTCCTCGTCGTCGGCTCCTGTTCGCCGACATCTTGGCGCTCACAGCCCTGTGGGTGAGTTCGGCACTGCTGCTCGCGGCCCTCGTCGCCCTGGCCGCCCTTGCCAACGGCACCCCCACCGACGCAGGACCGGCTGTCGCTGGTGCTCTCCTGCCAGTCCTCGCCGCCCTGCCCACTCTGGTGCTGTGTGTGATCGCCGCCGAGGCCTGGGGGCTCGCGGGCGCGACGTGTGTCGGCGTGGCCGGGATGCTCTTCGGAGCGCTCACCGGCGACAAGCCCTACTGGTGGGTCTTCCCTCCGGCGTGGCCGACACGTGCGGTCATTCCCATCGCCGAAACCGGGGGCCTCACCGGCTATTACGCCGACGGCGACCCGATGCTCTCGCTCTCCGTATTGCCCGTGATCGCGATCGCCGCCCTCACGCTCAGCGGCGTGCTGCTGGCCGCGGGTGCCTGGTACGTCGACCGGCAGGAGGTCTGAGCGATGGCGGAGCCCGGGTACCGACCTCAGCTGCCAGGGACGGCGCCGCCCGTATTCCCGGCTAAGACTCCCCGGACCCTACGACGAAACGAGGAAGACTGATGACCACCACCGGATCCGACCGCACCTCGCCCCCAGCGATCCGGGACGACCCCTCGATCGCCACCGTCGTCGCGGTGGAGCTGGACAAACTCCGGCGGGGCTTCTGCTTCTGGTTGTCCCTGGTACTGCCGTTCGTGCTGGTCCTGCCCCTCGGAGTGGTCGCCACCCTTTCTCCCGAGGGGCGTAGCGGCGATGTGTGGGGGATCTGGTTCAGCGTCACCCTGCTGTTCTGGGGGATGTTCCTCCCGATGGCCGCGGCGTTGTACTCGGCCATGTCGGTGCGCGCCGACCTGGCGTCCCGCCGGGTGGTATACGCCTACGCATTTCCCCGCCACCGAGTGCTGTTGGGTAGGTTCCTGGCGCTGCTGCTGCTGTGGCTGGGCAGCGCGCTGCTGCTGGCCTTGTTGCTGACGGTGGTCGGCGCCGTGCTCGTCGGTCCACAGGCGGCCTTGCCGGTCCCGATGGGGGTGTTGGTGCCCTGGGTCGGCGCTGCCGCGACGCTGGCCCTGTGCCTGGTAGTGGCCGAGCGCTGGGGCACAGGGCTCACCGCGGTGATCGGCGTGCTCGGAATGCTGCTGAGCGGGGTCATCGCAGATACCTCCGCGTGGTGGTTCGTCCCCATGGTCTGGCCCCTGCGCGCCGTGGTTCCGCTCGCCGGAATCGAGGCCAGCGGGGTGCCGCTGGAGCCCGGAGACCCACTGTTCTCGCTGGCGCTCCTGCCCGTCATCGCTGCCCTGTCCTTGGCACTGTCCATCGTCCTGCTCGCAGCAGGGGCCCGTCACGTCAACCGCAAGGAGCTTTGAATGCCGTCCGCACTGCGCATCAGCGCGCTCACCAAACACTTCGGCTCCAACGCTGCGCTTCAGGGGGTGAACCTCGACGTCGCTGATGGCGAGGTCTACGGGTTGCTGGGACCCAACGGGGCGGGCAAGACCACTGTGATGAAGGCGGTGGCTGGCCTGCTGCGCCCTGACTCGGGGACGGTGGAGGTGGCGGGCCGTCCCTTCACCCGCGACTCCCTGCGCGGCATCGGCGCGCTCATCGACGGCCCGGGGCTGTGGTCGCGGATGAACGCGCGCCAGCATGTGCGGGCGCACGCCAAGCTGCGTGGGGTCGATCCCGACGACGCCACATCGCGGCTGCTGCCGCTGGTGGGCATGGACCAGGTCGCCGACCGTCGTGTGTCGGCCTATTCGCTGGGCATGCGCTGGCGGCTCGGCATCGCCATCGCCATGATCGGCACACCCCGCCTGTTGGTGCTCGACGAGCCGACGAACGGCCTGGACCCTATTGGCATGCGCGAGATGCGCACTCTGCTGCGCCGGATCGCCGAGTCAGGGGCGACCGTGTTCGTCTCCAGCCATCAACTCGACCAGATCGCCCGCACCTGCGACCGAGTGGGCGTCATCGTGCACGGCCGCACATGCTATGAGGGTTCCCTGTCCGGACTGGCGCCCGACGGCGACTTGGAGGCGGGCTTCTTCTCTTTGGTGGAGCGGACCTCCAGCGGCATCCGCTGAGCAGGATCACCGGGCGACGAAGCGGCCTTCGCCGCGGTTCGCTGCTTCACGGTCGAAGCAACGAACCACGGCGAAGGCCGCGCCCACGCGTGTGTTGGATGGGGCGCCGGGCACCGCGCCACGAGGTGGGCAGAACCATCGAACGCACAGGTTGATGAACGAGCCCAGGGGCTCAGCGCGGGGACAACAGCTGCGTCACTGCCAGGTCCCGGTACAACGAGTCGCCCGCGACCAACTCCTCGTGGGTTCCCACCGCACGCACCCGCCCGGCGTCCATCACCACGATCCGATCCGCGCTGGTCACCGTGGAGAGCCGGTGAGCGACCACGATGACTCCGGTTTCCCGCGCCGCGTCCTGCACGGTCTCCTTCAGCGCGGCCTCATTCGCCGCGTCCAGTTGGGAAGTGGCCTCGTCCAGCAGCAATAGCCGCGGCTTGCGCAGCAGTGCCCGGGCGATGGCGATCCGTTGCTGTTCGCCGCCGGAGAGCGTGGTACCGCGGTAGCCTATCCGGCTGTCCAACCCTTCTGGCATCCGCGCGAGCAGTTCAGTCAGTCTGGCCCGCGACACCACCTCCATCAGTTCGGCCTCGGAGGCCTTCGGCGCCCCCAGCCGCAGATTCTCCCGCAGCGTCCCGGCTAGTACAGGCGAGTCTTGCTCGACGTAGCCGATAACGGCCCGGAGTTCTCGTAGCGGCCAGTCGGCGACGTCGGTCCCCTCGAATCGCACCGTTCCACGGTCGGCCGCGTAGAAACGCTCGATCAGCGAGAACACCGTGGTCTTCCCTGCGCCGGAGGGGCCCACCAAGGCGGTCAGCCCGGCTCCCGGAGTGGCGAAGTCAACCCCCCGGTGCACCGCTGGCAGATGGTCGGCGTAACCGAACTCCACTCCTTCAAACTCCACGCTGCCGCTGCCGTCACCGGGGGAGGGCCTGGCATCGGTGTTCTCTTCCTTGTCGAGTCGCTCGGCCTCCTCCAGCCGGTAGACGGCAGCCAGGCCAGCCTGCATCGAGGTGACCGCATCCACGATCTGGTTGATGGGGCCGGAAAGGTAGAACATCAAGAGAAGAAGAGCAATCAAGGTGGACACTTCGAGCTCTCCGGCCGCTACCCGCATACCGCCGACCCCCAGCAGTACAAGGAAGCACACCTGGACGGCGGTACCGGACGCGGTCATCGATGCAGCCATCCAGCCAGCCACATCCACGCCCTTGCGCCAAGCCGCGACCGCCGAGGAGTCCAACTCCGCGCGCTCGGTCTCCTCGGCTCCGTTGGCCTTGATGGTGCGGAAGGCCCCGAAGACCCGTTCCAGGCGGGCCCCCATGTCGCCCACCGATTCCTGAGCAACGATGGTGGCTCGACTGATTCGCGGGAGCAGCACAACCATCACCGCCACAAGGAGTAGCAGCGACCCCATGGTGACCACGACCATGAACACGTCCATCCACAGCATCACCACCAGCGCCCCGGTGACCAGCAGGATCCCTGTTGCGGCTTGGGAGAAGCTGCTGGTGGCTACCGAGCGCAACAGGGTGGTGTCGGCGGTGGCTCTGGCAACGAGGTCGCCCGGCCTGAGCCGGTCGACTTCGCCCACTTGCAGCCGCAGCATGCCTCCGAACAGGCGACGCCGCGCACCGAGCACGACGTGTTGGGCGGTGCGCTCAAGCAGGTACACCCCAACCGCCTGGATCAGCGCGCCCGCGATCACGAGCGTGCCCAGTAACGCCAGTGGGCCGGCCAGCGGCGCCGATTCAGCGACCCGGTCAATGACCTCTCTGGCCACCAGTGGCTGGGCCAGCCCTGCTATCCCGCCCACCAGAGACAGCAGGCCTCCCGCCAGAAGCATGTTGCGGTGCTGTAGCGCGTACTGCCACAGCACCCGCAGCGGCGCTTTCGGGCCTCCCTGCCGGGCTACCTCTTTTGGGGACGGTATCTCGCTGCTCATGTGCGCTCCACCTCTCCCTGTGCCGAAGTGCCCCGACATTCCAAGATCGTCCGCAACGTTCGAGCGCACGCGGCCGCAGTGGATTCGTTGACCGTCTCACAGCCGCCTTCCGGCTCCAGGCGGAGGAACCCGCCCTCTGCCGTGCGGCGGGAAACGATGAACGCCGCAGCGCTGTCGGCGGCCTTGGACCCGGCGGGTCCTAGCAGCGCCGCGGCACGGCCCAACGCTGCGGCCATATCCAGGTCCCTGGCCCGGGTCGCAACCGCGACGGCCGACTCCAGGGTCAGCGCCCACAGGTCCACATCACCGGATGCGCCTGCGCTGCGGGCAGTCAGGGCTGTTACGGCCGTTCGAGCGTGTCCCCTCTCAGGAGCGATGACGTCGAAAGGGTGCGGCTCCCCTACCCTCTCTGGGAGGTCCTGCACCTCATCGTCGCTCGGGTCCTGACACGGGCCCACTGCTCGCAGCGTCGCCTCTATCTCGACCGAGGTCACTCTCGACATGTAGTTCCTTCTCTCGCTGCCATCGCCGCCATCGCCGCGGTGATGGTCGGGTGGTAGCAGGTGCCGAAGGCATAGGCACGTCCCGGCTCCCCGGTCGCGCGTTCTGCAACGCGTGCGTTGTACAGCAGGCTGGCCACTGAGCCGTCGGGACGCTGTGCGGCTGACAGACGGGCGTGCCCGTGGAGGGCCAGAGGGTGATTCCCGGCGCCTAGGTAATCCGCGCACGCAAGCAGTTCGGCGGTGAGGTCGTTGTCGGACCGGGCCAGACAGGAGCCGAGCAGCCGCAGCACAGTGCGGGTGCGGTCCGGACCGCCCGCGGGCCTTGCACCGAAATCGGTGGCGTAGAACATGATGTGGGTGACGCCGTAGATGTCACCGTCGCTCATATGGCAGTGGTCAGCATCCAGGTGGGGCTCGCAGGCGGCGAGCAGTGAGGGGATTGAGGGCTGGTCCGCGTCCATCCCTGCGAGCTCCAGGACGTATCCCAATTCCAGGGCGCTCGCCGGGGGCCGGTAGCGTCCATTCACGTTCCCGGCACCGGTGGCGATCGCCAGCTCCGCAGCAAAGCGAGCGGACGGCACGAGGCCACGGGCACTGTCCAGCTCCTCGATCAAGGCCACCAGCCACAGGACGTGGGGGAAGAGCGCGCCGCCGCCGCGCAGCTCTTCCAACCACCGCGGCCGATCGGTGATCGACCGCCCTATCTCCAGCGCAGGACCCGCCAAGCGATCAGCGTCGCCCCCACGGTTCCCTCTTCTGAGCACACGCAGCAGCACGAGCAACTCCAGCACGGGAGTCCCCGGAAAGGTCCGCCGGGGCAGGTGGCGCTCCCAGCGTTCCGGTTCGAACCACGCCATGTTGGCCTCAAGCCAGGCCAGTGCGGCATCGACGTCCAGACGCGGCGCCTCGACCGAACGAGCCGACCGGGTATCAGCGATCGCACTCACTCCGTCCCCCTCCCGTCCACAGCCGACGCCAGGTGTCGGAGCAGTTCCTCGGGCGGCGGCGGTGCCAGGCTCGGAACCAACGCTTTGGAGGCGACCTCATAAGCGGTGCAGGGTCGCGGTTCGACGACCTCATTCCCGTCCTCACGAAGACGGGCGACGTTGCGCTGCACGGCCGACTTGCCCCACATCACCGGGTTCATGGCGGGAACGTACGTCACGGGTCTCTCAGCCGCCAGAAGTACTGAGGTGAGCAGGCTCGGAGCGAGTCCTTGAGCGGCGCAGCCGAGTACATGCGCGGTGCAGGGCAGCACCACCACTTGGTCCGCCCATCGCCCCAGAGCGACGTGTCCGCGCCCGTGGTCCGCCTCGGTGTAGACCCCGTCGCATACGGCGCGCATACTTTGCTCAGACACCAGCCCCTCCGCGGTGCGAGTCAGGACCGCGGCGATCCGCTCGACCCCCACCGCGCGAAAGGCGTACAGGTAGGCGGGCAACGTAAGCGCCGCGATCGAGCCGCTCACGCCGACCAGGAGTCGGAGCGGGAGCGTATCCGTCTCGGCTTGGGTTCCGCTCGTCATGTGTTCTGCCTTTCTCGTCGCGGATCGGACTCAGCTCAGCGCCAGGCAACGGTCCCAAACAGGGTCTCCATCGCCACCCAGGGCGCCAGCGGCTGGAAGCAGCGAGCACGCCACCCCGGCAGCCCCTTCCAACACCCCAGCGATGTCCAGGCGGCGGTGTGCGGGTGCGGACTCCCGCCAGCCCCGAGCCGAGTCGGGAACCAGGTGCGCGAACAGGAAGGGGTTCTGCTCATCCGCGTGCTCCAGTACTCGTCCAACCAGAGAGTCGGCGCCCCTTTGGAGCTCGTTGTCTCCCGACTCCCTTCCGATCCTCCACAGCACCTGACCAAACCCGGCCAGGCCATGGCAGATGGTGGGCCCATCCAGCCTCCACTGCGAGGGGTCCCGTCGCAGCGCCACGCGCAGGGACTCCACCGCCTCGTGACGCCAGGAAGCGACCCCGAAGGCCCGGCCAGCTGCATACAGGGCACTCGCAATCCCGGGAGCCCCGTAGCACCAGGCGGTCCGGGTCATGCCTGCATGAGTCCGCTCACCGGACACCTCTTCCTTCAAGGGAACCCTGCAGGGCCAGTAGACTCCGCTGTCGTCATGGAGCCGCCAGGAGAGCAGCCAGTCAACAATGCGATGCACCGCTTCGCGTTGTCCGCTGACTCGGTGGCCACGCTCCTCAGCCGCGGCGAACAGCGCAAGCGGCCCAGCGATGCCATGGGCCAGGCCGAGGTTGAAATCGCCGTCGGGGTAGGCACGACGGTCCTGCTCAACTGCTTGGAGCTCGTTCGGTACCCACCATCCGGGCAGTTCTCGGTCGACGCTGCGGATTGGCCGGGTGAGCGCCACGAGGTGCCGCAGGGTAGCCTCCACTGCCTTGGCGGCGTCCGGTTCGCGCTCGTCGGGGGCCTCAGCCGAGTCCAGGAGGATGCGGCCGGTCCCTGAGAGTCCCTTGATCACGTCGTACGCTTCCGCGGCCACGCCGGGCTCCCCCGCATCCCGACGCGCGGTGGCCTGTTGAACGCGGGTCTGCTGGTGGTCGCAAAGCCACGCCACGAGCTTGCGGCGCAGCGTTCGGTAGCGGCCGGGCGCGCGTTGGGTGCACGCTTGGACAGCCGCCAGCACCGAGGCCGGTCCTCCGAACAGTCCCGAGCTCGGTGAGGACGGCAGCAGCTCGGTGGCTGCGCGCACATGCTCATGCGCCGCCCGGGCCCACCGCTCGTCGTGTACCGAGAGCTCGGCGTACAGCAGAGCCACACCCGGGTGACCATGGGAAAGGGTGGCCGGTGCCCACACTGACGCGCCGAAAAGCGGTTCTCGGTTGTCCTCGCGTCCGGCGATCCGTGCCGTGCGCTCAGGATCGGCCAAGCGCTCAGCCACCTGCTCGATGGCGCGCACCGCGCGCTCTCCGGTGCGCGCACGCTGGTCCTCGACAGCGCCATAAGCGTTCATGATGTGTGTCTCCTACGATTCCGGTGATCGTTAACCGCGGCGCGGACAATGCCCAGGAGATCGCGCTCGCGCTCGGAGCCGCCTCCGAACAGCCGGTTGCAGGCCATGTGCATCACACTTCCGACCACCCTCGGGACGGGGGTCACTGGGGTCGCCTGGTCGCGCAGTAGCGCGCCGTACGAGGCCACGGCGCTGTCCCTGTCGGCGAAGGCACCTAGAAGTGCCTCGCCCCCGGGCAGAGCGCGCAGCTCTCTCCAACCGCCAGCCGGGTCAATCAGCCGACGCCACCGCTCCCGCTCGGAGCGGTATCGCCCCGGGACCTCCCGGTGCGTTCCGGTGACCGAGAGCCAGGCCGCTGCGGGGTCGTCGGCCAGCCCCGAGACCCGATCCCACCCGGGTCCCGGTCTAGGCGGCCCGGGCGGCCCAAAGGCCTGGGCCAGGCACGCGAGGGAGACGGCGGCGACTTCCTCTGCGTCCAGCGAGAAACCCTTTCTGGCGCCTTGGAGCAGCCGGAGCACACGCAGCACAGCCACACTGTCTTCCTGGAAGACGCGCTCTGCGGCCTCCTGGGTGTCTAGGCCGCCATACCGCTCGAACTCCGGATCGTACTGACCGATCTGGTGTTCCCCGGCCAAGCCGAGGGTCTGCCACTCACTGACCAGGCGCCCCACCTCCGGCGCGGTCTCGGCCCAGATGCGCTCGGGAGACCCGTGGAAACGGACGCGCAGCAGATGGCGGCCATCCTCGGTATAACGCATGAAGAACCACCGGTCAGCGCCGGTCCGCTGGGCGACGTCCGCAAGCGCGGGCATGTGGTCGCGAAGCAACTCGTCCTGGGTGCGCCGAGCGACCCGCAGCCGCAGGAAGAGCCAGGGACCACCCAGACCGTGGCGTGTACGTCCCGGCACCAGGCGCCCCTGGAACTGAGGACGCGAGGGCGGCTGCCGACGCACCATGGGGACCACAAGCTCCATGAACGGGCTGCCGGTTCCCATGCCTGCGCCCTCGTCGGCATCGCCGGGGACTTCCCGGACGAGGGTCTCAGGGTTGCGACGGAGTTCGTCGCGAAGCAGGTTCCGGTCCCACGGGTCGTCGAGATCGAGCAAGAGCCGCTGGTCGGCGGCGACTGCCAGGACGCGCTGGGGCACCCGCCAGTCCTCCCGCCAAGTGGCGACCGCGCGATCCCACTCGGAATTGGTCGCACTGGTGGCGCCGACCAAGGGATCGAGCCGCCACGTCGGTGGGATCAGCTGGACACGGCCGTAGCGGACGCCAGGGAGGAAGGGTGCTCCGGCCATCGGCCCCCAGTCCCAAGGCTCCCACAGGCGCATGCCCTCGCACCCGACCTCGTGGAGGAACCGCATCACGTTGGGCGCCTGAGCCTGTGGGCTGACCATACTGGGCAGCACGGGGACCACCTCGCGCCCAGACGGCAGGTGCACCAGACACAGCCGCTCCAACGTCGCCCCGACTGCGATGTCGGCCAGGCGCACCTCTTCGACTCCCTTTCCGGCCGGGAGGCCGGACGAGATTCGCCGTCCGGTGCGAGGCACGACGTGCACGACGTTGGCGGCCCTCCCCGAACGCGGCACGAAGGCCAGGTCGGCAGCGAAGGCCCCGCGCACTTGGACCGGCACCTGTTGGCCGAGCGCGTCGATCTCGGCCTCATTGTCGCCAATCAGGTCCGCGAAGCGAGCCAACGTGGCGCCCGCCTGATGAGAACCGGGGATGCCGGCGGGAGCGACGCGGAACTCGCCCCGCTGCATGGCGTCCACTGAACGTGAGGTAACGTGCACGAAGAGTTCGCACGAGTTGGGCAGATCGGCCTCTTCGGCCCGGTCATAGACCAGCCGCTCGAAGGTCGCTTCGTCCAGCTCGACCTCACGCACGCCCGAGCGCAGCGCCTCGGCCACCAAGCGAGCCAACACCCGGTTGCGCTCGGCGGAGGACGCCTCCTCCACAGGTGCCTCGGGTGCCTCGGCAGCGGGCCAGTCGTAGCCGGGAGGCGCCCCGAGACCGCGGTTCTCGTCGAGTAACTCCAACACCGGCACTAGTCGATCCACACCGTAGTGCTCAGTGAACCGCCGGTGATAATCGCGCAGCGCGCGCATGCCCAGGCGCGGCGTCGACAGCCGCCAAAGCAGTTCTGCCATGCGCTCGACCTCGCTCCGGACCTGCTCGGGCAGCCGAATCGTCGCGTCCAGCCGGGTATCGACATGCACCGGTGTACGCACCGATTGGATGGCCTCAACCCGGGAATTCAGCGCGCGCAGCGCATCGAGCCCCTTCCCGATGGGCAGAGCGTCGTATTCGTGCCTGGAGCGGTCGATCGCGACCAGCTCATCGCGGATGTGCGCACTCTCGGCGCGAATGCCAGTCCGGGGCAGTTCCGACAACACGTGGTTTAAGGGATCGGTCCCGTCCAACGGCGGTCGCAGCGAGGTGATCAGGAACTCCTGCGCCACCAGGGCTTTGAGCATGCGCTCACCCTTCTCTGGGGCGACTTGGAACTCCTCGGCCAGCGAAGCCGAGACGGTGGCGAAGGAAGCGGGATCAGCCACGGATTTGAGCACGCTTCGGATCGGAACCGTGGCCTGAATCGACGCCTCGGCGAATGCGCTTGCGCCGTTTAGCAATCCCTTCGACGAGGGCGCCGACAGGACGATTCGCTCGCCGCGTTCCAAGAGCGCTTGGTGTGCCTGGATGTGCAGCCCGCGCAGGACGCCCGGATCGCTCTCCAGGCGGCGCACAATCTCCTGCAACCATTCCATGTCGGGACGAGTCCGGGTTCGGTGCGCGTCACCGAAGGCGAACTTGGCCGCAGAATCAAACCGGCCCGCGCAAACCCCCGCGAAAAGACCGAAGGGAGTAGAGCGAGTGCGCATTCGAACGTCATAGCGCTGCACTGAGACCACGGCCTTGCGCAGCCTCTTGTCGCTCAGTTCCCCTTCCCGCTCTTGGGCCACCAGATCCAGGACAAAAGCGAGGCTGGGTGAGGCCAAGGTGACCGCTTCGACCAGGTGCGGGTCGCGTACGGCGGCGCGCAGCAGGTCCAAGCCGGCCCTGCGACTGCGCGGGTCCCCACCCACTGACCGACTTATGGGTGCGGATCGGGCGGCCAGCGGCGCCCGAACGAGGAATAGGTCCCAGCCTTTGAACAGTGGCTCCGGCATGTGCTCCGTCTCGTCGCTCGTGACCGCATTCGGTCCTGGTGTCCTTGGGTGAACGAGGGGCCCAGGCGCATGGGGGCCTGAGCCACCGGCGATGGCTCAGACCCCCTTCAGGCCCTAGGTCAGCAGCAGAAGCTGTTGAAGGTGCCGTTCTCACAGCCCGGTGTGCAGACGCTGACACTGGTCACCGCAGGGCTCACACTCGTGGCCTCGACGCTGACCTCAAGGTCGAGGTCGAACATGTCGACGTTGTACTTCTCACTCATCAAATCGGCGTTCATATTCACCGTTTCCTTTCGTGTATCTAAAGGGCATGGCGTCAATCGACCCTTCGGAAGATTTCCCGCCGTGGCCATTCAAAGGCCTATCCCCCAGGAAGCACAACCCCGCAGGCACAGATGTGATTGTCCACATCCGGTCAGCCAGTCCGATCACAACCTTGACCAAGGGAAATTGGAACCGTTCTCGCAGGTAAGCGTCATGGCGTCGATATAAGCGGCCGAGCCGGCCGTCCGATCGGCCTGAAATCCTGGGGCCACATCTGGCCACGTTGGACACTGATATTCCTACTCAAAAGACCAGAGGCCCAATATCGAATAGAAAGCAACCATCATCCTCTACCGTGGCGCTGCTTGATCTGTTAGTGCGGGAGCAGACAAAGGGGCCACTCAGCACCACCGTCGACTCCCAGTCGATCCGCATCAAGAGAGGGGGAGAGCACCGGCCCAAACCCCACCGGTGGGGGCAAAGTCGGCTCCAAGCTCCACCTGCTGTGCGACAACCAGGGCCTCCCGTTGGTCCGCGCGATCTCCGCGGCCAACGTCAACGACGGCGACGCGATCAAGCCCCTGGTTCGGGGTATCCCTGCGGTGTGAACGCGGCGAGGTCCCCGGCGGCGGCGTCCGGCCAGGCTCCACGGTGACCGTCCCGGCATCGAGTCCTCCCAACGCCTGGCCCGACACCGGTACAAGGTCGAGTGCTCGATCGCCTGGTTGAGCTCCTGCCACAGGCTGAACGTGCGCTGGGAGCGCGAGGCCTCCCCACCTGGCCAAGCACGCTGAGAGCTTTTGAGATGAGCTCTTGGGCGCGGTCGCACGCGGACGCATGGCGTCTCACCCTGTCCACCTGGGGCGGAGTGCCCGGGGGTGACACCACGTCATGCCCTCGCGCACACGGATGTCATGCGCGGGTGTTGACGCGGCGCCACTGTCCGGCGAGGGCTCCGGCGGCTTGGATCGAAGAGCAGGACGGACGACGACCGCTTCTCGCGGCGCCGCCCAGACCGCCTTCCAGACCAGGACGGGAACGACATGGCACTGCCGGACCTCCACACGATCGACGACCTGTACGGCTCACCACAGCGCACCGGCGCGAGGATCTCACCCGACGGCACACGGATCGCCTTCCTCGCGCCGTGGCGGAACCGGCTCAACGTCTGGGTCCAGGACCTCGAACCCGGCTCCGAGCCCCGCCCCGTGACCGCCGACGAGACCCGCAGCGTGCTGAGCTACGAGTGGGCCGAGGTCCCGGGCCTGCTCCTCTACCTCCAGGACGACGACGGGGACGAGAACTGGCACCTGTACCGGGTCGACCTGGACTCCCCCGGGTCCGCCGCGGTCGACCTCACCCCCTTCCCCGGCGCCAGAGTCGTGGGCTTCGAACCCTCCATCGCGCGACCGGGCCGGATGACGCTGCTGCTCAACGCCCGGTCCCTCGCGGAGTTCGACACCTACGAACTCGACGTCGCCTCCGGTGAGCTCACGATGGTGGTCGAGAGCCCCGGACCGGGCAAAGCGATGTTCCAGACCGGTGACGGCGGTTGGTACTCCACCGAACTCACCGCCGAGGGCGACCTGGCCCTCGCCCGCCTGGACGAGTCCGGCGAGGAACGGCCGTTGATGGTCATGGACGGCGCCGACTACCCGTTGGGTCCCTTCCCGCTCCAGACGACACCGGAGGGGAAGGGCCTGTGGGTCGGGTCCAACCGGGGCACCGACCGCACCCGTCTGGTCCACGTCGACCTGGTCACCGGCGAGGAGACCGAGGTCGACAGCCACCCGACCCTCGACCTCGACACCCGCGCGCTGGTCAACCCCGGTTTTCCGGAGCCGCTCATCCGTGACCGCCGGGGCGCCCTGCTCGGGGTGCGCTACCTCGGTGAACGCCAGGTCGTCCACGCAGTGGACCCGCACTTCGCGGAGGTCCTGACGGCTCTGGAGAAGCTGTCCGACGGGGACCTCGCGCACGTGTCACCCGACTCGAGCGGTCAGCGGTGGGTCGTCTCCTTCACCCACGACCGCGACCCCGGGGCGACCTGGTTCCACGACCACGCCACCGGTGAGTCCCGGCTCCTCTTCCGGCCCTTCCCGCACCTGGACCCGGACGCGCTGGCCCCGATGCGGCCCGTCACGATCACCGCGCGCGACGGGCTGGAACTGCCCTCCTACCTGACCCTTCCCGTCGGTGTGGAGCCGACCGCCCTGCCGATGGTGCTGATGGTCCACGGCGGCCCCTGGATGCGGGACGCCTGGGGGTTCAACCCCACCGTCCAACTGTTCGCCAACCGGGGATACGCGGTACTCCAGGTCAACTTCCGCGGGTCGACCGGCTACGGCAAGGCGCACACCCAGGCCGCGATCGGTGAGTTCGCGGGCAAGATGCACGACGACCTGATCGACGGCGTGGACTGGGCTGTGGAGCGGGGCTACGCCGATCCGGACCGGGTGGCCGTCCTCGGGGGTTCCTACGGCGGCTACGCGGCCCTGGTGGGGGCGGCCTTCACCCCGGACCGGTTCGCGGCGGCCGTCGACATCGTCGGCATCTCGGACCTGGCGAACTTCCTGCGGACCCAGCCCTTGTTCGTCCGTCCCGGGCTGGTGAACAACTTCCACCGGTACGTCGGCGATCCGGAGGTCCCCGAGCAGGAGGCCGACATGCTCGCCCGCTCGCCGATCAGCCGGATCGACGACATCCGTGCCCCGCTGTTCGTGGCCCATGGCGCCAACGACCCCCGCGTCGTCCGGGCCGAGTCGGACAACCTCGTCGAGTCGCTGCGCGCCCGTGGTGTCGAGGTCGAGTACCTCGTCTTCGACGACGAGGGGCACGGGGTGGTGAACCCGGAGAACCAGACCGCCCTGTTCGGCGCCGTCGACCGCTTCCTCGCCCAGCATCTGGGAGGACGCGCCGAGCACGCCTGACCGCGAGCGCACACGCGGCGGGGGACGATGGACACCACGACCAGAGAGGCACGGACCGTGTCGGAGACTCCCGGAGTACACAGCACCGGCGACCAGGGAACGCGTTCGCTGGCGGAGGACGTCCTGCTCATGCTCTTCCAGCCCGCTTCGGGGACGATCGCGGGCGAGAACGTCCTGTTCCACGTGCTGGGTGGCGCGGTCCTCACCGACCTCGCCCTGCGCGGCCACGTCGAGGTGCGCGAGGAGCGCCTGCGCGGGCCCGTGGTCCACGCGGGGTCCGTGGCGCCGACGGACGACGTGCTCAGGTCCGCGTGGGACTACGTCGAGCAGAAGCCGCGCAACGCGCACACCGTGCTCGCCGCGATCGGCCCGGGGCTGCGGGCTCCGCTGCTGGACCGGCTCGTGCGGTACGGGGACATCGAACGCGAGGACCGGAAGATGCTGGGGTTCCTTCCCCGGAGCGTCCTCAGGCTCGGTGGCACCGGTCGGCACGAGGAGCTCTTCGAACAGGTGCGCTCGGTACTCGTCGACCGAACCGAGCCGACGGCGCGCATCGCCGCGGTGACCGCCCTGGTGGCGGCGAGTGGGACGCTCCCCCACCTCGACAGCAGGATCCCCTGGAGCTCCGCCGTGATCAGGCGGACCAGGGAGTTGGAGGAGGGCGACTGGGGTGCGGGCGCGGCCGGGGCCGCGGTGCTCCGGACGAACGCGGCCGTCGTCATCAACACCCTGGTCACCTCCACCGTGCTCGCGGCGAGGTGAGGACATCGACGGACAGGTGGTGTTCGCCGACGGCGGGCTGACCTGGGGCGGGGCCGCGCGCTCCGGGCCGACCGGCGGCGGCACGACTCACCGGAACACATTCGGTCGCGGCGCGCGCACGCGGCGTAGGTTGACCCCATGCGCGTACTAGTCACGGGTGGTGCCGGGTTCATCGGGTCGCGGGTGGCGGAGGAACTCCGCCTGGCCGGGCACGAGGCGGTGACCCTCGATGCCTACCTGCCCCTGGCACACGGAGGGCGCGGCCCCGACGGGACCGTCGAGGTCGTGGCCGACGTCCGGGACGGCGAGGCCGTCGAACGGGCCCTGCGGGGGGTGGACGCGGTCTGCCACCAGGCGGCGATGGTCGGGCTGGGCTCGGCGGACTTCCTGGACGCGCCCGACTACGTGGACTGCAACGACCTGGGCACCGCGGTCCTGTTGGCGGCCATGGCCCGCACCGGCGTCCGCCGCGTGGTGATGGCCGGTTCCATGGTCGTCTACGGGGAGGGCCGGTACACGTGCCCCGAGCACGGCGACGTCCGCCCCGGCCCGAGGGCGGAGTCCGACCTCCGGGCCGGACTGTTCGACCCGCCGTGCCCGCGCTGCGGTACGGCGCTCGTTCCCGGTCTGGTGCGGGAGGACGCGCCGAGCGACCCCCGCAACGTGTACGCCACCACGAAGCTGGCGCAGGAGCACCTGTGCGCCTCGTGGGCGCGCGCGGTGGGCGGGCGCGCGCTGTCCCTGCGCTACCACAACGTGTACGGCCCGGGGATGCCGCGCGACACTCCCTACGCGGGCGTGGCGTCCTTCTTCCGGTCGGCGCTGGCCCGGGGCGAGGCGCCCCGGGTGTTCGAGGACGGACGCCAACGACGCGACTTCGTGCACGTGCGGGACGTGGCCCGCGCCAACGTGGCGGCCCTGGAGGCACTGCCGGACCGGGCCCCGGGCGTGCTGTCCGCCTTCAACACCGGCAGCGGAACGCCCCACACCATCGGGGAGATGGCCGAGGCGCTGGCGGACGCGCACGGTGGCCCCGCACCCGTGGTCACCGGCGAGTACCGGCTCGGGGACGTCCGGCACATCACGGCCTCCTCGGACCGGCTGATGAAGGAGCTGTCCTGGCGCCCCCGGGTGGGTTTCGCCGAGGGCATGGCCGAGTTCGCCCGTTCCGAGCTGCGCGGGTCGGTCGGCACCGGCGTTCCGGCGGGCTGACCGTCCGACACGCCAGCGTGTCGCGGGGCCATTCACTGACTGTGCCTTTATGACTTCGTAACGTGATCAGGGTGATCAACGAACCGCACGGTAACGACCGGAACGAGCAGGCGCGGGCACACCCGGACTCGACGGGTGCCGGACCACCGCCGGTCGACCTGGTGCTCCCCTGTCTGAACGAGGCCTCCGCTCTCCCCTGGGTCATGGAGCGCGTCCCAGCGGGTTGGCGGGCGATCGTCGTGGACAACGGTTCGACCGACGGGTCGGCCGCCATCGCCGAGAAGCTCGGAGCCGTCGTCGTCCCGGAGTCGCGGAGGGGGTTCGGCGCGGCGTGCCACGCGGGCCTGTCGGCCGCCACCGCCGAGTACGTCTGCTTCTGTGACTGCGACGCCTCCCTGGACCCGAGCCTGCTCCCGGGGCTGGTGGACCGGATCCGGCGGGGCGACGCGGACCTCGTCATGGGCAGGCGGCGCCCCACACGGAGGGGTGCCTGGCCTCCCCACGCGCGGATCGGCAACGCCGCCGTCGCCCGGATGCTGCGCTCCCGGACCGGCGTCCGGGTCCGCGACATCGGTCCGATGCGGGCCGCCCGGAGGTCGGGCCTGCTGGGGCTGGGCATGACCGACCGGCGCTCGGGCTACCCGTTGGAGACGGTCGTGCGCGCCGCGGACGCGGGCTGGCGCATCACCGAGGTGGACGTCCCCTACCTGCCCCGGTCCGGGGCGTCGAAGGTGACCGGAACGTGGCGCGGGACCTGGACCGCCGTGCGCGACATGACCTCGGTGCTGCGCGAGCCGCCGACCGGGGAACGCACACGCGCGGAGGAAGGAAGACGATGAGTCGGCCCGGTCGGGCGGACCGGCGCGCCGGTATCACGACACTGCTGGTGATCGCCAAGGAACCCGTCCCCGGCCTGGTCAAGACGAGACTGACCCCGGAGTACTCTCCCGAGGAGGCGGCCGCCGTCGCCGAGGCGGCCCTGGCGGACACCTTGGAGACGGTGCTGCGTCTTCCGGCGCACCGGCGGCTGCTGGTGCTGGAGGGGCGGCCGGGACCCTGGCTGCCCGAATCGGGCTTCGAGGTGGTGCCGCAAGCGGGCGGCGGGCTGGACGAGCGGCTCGCGGCCGCGTTCGCCGCGTGTTCGGGTCCCTCACTCCTGATCGGTATGGACACGCCCCAGCTCACCGAACGCCACCTGGCGCCCGCCCTGTCCCCGGGTGCCTGGGAACGCGCCGACGCGTGGTTCGGCCCGAGCGAGGACGGTGGCTTCTGGGCGCTCGGGATGGCAGCGCCCGACCCCGACCTGGTGCGCGGCGTACCGATGTCGACCCCCCACACCGGACGGCTCCAGCGGGCGCGGCTCGTGGACGCGGGTCTGCGCGTGGGCGACCTGGAGCCGCTCAGGGACGTGGACACCCCGCGGGACGCCGCCGCCGTGGCCGCGCTCGTGCCCGACAGCCGGTTCGGCGAGGCGGTCGGGGACTGTAGGACGGGGGCCCGGCGATGAGCGCGCCGGAGATGGGGGTCGACACCCGCGCGGCCCCGTGGCTGTGCGACCCGTACTCCCGGGCGCTCGTCAACGGCCACGGCCCCCTGTACCTGCGTCGGTCAGACGGCTGGATACTGCCCCTGGACGTGGAGCGCTGGTGCGGAGCCACCGACAGCGCCGACGAGAGCGTCCTGGACCGTTCGGAGGGTGACACCCTCGACGCGGGCTGCGGCCCCGGCCGCATGGTCCTCACACTCACCGCCCGGGGGCACCGGGCGCTGGGCGTGGACATGAACCCGGTGGCGGTGGCCCGGGTGGTCGAGGCCGGTGGGCAGGCGGTGCGCGCGTCGGTGTTCGACCCCCTGCCGGAGGAGGGCCGCTGGAACACCGCACTGCTGGTCGACGGGAACATCGGCATCGGCGGGACCCCGGATCGGCTGCTCGCGCGGATGCGGGAGCTGGTGCTGCCCCAGGGTCTGCTCATCGTCGAGGCCGCCGACCGGGACGTCGACGAGTGCGTGACGGTGCAGGTCACGGACGGTTGGGGGAAGCCGGGCGCCCCCTTCGCGTGGGCACGGCTCGGGCTCCCCGCCCTACGGGCCTACGCGGAGGCCACGGGGTGGAGGTGGTCGGACTCCTGGCAGGTGCGGGGGCGCTGGTTCGCGGCGCTGCGTGCGCCCCTCTGACCGGCTCGGCTCCGGTGGAGCATCCGGGGAGGGTCCTGGAAGGCGCGGTGATCAGGTCGTGCGGGCCCGGCGAGCCACCCGCCCGGCCCGGACGGCCCCCACCAGCGCGGAGACCGCGAACAGGGCCGCGCTCACCAGGAGCCAGCGGACGGCGAACGGTTCCCCGGTCAGGCCGGTCTTGGTGACGTAGGTGTCGGAGGGGCCGAGGATCAGCGGGAGGTAGACCAGCAGCAGGAGCGCGGAGGCGATCGCGGGGACGCGCACGTGGTCGAGGAGGACCGCGCGCACCCGGCCGGGTGCGGGACGGGCGCCTCCCGCACGCCCGCGACGGCCTTTTCCGACGACGGCCCGCAGGGCGCGGCCCACCAGCGTGTAGGCGGGCACGAGAACGAGGTCGTGCAGCAGGGCCGCGCCCACGAACCAGAGCGCGATGCCCCACGGATCGCCGCCGTGGAGCAGGCGCACGCCCGCGTAGGCGATGACCGCCAGCGTCACGGCCATCAGGACCAGGTGCCACGGTGAGGCGCCGTACCAGCGGCGCGGGGAGGCCCTCACACCGCACCGAAGCTCAGCCGGGTGACCCACTTGGTGTTGTGCACGCCCGGGCTGGCGGGCACGATCACCCTGGCCGGGTAGCCGTGGTCGGGTGTCAGGTCCGCGCCGTTCACCCGCAGGGCCAGGAGTGATCGGGGGTCGGCGACCTGGTTGTCGCGGAGCGCGGCGCTGGCGAAGGACCCGGACTCCTGCGCGGACTCCACGAATACTCCGGGCGGCCCCTGCGCCCCGACCAGACCGGCGAGGTCGGCCAGGCGCACACCCTCCCAGTCGAGATCGCGGGTGGACCACCCCTCCACGCAGGCGATGGGCAGCGCGGACCGGTGCTGGGGCAGGGCGAGCAGGTCCTGCCTGGTGAGGACGGCCTCGCCGCCCGCCCCGCGTACGGTCAGCCTCCAGTCGGGTCCCGTGTGGGCCTCGGTGACTCCCGCGTAGGCGGCGGTCGTGTTCACCGGGAAGGCGTCGGCCCCCTCCCCCGGCAGCCGTCCGTGCGGTGCCAGGAGCGCGGTCGGCCGAAGCGCGCCGCCGAGGCTCTGCCCGATCGTGGTCAGCAGGAGCGCGAGCGAGCCCAGGCCCACCGCGCCCACCACGGTGCGGCGCGACGCCGCCCCGGGGTCGGGGTCCGGTGCGACCAGTTCGCCCTGCTCCGGGTTCCGGCCCCTCCCCCGGTCACGGGGGGCGCTCAGCGCCTCGCGGAGTCCGCGTGCGCGCAGTTCCCTCACCATGGTCGGCAGCTTCAGGACGACATGGGAGAACAGGGCCGCGACGAACACCCAGGCGCCGTAGAAGTGCAGGGGGTAGAAGGAGCCGGGGAAGACGTACTCCAGCTGCATGTTGAGGATGCCGGTCGCGAAGACGAACAGCGCGCCGCCCACCAGGAACAGGACCGTCAGGCGTTCCAGGGCCTGGGCCGGGGAGACCGCCGGAGGCCAGCGGAAGAGGAGCGGAACGACCGACCAGAGCTTGGCCAGGAGGACGGGGACCAGCGTGACGCCCAGCGTGACGTGCACGCCCTGGGTGAGGCGGTAGAGCCACGGTGGGTCCGTGGGCCAGGGGAACAGGTAGAAACCGAGCAGACCCTTGTCGGGGGTCTTGTCGTTGGACACCAGGTCGGGGTTGTAGGCCGCGTAGGAGAGCAGGCCGGTGACGAACAGGATCGGGACCCCGACCAGCAGGACCGACCCCAGCAGCGACGTCAGCCACGGACCGCGCGCGGGGCCGCGCCAGAAGCCCGGCCGGGTGGGTCCGAAGGGAGGGCCGTCCCGCAGCGCGTCCGGCAGCCGCCCTCGTCGTGTGCGAGGCGTCGGATCGTCGGCCCCTCCGCCCCCGGTGTCGCCCGGCGCCTCCGAAGGCGTCTTCCCGCCCTGGTCGTCCTCGTTCACGCGATCGGTCGCCTCCCGGTCCGACGGGCCAACTCGCGGTCATGCTAGGCCGCGCCCGACCTGCCGGCGCGGACCGCCGACCCCCCGGTGTGTCCGCTCGGAGCCGCTCCGAACAGGGGTTTCCTCCGGCCTCGGCGACACGCCCCGGAGCAACCGGTTCAGGAAGCAGGCCTGACCTACGGTGACGACGTGACGCAGCCCGAACTCCACAGGAAGGTCCGGGACGGGGTCGACGCGCGCCGTTCCGAGTTCCGCGCCGACGCGCTGGTGGCCGCCCTGGCCGTGCTCCTCTTCGCGACCGCCTCGGTGGTCGGCACCTGGATCGAGAGCGCCCACGGCGTCCTGTACGTGGCCTGGCCACCGCTGTACGCGACGTGGCTCCCCCATGTGGGGCCCGGCACGGTGCCCGCCCTGGCCCTGGCCCTCGTGGTGGTCCTCCACGGCCCCTCGGTGGCGCGTGCCCTGCCCTGGCGGCCCCTGGTGTGGTCGGTCTGGGGCGTGTCCGTGCTGTGGACCACGGCTCTGGCGCTCGTCGACGGCTGGCGGCGCGGCATAGCCGACCGTCTCCTGTCGCCGTACGAGTACCTGGCGTCGGTGGACCGCTTCCACGACGTGGGAGCCGCTCTGAGCACGTTCACCCAGCACATCCTGGTGGGGCAGCCGGACAACTGGCCCACGCACGTGGCGGGGCACCCGCCGGGCGCGGTCCTGACGTTCGTCGCGCTGGACCGGATCGGTCTGGGCGGCGGGGCGTGGGCGGGGATCTGGTGCGTCGTGGTCGGCGCCTCCGCCGGGGCGGCGGTCCTGGTGGCCATGCGCGCGCTCGGAGCCGAGGCGGCGGCCCGCCGGGCGGCTCCGTTCCTGGTTCTGGTGCCCGCCGCCGTCTGGGTGGGGGTCTCCGCCGACGGCTACTTCGCGGCGGTCACCGCGTGGGGGCTCGCCCTCCTCGCTGTGGCGTCCTCGCCTCGGGCCCGCGCGCCGCGCTCCACCGCGCTGGTGTCGGGCGTGCTCCTGGGGTGGTCGGTGTACCTGTCGTACGGGCTCGTGCTCATCGGCGTCCTCGCGGTGACCGTGCTCCTGTGCGCACGGACCGCGCGCCCCCTCCCCTACGCGCTGGCGGGCGCCCTGGCGGTGGCCGCCGCCTTCACGGCGTCGGGTTTCTGGTGGTGGGAGGGGTACCAGCTGCTCGTGGAGCGCTACTACCAGGGGGTGGCTGCGGTCCGGCCCTACGGCTACTGGGTCTGGGCGAACCTGGCCACCGTGTGCCTGACGGCCGGGCTGGCTGCCGTGGTGGGGGCGCGCCGTGCCCTGGCGCGGGTGCCGGACGCGGTGCGTGGACTGCGCCGGGCGCCCTCGAGGGAGGACGCGGTGACGGCCCTGCTGGTGACCGCCGCTCTCTGCGCGGTGGCTGCCGCCACCCTGTCGGGGATGAGCAAGGGCGAGACCGAGCGCATCTGGCTGCCGTTCGTGTTGTGGCTCGTTCCCGCCACCGCCCTCCTTCCGGTGAGCCACCACAGGGCCTGGCTCGCCGTCCAGGCGGGCACGGCGCTGTCGGTCAACCACCTGCTCCTCACCGGCTGGTGAACACGGGCTCGGACCTCCATCGGTTCGTGTCTCCCGGCGTTCGTGATTGGCGCGGGCACACTCGGGCAGGCTCCTCCCCAAGGCACCCGACGTCGTTCGACGAGGAGGAAGGATGCGCTACGACGAGTTCCTGGCGGAGGTCCGTGACGCGGGAGAGTACGAGGACCAGCGCGAGGCCGAGCAGGTGACGCGCGCGGTGTTCTCGGTCCTGGCGCAGCGGTTGCCCGGGACCAGCCTGGACCACCTGGCCGCGCAGATCCCGGAACCGCTGGACGAGGCCCTCCGGCCCGAGGACCAGCTGGAGGCGGAGCCGTTCGGTGTCGAGGAGTTCCACAGCCGCGTGGCCGAGGAGACCGGGGCCCGGCCCCTGACCGCCCAGCAGGACTCCGGCGCGGTGCTCAGCACCGTGGCCAAGGCGGTGTCGGGCGGCGAACTCAACCAGTTGCTGAGCCACCTGCCCGCCGGGTACGCCGTCATGTTCGGCAAACCCGAGCTGGCCTGAGCTCGGCTTTCGACGGCGAGCCGAACCGCAAAACCACCACAAAGCCACAAAAGGCATGTTTCGGACTCCCCTTCGAACGAGCAGGGTCCCTACGAGACCGAACCCGTGCGGAGCGCGGCGCGCTCCTCGAAGGCCCGGCCCCCGCTGGCCGGGGCCCGGACGGAGGGAACACCATGGCCTACGCGACCACGAACCCCTACACGAACGAGACCCTGGCGACCTTCGCCGAGATCGGGGACGAGGAGCTGGACCGTGCCATCGGCACCGCCCAGGCCACCTTCGAGTCGTGGCGCACGAGGTCCTTCGACGAGCGCGCGCAGGTGGTGAAGCGCGCCGCCCAGATCCTTCGTGATCGACCCGACGACTTCGCCCGGCTCCTCACTCTGGAGATGGGAAAGCTCTTCGGGGAGAGCCGCGGCGAGGTCGACCTCGCCGCCTCGATCCTGGACTACTACGCCGACAACGCGGAGGAGTTCCTCGCCCCCGAGAGGGTGGCGACCGAGGACCCGCAGGCGGGGGAGGCCGTGGTCGTCAGCGACCCGATCGGGGTGCTGTTCGGTGTGCAGCCCTGGAACTTCCCCTACTACCAGCTGGCGCGGTTCGCCGCTCCCAACCTCATGGCCGGGAACGTCGTGATGGTCAAGCACGCCTCGATCGTCCCGCAGTCGGCGGCGGCCTTCGAGTCGCTGTTCAGGGAGGCCGGAGCGCCCGAGGGCGCCTACACCAACGTCTACGCCAACAAGGACCAGGTCACCCGGGCGATCCGGGACCCGCGCGTGCGCGGCGTCGCCCTCACCGGCAGCGAGGGGGCGGGCGCCAGCGTCGCGGCCCAGGCGGGCGAGGAGCTGAAGAAGAGCACCCTGGAGCTCGGGGGGAGCGACGCCCTCATCGTGCTGGGCGACGCCGACCTCGACGTCAGCGTCGAGCGCGCGCTCTGGGGTCGGCTCAACAACGCCGGGCAGAGCTGTGTCGCCGCGAAGCGGATCATCGTCGTCGAGGAGGTGGCGGACGAGTTCCTGCGTCGGTTCTCCGAGGGTTTCGCGCGGTTGAGGGCGGGCGACCCGTTCGACTCCGCGACGACCCTGCCACCGCTCTCGTCGCAGAGCGCCGCGGACGACCTCCAGGAACTCGTGGACGAGGCCGAGGAGCACGGCGCGACGGTGGTCACCCCGGGCGATCCCGTGCCCGAGGAGGGCGCGTTCGCGCAGCCGAGGATCATCACCGGCCTCACCAGGGACAACCCGGTCTACGACAAGGAGTTCTTCGGCCCCGTCGCCCTCTTCTTCCGAGCGGAGGACGAGGAGGACGCGGTACGGATCGCCAACGACTCCACGTTCGGACTGGGCGGATCGGTGTTCACCGAGGACATCGCCCGCGGGGCGGAGATCGCCCGGCGCATCGACACCGGCATGGTCTTCGTGAACCACCCGACCTGGACCCGGCCGTCCCTGCCCTTCGGCGGCACCAAGAGGTCCGGCTACGGGGAGGAGCTCTCCGCCGCGGGCATCCAGGAGTTCGTCAACAAGAAGCTCATCAACGTGATGCCGACCGGCTAGGCGGTCGGGCCCACGGGGCCGTACCGGTCGGGGCGGGGTGACCCGGCCCCGACCCGGTGAGTTCCCGCCTGGCCAGCGCGAGCACGTCGATCCGCTCGGGGGTCGTGGAGATCCGTGACGGCGACCCGGACGCCACGGGCGGCGAACGGAGGCAGAGGGGTGCGGCCCGGCGCCGCTCCCCGAAAACCCCACGGGACACCCCCGCCACCTGGCATCGTCACTTCCTGTGACTGACATTCGGACGAGGGGCGGGGCCGCGGTGCGCGAGGGAGACGGTGTGCTGGTCGACGTGGGGCGAGTGGACGGGGCCGCCATCCCGCCGGAGAGGACGGAGGCGCCCCTGTCGGGGCTCGTGTCCTCGGCCATGCTGATCCACGCGGTCTCGGCGGTGGTCGAACTGGGCGTCGTGGAGGCGCTGGCGGACGGGCCCCGCCCGGTCGCCGACCTGGCACGGGAGGTCGGTGTACCCGAGGAGCGCCTGCTCGTCGTCCTGCGGGCGGTGACGGCGACGGAACTCCTGGCACAGACCGCGCCCGGGGTGTTCGCGCTCAGCCCCGCCGGGAACCACCTGCGCGCCGACGACCCCCTGGGCCTGCGCGACCTCTTCCGCATGTGCACCTACGGGGACCTCTTCCAGGCGTGGACGAGGCTGGGCGATTCGGTGGGCTCGGGCCGCACGGCGTTCGAGATCCACACCGGCAGCCACCTCTTCGACTACCTGGGTGAGAACCGGGACGCGGCGGAGGTGTTCAACCGGGCGATGAACGCCTCCACACCCGCCGGGACCCTGCTGGACGCGGCCGACCTCGCCGGTGCCGGGACCGTGGTGGACCTCGGCGGCGGGGAGGGCGCCACGCTCGCCGCCGTCCTGCGGGCCCGTCCCGAGGCGACGGGGGTCCTCTTCGACCTCCCGGAGGTGGTGGCCGGCGCCCCCCGGCTGCTGCGTGAGGAGGGGGTCGCCGACCGGTGTTCGGTGGTGGGCGGCAGCTTCTTCGAGGGGGTTCCCGAGGGGGCGGACGTCTACGTCATGGCCCGGGTGATGCAGAACTGGTCCGATCGGGACGCGGTCCGCATCCTGGCCAACGTCCGCGCGGCGATGACGGCGGAGTCGCGGCTGCTGATCGTGGGTCACCTCCCCGAGCGAGACCGCCCTGGGGCGTTCGTCGAGGCCATCGGCCTGAGCATGTTCGTGCTCTATGGGGCGGCGCCGCGTTCGTCGGAGGAGTACGAGGAGCTCTTCGCGGAGGTCGGACTGGCCCTGCACTCGGTGCACCGGGTGCCGGACGGGGAGTCGGTGATGGACGTGCGCCCCGCCTGACCCGTGGGGCGGGGTCTCCCCCGCCCCGTTGGTCTACCTCGGCCTCAGGACGAGGTGCCCCTGGCCGGGTTGGAGGCAGGACGTGTCCCCCTCCAGCTCGACCAGGAGCGGCAGCAGTTCGTGGTAGCAGCACACCGACGAGGGCACTCCCAGTACCTCGGGGGTGCTGAGCAGGTAGGGCAGTTCGGCGCGCAGGTAGGACAACCCCGCCGCGAAGCGGGCCTCCGGCGCCCCGGGCCCACCGCCGACGATCTGCCGGACGTGCTCCTCGCACGCTCGCCGCATCCTCGGGTTCTCGGCGAGCTCCCGGTCGATCCGGTCCAGGGCCGACCGGTACCCCGGCAGGTCGACCGTCTCCGACAGGGCCAGGGCCCGGACCCTCGCGGGTACGCGGGGGGCCGCCTCCATCGCGCGCCGCACACGGCGCCGCACGTCCCGCAGCGCGCGGGTGGTCCGCCTCGCGGCCTGCGCCTCGTCGTCTCCCGACGCCAGATACATGGTGTCGAGGTGCAGGTCCGTGTAGAGCAGGTCCACTGCGGCGAACCGCCAGCCCGTCCAGGTCAGGAGCTGGGTGAGCCGCTGCTGGCTGAAGTAGCTGTTCCCGGCGCTGACCCCGATGAGCGCGTGGTCGCCGCGCTCCAACAGGCGTTGGCAGGCCGGGGTGAAGCAGCTCGCGTCGAACACCTCCCCCGCCGGCGGCCGGACCTCCCGGCCCGGGCCGGGCTCCTCGACGGGCAGCGTTGTCTCAGGCTGAAACGGCACCGGGCTCCTCCAGGGCTGCGGCGAGCCGGTCACACAGGTCGTCGAGCAGGACGTCCAGCTCCCGGTCGGCCATCGCCCCGCACATGACGTCGTCCATGCGCGCACGCAGGTCGGTGAGTTCCGGGCTGTCGGGAACCCCGATCCGGGACCGCAGGGAGAGGACGCGGCGGGCGGCGTCCAGGCAGCGGAGGGGCCCGTACGCGGCTGGTTCCTCCAGCAGCCCCCTCCCGCTGCTGAGCAGGTAGGCCGCGAGCAGGACCAGTTCCTCACCGACGCGGTCGTCATTCACCCCAGCACTCATGGCTGATCACCTCGTTCCGGCCGCGCCTCGGCGCGGCCTCGGGGGTTCGGTCCGGGTGCCCGATCGACACCAGGAGCAATGGCAGGAGATGGTCCGGAAGCCCGAGGAACCTGCTCACCGGGCCCTTGCGGAAACTGGCGGAGGGGCAGGCCCCGAGCCCGAGGGCGTGCGCCGCGAGCAGCAGGTTCTGCACGGCCATCGCCACGCAGAGCATGCCCTCGTCCCAGGCGCCGCCGCCCACCGCGCGGGAGCGGTCGAAGCAGGCCGCCACGACCAAGGGAGGGCGCTCGATGATGCCGGGCGAGAAGGCGTGGACCAGCTTCAGGGTGCGCGGGCGGCGAACGGTGACGAAGGCCCACGCCTGCTTGTTCGAGGCGGAGGGGGCCGCGAGCATGGCGTCCAGGAGGGGGGTCAGGAGGTCGTCCTCCACGGGTCTGTCACTGAAGGAGCGGACGACCGTCCTCGTGTTCAGGACGTGGAGCGCCTGTGAGGCCCGGCTCTCGGCGGAGGACCCCGGTTCTTCGGCCGCCACAGCCATACCCACTCTCTGTATTGGTTAAAATCCAGGGAGTAATATAGCGTGTCGACTGGCCTTTTGGAGGCCGTTGCGCCCCCCGGCCGACCACAGGTCGAGGGCAGTCGTCGAAAGGTCCCAGACACCTGTGTCCACTCCTCCCCTCTCCCTGGCGCACGGCGGTCCGACGCCGCTCAGCGGTCCAGCCGTGCACCTCTTCGAGCTGATCACGTCCAGCTGGGTGGCGGCCGCCGTCAGCGCCGCCGCCGAACTGGGTGTCGCCGACGTGATGTCCGGGGACCCGACACCCGTCGACGAGATCGCGAAGCTGGTCGAAGCCGACGCCGACGCCCTCCACCGGTTGCTGCGCGCCTGCGCCGACCTGGGCGTCGTCGAGGAACTGCCGGGGCGCAACTACGCGCTCACCGAACTCGGCCGCGCCCTGCGCTCGGACGCGCCCGACTCCATGCGGGGGTTCGCCCGTTGGCTGGGCAGCCCGGCGGAGCGCTCCACCATGGCCCACCTCGCCGACGCGGTGCGCGTGGGCGGTCCGGTGTTCGAGGCCGTCCACGGCGTCCCCGTCTGGGACTACATGCGCGCCAACCCCCGGTCCGCCTCGGTGTTCGACCAGGGCATGACCGACATCTCCTCGCAGCTCACCCGTTCCCTGGTGGACGAGTACGACTTCGGCGACAGCGAGTGCCTGATCGACGTCGGGGGCGGCCGGGGGCGGCTCCTGTCCCTGATCCTGGCGGCCAACCCGCATCTTCGGGGGGTGCTCTACGACCGGCCCGAAGTGGTCTCCCAGCTCGAACCCGCGCTGGGACGCGAGGGGGTGGCCGAGCGCTGCCGTGTCGCGTCCGGGAGCTTCCTCGATTCCGTGCCCGCCGGAGGCGACACCTACCTGCTCGCCAGCGTCATCCACAACTGGAACGACGCCGACACCGTCCGAATCCTCACCCACTGCCGCACGGCCATGACCGCCGAGGGCCGGGTCCTGCTCGCGGAGGTGCTGGTCCCTGAGCGGCCCGGACCCGCGCGGACGGCGAAGTTCATGGACCTCAGCATGCTGGTCCACTGCGACGGCAAGCAGCGGACCCGGTCCGAGTTCGCCGAGGTGGCCGAGCGCTCCGGTCTGCGGCTGAACCGCGTCGTCCCGGGCCTCGGGGTCAGCGTCGTGGAGCTGGTGCGCGCCTAGGGCGTGGCTTCTGGATGCTCTCGCCGGGCGGCGGAGCCGTCATCGATGCGAGCGGCCGCCCGGCGATCGCTCGCGGGCCGTGGAGCGAGACTGCCCCTCCCGCGCGCCGCCACGCGGGCACGGTGTCGCACAGCGGGGCCCCGCCCCGGCGTTGGCTGTCCGAGCCTCATCGGTGCGGAGAGAGGCAGCCGGGCGGTCACGCGGGGACACCGTGCCGCAGGCGTCCGTTGAGGGCGGTGGCGGACCACCGGAGGACGGTGGTGCCCACCCGGGCCGGTCGTGCACCGGCCGGATGGGCACCACCTCGCGTCACGGCACGTCGGCCGGGGTGAGCAGGGTCAGGTCGTCGCGGGTGGGGTCGGCCAGGGCGATGGTGCGTCCCGCCTGGCGGGTGATCATGCGCTCCAGGACCTGCCGCGCGTAGCGGGCGTTGCCGAAGGACTCCGTGCGCGGCACCCCGGAGAAGTGCTGACCGAGCGCGGCCACGGTCTCCTCCGGGACGGTGAACCCGCTGTCGGCGGCCATACGCCCCACGATGGTGACCAGTTCCTCGTCGGAGTAGTCCTCGAACCGCACGTTGTGGGAGAAACGCGAGGCCAGACCCGGGTTGGAGTCGAGGAAGCGCTGCATCTCCGCGTTGTACCCGGCGACGATCACGACCACCTCGTCCCGGTGGTCCTCCATGAGCTTGACCAGGGTGTCCACGGCCTCCTGACCGAAGTCGCCGTTGGCGGCCCCGGACGGGGTGAGGGTGTAGGCCTCGTCGATGAACAGCACGCCGCCGCGCGCCTTCTCGAAGGTCTCCAGGGTGAGCTGCGCGGTGTGACCGATGTAGCGCCCGACCAGGTCCGCGCGGGCCGCCTCCACCGTGTGGCCGGTGGGGAGCACGCCCAGGGCGCGCAGCAGCTGGCCGTAGAGCCGGGCCACGGTCGTCTTACCGGTACCGGGCGGGCCCGCGAAGACCAGGTGGTGGCTGAGGCTGGGCGCCGGCATGCCGATCGCCCGCCGCCGCTCGGCGGCGACCAGCACGTTGACGAGGTCGTTGACGGTGGACTTGACCTCGGACAGACCGGTCAGCGCGTCGAGCTGGGCGCGCAGGCCCGCGACGTCGTCCCCGCCGGGCCCGCCCGACTGCGCGGCGACGGCGCCGAGGTCGTCGGAGTTGAGCACGGTGAGTTCGGCGGGGTCTGCGGGCGGGTCCTCGCCCAGTCTGTGCGCCTGGCGGTCCACCATCTCCTCGAAGACCTTGCGGGCCTCGCGGCCGTTGCCGAACGCGGGCCCCTTGGGCAGTGCCTCGAAGTGCTGGAGCAGCAGCGGGCGCAGGTCCGGCGAGAGCGTGTACTGGTGGACGGCGCCGAGGCGCTCGACGATGCTCACCAGCTCCTCGGCCTGGTAGTTGGGGAACGTGACGGTTCGAGCGAAACGCGAGGCCAGACCGGGGTTCGAGGACAGGAAGCCGTCCATCTCGGCCGCGTATCCGGCGACGATGACGACCACCTCGTCGCGGTGGTCCTCCATCAGCTTGACCAGGGTGTCGATGGCCTCCTGGCCGAAACCGCCGTTGTCCTCGGAGGAGAGCGTGTACGCCTCGTCGACGAACAGCACCCCGCCCCGGGCCTTCTCAAACACCTCGGTGGTCTTGATGGCGGTGGCGCCGACGTACTGGCCGACCAGGTCCGCGCGGGCGGCCTCGACGACGTGCCCGTAGCGCAGCACGTCGAGGTCGGCCAGGACCCTTCCGTAGAGCCGGGCCACGGTCGTCTTACCGGTTCCGGGAGGACCGGCGAAGACCAGGTGCCGGGCGACGGGTGGAGAGGGCAGGCCCATCTCGGCCCGGTGCCGGGCCATCTTGTTGCGGTTGATGAGGGTCGTGACCTCGTCCTTGACGCTCTCCAGGCCGATGAGGGCCTGGAGTTCGGCCAGCGGGCCGCGCTCCTCGTCGTCGTCCTCCTCGTCCTCGGAGGACGTTCCCGGCGTGGTCTCGGCGACGGCGTCGGGCCCGTACAGGTCCTCCGCGTTGTTGCCCTCGCTGACCAGCGAGTTGGCCTGGACGTTTCCTCCGGCGACGGTCTGGCGCAGTCCGGCCCGGGCGTTCGCGCGCACGGTGCAGCCCTCGAGGACGACGTCCTCGCTGCTGCCGACGAGGACCCCGTCGCCGCCGTTGCCGACCAGTTCGCAGGAGCGCAGCACGGCGCGGGCGCCCGCCGCCACCAGGACGCCGTTGCGGGTGTTCTCGTGCGAGCGCACGCGCAGCGCGGTGATCTCCCCCTCGGAGTGCGCGGCAACGCCGTCGCCGCCGCACTCGGAGGCCTCGCTGTCGCGCAGGTCGAGCACGGCGCCGCCGGTGGCGGCGAGCCCGTTCTCGCGGGCGCCGATGACCCGCACCCCGCTCAGGGAGGCGCGCGCTCCGGCCGCCGCGTACACGCCGGTCCGGCGCGAGCGGGTGACCTCGAAGTCCTCCACGCGTCCGCCGCCGCCCTCCCAGCGCACGCCGTGGCTCCGGGATCCGGTGACGGTGCCGTTGCGGAGGAAGGGCGCCGCCCCGGAGAGGATCTCGACACCGGGCCCCGCCGTGCGTCCCACGTTGACGCGGTCGAACTCGGCGGTGGAGTCCTCGGTGACGTGGATTCCGGCGGCCTCCGTGCCGTGCACGGTCAGACCGCTGAAGGTGGTGGAGGAACGGCCGGTGACGCTGACACCCTCCGCGCCCGCGTCCCGGACCTCGCAGTCCCGGAGGTGTCCTCTTGCTTTGTCCTCGGCCAGGATGCCCACGCCGCCGCTGCCGGTGACGCGGACCCGCTCCACGCGGGGGTCGGTCCCGGCGCGCAGGACCAGGCCGCGGCCCGCCGCCTTCTCGACGACGAGGTCGCTGACCGTCACGGGGGACCGGGTCGAGATCACGACGCCGTCGTCGGCGACCCCGCTCACGCGCAGGTCGCTCAGGCCCGTGGCCGCGTGCTCGTCGACCACCACGGCGGCCTTGGCCGTTCCCGATACCGTGCAGTCGCTGATGTGCCCGGCGCCGCTGCCCGCCGCGTAGACGCCGTTGGCGCCCGCGTCGCGGATGGTGCACCGGCGTACCTCGGGGGCACCCTTGTCGTTGATGACGACACCGCTGGTGCCGACGTCCTCGATGACGCAGTCCTCGATGACGCTGGTCTGGGGGGAGGTGACGACGATGCCCGCCCCCGCGCTGCACCGCACGGTGCAGCCCCGGAGCGCCAGGGCTCCCTCGCCCCGGGCGAGGACGGCCGCCCAGGCGGCCCCCTCCACCTCGCAGTCGGCGAGTTCGACCTGACCGGCGGCGGCGTCCACGACCGGGGCTTCCGAGTCGCGGCCGCGCAGGACGAGGCCGGTGAGTTTGACCGCCTCGGCCACCGAGGTGACGGCGGTGCCCGAGGAGCAGAGGATCTCGACGGTTCCGGGGCCCTCGGCCGCCATCAGCGTCACCACGCGTGAGAGCACGAGTTGTTCGTCGTAGCGTCCGGGGGCCAGTGACAGTACGGCGCCGTCACTGGCGCCGGCGAGGGCTTCGCCGATGGTGCGGAACTCGGCTCCGCCGGTGGGGTCGACCGCGCGCACGTGACGGTTCATCGCCTGTCGTCTTCCTTTCTGTGCCCGCGGGCCGGTGAGGCCCGCGGGCTTGTCCAACTGCCGGTACGGGGTTACCGGCGGCTACTCTCCCGTCAGCGGCACTCGGCCTCGACCACCGACAGCGGGAGCTGCGGGGCCTCGCCGCCTTCGGGGATGGGGCCCCTGTTGCGTGCGCGCAGCGTGAACGAGTCCCCGACGTCCTGGAGCTCGGTCAGGGCCCAGTAACGGCCGTCGTCGGGCTGGGTGACCTCGAAACCGCCGCGGAAGGAACCGCCGGCGTTCTCGCCGTCGAACAGCTCGTAGTGGGTGGGGACGCCGTTCGCCCACAGCGGGTCGGGGCCGTTCTGCACGAGGATCTTGACCGTGCAGGTCGAACCGGCGCCGCCGGGCCAGAACGTCCACTCCGCGGAGGTGTTGCCACCGTCGGGGTCGCCGCTCACGGCCATGACATCGTAGCCGTCGTCACATCCGGCCCCGTCGTAGCCCGCGGGCCCCGAGCGCCAGACGCCGTCACCGTGGATCTGGTAGCGGGTCCCCTCGGAGTCGCAGCCGGGACCGGCGACCGCGCGGAACGGCTCGGGTTCGGGTTCGGGCTCCGGCTCGGGCTCGGGTTCCGGCTCGGGTTCCGGCTCGGGAGCCGACTGGGGCTCCACTTCCTCGGCGGACCGGGGCTCGGGAGCGGACGTGGAACGCTGCTCCTCCGCCTCGACACCCTCGCTGAGCGGCTCCAGGCTCTGCCCGGTCTGGGCGCTGAGCGGCTCGGACCCCGCACCATCGGACGCGTCGCCCTCGGTGTCGTCGCCCTCGGTGTCGGCCTTGGAGCCGTCGCCCTTGGAGTCGTCCTCAGTGTCCTCTTCGGACCCCTTGCCCTTGCCGGACTCGGGCTCCTCGGACTTCTCCGTGTCCTCCTCGCCCTTGCTGTTGCGCTCGGTGAGCAGGGTCTCCAGCAGCGAGCCCTTCTCGACGGTCACGCCCTGGGGTTCGCCGACGCCGTCGCCGCCCCCGCCGGTGCCGTCGCCGCCGCGCTCGCCGCCGTCCTCGTCGTCATCCTCGGTCACTCCCGCGACCGGGGCGCCCGCAGGACCACCGGACGAGGGGTCCACGGGGCGTTCGGGCAGGCCTCCGCCGCCCGATCCCCCGGGGGCGCCCGCACCGGCCGAGGCCGGGTCCGGGACGGCACCGGGGTCCGCCCCGGTGTCCGCACCGGGGAGGACGGGGGCGTTCGGCTGCACCTCGGGCACGTATCCCTGGACGCCCGTCCCCGAGGCGGAGGCGGACGCGGAGGCACTGGACGGGTCCGCGAAGCTGCCGGAGGCGAGGTCGGTCTGGAGCGGCGCACCGGCCTGGTGTTCCTTGGCCGCGGAGAGGCCGAACGGGGCGGCGACGAGCATCAGACCGGCGATGGCCGCGACCGCGAGGGTCGGACGACCCGGGCGGTAGCGCTCTTCGGCCTTCTCAGTGCCCTCGGCGTTCCGGGCGGCGCCGCCGCGCAGCGCCAGCGCCGCGAGCAGTGCGTTGCGGCCGCGTTCGGTGTCGGCCTTGGCCTCGACCGCTTCGGAGGTGGCCGCGGCCGGTACGGGGGCGGGGGTTGGAGCGGGGTGCGGCGCGGTCTGGCCTGGGCCGCGCTCGGACGGGGCCCCGATGGCGTCCCGGGCCGTGGCCTGGGGCACCTCCCCCGTCGAGCTCAGCACGGGCCCCGTGCGGTGGGGACCGCGCGGTGCCTCGGTGTTGTCGGTCATTCTTCGTTCTTCCTTTCGGAAACCGGAAGGTCCTCCGGCGTATCGGGGGCGGCCGCGAAAAGCGGCACTGGTGGGGATGGTCTGTGGGCCCGTCAGGTCGGGTTGAGGGCGGTCATGAAGTTCGCCTGCATCACCGGGTTGACGCCCGTGGTGTTGGGCGCTGGTGGCGGCGGGGGTGGCGGAGCGGGCGGCCGGAAGGCGTCCCGCAGGGCCTCGAAGAAGGAGTCCAGGGAGGTCCGATGTGCGTGCAGGGCTTCGTGGAGCGCGTGGCGGCGCTCGACCAGCTCGCGCAGGGCCACCACCATCTCCTCTGACAGGTCCCGGGGAGTCCCGGCGTCGTCCCGGAGCGAGTCCAGTCCGTCCAGGGCGGCGCGGTGCTGCGCCGCGGTCACGTCAGCCGGACGGTTCCATCCGTGGTCGTCGGCTCCCGAGCCGAGGTACTCACGGATCGCCTGGACGCCGTCCACGGTCTGCTCCGACCATGACCTCGGGTTCATCTCCGGTCCGAGTGCGAGCAGGTCGGTGGCTTCCCGGGCGTGCGCACGGGAGTCGTCCGACCGGTCCAGCCCCAGCTCGTTGTCGAGCGCCGTGCCGAGCGCCTTCTCGGTGTCGGCGGCGGCGGTCTGATGCTCCGCGACAGTGTCCCACGCGGCGATGGATTCGGCACTCACGCCGGTGGCGATCTGACGGACCTGGTCCAGGCTCAGCCAGACGTCGACCGTTGAGGTGGTGCTCTCCGCCTTCGGTGGGGCACCCGACTTGGTGTCCTGCGCGACGACCAGTACATCGATGGGGAAGCGCACCAGGTACCCGGGCCCCTTCTCGGGGGCTTCGGCGTGGGTGTGCACGGTGGACGCCGACTGCTTGTTGCCGCCCCCCGCGGAGCTCTTCGCTCCGGCAGTGTTGGCGCCGCCGCCGAGGAGTGCCAGGTTCTCGTCGAAGCCGGAGGCGGGCTGGTCCACGCCCTTCATACCCGAGAGGTCCAGCCCGGTGTTGAGCGCGGTGGATCCGGCGTGGGCGACGGAGTCCTCGTCGCGGTGCGTGTCCTGGCTCTCCGTGCCGGTCCCCAGGTCCCCGACCGCCCCGACGATACGGGCGCCGTCGGGATCGACCTGGGTGAACAACTTCGTCTCCAGGCCGGGCACGGCGAAGGGCCCCTGCTTGTCCAGGCCCACCAGGGTCGCGCCGTCGCCCGTTGACGAGGAGTCGAACAACGTGGTCAGCACCTGCTGGTCGATGGCGGCGCCGAGCATGGGCGCGCGCGATCCGGGACGCCCCTGGTGCAGGTGGTCGACGGCGTTGGAGACGTTCCGTCCGTTGGCGTCGGGCTGCCAGCCCAGGGCCCGTGCCTGGGCGATCACCGCGGCGTCCGCGATCGGGCCGCGTCCGACCGCCTCGACCGGAGGCAGGTTGGTCTGCGGGCGCCCGAGGCCGCCGAACCAGTCGTTGGAGATGGCCTGGACGTTGTTCGGCCCGGTGGCGGGCGGTGCGAACGGCTGGGAGGTGACGGGTGTCGGGGCGGGGGGCGTGGGCTGGAAGGTCCCCGCCTGGTACACCTCGGTTCGGGTCCCCACGTCGGCGTGCGAGGAGAAGACTCTGCCGTCGTCCACCGACAGGGTGAAGTCGAGCCTTGTCGGCGTGGCACCGGTGACTCCGGGGGCCTTGACCGTTCGGGTCTCCGACTCCGTGGTGGTGTCCGAGGTCAGGTGTGCCTTGGTGGTCCCGCTCTCCGCACCGGTGCCCGTGGACGGGACGAAGGACTGGTACCGGTCATTCGGGAAGGTGGCGGCCCCGCTGCTGTCGATTCCGCTGGGTGGGACCGGGTTGACCAAGCCGTCCAGGCCGGCGGTCACACCGTGCTTCTTCTGCTCGCCCTCGGAGGCGTTGTGTTCGGTGGACTGCGAGACGGAACGCTCCGAGGACATCCCCGACTCGACCGGACCGAAGACGGGTGCGCCGTTGGGCCCCAGCTTGAGCAGCAGCCACCCTCCCTCGCTGAAACGCTGTTCACCCATGAAATCGTGGCGGAACTTGACACCCAGGACCAGGCCTCCGGTCTGGTACCTGAGGTTGAGGCCCCTGGTGTTGGTCGGGGACAGGGCGGCCCTGATGTCGCGCTGGCTCTGGTCGGTCAACTCGAAACCGTTCGCGCGCACCTCCCGGTTGATGCTGTCCAGGGCAGCGCGGGAGTCGATGTTGTTGAGGGCGTACCCGGAACCCTCCCGTCCGGGGATGACCCCGATGTCGTTGGGCACCGAGCGGGCGTTCGTCAATGCGGTGTCGAGACCGGCGGTGCCCGGCAGGGCCGCATTCTGGGCGAGGTCGAGGACGCGGTAACGCGAGTCGGTGTGACCGTTCGCGTCGTGGTGCGTGGGCGTGACCTGCTCCTGGACCTGCTCGCCCTGTGGGCGGTCGCGGTCGTTCCCGTCCTGGTTCTGTTCGTCCCCCGGACGGTTCTGGGTGTTCGGGGTGCGGTTGTCGTCGCCCTGCGTCCGGCCGTCCTGGGTCCGGGTATCCGGGGTGCGGTCGTCGTCGCCCTGCGTCCGGCCGTCCTGGGTCCGGGTATCCGGGGTGCGGTCGTCGTCGCCCTGCGTCCGATTGTCAGCGGGGCGGTTGCGGTCACCGGTGTCGTCACCTCCGGCGGGCCTCGTCACGACGTTGCCGTGCCCATCGGTGGTGGTACTGAACGGCAGCGTGGCAACGGTTGCCCAGCGGGTGCGAATCGTTGTGTCCACGCTGTACCGGTCGACGGTCCTCACGTTCACGGTGCTGCCGGGCAGGGAGATCTTGTTCTCCTCGCCGAACGAGGTGGAGTCGCCCTGCGTCTGCGTCTGCTTCGTGGCGAAGGGGATGAAACCCAGGGTGCCACGCACGCGGTTGTACCTGGGGTCGCCCTGGTTGGGGGACGCTTCTCCCTTGAGGCCGATCGTCACATTGTGCGAGGAGCTCTCGCTCGTGCCCACGACCCTGTCTGAGTCGGCCTTGAAGGTGAGGCCGACTTCGCTGTCGAGCAGCACTCCCGACGTGTGCACCGACACACGCTCGGCGTTGATGTTGAGCGAGAGATCGGCGCGTTTGGTCCAGGAGTCCTCGAACTGGCCCTGGAGCTGGAGGCCACCGTCATGCACGTCCATCGAGTGGGCGGCCAGGGCCTGGGGCGAGCTGAGGACGCGCCAGGTGCCCATGACGGCCTCGCCCGAGCGGGAGGCGGCTGTGAAGCCGGGAGCGGACCTCACGGAGTCCACGAGGTTGTCCCACAGGCCGGGAGACTCGGAGTGCTTGGGCGCATGCGGCAAGCTGTCGAGATCGAGGTCCGGCCGAGGACGTGGCGTTCCGTGCCGGTTGTCGGCAGCCCGACCATCCTGGTTCTGCTGGTTGCCTTGGGCCTGGTTGTCACCCTGGGTCTGATTGTTGCCTTGAGTCTGGTTGTCACCCTGGGCCTGGTTGTTCCCCTGGGCCTGCTGATTGCCCTGGTCCCCCTGAACCGGTGCCGCGGGGGGGTTGTTCGTCGGGTTCGGTGGGCGCAGACGCGCGTCACGCTCCACGGCGAACCGGTGGTCCTCCCCCAGCCCGCGTGCCGTGGCGGCGTCGCCGTGCGTGCGCCGCTCAGTATTGCGCGCCTCGGTGAGCTCGCGCTCGCTGGCGGGAAGAGCGTCTCGGGCGTTCGTCGATGCGTCCCGGGCCTCCGTGGCGGTTTGCACGGCCTCCTGAGCCTCGTTCACCAGGGTCTGGGAATTGTCCACCTGTGTCTCTGCCCGGGTGACTTCCGCACTCAGCTCGGAGGGGGTCTGCTTGGTCAAGCGGGCCACGTTCTTCGGGTCCCTGGCAGACTCGACGGGCTTCGTGCCGCTCTCCCCCGCGGACTCGATGGGCTTCTTGCCGATCTCCCCCTCGGACTTGTCGGCCTTCTTGTCCAGCTGATCGGCGCTGGTGTCGAGGTCACCCGCCTCCCGGACGGCTCTCAGGGCCCCTTCACGCTTCTCGCTGATGGCCTGGGGCGTCTCCGGCCGCGGCGGGGTACGAGCCGGATCGCTGGCGTCCGAGGGAGTCGGTTGTGTGGCCTTGTTGTAAGCCGCCTCAGCGTCCTCCAGCGCCCCGCGGGCGTCCTCTCTGGTCTCGACAGTGCTGTCCCAGTTGGCGACAGCCGCTTCCCAGAGGCGGTTGGCGGTGGACAGATTCGTCGTCTCGGGCGTGGGCGTACCCAACGGCGTGATGAGGTCGGATGCTGCAGGCACCGTTGGTGTCTCGGCGCCGGTCGCCTCTTGGAGCGCCTTGACGTAGTCCCACATCCGCTGGACGGCGTTCGCGTTGCGATCAGCCGCCGCCTGCTGGGCGTGAGCAGCATCCAAGCGGTCCTGAACCGCCTGCTGTACCTGGGACAGCTCAAGATTCTTCTGCGTGAGGACCTCCTGGTCCTGAGCGAGTGTCTCGTTCCTGGTCTTCAGCGTCTTCTCGGCGGCGTCCAGCGTGTTCTGGTTGTTCGTGAGGGCGTCGGCGAGAGCTTTCAGACCGTCTCGCGCGGTCTCGGCAGCGGTAGCCGCCTCATGGTGCCGTCGGGCCTGATCGAGCGCCCGTTGGGCGGCGTCGCGGGCTGCTCTCTGGTCAGCCGAGCGGTCGGTGTTCGGGCCGGGACTGTCGAGTTCGCCCGGCACCGGTGTCGTCCTGGGGCCCTCCACCACGACACGGGGGCGCTGGGCGTCGGGGCCCGAGCCCTGCGGGGTGACGGAGATGGGCGCGTGGCTCCCGATCGAGGCCCGAAGGTCGAGCGCGTAGGACCAGGTCTCCAGGTCACCCTTGGCGCTGGAGGAGGCTTCGACCCCGCCCTTGCGGGTGCCGGAGAACGGCTTCGCGTTCTCGTGCTCGTAGGTGTATCCGGCACCCACTTCGAGGACGCCCTTGGGCAGACCGCCGGCCGTCGCCCCGAACCGGGCCTGGATCATGGCCGTGGCCTCCGCGCCGTAGGCGATCGAGTTCTGTTCGCCGGACCCCTGGGCGGTCGAGGCGCTGAGCGCTGAACTCAGGGAGCCGCCGCCTCGCGTGCCCTCGAACCGGGCATCGCCGAATTGCCCGTCCAGCCGAACGGTGAGGAAGTCGGCGCCGTCCCGGTCGTCGGTGCGTACCGACGGCAGGAAGACACTGAGCACGTCGCGGAGCTTCCCAGGGGCGGGCGTCAGCGCGTTGCCCAGACCGCCGGTACGCAGGATGATGTCGATGCCCCCGGTTGTCAGGCCATCGGACTCGGCGATCGCCCTCCCGGCCTTCTCGTAGATCTCCAAGGTGTTCTGTGCGCGAAGGTCCGGCCCCTGCCACACACTCCCCAAGAATCCTCGACGGTCTCCGGGGGCCCCGGAGGGGTCGTTGACCAGTTCGGGGTGAAGGTTGAAGACCTGCTGGTGGATGAGCTTGGCCGCGACGGTCATGGGCGAGTCGCCGTTGCCGTCCCTCAGACGCCCGTCGCCCCACTCGGCCCGCACCGGAGCCGCCTCACCCAGGTGCTGCACGCGGTCGTTCTGGAGACCGGGGGTGGTGGGCGCGGCCGGGGGAGTCTGTGTGCCGCGGTTGTTGCCACCCGCAGCCAGGGAGACGGCGTCGGATGTCGAGACCTGGTCGAGGGTGACCAGGTCCAGGATTCCCTCCAGCACTCGTGGCTGGGGCTGGGGCTTGGACGAGCGACCACCGCGCTCCTGGTTGTTGTTACCGGTGTTGCCCGTGTCGTTGTTACCGGTGTTGTTCTCCCCGGTACTACCCGTGTTTCCGGTGTTCCCCGTATCCCTGGGCGGGGTGGGCTGCTGCTCGGTGGTCGTGACCCGGTAGATGCGTTCCACCTCGTAGATGGCGGAGTCACCCTTGGTGCCGGGCCCGAACACGCGCTCGCTGCCGTATTCGATGCTGCGCGTGTGCTTCTGTGCGCCCTTGACTCCACCACCCACCTCGGTACCGGCCCGAAGCGCCGCCCCCACAGCGGGGATGATGGTGCCGATGAATCCGATGCCTGCTCGGATCTCCTGCTTGTTGGTGCGCCCCGCACTGAACTGCGCGTTGCCGGACGACTTGTTGGTGTCGGAGAAGGACGAGTCCTTCAGCTCCGGCCCGATCCTCGTGTAGTTGACGGGGCCGCCGCTGATCTCGACGAACTGCGCGTTCCCGGCGTCGTCCTGGTAGGGGAACCGCAGTACCTCCCCGTCGTCCGCGCGTCCCAGGTGGTCACGCAGCGTCCGCATGTCGACCGGGAACCTGTCGGGCAGTGTGCTGTCGACGACGGCCAGTGTGTGTGAGAACCGCGGGGCGCGGATCGGGATCCCGTCCCCGTCACCGTCGCGTGAAGCCGGATCGTCGGTGCGGAACTGTTGGGGCGCACGGTCGGTGGTGGTGCCCCCGTCACCGTTGTTGTCACTCAGATGACCCGCCAGGACCAAGTCGAACGCGTCGTTCAAGCGGTCGGAGAAGCTGGCCCGGACCGGCAGCCCGGCGGGCTGCTGCACGCCGGTGCCCTGCTGTCCGGCGGGCTGCTGCACGCCAGTGCCCTGCTGTCCGGCGGGCTGCTGCACGCCAGTGCCCTGCTGTCCGGCGGGCCGCTGCTGTTGTCCGCCCGGTTGCCGCTGCCCACCCGTGTGCTGCTGCCCGCCCGTATCCTGTTGCCCCCCGGCCGGTCTGGGCGGCTGCGGCAACGGCGTGACGTCCAGGGTCGCGTTCACGACGAGATCGCCGGCGAAGTGCGCGGGGCCGTCCCCGTCCACGTCGACCTTGCTCTTGTGTCGGCGTTCCGAGCTGGTCTGGTACTCGGTGCCGCGCTGTCGGACCGCGAACGACCCCTTCAAACGGGTGGTGATCAACGCCGGCTTGGCGAGGGCCTTGCCGATGATGGTTACGGGAGCCGCCACGTTGACGCTCTTGCGGCTCTGCTGGGATCCGCTGCCCACCGTCTTGGCACGGTTCTCGGTCGCGTCCCCGGCGTTGACGCGGTGGTCGGGGGAGTCCGTGATGTCGCGCCACGTGCGGTCCACCGTCAACCGCACGTTCCCTCGCGGGGGCGGAGGATTTTGGCCGTTACCGTCGCCGTCCCGGTTGGGGTTGGGAACGTGCACGGGGACGTCGATCGCCTCACCAGGAACAGTGCGGCCTCCGCTGATGCGCTCGATGGCCTCCGCGAAGGCCCGGCCGTGCGGCTCCACGCCGTGCTGCGTGATCTGGCCGAGCAGACGCTGCTCCAACCCGTCCACGTCGGCGTCGGGGTTCATCCGCATGCCGGGGTATCCGCCGTAGTCCACGTTGGGACCGACGTCGGCGAGAGCGTCGAGCACCGCCGTCGTCTCCTGCGTGACCGGCCTGGTCACGGGCGGCGGGTCCGGCGGCGTCAGGTCGGTCTGCGTGACCACGATCTGCGGCGGGTCCTGGCGCGTGTCGTCGCCGTCGACCTGTTGCTGGGTGTCGGTGGGCGCCACTGTCCCGTCCTGGACCCGTGGCGGTGGCGGGGGCGTCTCGCCCGTGGTGGTCGGGTTGTTCCCGCGCGGTGCACGGGAGGATCCCTCGCCCCCGTCGTCGGTGACCCTGGGCCGACGAGGCCGACGACGGTCCCCACGGTCACCTTCGTTGTCCCGCTGGTTGGTGAGGTCCTGCATCCGGTGGCTCTCGGGCCTTCGGCGGTTCCGTCCGCTGCCTCCGCCGTCGCGGCTGCTGCCTCCGCCGTCTCGGCTGCTGCCTCCGTTGTTCCGACTGCTCCCCCCGTTGCTGCGGCCACTGCCTCCGCTGTTGCCGTCTTTGTTCCCGCTCTTGGACTTGAACGGGTTGTAGAAGGGTGACGCGGCCCGGTGGTCTCCGCCGCCTTGCGTGGTCACCGGCGTGGGTCCGCTCGGCATCTGCGACAACGGCGCGTCCATGCCCGCGTCGCGTGCGGTGTCGAGGGCCTGGTCCCAACGCCCGTCAGTGGTCCACTCCTGGACCGTACGGTCGAAATCCTCCCGCAGCCGGGGCGGGAGATCGGCGCGGACCTGGTCGTCGTCGCGACCGCGTACACGGTTGTCGTACGCGGCACCGAACAGGGCCACGTTGTCGGAGTGGTCGCGGTTCCCGTCGGGGTCGAGCACCTGGGACAGGTCCCGGTGCACGGAGTCGGGAAGGTCTCCCACGCGGGTGGGCGGGTCGTAGCGCGACGCCCCGTTCGCCTGGGTCTCGATCTGCTCCAGGTAGTGGTTGAGGATCTGCGGGGGCCGGTTGTCGCGCCCGCCGGGAGAGTCCATGTAGCCGCCTGCCTCGTGGACGGCGGTGGAGTCCGGTGAGTCACGGAGCACGGCACGGGGACGGCCGGACCCGTCCTGGGAACGGTCCTGGGACTCGTCGTTGAGGCCGATCTGGTGCAGGATCTCGTGCAGCCAGACGTCGGGGCCGTCATCCATGCGCCAGTTGGCGGTGTCGCTGCGCCCGGGCAGGTCCGGGTTGTCGCGGACCCAGGACACGTTGGAGTGCGGTCGACCGTCGGGACCGACCGACTCCACACGGACATGGAGCTGGTCCCCGCTGTCCGGCAGACGGTAGCGCTCGTTCACGACGTCGTTCAGCCGGTCCAGGAAGATCCGCTGGGCCGTGTTCGCGTCTCCGCGGCTGACACCGGGACCGGTGTCGAAGTTGATCCGGACCGTGAGTTCGGTGACGTGCGTCGGCCCGTCGGGTCCGGGATCCGGCAGGGGCACGCGACGGATGTCGAAGCCGCGTTCCGCGACCGAGGTGATCGGGTTGTCCTTGGTGGACCCGTGCAGGATCTCGACACCGTCGGTGTCGACACCTGAGCGGTCGCGGTTGCCGCCCACCCGCGTGGGTTCGACGCTGTCGCGCGTGTCCTGCCAGTCCGTGGGCGGACGCGTCCGGTCGGAGACGGGGGCCGGGTCGTCGGGATTCGGGCGCGGGCGGGACACCGGTGGGGTGTTGGTCTGGTTGCGGCGCCCGTCCCCCGTGGACTCCTGGCCACCCTGCGCGGCGGGGTTGAGCGGCGGGGCCATCACGACGGGCACGGGGGTGCCGTCGGGTCGCGCGGTCGCCTCGTTCGATCCGTCGTCCTGGCGGACGGGCGAGCCGGAACCGTCCTCGTCGCGCGTGGAGCCCTGGGAGCCGTCCTCGTTCAGCGGGCCCTGCTGCTCGCCGTTCTGGTGCACGGTCGCACCGGGGTCCTGCTCACCGGAGCGCTCGTCTCCGGGAGACCGGACGTCGGAGCCGGTGTCGTCCTGGGTGGTGCGGGTGTCGTTGGGTCCGGACTCGTTGTCCGGGGCGGTCTCGGAGTCGCCCTCGCGTCCGTTCGGGCGGTGGGTGTTCGTGTTGCCGTCGCTCGAACCCTGCCCGGTCGCGTTCGGGGTCGACCCGGGCGAGGGCTGCCCGTTGGTGCTGGTGTCGTCCGCAGTCCCCTGAGCCGGGGGGCTCTGGTCGGAGGACTGGTCCTGGTTGTCGATCGGTCGGACCGATCCGTCGGTGCCCGACTCCTCGTTCGGGGTCTCCCGAACCGGAGGGCTCTGGTCCGACTCCCCCGGGTTCGGGGTCTCCCGGACAGGGGTGTCCTCAGGCCCGTTCTCGCGTTCAGGACCACCGGTCTCCCGCACCACACCGTCACCAGAGGACTCACCCTGCACCGGGGAGTTCTGATTCGGGGTCTCCTGAACCTGCTCACCCTGGTTCGGAGCGTCCTGGACCGGCTGATTCTGAGCCGGGGGCTCCTGGGTCGGCTGGTCCCGGACGGGGGTGTCCTCAACGGTGTTCTCACGCACGGGGCCATCCCCGTCACGCACCACACCGTCACCGGAGGAATCGCCCTGCACAGGCGGGTTCCGCACCGGCGAGCTCTGGTCAGCGCTCCCCTGGACAGGAGAGTTCGGGTTCGGGGACCCCTGGGACGGGGCCTCCTGGACAGGCGGGTTCTGGTCGGGACTCTCCTGAACGGGCTGCTCCTGGTTCGGCTGATCCCGAACCGGGGAGTTCCCACCGCTCTCCTGCACGGGACCACCCCCGTCCCGCACCACACCATCGCCAGAGGACTCATCCCGCACAGGAGACTCCTGGACAGGGGAATTCGGGTCCGGACCCGCCTGAACGGGCGGCTGCTCCCCGACCGGCGTCTCCCGAACCGGGGAGTTCCCACCGCTCTCCTGCACGGAACCACCCCCGTCCCGCACGACACCGTCACCGGAGGGCTCACCCTGCACCGGAGACTCCCGAACCGGCGAGCTCTGGTCAGCGCTCCCCTGGACGGGAGGGTTCGGGTTCGGGGACCCCTGGGGCGGGGCCTCCTGCACGGGCGGGTTCTGGTCAGGGCTCGCCTGCACGGGCGGGTTCTGGTCAGGGTTCCCCTGGACAGGCTGGTTCTGGTCAGGGTTCCCCTGGACAGGCTGGTTCTGGTCAGGGTTCCCCTGGACAGGCTGGTTCTGGTCAGGGTTCCCCTGGACCGGCGGCCGCTCCTGGTGCGGCGTCTCCAGGGCAGGCTGGTTCTCGGCCCCGTCCTGGTTCCCGGGCGTCGTCTCGGGCCCGTCCACCACCGCCGGGCCCTGGCCGTCACCGGTCTCCTCGGGGGAGCGGTCCTGGCCCCCGGTGTTCTGGTCCTGACCACCGGGGACGGGCCCGTCCCCGGCCCCGTCGTCCTCCACGGACGTGTTCTCCGGTCCACCCCGGTTCAGGTGGTCGGAGTCGTTGCCGCTCCCGTTCTCGTTCGAGGGATTGACGGGCCGTTCGGAACCCTGCCCGAAGGAGTCCTGCGTCGTGGGCGTCCCGTTCGAGGCGTCATTCTCGTTGGTCGGTGTCTCGGGCAGGGAGGAACCGCTCTCGGACCGACCGTTCGTGTCGGAGGACTCGGTGGTGACCTGCTGGGGTGGTGGGGGAGGCGGTGGGTTCGAGCCCCGTGTGGGCTCGTTGGTCGAGTCGTTGCCCTGTCCGCGCGAGCGATCGCCCTCCCCTGACGAGGAGGAGCCGTTCGAGGAGGACGTGTCCGACGCGGAGTCGCCCGAAGAGGATCCGGAATCCGACGTGCTGACGTTCCCGTTCCCGTCCGGGGAACCGCCGACATCACCACCGACGCTGCGGTTGTCGTTGACACCGTCGTCGGAAGGGCCGGGCTGTGGGGTGGGCGGAGGGACGCCCGGGGGCAGACCGGCGTTCTTGAGGTGGTCGAGCAGCAGCAGTCCGCCCGTCGTGAGACTCTGCTGAACCATACCGGAGACGAGTCCGGAGACCCCGGACAGCCAGGTGACGGTGAAGGTCTTCTGGTCGCTGAAGAGCAAGTTGAAGAAACCCTCGCTGAGAGTGCCCTGGGCGGCGTTGGCGATGCCCTGGCCGCCGAGCTGCGACAGGAAGTTCTTCCAGTGGGAGCCGACGTCGGAGAGCCCGTCGCGCACCCCGGTGGGTACCCCCGTGGTCAGGAAGTCGCGCATGTTGGGGTCCAGGCCCCGCCCGTACTTGCTCACGACGTCGTTCAGGGCGTCGTTGAGTCCGTCCCTGCCCCAGTTCCGGGTGAAGGCGTCGGCGTAGCGCTCACCGAAGTCGCGTGCCTGGTCCTTGCCCATCGAGCCGCCCAGGGAGTTGGCGAACTGGTCTCCCATGTCAGTGCGGAAGCGTTCGCCGTCGATCGGGCGGTTCCACCCGGGCCGGTTGTCCATGCCGTACGGCCGCAACAGCTCTTCGCTGTTACGGCCCATCACGCCGCCGATGCCATCGGGCAGTCCGCCGGGGCCGCCGCCGACGCTGCCCGTGGGGAAGTTGTCGTCGAGCTGTTTGGTGATGGACGGCCCGGTGGTGTTGCCGAGCAGCTTGTTGAACTGATTGGACAGCGCGCTGCCGCCGAAGACGGCGGCGGTGCCGAACAGGCCGTCCAGCATGGCGCCCTTTGCCGCGTCCTCGGTGAGCTTGTGGTCCCACCCGTCGCGGTTGCCCTGGTCGATCTGGATGCGCTGGATCAGCGCGTCCAGCGTGAGGGCGAAGAACTGGCTGATGGCCATCTGCTGGAGCAGCGTGGAGAGCAGCCGGAACATGACCCGCCCGATGACGGTGCGGGCGATCGCCTGGAAGATCGGGATCTTGGCCAGGGAGGCGCCGAAGGTGTAGGGCGCCATGGCGATCGCCCAGGCGATCTCCACTGCCAGCTGGACGAGCTGACCGATGATCATCCACTTCGCGTACTGCACCTGTGTGCCCGCGTTGTGGACGTACTCCTGGAGACCCCGGGCGACCTTCGTCCCCTCACCGAGGTAGTTGTTCTGCCCCGCCGTGAACTCGTCCACCGACTGGTCGAAGAAGTCCGCCGCCGTGGCGTCGAAGTTCTCCCGCACCTTGTTCTTGATCCGGATGACGAGCTGGGGGAGCTCGACCTCCAAATGGTCAGCGGTGGTGCCGTAGACCTGGGCGAGCTCCCACAGCCGCGTCTCGTCGGCGGTGGGCCACTCCGAACCCGTCAGGACCGAGAACAGGTTGCGGAGTTCGGCGGGCAGTTCCATTCCCATGGGGGATCAGTGCCTCCCGCTGGTACCACCGGTACCGCCCTGGATCCCGCCCAGGCGCGCCGCGGTGTCGATGCCGTACTGCTCGGAGCGGCCGAACTGCTTGGCCGTGTCGATAGTGGCCTCGGCGGTGTCCTCGAACGCCGTACGGAGTGTCTTCAGGAAGACCGCGAACTCGTCACGCGCCGGGAGGTAGTTCGCCTCGAACGACTTGGCGACGGCGTCGCCCTCACCCCAGCACTCGCCCAGGGCGTCGGCGGAGGTGGTGTAAGACTGGTCGATCGCCCCCACCATGGCGGCGAGCTGGTGGATCTCGGCCCCGTCCCTGGCTACCGCCTCAGGGTCGATCGAGATGCGTTCCGACATGTTCCCCTCCTTGCTCGTCCTGTCCCGTCTCCGTCGTCATGGCCCGGAGCGGGGGAGGCACGTTCCTCCCCCGCTCCCGGCCGACCGTCACTTGGGCGACCGCACGTTGCCCAGACCCAGTTCCTCCAGCAGAGCGGTCGGGTCGCCCGCCACCGCCTGCTCCCGTGCCGCCGAGTCGCCCGGCACCAGTGTGCCCATGGCCGTGGAGACCTGCTGGGCCACGTCGCGCCGGGCTCGTTCGACGACCTCGATGATCGCGGCGGCGAGTTCGGCGGGTGCCATCATCCGGTACTTCTCGGTGTGGAACCGCATCTCAGCGATCTCGCCTCTCGCGTTCACCGTCACGCTGAGCATCCGGTCCTTGGACGCCGCTTCGGCGGTAACCGACTCCAGGTTTGCGCTTGCCTCCGCCAGCCGCTCCTGGCTCTGGCGAAGTTGTTCGAGTGACCTCTCCATCTGACCCTGCAGGGACATGTCCAACGCTGCTCACTCCCTTGTCTTTTCGTGTTCCGGGGCGTCCGAGTGAGGCGGGGCCGCCCCGTGCGGTGGTGCCCCACACCTTCTCGTCCTCCGAGAGCCACGTGGTGCGGCTGCGTTCCTGGCCGCCGCCACCGCCGCCGCCACCGCCACCGCCCATACCGCCTGGAGGCATCATGGGCATGCCGGGGGTGCCCGGGGTGCCGGGCGTTCCGGGGGTGCCAGGGCCTCCGCCCGTGGCGGATCCGTCCGTTCCCTGGCCCCCGCCGTAGCCGCCGAACGGGCTGGTCCCGCCCGGACCGTTGCCCCGGCCGCCTCCGCCGCCGTCACCGTTGCCGCCCACGGAGCCGGAGTCCGAGCGGGGGGTCATGCCGCCGCCCGAGCTGCCCGGACCGGAGCCGGACGAGGAGTTCACGTCGCCGGGCCCACCGATGCCGCCGATACCGCCGGGGCTGGGGAATCCGCTGCCGCTCCCCGAGCCGGAGCCCGAACCGGGGCCGGACGAAGAACTCAGGTCACCGGGCCCACCGATGCCACCGGGCGACGGGTAGCCGCTGCCTCCGCCGCCTCCGGAACCGCCGAGGACGGGGGGACCGGGGATCTCGGGGCGGTTCGAGCCGCCGCCGATCTCGCCGGAACCACCCGGGATGGGCGAGCCGGACCCGTTGCCACTGCCACCGGAACCGCCCATGATCGGCGCGTCCGGCAACCCGGGCCGATCCGCGCTACCCGGACCACCCAGATCACCCACACCACCCGGAATGGGGGAACCCGATCCGTCGCCGCTACCGCCGGAACCGCCCATGATCGGGGCGTCCGGCAACCCGGGCCGATCCGCGTTGCCCGGACCACCCAGATCACCCACACCACCCGGGATGGGGGAACCCGATCCGTCGCCGCTACCGCCGGAACCGCCCATGATCGGGGCGTCCGGCAACCCGGGCCGATCCGCGTTGCCCGGACCACCCAGATCACCCACACCACCCGGGATGGGGGAACCCGATCCGTCGCCGCTACCACCGGAACCACCCATGATCGGGGCGTCCGGCAACCCGGGCCGATCCGCGTTACCCGGACCACCCAGATCACCCACACCACCCGGAATCGGCGAACCGGAGCCACCGGTGCCAGAACCGCCCGAAGACAGGTCCAGGTCGCCCTCGGTGGATACGCGACCCGGGGGCGGCGGCACGCTGCCGCCCCCCGCGCCACCTGTGGAGGAGGAGAGGTCGAGGTCCCCGAAGCCGCCGTTTGGCGGTCCCCCGATCGAGGATGACGGGTCACCGCTGCCACCACCATCGGAACGCGAGCCGTCGGGGTTCAGGATGCTCCCGTCGGGAAGCCGAATGCTGCCGTCGGAGAGCCGGGCGCTCCCCTCCGGGAGCGGCGTACTCCCCTCCGGGATCTGCCCGCTGCCGTCCGAAGGGCGCGTGCTGCCGTCGGGGTTCACGACGGTGCCGTCCGGAAGACGTGTACTCCCGTCGGGAAGCAGCGTGCTGCCGTCGGGGAGCGGGGTCCCCTGCTCCCGACGACCCGTGTTGTTCGGGCCGCCGCCGGTACCGCCGCCGCCCATACCCCCCATGCCCGGCGCCACTGGCGGCGGGAAGAACCCGCCCGGGCCTCCGCCGGACGAGGAGGGGTCGCCTCCGATCCCGTCGAACGACCCTCCGGCCCCGGGACCACCCAAGCCCTGCCCTGGACCGTCGAGGCCCCCCGAACCGGAGGAGATCGGCGGACCGCTGGGGCCGTTCGAACCCGGGGCGTCCGGGGGACCGCCGAACTCACCCGAGCCACCTGGCACGGGTCCTCCACCGCCCTCGGGCACGGGTCCACCCCCGCCCTCGGGCACGGGTCCCCCGCCGTCGGGGATGTCCGATCCGCCGCTGTTGGGGCCCTGGCCGTTCAGGTAGTCGTTGACGATCTCGTCGACGGTGCGGCCGTCGCCCAGTGGCCCGTTTCCACCACCACCGCCGCCACCGGTTCCGTCCCCGCCGCCACCCCCACCGTTGCCGTCGCCGTCGCCGAGGCCGCCGAGAATGTTATCGCGGGTGAGGACGCCGCTACCCACGCCATCGCCGCCGCCGTTACCTCCGCCCTCACCGCTGCCGCCGTTGAGGTACTCGTCGATGATGTCCTGAATGGAGCGGCCGTCACCGTCACCACCGCCACCATCGCCGTCACCGCCGCCACCATCGCCGCTGCCGCCGTTGAGGTACTCGTCGATGATGTCCTCAATGGAGCGGCCGTCACCGTCACCGCCGCCGTCACCGCCGCCGTTACCGCCACCGCCACCCCCTCCGCCGCCGGGCGGGGTGACCGCGACGGGGACGAAGGGCAGGATCTCCGCGGAGGAGGTGCTGTAAGTCGAGGAGACCGTGGAAATACCCTCCGTGGCCGCCTTGCGCAGGTCGGCCAGGTTGTCCCACCAGCGTTCCTTGATCTCCTTCTCAAAGTCCTCCCAGGTGGACTTCTCATCAGTCCGCCTGCCGCGGATCTTGATGACGCTGTCCTCCCAGGTGACCGTGCCCCGCTGCTCCTCCCACCAGTTGCGGATGGTTCTGCGGGGACTGCGGTCGGCGCTGTCCTGCCAGGTGTTGAACGCGCGGATCACCGATTGGAGGTAGGTGTTGTGGGCGGCGTGGCGCGCCGAGGTCACGGCTCCGATGGCCGGTTCGACGTAGTTGGCGATGTGCTGGAACTCGTCGGCCAGTTTCCTGAGATACCCCCACAGGGCCTCGGCTCCGGCGCCCTCGAACTTCTCGTTGCCCGGCTTCATGGCATCGGACAGGTCCGACAGCTCTTTGTAGCGATCGGTGGCGAACTTCTGGAAGTCGCCGAGGTCGGTCTCGATCCGGCTGAGGACACCGTTGTCGAAGGTTCCCGTCCCGGGACCGGAGGCGGCATTCAGGATGTCGCGCATCCGGTCGATGAAGTTGCCCCACACCGTGCCGTCGGTTTCCTTGATGGCCTCGTTGAGGTGGATGCCCGAGTAGACCGCACCCCACTCGTACCCGCCGAGCCGCTCCGCGTCGGAGGCCCGGCTTTCGAAACCGAACCACTCGTCCGCGTCCTTCGGGTTGTTGACGTTCCAGAAGAACTCCTTGATCCAACTGGTGTCATGCACCGCCTGGGCGGAGCCCATGGGAGGGGCCGATCCCTTGTCGTCTTTGTCAGCGAAGGCGTTGATGGCGTGTGCCATCTCCTCGCTCCCGACGGCGCCACTGGACTCGGGGACCGCGGGATCGGTCCCCTCCTTCTCGGGAAGGTCCTCGTCAGCCATGCAAGTTCCTCAGGGCGGGTTCGTGGGGCGGAGGGGTGGTGGCCCGGGCGGCCGGTGCGCTCACCCGGACGGCGTCAGTCGGAGGTCAGGACGACTCGGGGGTCCCGTTGGGCGTGTCGGTGGGGCCGTTGCCACCACCGCCACCGCCACCGCCGCCCGTGGGCGCACCGTTGGTGATGATCTGGCCGACCTGGGTGGCGTCCAGCTCCGCGTCGGACTCCAGCTCCTCGTAGGTGTTCGCGCTGTTGCGAATCCCTGCCGACATCCCGACCAGGCGGATCTCCAGGTCGGTGATCAGGGTGGTGAACTGCGTCAGCACGGCGCCGACCTCCTTGGAGAGCTCGCCGGCGATGGGGAGGTGGTTGTCGGGGTTACCGAAGGGCACGTTGGGTGCGGTTGCGTTCTCACCGCTCGGGTAGTGCGTGGACGCCCGGGTCTTCATCTTCGAGACCTTCTCCCGAAGCGGATCGACATGCGCTGTCTGCAACGTCTTGAGGTAGTCCAGCGTGACCTTGGTCTTCTCCTCTGACACGTCCTGCCCCTTCCTCTCCTGTCCAGCTCTTCGTCAAGTCGCGGTGCGGCGTCATCCGGCGTGGTGCGGTGTTCCCTCGGCCGCGGCGTGGGCCGACCGGGCCGTGGCCGCGGCCGAGGGGGTGTTCAGCGGCGTGCGTTCCAGTTCCCGGCTTCCTGGAGGTCGCCGCGACGGTAGCGCTCGGTGATGTCGCCCAGGGAGACCTGGGCGTGGCCCAGCAGCGCGCGCATGTCGGCGACGTTGCGCCGCCACGAGAGGAGCCGCTGGTCGTACTGCTCGGAGGCCTCACCGATCCAGTCGGACTTGACGGCCTGGACCTTGGCGTCCAGCTCGTTGATGGCCTGCTCGATGATGTCGGTCTGCCTACGCAGGTCGATGCCCGCGTCGTCAGCACCGCTGTACTTGATCTCGAATCCGTCCATGGACATGGCTCCGGTTTCTCTCGGTGGTGCGCCCCCGGTCGCGGAGGCGTACGGATCAGGTCGGTCAGGTCAGGTCAGCGAGCGACGTCGCCCTGGTTCGGGTTGAGCTGGGTGATCCAGTTGGCGGACAGCATGTTCTCGTCCTCCATCGCATGGAAGTTGCGCTCGGTGCCGCCGAGGATGCCGATCATGTCGTTCATGTCGTTGGTGATCAGGCGCAGCTCTTCGAGCCACTTGACCAGCGCGGTGTCGTACTGGGTGGCCGCGCCGCCCTGCCAGTTGCCGCCGAGCAGGTCCCGCACGCCGTCCACGCTGGTGTAGACGCCGTTGCACGTGGTGTGGGCCGTCTCCATGGCGTCGCGGCCGGTCCGCATGGCCTGGTCGGTACTGCGCATCATCGACATGGGAGTCTCCTGGTTCTGTTGGGCGTCAGTCGGAAAGGCACCGGGGTTCTCCCGGTTCCGCGAGAGCGCCGACGGGTTCCGCGGCGGCCTGCGGGGTCAGGTCGGGCCCGGTGGGCAGCAGGTCCAACAGGGCGGTGGACACGGCGGAGGCCCCGCCGGGCGCGTATCCCAGCGTGTCGGCGTCCTGGGCTTCGGGCACCGGGTACTTGGCCCCGGTGTCGGTGACCAGGAAGTACGAGCCGCGCAGCGCCGCCCCTCCCGCAGGGGCCGCCCTGACCAGTCCGCCCTCCCCCGACGGGATGTCGATGAGGTCGGGGGCCGTGCAGGCGGCGGTGCTGCCAGCCGGGGGCCGCGCGGCCCGCCCGCCGATGTCCGCCGGGGAGGTGAGCGCGAGCGCCAGCGCGCCGTCCCCCTGGTCGATGACGCACAGCGCCGCACCCTGGGGGTCGGTCAGCTGCGGCGGGACGGCGGGCAGGCCGTCTCCGGTTACCGGATCCTCGCCCGACAGGTGCGCGCGCAGCTCGTTGACGGTGAGTTCGACCGGTGCGGGGTCGCCGCCCCCGTAGGCCTCCTCCGCTGTGAGCGGATGCCCCAGGAGCAGGCGGGCGTGGGTGGCGTCGGTGGGGGTCAGGCCGTCCTGGGTGAGCACGTAGAACTGCTCGGGGCCGCCCTCCGTGGCCGGGACCGTGAAGACCTGCCCCACACGGGTGTCCGCGCCGCTGAGACGCGGCCCCTCCTCGCCGCGGCCGTCGATGTCGAGTGCGGCGAGCTCGGGGCCGGCGGGCACACCGTCCAGGACGGCCGCCGCGACGGGGTGGGGCACCGCGGTGCCGTACCCGAGGGACTCCAGAGCGCCGTTCTCCTCGTCGATGGCCAGGCGGTTGCCCTTCCACAGCAGGTGGATCTCACCGCCGGGGCCCCGGACCAGGACACCCTCGTCCTCTGCGACCGGTGAGCCGAACGGGGACCGGCCCAGGGTGAGCGAGGTCAGGGTCTCGACGCCGTCGCCGGTGTTGACGGTGGTGGCGCACACCTGCCAGACCATGGAGCCCTCGGCTTCCGTGGGGGGAAGCCCGTCGGGGGCGCCCGCGATGCCGATGGAGGCTCCGACGGGGGTGCCCTCCAGCGAGTCCGCGGCGACCTGGACCGGTTTGGAGTTCGCGGTCAGCAGCACGGCCGACGCCTGGTTGGACACCGGCCACAGGACGCCGTCGGAGTAGACGTAGCGGCCCGCGCCGCCCTTGACGGCGACGAGCGTTCCCTCGTGGCGCCAGGAGGTGGCGCCGCCGGGGAAGATCAGACCGAAGATGAGGAAGCCCACGCACAGCAGCGCCGCGAGGATCAGCCCGATGAAGGTGCCGTTGCGGGTGCGCCGCAGGGGTGCCTCGACGGCGTCCGGGTCGGCGGCGGCCATGGCCGTGGAGAGTCGGCGCACCATGAACGAGTGCGCCTGTACCTGGTCGCGACGGGTCTGCATCAGACCACCCGCCTTCCGCTACGCGTCATCCGCCGATCCCCCTCAGCAGCGCCAGCAGCCCCAGGTTTCCGGGAATCAGGCACACCAGGACGATCGCGGCGAGGCTCTGGATGAGTTCCCCCGCGCGCCCCCAGTGCGGGATGGGACGGTTGCCCGGCACGGACCAGGCGGCGAGGAGCAGACCGAGCGCCGCGACCAGCAGCAGCCCGAACAGGACCATGCGGGCGGTGTCCCCGCCCAGGAGTCCGCCGCCGACCGCCAGGGCCACCAGACCGTACACACCGGCGCCCAGCAGGCACACCCGGTGCCACACGCCGTTGAGCCCGCGCGACTGGAGCAGCAGGATCAGCGCGACGCAGACGCCCGCTGTGGAGGCCAGGCCGCCCGGGTGGGCGGCCAGCACGGTCATCGAGGCCGCACAGACCGCGGCGACGACGGCCAGCAGGCCGCCGAGGTAGTGGTCCGCTCGCTGGCTGCGGGTGCGGACGTCGCGGGCCGGGTGGGGGTCGATGTACTCGCCGAGCTGGCTGACCCCGTCGGGCAGGGGAGGCAGGCGCATCCCCGCCAGACGGAAGGCCAGGGCAGGTGCGAACGAACAGAACAGCAGCACCAGGGCGGCGGCCGAGACGGCCACCCCGGGCGGCGGGGCGTTGTCCCAGAACATGAGCAGGGCACCGGCGGCGGCGGTGAACAGGGCCGTGCCGATGATGGCCGTGAAGAACGGCAGGCAGGCGGCGACGGCGGCGATTGCCAGGACGGCGGCGCCGGTCGCCGTGGACGCGCCCGAGAGCATCCGCGCGCCGGTGAGGGCGTTGCTGGGGTCGCCGCCCGGGAGCGTGGCCCCGGCGAACGCCATGAACAGCACGGCGGCGCCGCCCGTGACGGCGGCCGCGATGGGCGCGTCGAAGGCGCGGGCGGCCGCCCCGGCGGCGAGCAGCAGGAGCAGCCCCGTCGCGGCGGCGGTGGCGCCCGCGATCCAGGTGGGGCCGAGCAGCGTCAGTAGGCCGAGGGCACCGGCGAAGCCCACGGCGGCGGTGCCGGTCAGAGCCCGCCTGGAGACCCGTGGCCCCCACCCGTCGGAGCGCTCCGACAGGGTGTCGGCCAGTCCGTCGACGAGGTCGTCGAAGTGGATCTCCGGCATCTGGTCGGCGCGTTCGCGCAGGTACAGGGTCTCGCCGTCGGTGAGGCCGAGCGTCTCGACGGTCTCGGACTCGTCGAGCGGGGGTGAGCCCAGACGTTGGAGCACCCACCCTCCGTGCTCGAGGCCGCTCTCGTCGAGGTCCTCGTGCTCGTTCTCGGCGTAGAGCAGGAACGTGGGCAGCAGCTCGGCCAGCGGCAGGTCGCACGGAACGGCGATCTCGAAGGAGGCGTTGGGCGCGCGCACGACCAGGCGGCAGAGATCGGCGGAGACGACGTCCGACATCGGTCCTCCTCGCTGGACGACAGTGGCTGGGTCGGTTTACGGGTGTGGGATAAAGACACCCGTGGAGGGGGAGAAGACCGGGCTACGCCATTCCTCGGCGGAACACCCGGGGGCAGGGGTACGGCGCACCCGAACTGGAAATGCTGAGCTAGACTAGCATCACTTCCGGAATTCCGGTCATGACGTTTCGGAAAACTCTGCCCCGGGGATACCGTTGCTCATTTGAGCGCCCCAGCCCCCTCCCCCGGAGACCGAATCCGGCTCTAGGGTTCTCCCATTCGAACCCGTCGGAATTGCCCCCGGTCGGTCCGCCCGCCGCCCCTGTCACGAATAGCGCCTGACCAGGGGAAAGAGAAGGGACACGCTGATCAGCACCATCCTCGTCCGCAGGCCGGCGCGTCGACCCGGCCCCGAGCCGCCCGACGGCGAGCTCTCCCTCCAGGAACCCCCGGTCCTCCCTGAGCAGGAGAACAGCATCTCGGGGGTCTTCATGTACCTCCCGATGGCGCTGAGCTCGCTCGCGATGGTGATGATGTTCATCCGCCCCGGCGGGGGCGGTGCCCTGGGCACGGCCATGCCCTTCATCGCGGGCGGCATGATGCTCGTCGGCGCAGTGGCGATGGTGGGCGGCCAGATCCTGCGCGTACGGATCGAACGCAGCCGACGACTCTCCGGTGACCGTCGCGACTACCTGCGCTATCTCGGCCAGATGCGCGGCCGAGTGCGGGACGTCGTGGTGGCCCAGCGCGAGGCGCGGGCGTGGAACGGCCCCGACCCGGAGGCACTGTGGTCGCTGGTGCGCACGAGCAGGCTCTGGGAGCGCCGCGGGGCGCACGACGACTTCGCCGAGATCCGCATCGCCGTGGGCGAGCAGCCGCTCCAGACGCGCATCGCCCCGTTGTCGACCAAGCCGGTGGAGGACCTGGAGCCGCTCAGCGCGCACGCGCTGCGCCGTTTCATCAACGCCTACGCCACCGTCGCGGACTTGCCGGTCTCGCTTTATCTACGGGGATTCGCGCATCTGGGTCTTCGCGGCGACGCGGAATCCAGCCGTGCAATGGTGCGCGCACTCGTGGGTCAGGTCACAGTTTTTCACGCGCCAGATGAATTGCGTGTTGTCGGCTGTGTGAACGATGAGCGAATGGCCGACTGGGAATGGATGAAATGGCTTCCGCATTGCATGCACCCGACGGAGCGCGACGGCGCGGGCCCGGTCCGGCTGATCGCCTCCGACGCCATTGAGCTGGAAAGACTCGTCGGTCCCGTGCTGGCGGACCGGCCGCCCTTCGACCCTCAGGCGGCGCCCGGTCGTGACGAGCCGTTCACGGTCATCATCGTCGACGGCGGAACCGTGCCGCAAGGGTCGAGATTGCTCAGCGGAGGCTTTCGCAACGCGATCGTGATCGAAGTGGGCACCGAGCGCATGTGGGACGGAGCGCCTCACACACTCTCACTACGGGTCGAAAAGGATTCCGTGGAGATGAGTGAGCTGGACCGTACCGGACGCGAGTCCTTCTCCCACCTCGGACGACCCGACTCCCTGGACCTGCACCGGGCCCGTTCGCTGGCCCGCATGATGGCCCCCTACCGGGTGAGCGTCGCCGCCGACGTCGTGGAGCCGCTCACGACCGACTTCGACCTCACCACTCTGCTGGGCATCCCGAACCTGCACACCTGGGACGCCGCCCGCGAGTGGGAGCGGGAGCGCCCGGAGAGCCGACTGCGGGTGCCCATCGGCATCGCGGCCTCGGGTGCGCCCCTGGAGCTGGACCTCAAGGAGTCGGCGCTCGGCGGGATGGGCCCGCACGGGATGCTGATCGGCGCCACCGGTTCCGGCAAGAGCGAGCTGCTGCGCACGCTCGTGCTGTCGCTCGCGCTGACCCACTCCTCCGAGAAGCTCAACTTCGTCCTGGTGGACTTCAAGGGCGGCGCCACCTTCATCGGCCTGGACAAGCTGACCCACACCTCGGCGCTGATCACCAACCTGGCCGACGAGACCTCCCTCGTGGAGCGCATGCAGGACGCCCTGCACGGCGAGCTGATCCGCCGCCAGGAGCTCCTGCGCTCGGCGGGCAACTTCAGCTCGGTGCACGAGTACGAGAAGGGCCGCCGGAGCGACCCGACCATGGAGCCCATGCCCACGCTCTTCGTGATCGTGGACGAGTTCAGCGAGCTGCTCGCCGCGCACCGGGACTTCATGGAGCTGTTCGTGATGATCGGGCGCCTGGGCCGAAGCCTGGGCGTGCACCTGCTGCTGGCCTCCCAGCGGCTGGACGAGGGCCGCATGCACCAGTTGGAGAGCCACCTCTCCTACCGGATCGCACTGCGCACGTTCTCGGCCATGGAGAGCCGGGGCGTGCTCGGTGTGGCCGACGCCCACCAGCTCCCTCCCGCACCGGGTTCGGGTTACCTCAAGTCCGACACCGAGGAGCTCACCCGGTTCAAGGCCGCCTACGTGTCCGGGCCCTACCGCGCCAAGCGGCGTGCGGCGCGGGCGTCGACCGCCGCTCGTGAGATCACCCCCTTCCTGCCCGGGTACGTGGCCGGTCCCCCCGTCTCCGCCGTGGAACCCGAGCCGGAACCGGTGCAGGAGTCGGACACCAGCCTGCTGGAGACGGCCCTGGAGGCGGTGCGGGACGTCGGTCCGCCCGCGCGCCAGGTGTGGCTGCCGCCCCTGGACCAGGCCCCCACCGTGGCGGAGATGCTGCGGTCGGAGGGCGCGACCTCGCTGCCCGCATGGGGAACCGACCCGGTGCTCACCGTGCCGGTGGGTCTGGTGGACCGCCCCTTCGAGCAGCTGCGCACCCCGCTCACCGCCGACCTGCGCGGCGCGGGCGGGCACACGGCCGTCATCGGTGGTCCGCAGAGCGGCAAGAGCACCCTCCTGGTCTCGCTGATCAGCGCGCTGGCGCTGACCAACACCCCGGAGCAGGTGCAGTTCTACATCCTGGACTTCGGTGGCGGCACACTGCGCGGTGTGGCGGACCTGCCGCACGTGGGCGGTATCTGCGGGCGCATGGACCTGGAGCGGGTCACGCGCACCGTCGCGGAGATGACGGCGCTGCTGGGGCGCCGTGAGCAGTTCTTCGCCGAACACGGCATCGACTCGATCGGCGCCTACCGTCGCCGGCGTGCGGCCGGGGAGTTCGCCGACCAGCCCTACGGGGACGTGTTCCTGGTCATCGACGGCTGGGCGACGGTCCGCGCGGACATGATCGACATGATCGCCGAGATCACCCAGATCGCCCAGCGCGGCCTCAACTACGGCATCCACCTGATCGTGGCCTCCCCGCGCTGGGCCGACGTGCAGTCCAGCCTGCGCGACCTGCTGGTCACCCGGTTCGAGCTCCGGCTCGGTGACGCGGTGGACTCGGCGATCAACATGCGCCAGGCCGAGAAGGTCCCCCGGATTCCCGGGCGGGGTCTGACCGCCGAGTACAAGCACTTCCTGTCGGCACTGCCGCATCTGGAGGAGGGACCCGAGGCGTCGGTGGCCGACGTGGTGGCCGCCGTCAAGCAGCGGTGGGACGGCCCGTCCGCTCCGCAGGTACGCCTGCTGCCCCTCTCGCTTCCGGCGTCGGACCTGCCTCCCCCCGAGGACGGCCCGAAGATCGCGCTGGGTCTGGAGGAGCGTCGCCTGGAGCCGCTGTGGCACGACTTCTCGGTGCTGCCGCACATGCTGGTGGTCGGGGACAACGAGAGCGGCAAGACCAACCTGCTGCGTCTGGTCACCCGCACCATCCGGGAGCGGTACAGCTCCACGGAGGCGCGCGTGGTCGTGGTGGACCCCCGACGCGGCCTGTTCAACGCGATCCCCGAGGAGCAGCGTCTCGGCTACGCGGTGACCGGCGAGAGCGCACGCGAGATGATGATGGCGGCGGCGCAGGCGCTCAAGCCCCGGTTGCCCGGCCCGGAGGTCACTCCGGAGCAGCTGCGCGAGCGCTCGTGGTGGACCGGCCCCGAGCTGTTCGTGGTCATTGACGACTACGACCTGCTGAGTTCCGCGGGCGGCGGCGGGCCGCTGTCCCCGCTCATGGAGATGCTGCCGCACGGCGCCGACATCGGGTTCCACCTGATCCTGGCGCGCGGTGCCGGTGGTTTCAGCCGTGCCATGGGCGAACCGGCGCTGCGGATGCTCATCGACGCCAACACGCCCAGCATGGTGCTCTCCTGCCCGCCCTCCGAGGGTGTGCTGTTCGGATCGCTGCGACCGCAGCGCCTGCCTCCGGGCCGTGCCCTGCGCTTCGACCGCCGCGACCCGGTCAAGGTGCAGCTGGCGCTGGACCCGGAGACGGAGGAGGCGGCCGCCCGCGACTGACGGGTGTCCGGCAACGAGGAAGCGGCCGCCCCGCTGGGCGGGGCGGCCGGAGGTGAGAGGAACGGGAGGCCCCGTGTCGAACGGAGCGGAACGGAAGCGGCTTCGGTTCGGGGCCGGGGTGTGCCTGACGGGCGCGCTGTTCCTGGTGACGGTCGCGCCCGCGGCGGCGGACGAGGTCCCGCCCGCGCTGCCGCAGGTGGCGTCCGAACTGGACGGGGACGCGTGTGCGCCCTCCTCCGAGGAGACGGTGAGCCAGGAGCTCTGGACCGAGAACGCCCTGGGGCTCCCCCGTGCCCGGTCCACCTCCTCGGGGGCCGGGATCACCGTGGCCGTCGTGGGCAGCGGGGTCGACGACTCGTCGGCCGCCCTCGAGGGAGCGGTGGACGGGGCCGGTGAGGACTGCACCGGGTTCGGGACGTTCCTGGCCGGGGTGGTCGCGGCGCGACCCCAGCAGGGCAGCGGGCTCATCGGGGTGGCGCCCGAGGCCGGCGTGCTGGCGGTCCCGGTCACCGACGACTGGGGCGGCGCGAACGCGGACGCGCTCGCCGAGGGCATCACCGACGCCGTCTCAGAGGGAGCGGACGTCGTCCTGGTGGGCGTGGCCATCCCCTTGGGCAGCTCCGCGCTCGAAGCGGCGGTGGACACCGCCGTCGAGGAGGACGTCCTGGTGGTGGCGCCGTCGACGGCCATGGTCGGGCGGGACGCCTACGCGGCCGTTCCGGCGACCCGCGGTGAGGTGTTGGGGGTGACGGCGACCGGCACGGAGGGCGCTCCGCTGATGCCGCCGCCCGCCACGGCGGACGGCCGGATCTCGACACCCGACCTCAGCGCGCCCGGCCAGTCCGTGCTGAGCCTGGCCCCCGGCGGTGACGGGCACGCCGTCGCCGAGGGGGACGCGGTCGCGGCGGCGTTCGTGGCCGGGGTGGCCGCGCTGGTGCGCGCGCAGCACCCGGAGCTGAGCGCCGCGCAGACCTCCGAGCGCCTGGTGATGTCGGCCTACCCGGACGCCGGTGCCGCGTTCGGCACGGGGTTCCTCGACCCGGTGGGCGCCCTGACCAGGTCCATGGGCCCGCGTTCGGGTGACGGGGCCGAGGCCGAGGAGTTCGCGCTGAACCTGCCCGCCGAACCGCAGCGCGGCCTCGTCATGGCCGTGGTCGGCGCGACCGCGCTGCTGGTGTTGATCTGTTCGGTCGGAGCCGCCGCCGTCCGTCGCCGCAAGGCCAAGGCCGAGGCGGCCGCAGCCACCGCCTGAGCCCCTCAGCGCGCTCGTGCGACGGGCCCCACCGGAAGTCCCGGTTGGGGCCCTTCGCGTTCAGGGGGTCGGAGGAGCCGAGACTCCCCCTTCAGCGCGTCGGGGAATTCGCCCGTGCCCACGCGCCGAAAGCGCGCGGCCCGTTCCCTGTTCAGCTTCTTGCAGTCCGCCCTGAAGCGGGGGGTAGCGCCTCCCCTGCCGGTCCGCCCTTCAGTGCTCAAACCCTCCGTTCCCACCCAGCCCGATCCGGTGCTCCCGGACGAAGGCGTCGAAGCTGCGGGGCGGGCGCCCGGTCAGATCCAACACCGCTGTGCTGACCTGGTCGTGCAGGCCGCGTCTGATGCCGTCCTCGACAGCGGCGACGGCGGCGGCGAACTCGGAGGGCATGCCCGCGGCCCGGTAGGCGAAGGCCTGCTCCTCGGTCCCGACCGTCACCACCCGGACCTTCCGACCGGTGCGGGCGGTGATGATCGCCGCCGCGTCCCGGTAGCTCAGGGCCTTCGGCCCGGTGAGCAGGTAGTCACGCTGGCTGTCGGGCTCGACGCCGGGATCGGCCAGCAGGGCGGAGGCGGCGGCCGCGACGTCCCTCGCGTCGATCCACCCCACCGCGCCCTCACCGGCGGCAGTGTGCACCTCACCGTGCCGCAGGATCCGCTCGCCCACCGGATGGGGGCTCAGGAAGTTCTGCATGAACCCGGACGCCCGCAGCACGACCCCGCCCGGCCGGGCTCGTACCCGCGCGGCCATCTCCACAGCACTGGGAGCGTTCGGCAGCACGATGGCGGAGCCAAGGAGCACGACCCGGCGCACACCGAGGCGTCGCGCCTCGGCCAGGAACGGACCGACAGACAGAATCGGATCCACGGAGTTCACCGGAGGGACGAGGAAGATCCGGTCCATCCCGCGCAGGGCGGCAGGGTGGGTGGTCGGGTCCTCCCAGTCGAACCGGACCGCGTCGGGGTCGTCGGCGGACGGGTGGCGGCTGGCCACTCGGAGCGGTACGCCGTTGCCGCGCAGTAGTCTCACCAGCGCGCCACCCGTCTTCCCAGTGCCGCCCGTCACCAGGACGCCGGTCATCGGACAGCTCCCCAGCGCAGCGAGGCCCCGGAGGCGGGCAGGGGCACGGCGGTGCCGTCTTTCTCCAGGTCAGCGACGTTCGTGTCCTTGACCAGCATCAGGTTCAGCGGTCGGCGCATCGTTTCCTCGGGAATTCGAGGCATGGTGTTCTCCCGTGTTCAACGGACTGTGCAGACCACACTGGACGCGGACCAGCGGTCGGGGAACGGACGGCTGATCCCCGGACCGCCAGTCCGTGGCTGGACCGACCGCCCCGTGCCACCATGACCCGGGTGAGCAAAGATGACCTGGGCGACTTCCTGCGCCGTCGACGGGACTCGCTGCGCCCGGACCAAGTGTCGGCGGCCCACCCGCCAGGACGACGCGCCCGGCGCGCTCCGGGGCTGCGCCGCGAGGAGGTCGCCGAAGCGGCCGGCGTGTCGGTCAACTACTACGAACGCCTGGAGCAGGCCCGCGCCTCGCGCCCCTCCCCGGAGGTGCTGACGGCGCTGAGTCGGGCACTGCGGCTCACCGTCGCGGAGCGTGAACACCTGGCGCGGCTGGCCGGCCAGATCCCCCTCAGCACGAACACTGATCGGGAGCCGGTGCCCGACGACGCCCGACGGCTGTTGGAGCGGCTCGGGCCGATCCCCGCCTACCTGGTCGACCAGCGTCAGGACATCGTGGCCTGGAACGGCACGGCGGCCGTGTTGATCACCGACTTCGGGCTGCTGCCCACCGAGGAACGCAACGTCGTCAGGCTGGCCCTTCGTCTGCGGGACACCCTGTGCTCGGCACCAGAGAGCACGGAAGGCGAGTTCGTCCGGCGGTCTGCGGCCCAACTGCGTGCGGCCAGCGCCCGTCACCCCGCCGACCGTGCCCTCAGTGAGCGGGTCAACGAGTTCGCCGCGCTCAGCGCGGACTTCGCCGCCAGCTGGCGCGACCACGACGTACGCCCGCTGTCCACGCTGCGCAAGCGCCTGCACCACCCCTGGGCGGGCGAGGTGGAGCTGGAGCGCCAGATCCTGCTGTTGCCCGGCACCGAACTGCAACTGGTGATGTACACCCCGGACCCCGGCAGCCCGAGCGCCGCCGCGATCGCCCGACTCGCTGCCCGGGGCGAGGGAGTCCAGCACGTGTGACTCGACGTCGCCGTGGGCGGCCCCGCTCGTTTGCGTGGGACCCGGACCCGCGCTTTCAGCGGGGAAGGGGCTCAGCGTCCGGGGGCCTCATGGGCGCGGCACTCGGGCCGGGTCCCCGGAACCCGGCCGGACGGGGTGAGGCAAAGAACAGGGCAACCTGCGGTGCGTGACGTTTGGGGCCCCCGTCCACCGGCCAGGCCGGGGGGAGGAACCACCAACCACAGGGGGGAACTTCCATGGCCCAGAACACACCGTCCCTGCGTGTCTTCGCCTCGCCCGGTCGTTACGTCCAGGGCCGTGGCGCGATGGAGCAGCTCGGCACACTGGTCGGAAGGGTGGGAAGCAGGCCGCTGGTCCTCGCCGACGACGTCGTACGGAACCTGGTCGGCGCGACCCTGGAACGCTCCTTCGCGGAGGCCGGGATCCCGCTCACGTTCGAACGCTTCGGGGGCGTGCCCACCAGGACCGAGTCCGAGCGGGTCGGCGAGGTCATCGAATCGCAGGACCACGACGTGATCGTGGGACTGGGCGGCGGCGCCGCGATCGACGCCGCGAAGGCAGCGGGCGCCAACGTCGGGGTCCCCTGGGTGAGCGCCGCCACGGTGGCCTCCACCGACGCGCCCACCTCCGCCCTCTCCGTGGTCTACACCGAGAAGGGCGCCTTCGAGTCCTACCGCTTCTACGACCGCAACCCGGCTCTGGTGGTGGTCGACACCCAGCTGGTGGCCCAGGCTCCCACGAGGTTCCTCGCCGCGGGCGTGGGCGACGCCCTGGCCACGTGGATCGAGGCCCGCGCCCTGCGCGGCACCGACTCCACGAACATGGTGGAGGGGCTCCCCACCCGCGCCGGGACCGCCCTCGCCCAGCTGTCGTGGGACATCCTGTGGGAGTCCGCGCTCCCCGCGCTCGACGCCGTGGACCGCGACCTGGTCACCCCCGACGTGGAGGCCGTCGTGGAGGCCACCACGCTGCTCTCCGGCCTCGGCTTCGAGTCCGGCGGCCTCGCCGCCGCGCACGCGGTGCACGACGGCCTCACGGCGGTGGACGAGACCCACCACCTCGCCCACGGCGAGAAGGTCAACATCGGCTCCCTCACCCAGCTGTTGCTGGAGGGCGCCGCCACCGCCGAGGTGGAGGAGTTCGCCGAGTTCACGGCCAGGGCCGGACTGCCCACCACGCTCACCGAGGCCGGGTTGGGCAACGCCGACGACGCGCTGCTGGACCGGGTGGTCGAGGCCGCGACGGCCCCGGAGGAGACCATCCACAACCTGCCGTTCACCCCCTCCCACCGGGACGTGCGGGACGCCCTGCGCGCGGTGGAGGGGGTCGGCCGCCGGGTACGCGAGCGCGCCGGGCTGGGCGAGCCCCGCGCACCCAAGCAGTGAGGCCGTCCCCCGCGGTCCGCCGCTGAGCGGGCCGCGGGGGACGCTCCCTAGTTCAGGCCCTTGCGGGTGAGGAGCGGGCCCATGCCGGGCTCGCGGCCGAGGAAGTCGGTGACCGCCTCCATCGGGTCGACGCTCCCGCCCCGGGAGAGCACCTTCTCCCGGAAGCTGTCGCCGCCCGCACGGGTGAGCCCGCCGTGCTCCTTGAACCAGTCGACGCTCTCCGCGTCCAGCACCTCGCTCCACACGTAGGAGTAGTAGCCCGCGCTGTAGCCGTCGTCGGAGAAGATGTGCTGGAAGTACGTGCTCCGGTACCGGGGACGCACCAGCGGGTGCAGCACACCGGCCGCTTCCAGGGCGCGCGCCTCGAAGGCGGCGGGGTCCTCGACGGTCTCGCCGGGCGCCAGACGGTGCCAGGCCCAGTCGAGCAGCGCCGCTCCCAGGTACTCGAAGGTGCCGAACCCCTGGTTGAACTGGCTGGCGGCGGTCAGCCGCTCCACGAGCTCGGCGGGCACCGGCTCACCGGTCTCGTGGTGCCGGGCGTAGTGGGACAGCACCTCCGGCCACAGCGCCCACATCTCGTTGACCTGGGACGGGAACTCCACGAAGTCACGCGGCACGCTGGTGCCCTCGACCCGGGGGAACCGGACCGCCGACAGCAGCCCGTGCAGGGCGTGGCCGAACTCGTGGAAGGCCGTCTCCACCTCGTCGAACGTGAGCAGGGTGGGCCCGGAGACGGGCTTGGCGACGTTGAGGTTGTTGACCACCACCGGCCGCTCGTCGAGCAGGAACGACTGGTCGACCAGGTTGTGCATCCACGCGCCGCCGCGCTTGGTCGGGCGGGCGTAGGGGTCCAGCAGGAACAGGCCCAGCGCGGTGCCGTCGCCGTCGAAGACCTCCCACACGCGCATGTCGGGGTGGTAGCCCTTCAGGTCCGGACGCTCGGTGAACGTGACCCCGTAGAGCAGGGTCGCCGCGTGGAGGACGCCGTCCTCGATCACCCGGCCGAGCTCGAAGTAGGGCCGCAGCACGCTCTCGTCGAAGTCGTACCGGGCCTTGCGCACCTGCTCCGTGTAGTACGGCCAGTCCCACGGCTCGATGTCGTGACCGGCGTACTCGGCGAGCGCCTCGGCCTCCTTCTCGACGTTGCGCCGGGCCGGACCGACCAGCTGGCCGAGCCGTTCCTCGACAGCCTCCACGGTCTTCGCGGTCTGGTCCGCGACCTTGTAGGCGGCGTGGTCGGAGTAGCCCAGCAGCCGGGCGCGCTCGGCGCGCAGCTCGGCCATGCGGGCGCCGATCTCCAGGTTCTCCGGGGCCCGTTCGGCGCTCAGCGTGTACAGGCGCTCGCGGGTGGCGCGGTTGGTGAGCTGGGCCAGGGCGGGCTGCACGGTGGTGTTCAGCAGCGGCAGGACGTACTCGTCGCCCTGCTTGATCGCGCCCAGGCGCGCCTCGTCCAGTCCGTCGAGGTCGGAGACGTCCGTGGTGACCAGGGCGGACTCCCCGGTGGCCCGGACGACGTTGCGGGAGAACTCGGTTCCGAGTTCGGCGAGGCGCGCGTTGAGCTCGCGCAGCCGCTCCTGGTCGTCCTCACCGAGGTCGGCCCCGGCCTTGACGAAGTCGAGGCGGTAGCGCTCCAGCAGCCAGGCCTCCTGCGGGTCGTCCGTGCTGACCTGCTGGATGCGTGCCCACAGGTCACGGTTGAGGGAGATCGCGTCCCGGTGCCGGGTGGAGCGGGGCGCGATCTCCTTCTCGATCTCGCGGATGCCGTCGCTGGCGTCGGAGCCGGTCAGTGTGTGGAGCACGACCTCGACTCGTCTGAGGGTCGCGCCGGAGCGCTCCAGCGCGGCGATGGTGTTGCCGAAGGTCGCGGGCTCCGGGTCGCGGGCGATCGCGTCCACTTCGGCGAGGTGTTCGGCCACGCCCTGTTCGAAGGCGGGCAGGAAGTGCTCCTCGCGGACCGCCGCGAAGTCGGGAAGACGGTAGGGCAGTTCGCTGGGTGACAGGAACGGGTTGGCGGTCAAGGGGTGGTGCTCCTCGGTTCTTTGAGGGTGGGACGCTCGTGCCGTTCTACCGTGCCGCCGACCACCTGTCACCCCCTTACCCAGGGGGGACGCCCGGTCACCGTTTTCGGCGAGGTTCCCGGGCGGTCCGACCTGGAACACGCTCCTCTGTCGGGGGTCCGCCCCGGGCGCGGTCGGAGTCCTGGTTACATGGGCGTGATCCAGTGCACACGGAGGTGCCAGTTGCCCGAGACCACGGGTGTTCCCGGCCCCTGGGGGACCCGCCCGCTCCCCCGCTCGGCCCTTCCCCCCACCGGGACACCCGACCTGCGCGGCCCCCTGCGCTATGTGTGGTGGCTGATCACCTCCCAGCCGTGGCGGGTGCTGCGCGGCTCCTTCTACGGCACCCTGTGGATGGTCGGGCTGGTGTTCCCGCCCTACCTGCTCGCCCGCGCCATCGACGACGGTCTGCGTGCCGAGGATCCACGCGCCCTGGTCCAGTGGGCTGGGATCACCGCCGTGGTGGCGGTGGCCACCGCGACCGTGTCGATCCTGCGGCACCGGACCATGTCCCTGGTCCGGGCGGACGCCGCGCACCGGACCATGCGCGTGATCACCCGGCACTCCACGGTGCTGGGCGCGTCCCTGTCCCGCCGCGTCTCCTCGGGAGAGCTGTCCACGGTGCAGGCCTCGGACGTCCTGCGCATCGCCCAGATCCTCACCCTGACCGGCCCCGGGGTGGGCGCGGTCGTCGCCTACGCGGGCGTCTCCGTCCTGCTGTTCACCATCTCGCCGCCCCTCGCCGCGATCGTCGTGCTCGGCGTCCCGGTGCTGGCCGCCGTCATCGGCCCGCTGATGGGGCGGCTGCACGGCCACCAGAGCGTCTACCGCGAACACCAGGGGCGCACCACCGCGCTCGCCGCCGACATCGTCTCCGGCCTGCGGGTCCTGTGCGGTGTCGGCGGCAGGGCGCACTTCGCCCGCCGCTACGAGGACCGGTCCAGGGACCTGCTCCACCAGGGCTACCGGGTCAGCGAGACCACCAGCTGGTTCCACGCGGTGAGCGCCTGCCTGCCCCTGGTCTTCCTCGGGGCGGTCACCTGGGTGGCCGCGCGCCTGGCGGTGAACGGGCAGATCACCGTGGGTGAGACCGTCGCCGTCTACGCCTACGTCGCGATCCTCATCCTGCCGGTGTTCTTCATCATCGAAGGGGCCAGCGCCGTGATCGAGGGCCTCGTCTCCGTGCGCCGGACGCTCGACCTGCTCACCCTCGACCCCCCGCCCACCGGCAGCGGCCGGGACCTCCCCGGCCCGGAGGAGGGATCGGAACTGGTCGAACCCGAATCCGGGGTGCGTGTCCCCTCGGGCCTGACCACCGCGCTCGTCTCCGCCGGCTCCGGGGCCGCCGCCGTGGTGGACCGGCTCGGCCGCTACACGGCCTCCGAAGCCCTGTGGGGCGGGGTGCCGCTGCGCGACGTGGAGATCGGGGAGGTGCGCCGACGCGTGCTGGTCTCCGATAACGAGTCGTACCTGTTCGCCGGGTCGCTGCGTGAGGTCCTGGACCCGCACGGCGGCCACCCCGACGCCGGGATCAGGACCGCCCTGCACGTGGCGGGCGCCGACGACGTGGTCACCTCGATGCCGGACGGGCTGGACTCCGCCGTCGAACCGCAGGGCCGCAACCTCTCCGGCGGTCAGCGCCAGCGGGTCCGGCTGGCCCGGGCGCTGCTGGCCGACCCCGAGGTGCTGGTGCTGGTGGAGCCCACCTCGGCCGTGGACGCGCACACCGAGTCCACCATCGCCGAGCGGCTGCACGAGGCCCGCACCGGGCGCACCACCGTGGTCGCCGGCACCACGCCCCTCCTGCTGGACCGGGCCGACCGGGTGGTGCTGCTCGTGGACGGGCGGGTCGCCGCGGTCGGCACCCACGGCGAGCTGCTCGCTGACCGACCCGACTACCGGGCGCTGGTGTTCCGTGGCGCCTCCGAGAACGAAGGGGACCCGGAATGAGCCTGCCCGTCGCCGACCGCGCGGAGGTCCGCCGCGACACCGTCCGGCTGCTGCGCGCCGAACGCGGACGGGTGGCCGGGGTGGTCCTGCTGACCTGCCTGGCCACCGGCGCCGGGCTGGTCGGCCCCTACCTCCTGGGCCGGATCGTCAACCTGGTGGAGGCGGGCACGGCCACCCTGGGCACGGTGGACCGGCTGGCCGCCGGTGTGCTCGCGGCCGCCTTCGTGCAGCTCCTGCTCACCCGGTACGCGCGCCGCGCGGTCTACCGGTTCGGGGAGCACGTCCTGCGGCGGCTGCGGGAGGACTTCGTGGGCCGGGTGCTGTCCCTGCCGACCCGGGTGGTGGAGCGTTCGGGCACCGGCGACCTCACCACCCGCGTCTCCGCCGACGTGGGGAACGTGGGCAACGGCCTGCGCGGGGCGCTGCCGGAGATCAGCATGGGCGTGCTCCAGATCCTGGTCCTGGTGGTCGCGGTCACCTGGCTGCACCCGCTGCTGGGCCTGTGCGCGCTGCTGGGCCTCCCGCTGGTGTGGCCCGCCGCGCGCTGGTACCTCAGGCGCTCGCGCGAGACCTACCTGGCGGAGGGCGCGGCCCTGTCCGCCGCGTTGGAGGGCGCCACCGCCACCGCCGAGGGCGGCCGCACCGTGGAGGCCCTGGGCGTCCAGGAGGACCGTCGAGGGGTGACCGACCGGGACGTCGGTGTGCTGTACCGGGCCCGCCGGGGCAGCCTGCGGCTGCGGTCGGTGCTGTTCCCCGTCGCCGAGGCGGTCTTCGTGCTGCCCGTCTCCGTCACGCTGCTGGTCGGCGGGGCGATGTACCTGAACGGCGGGATGAGCCTCGGCGTCCTGGTGACCTGCCTGCTGTACGTGCAGCAGATGGTGGACCCGATGATCGGCGTCACCCAGAGGATGGAGGAGCTCCAGCGCGCCGGGGCGTCGTTCGCGCGCCTTCGGGGTGTGCAGCGGCTGCCGGAGGAGTCCGCCGACCCCGGCCGGGTACCGGCGGACGACCGGATCGAGCTGTCCGGGGTCCGCTACTCCTACGTGCCCGGCCACGACGTGCTGCGCGGGATCGACCTCAGTGTGCGCCCCGGGGAGCGGCTCGCCGTGGTGGGCCCCTCCGGCGCGGGCAAGACCACGATCGGCCGTCTGCTGTCCGGGGCGGACGCGCCCGGAGCGGGGCACGTGCTGCTGGGCGGGGTCCCCGTCGCCGAGCTGGCCCCCGAGGTCCTGCGCGAGCGGATCGTCCTGGTCAACCAGGAGCACCACGTGTTCACCGGCACCCTGCGGGAGAACCTGGCCATCGCGGCTCCCGAGGGCGTCGAAGCCGACGACACGACTCTGCTGCGCGCGCTGGACGCGGTGGACGCCGACTGGGCGCGAGGACTCGCGGACGGCCTGGACACCCGGGTGGGTTCGGGCGGCGAGGCCCTGTCCCCGGCTCGGGCGCAGCAGGTGGCGCTGGCCCGCGTGGTGCTGCTCGACCCGCACACGGTGGTGCTGGACGAGGCGACCTCGTTGCTGGACCCGAGGACGGCGCGGCACACGGAGCGGTCCCTGGCGGCGGTGCTGGAGGGCCGGACGGTGATCGCGATCGCGCACCGCCTACACACCGCGCACGACGCCGACCGGGTGGCCGTGGTCGCGGACGGGCGCATCACCGAGCTGGGCGCGCACGACGAACTCATCGCGGCGGGCGGGGCGTACGCGGCACTGTGGAGTTCCTGGCACGGCACCGACTGAACCAGGGCCGTGCCAGACCGGACGAGGTCGGCGGGGCCGGGGGTGCTCCCGATCCGTGTCCCTCGGGCGGCTGCGGGGTTTCGGGACGGGCGACGGGGAGCCGACCCTCAGGGCCCCGTCTCCGGGCGTGGCGACGGGCGCTCGTGGATGAACTCCAGACCGTCGATATCGTCCCACTGCTCGCCCACGTGCTCGAAGCCGAACCCCGCGATGGTCGCCAGCGAGGCGGAGTTGTCCGGCCGGATCGAGGCCCGCACCACGGCGACCTCCGGCTCCGCGTCGGCCCTGCGGAGCAGCTCGACCACACAGGCCCGCGCGTAGCCCCGGCGCCGCATCTCCGGCACCACGGAGTACCCGATCTCCACCATCCGGCGTTCGTCCGGCGGCCCGTGGAAACCGGCGTGCCCCACCGCCCAGCCGTGGTCGGCGTCCACGACCACGCTGGTCAGCCAGCCAGCCCGGTCGGGGACCGCCTGGATCTGCCCCAGGCGGTAACGGCACAGCCAGCGCATCTCCTCGGTGGCGAAGTGCTCACCGAGCTCGACGCCCATGAGGGCGCTGGCTGTCTCCGTGTCCCCCTCCGCCAGGGCGGCGAGCACGGGTTCGGACATCGCCACCAGCCGCACCCTGGGTGCGCTGGGACGGGCTCGTGGTGCGCTCGGCGTGTCCCGAGGCGAGTCTGTGCCTGTCACCCTCCCATCCTTTCCCGACCGATCCACTCGATCAACGTGTTTCCCACCCGTCACCCGTCTCCCACCAACCGTCAGCGGTCTCCGGGACGATGGAGGCCACCCGACCACCGCACCGAGGAGCACCCGTGACCGACACCCACCGCTGCGCCTGGGCCCGGAACGCCTCCGAGCTCATGACCGAGTACCACGACGACGAGTGGGGGCGCCCCTCGCACGCCGACGGGTACCTGTTCGAGATGCTCGTCCTGGAGGGCGCCCAGGCCGGTCTCTCCTGGTCGACGGTGCTGAACAAACGGGAGAACTACCGGCGCGCCATGGACGGCTTCGACTTCGAGCGGATCGCCGCCTACGGAGAGGCCGAAACGGATCGGCTCCTCTCCGACCCGGGCATCGTCCGCAACCGCCTCAAGGTCGGCTCCGCGGTGCGCAACGCCCAGGCCTTCCAGCGGGTGCGCGGGGAGTTCGGCTCCTTCGACGCCTACTTGTGGGGGTGGGTCGAGGGCGAACCGGTGGTCAACCACTGGACCGCCCCCGAGGAGGTGCCGGTGACCACCGAACTGTCCGACCGGCTCAGCCGGGACCTGAAGAAGCGCGGCTTCAACTTCGTGGGCAGCACCATCGTGTACTCCTACCTCCAGGCCACCGGCGTGGTGGACGACCACCTTGAGGGCTGCCCGGCCAAGCCCGACTGATCCTTACCGTACGATGTACTGTACGCACTACGGAAGGATGCGTCTTGACCTTTCTCATCGCCGGGGCCACCGGTACCGTCGGCCGCGAGATCGTCCGGCAACTCATCGCCGCCGGGCACCCGGTGCGAGCACTCACCCGCGACCCCGAACGCGCCCGAGGAGCGCTGCCCCAGGGAGCCGAGGCGGTCCGGGGCGACCTCACCGACCCCGAATCCCTCGTGCCGCACCTCAGTGGCGTCGAGGGCCTGCACCTCATCACCTTCGGCGGGGACGACTACGCGCCGCTGGAGACCGGACCGCGACTGGTCGAACTGGCCGAGGCCGCGGGCGTGCGCCGGGTGACGGTGCTGTCCGACTTCTACGAGGGCGGCGTCCAGGAGGCCCTGCGCGCGAGCGCGCTCGCCTGGACCTTCCTCAACCCGGTCGAGTTCATGGCCAACCTCCTCGCGCACGCCGAGGAGATCCGCACCGAGGGCCTGATGCGGGTGTCCCGCGACCAGCCGAGCGCCATGGTGCACGAGGCCGACATCGCCTCGGTGGCGGTCAGCGCGCTCACCGAGGACGGCCACGGCGGGCGGGCGTACCTGGTCAGCGGCCCGGAGTCGCTGACCCCGGCCGAGCAGGCCACGCGGCTGTCCACGGCGATCGGCCGGGAGGTCACCGTTGCCCTGCTCTCCCTGGAGGAGACCGCCCAGCGCCTGCGCGCCGAGGGGCACGACGAGGAGTACGTGGCCTTCGCGCTGGACCTGGCCAGCAACCCCCCGGAGATCGGCGGGCAGGTCCAGGACACCGTCCAGCGCGTCACCGGCCGCCCGGGGCGCACCCTGACCCAGTGGGCCGCCGAGCACGCCGCGGAGTTCACCGGGTAGCGCCCGGGCCACCCGACCGGGCCTGATGCCCGCCCCCACTGCGGCGGACACCTCCTTCCCCGGCCCGTCGGGCCGCCCCCGCGACCCCACGAACACCCGCCACCCGAACCCCGGGCAACGGCACGCCGACCGCCACCCAAGAGCCTCACGGCCCCCGTTCCACGGACGGTCCCCCGCGCCACACCATGAACACCCGCCACCCGACCAGCCGAACGCCGAGCGAAACGTCCGGCGCTTCGACCTCCGGCCCGAAGGGCGCCGAGCCCCCGTGCCGCGAGCGGTCCCGTCGAGACGGCCCCGTGTACCGCTCACGGCTGGCGCGATGGTTCCGAGACCGGGAAACGCCCCCTTCGTGCGGGTCCCGAGGACCTACAACGGTCGGGACCAGGCGACCTCGTGATCCAGCTGTCCGGTCTCCTGGAAGAGGCGCACCTGGTGCGTGTCATGGAGAACGCTCGCGAGTTCACGACGGTCTGCGGGCGCGAACCCCAGTCCGCGCCAGAAGGGGCCGGAGCGACGGCTGAACAGCCAGGCCGTGGCGGCGCCCTCCTCCGCAGCACGCGCGAACGCGAAGCGGGCGAGACCGCCGCCTCTGCCGGTTGAGCGTCGTGACGGGTCGACCGCCACGCTCCTGATGAGGGCGTGCCTGCTGTCGGCGCTGATCTCGTAACCCGTGCTGCCGATGATCTCGCCGTCGCCGTCTCGCTCGACCCACAGGCGGACCGACGGCGAGTCGAGTCCGCTGACGGTGAGATCGACGACCCGCAGGAAGGCGGTCAACTCCGGAACGTCGCTCCCGCACACCTGGCCCAGGGCAGCACTCGCGCTCATCGTCCAAGTGAACCAGAGCGCGGTGTCGGAGCCGGGTGGAGGGCGGCTGAACACGGGCGGTCGGAACACGGGGCTCGACCACACCTGCCGGGCGTGACGGGGCCCGGTGGGGCGGGAGCGACGTCCCCCGGCCCGGCGGACCGCACCGCGTTCGCCCCGATGCCGAGTGACCCTCATCGGCGGTGAGCCCTTTTCACCTGCGAAGGCGGAGCTTTGCAGAAAACTTTAGGCCATAAGGAATCAACCGGCCCCGGGTGCGCGTTCTCTCTTCCGTACACCGTACTGTACGAGGTACGAAGAGAAGGGGAACCATGGCTTCCACAGCACATCCCGCATCCGCCACCGCCGTCAGCGCGCGCGGGATCGGCCGCAGGTTCAGGACCGCGTGGGCCCTGCGCGGGTTCGACCTCCAGGTCGAGCGGGGCAGCGTCCATGGACTGCTCGGGCCCAACGGAGCCGGGAAGTCGACGGCCGTCCGCGTGCTCACCACCCTGATCCGCGCGCACGAGGGCACCGCCGAGGTCGCCGGACACGACGTGGCCACCCAAGGCGCCCAGGTCCGGCGAAGCATCGGCCTGGTCGGCCAGAACGCCGCCGTCGACGAGATCCTCAGCGGCCGCCAGAACCTGGAGCTCTTCGGCCGCCTCCACCACCTGGGCGCACGCGCCGCCGCCCGTCGGGCCGACGAACTCCTGGAGCGCTTCGGCCTGTCCGACACCGGAGGGCGACCGGTCAGCACCTACTCGGGCGGCATGCGACGCAGGCTGGACCTGGCCGCCGGGATGGTCCTCAGCCCGCCGGTGATGTTCCTCGACGAACCCACGGTCGGCCTCGATCCGCGCGGCCGCGACGAGGTCTGGTCCGCCGTGCGCGACCTCGTCGGCACCGGGACCACCGTCCTGCTCACCACCCAGTACCTGGAGGAGGCCGACCAGCTCACCGACCGGATCTCGGTGATCGACACCGGCCGTGTGATCGCCGAGGGCACGCCCGCCGAGCTGAAATCGAGGATCGGCGGTGACCGGATCGACGTGGTCCTGCGCGACGAACTCGCCCTGGCCGAGGCGGCCGCCCTGGTGGAGCGGGCCATCGGCCACACAGTGACCACCGCTCCGGAGGAGCGGCGGCTCAGCACCGAGGTGGACGACCGCGCGGCCTCCCTCACCAGGGCCGTGCGCGCCCTGGACGAGGGCGGTGTGGCCGTGGCCGACGTGGTCCTGCGGGCCCCGAGCCTCGACGAGGTCTTCCTGCACCTGACCGGCCCCGAACTCCGGGGCACCCCCGCGGAGGTCCAGCGATGAACGACACCGTACGCACCCTCACCCCGCCCGACGTCGGGGCCCTGTCACCGCGGTCCGGCCCCCTGTCCCGCCTGGGCTGGGCGGCCGCCGACGGATGGACCGTGGCCCGCCGCGACGTCCTCCACTGGCGGCGCCAGCCGTGGGAGCTGCTCTTCGGGCTGCTCTTCCCCGTCCTCATGGTGCTGATGTTCGTGTACCTGCTCGGCGGCGCCATGTCCGTGCCCGGCGGCGGCGACCACACCGAGCACCTCATGCCCGGCATGTTCGCGATGGTCATGGTCTTCGGTCTCGGGGAGACCGTCACGGCCGTGACCACCGACGCCACCCGGGGGATCACCGACCGGTTCCGGTCGATGCCCATGGCCGCCTCCGCCGTGGTGGTCGGCCGGTGCCTCGCGGACATGCTCCGGTCCACGATCACGCTGGCCGTGCTGGTCGGGTTCGGGGCGCTCGTGGGCTGGCAGTGGCACGGCGGCCCGGGCGCGGCGCTGGCCGGGTTCGGGCTGCTGCTCCTGCTGCGGTTCGCCCTGGTGTGGGTCGGCATCTACGTGGGGCTGGTCATGCGGGGGCAGGGCGGGATCGCCGTCATCCAGACCCTGGAGTTCCCGATCGGCTTCCTGTCCAACGCGTTCGTGGCCACCGCGACCATGCCCGTGTGGCTGGGAGTGGTCGCGGACTGGAACCCGATGTCGTCCACGGTGGCCGCCGCACGCGCACTGTTCGGCAACCCGACCGTGGCCGGGGACACCTGGGTCGCGCAGCACCCGCTGCTGATGGCGGTGGTCTGGCCGCTGCTGCTGGTCGCGGTGTTCGCTCCGCTGTCCGTGCACCGGTACCGCTCCCTGGGCGGCTGACGGCTCACCCCGCTCCCCCGCTCCCCGTCGCCGTGGGGGCGGGGGCCTCGCGGACGTACACTGGCCCGTACGCCCTACGGACCCAGTACCAGGACGGACCGATGTCCCCGCAGAACAGCAAGAGTGGCGATCCCGCGCGCAGCCTGGCCCTGTTGTGGCGCACACAGGAACCCGCGAGCCGACGCAGGGGCAAACCGGGGCTGAGCATCGACCGGATCGTGGTCGCGGCCACCGAGCTGGCCGACGCGGAGGGGATCACCGCGCTGTCCATGCGCCGGGTCGCCGAGACCCTGGACGTCGGCACGATGTCCCTGTACACCTACGTGCCCGGCAAGGGCGAGCTCATCGACCTCATGGTGGACGCCGCCTACGCCGATCTGGACACCACCGAGCGGTCCGGCACCTGGCGGGAGCGCCTGCACCGGATCGCGCACGCCAACCGCGACCTCTACATCCGCCACCCGTGGATGCTCCAGACCGTCACCACGCGCCTTCTCGGCCCCAACCTCATCGCCAAGTACGACCACGAGCTCGCCGCCGTGGACGGGCTCGGGTTGAGCGAGGTCGAGATGGACTCCACCGTCAGCCTGGTCAACGGCTACGTGGAGAGCACCGCCCGGCAGACCGTCAACTCCGAGTGGATCGCCCGCGACTCGGGGATGGACGACCAGCAGTGGTGGCGGACCGCCGACCCCCTGCTGTCCGCGCTGATCGACGACTCCAGGTACCCGACGGCCGCGCGCGTGGGCGTGGCGGTCGGTACCGCCCACCAGGCGCTCTACGAACCGGACCACGAGTTCGCCTTCGGCCTGGAGCGGGTCCTGGACGGGGTGCAGGTGCTGGTCGACGCCCGCTCCTCCGGCGCCGACCAGCCCTGACCCGCCCGGCTCAGCGCTCCAGCGCGGCGGCCTCGCGCGCGAGCTCGGTGACCTCGTCCCAGCGGCCCTCGCCGACCAGCGCGGCGGGGGTGAGCCAGCTGCCTCCCACACAGCCCACGTTGGGCAGCGCGAGGTAGCTCTGGGCGCTGCGCGCGGTGATTCCGCCGGTGGGGCAGAACCGGACCTGCGGCAGCGGGCCGGTGAGCGACTTCAGGAACGCCGCCCCGCCCGAGGCCTCGGCCGGGAAGAACTTGAGCTCGGTCAGGCCGAGCTCCAGCAGCGCCATCGCCTCCGACACCGTCGCCACCCCCGGCAGGGCGGGCAGCCCGGTGTCGGCCATCGCCCGGGCCAGCGACGGAGTGCACCCCGGGCTGACGAGGAAACGCGCCCCCGCCTTGGCGGCGGAGCGGGCCTGCTCGCCGTTGACGATGGTCCCGGCGCCCACCACGGCCTCCGGCACCTCCTGGGCGATCCGCTCGATGGCGTCCAGGGCCGCCGGGGTCCGCAGGGTCACCTCGATGCCGGGCAGACCGCCCGCCACCAGGGCTCGTGCCAGCGGGACGGCGTGTTCGGCGTCCTCGACCACCACCACGGGCATCACCGGTGCGAGGTCGAGCACGTCCGCACCTGAGCGGGGGATCGTCGTCATGGCTGTCTCCAAGTGGTCAGTGGGTACGTGCGTCGCGGAAGGCGGGCCGGGCGGGCCGCCCGCGCTCAGTGGCCGAAGACCCCAGCACCGGTCTCGGCCGGGCCGACCGCCCCGCGCAGGGCGGCGAAGAGTTCGCGTCCGGTCCCGGCGGAGGAGTCCACCGTGGGCCGGGCGTCCTCGCGCCCGTCGAGGTCGGCCAGGACCTCCAGTGTGCCCCGGACCGCGTCCAGCCGGATGAGGTCGCCGTCCCGGACCCTGGCCAGCGGGCCGCCCGCCTCCGCCTCGGGTGAGACGTGGATGGCGGCGGGCACCTTGCCGGACGCGCCGGACATGCGCCCGTCGGTGACCAGAGCGACCTTCTGGCCCCGGTCCTGGAGCACGGCCAGCGGCGGGGTGAGCTTGTGCAGCTCCGGCATGCCGTTGGCGCGCGGGCCCTGGAACCGGACCACGGCGACGAAGTCCCCGGTCAGCTCACCGGCGGCGAAGGCCGTCTGGAGTTCGGCCTGGTCCCCGAAGACCCGGGCGGGGGCCTCCACGACGTGCCGTTCGGGCGCCACGGCGGACACCTTGATCACGGCGCGGCCGAGGTTGCCCTCCAGCATGCGCAGTCCGCCGTCGGGGGCGAAGGGGTCGGTGGCCGGGCGCAGCACCGTCGTGTCCGCGCTCTCCGTGGGGCCGTCCACCCAGGTCAGCTCGCCGCCCTCGGTCAGCTCGGGCACCTGGCGGTAGCGGTTCAGGCCCGGACCGGCGACGGTGTGGACGTCCTCGTGCAGGAGCCCGGCGTCCAGCAGGGTGCCGATGAGGAAGGCCATGCCACCCACCTCGTGGAAGCGGTTCACGTCGGCGGCGCCGTTGGGGTACATGCGGGTGAGCAGCGGCACGGCCTCGGACAGGTCGGCGAAGTCGTCCCAGGTGAGCTGGATTCCGGCGGCGCGGGCGATGGCGACCAGATGCAGCGTGTGGTTGCTGGAGCCGCCGGTGGCCAGCAGCGCGACCACGGCGTTCACGACGGCCTTCTCGTCGATCTGCTCGCCGACCGGGGTGTGGTGTTCGGTGAGGGCGGTCAGCCCGAGCACGCGGCGGCCCGCCTCGGCGGTCAGGGCCTCGCGCAGCGGGGTGCCGGGCTGCTCGAAGCTGGCCCCGGGCAGGTGCAGGCCCATGACCTCCATGAGCATCTGGTTGGAGTTGGCGGTGCCGTAGAAGGTGCAGGTGCCGGGCGAGTGGTAGGCGGCGGACTCGGCCTGGAGCAGCTCCGTGCGGCCGACCCTGCCCTCGGCGAACTTCTGGCGGACCCGCGCCTTCTCCTTGTTGGGCAGGCCGGAGTGCATGGGACCGGCGGGCACGAACGCCACCGGCAGGTGACCGAAGGACAGGGCGCCGATGAGCAGGCCGGGCACGATCTTGTCGCACACGCCGAGCATCAGGGCGCCGTCGAACATGTCGTGGGACAGCGCCACGGCCGCCGACATCGCGATCACGTCGCGGCTGAACAGGGACAGCTCCATCCCCGCCCGGCCCTGGGTGATGCCGTCGCACATGGCGGGCACCCCGCCCGCGAACTGGGCGACGCCGCCCGCCTCCGCGACCGCCTTCTTGATGACGGCGGGGTAGGTCTCCAGGGGCTGGTGGGCGGAGAGCATGTCGTTGTACGCGGAGACGATCGCCAGGTTGGGGGTGACGTCCCCGGCCAGCGAGAGCTTGTCGCCGACCCCGCACGCCGCGAATCCGTGCGCGAGGTTGGCGCAGCCCAGGGAGGTGCGGGACGGGCCCTGGCCGACCGCTTCACGGACACGGGTCAGGTAGGCGGAGCGGGTCGCGTCGCTGCGCTCGGTCAGGCGCCGGGTGACCTCCGCGATCACCTGGTGGACGACGGGGGTGGTGCCGGGGGTGTGCGCGGTCATGCCTGCTCCTCTTCGTGCCACGTGCTGCCGGAACGGCCGATGAGCCGCTGCGCTCCTGCGGGGCCGGAGCTTCCGGCGGGGTAGGTCTCGGGTGGGGTGTCGAGGTCCTGCCAGGCCTCGATGACGGGGTCCACCCACCGCCACGCGGCCTCGACCTCGTCGCGGCGCATGAAGAGGGTGGAGTCCCCGGCCAACACGTCCATCAGCAGCCGCTCGTAGGCCTCGGGAGAGCGGGTGGCGAAGGTGTCGGCGAAGCTGAGCTCCAGCGGAACCGGCCGCAGACGCAGCGCACCGGCGCCGGGCGTCTTGGCCAGCATGGTCAGGTGTATGCCCTCGTCGGGCTGGAGGCGGATGACGAGGCTGCCAGCTCCGGAGGCCGCGGCCCCGGGGAAGATGGTGTGCGGGACGTCGCGGAAGCGGATGACGATCTCGGAGCGGGCGTGCCCCAGGCGCTTGCCGGTGCGCAGGTAGAAGGGGACTCCCGCCCACCGCCAGTTGGCGACCTCCGCGCGTAGGGCCACGAAGGTCTCGGTGTCGCTGGTCGCCGGTCCGCCCGCCTCGTCCAGGTAGCCGAGGACCTCCTCGCCCTGGACCGTCCCCCTCGTGTACTGGCCGCGCACGGTGTGTTCGGCGACCCGGTTCCCGGAGAGGGGTCTCAGGGACTGGAGGACCTTGAGCTTCTCGTCCCGGACGGCGTCGCGGTCGTAGCTGGCCGGGGGCTCCATGGCGGTGAGGCAGAGCAGCTGGAGCAGGTGGTTCTGCACCATGTCGCGCATGGCGCCGGAGGAGTCGTAGTAGCCGCGCCGTCCGCCCACGCCCACGGTCTCGGTGGCGGTGATCTGCACGTGGTCGATCCACCGGGAGTTCCACAGGGGTTCGAGGAAGACGTTGGCGAACCGCAGCACGAGCAGGTTCTGCACGGTCTCCTTCCCCAGATAGTGGTCGATCCGGTAGGTGCGGGACTCCTCGAAGACCGCTCCCACGGCGTCGTTGACGGCCCTGGCGGAGTCGAGGTCGCGGCCGAGCGGCTTCTCCATGACGACGCGGGACTCGGGGGTGACCAGGCCCGCGTCCTGGAGCCCCTGGCAGATGGCCCCGGAGATCATCGGCGGCACGGCGAGGTAGAAGACGCGGTCGCGGCCGGGGGTGAGGGCGGCGGCGAGGTCGGCCCATCCGGAGGGGTCGCCGCCGACGTCGACGGTCACGTGGGAGAGGCGGCCGAGGAAACGACGCAGGACCTCGGGTTCGACCACCTGGACGGCGCTGTGGCCCCGGACGGCGGAGGAGGCCTTGTCGCGCAGGTCGGCGTCGGTGAGGCCGTCCTGGGAGACCGCCACGACCCGGGTGTCCCCGCCGAGGTGGCCGTCGCGGTCCAGGAGGTAGAGGGAGGGGAGCAGTTTACGCATGGACAGGTCACCGGTTCCGCCGAAGACCACCAGGTCGGTGGGGCGGGGCACGGGCTGCTGCGGCATTCGGTTGGCTCCTGCGAGAGGGGGAGGACGTGCGAGGGGTGGGACGGGGGCGCGGAGGTGGTGGCGGGGGGCTACCGCCGCACTGGGGGCGAGTGGCCGTGGATCGGGGGCCCATGGTCCGGTTTCGACCCTAATCGCACTATGGTAAAAAACCAAGCACACTTCATAACATTAGTTTACATAAGTGCACGAACTTCGAGCCACACCGCCAAGCGAATGGTTGAATGAGGGCATGGCCAGAACCCCGGGACGCCTGTCCTCCACCGCCACCAGCGGACACATCCTGGAGATGATCCGCACCGGCAGCGCCACCAGCCGCTCCGAGATCGCCCGCGCCACGGGGCTCTCCCGTCCGTCCGTGGCCCTGCGGGTCACCGAGCTGATGGACGGCGGTCTGGTGACCGAGGGGACCCGCGCCGCCTCCAGCGGGGGCCGACCGCCCACACTGCTGGAGTTCAACGCCTCCAACGGGCTGATCCTCACCGCGGCCCTCGGCATGGCCCGCAGCCAGGCGGCCGTGTGCGATCTCGACGGGCGGGTGCTGCTGCGCACCCCCGGAACCCCCCGCATGGAGCAGGGCCCTGACGCCACCGTGCCCTGGCTGTTGGACACGTGGTCGGAGCAGATCTCCGAGCTGGGCCGCTCCCCCGACGAGGTGCGCGGGGTGGGCATCGGACTGCCCGGCACCGTGGAGTTCCACGCCGGACGCGCCGAGGACCGCCCGGTCCTGGGCAAGTGGGCGGGCGTGGCCCTGGGCCCGATGGTCGCGGAGCGCTTCCCCGTCCCGGTGATGGTGGACAACGACGTGAACGTGATGGCGCTCGGGGAGCACATCGCGGGCGGTCACGGCCACACCGACGACATGGTGTTCGTGAAGGTCTCCACGGGGATCGGCGCCGGTCTGGTCTCCGGCGGTCGCCTCCTGCGCGGCGCCCTGGGCGCCGCCGGGGAGATCGGCCACGTCCCCGTACGGGACGGCGGCGGCCTGCCGTGCCGCTGCGGCAACACCGACTGCCTGGAGTCGGTGGCGGGCGGGCGCAGGCTCCTGGACCAGGCCGCAGAGCAGGGCCGCGAGGTGGCTGGCCTCAAGGAGCTGGTGGCGCTGGCGTCGGAGGGCGACCCGGTGGCGGTCACCCTGGTGCGCGAGGCCGGGCGGCGGCTGGGCGAGACCCTGGCGGGCGCGGTCAACCTGCTCAACCCGGAGCTGATCGTGCTCGGCGGCGACCTCTCGGAGGCCTACGACCACCTGGTGGCGGGCGTGCGCGAAGTGGTGTTCCAGCAGTGCACGGCCCTGGCCACGCGCCAGCTGAGGATCGTGGCGAGCACGCTGTGGGACGACGCCGGCGTGCGCGGCTGTGCGGCGATGGTCAGTGAGGAGATCCTCTCACCGGAGGCCGTGAACGCCCTCTTGGCCGGTTAGGTCCACCGGGACCACCGGATGCGGCGGTGCGGCCGCGGCTGCCCGGATCACCCGGAGAGAGCCGGGCGACTGTCCACAGGCTGTGGACAGCGAGGTTTACCCGAATCGGGGCCGGGCAAGCGGTAGTGAGGACGAACTGTCGATCCTGCCCCCGTCTGTCCTGAACTGGGAAGGCGCCGCGTCCGCGGGCGCCCGCTCCGTCGTGACACTTGACAACGAGCACCGAACTGCCGAATAGTCACGCACCCGAGTACCAGCTGGCACTCGGACACCCTCCGTCACCCCCGCACCCGCCGCCCCCGTCAACACCGTGGCCATGTCCCGTGCGGACCACCGCCCGGAAAGGTCTCCCGTACACATGCTGCTCGAAAACCCCGCCGTGCTCGTCGTGATCGGCGCCGGGATCAGCCTCGTCACCAGCGTGGTCGTGACCGCGCTGCACTCCCGGCAGATCCGCCGCGCCGAACTGCGCACCGGCACCCGCACCTCCGCCCGCAACCTCACCAGCGCCTTCATCGCGGAGCGGGACGGCACCGGCGATGGCACCGACTTCCTGCGCGAGGCGGAGCTCACGGTCATGTCGATGACCGACCGCAAGGCCCGGGAGCGACTCGGCGAGGTCGTCCGTCTGCTGCGCGAACACGACCTGCCCGAGGTCGAGCAGCTGAGCGGGGTCAGCGCGGCCACCGCCAAGCGCGTCCTGTGCGACCACGCCCTGGAGGTCCTCGGCGCGCACCTGCGCGCGGACCGTCTGCCCGAGGTGCCCGCCCTGATGCGCAAGATGCTCAGTGTGGAGGAGGAGGCCCTGAGCATCCACTCCGGCGAGGCCCCCAGACCCAGCGCGCCCATCGAGAAGAGCTCGGTCACCCCGCGTCCGCGCCACACCGGCACCGCCAAGGCCGCCAGCGGCTCCGGAAGCACCGGAGGCAGCGGCGGAACCGCGCGCAAGACCACCAAGGGCACGAGGACCGGTGCCAAGCCGAGCGGCAAGGGCGGTGGCCGTGCTGCGACCGCCACCGCGGAGGAGCCCGAGAAGAAGGAGAAGGAGAGCGGCTTCTGGGACGACTGATCCCGATCGGGCCGCGAGCGATCCGCGGAATCCGGAGGCTCCCAGACTCGGGCAGAACGTGACCATCAGCCCGTATGCCCCCTCCTCACCACCAATAACCCGCGTCGCACCGGCGCGTCGGAAGTGGTTCCCAAGGGAACAGATGAGACAGTCGGACAGAAAACTCGCAGACGACTGCCACCCGGCGAAGGAATTGTACGGCGCAATTGTGGTCAGGAACCGCGCGCATGGACAACCCGAGCACGCACTCGACGAGAACTTCACCTAGGATCACTGCCACGCGCAGGTTCCGGTGTACTTGGCGAACCCAGTCCGTTGGTGTCCCGGCTTTTCACCATGCCTCGGCACTCCCCCTCGGCGATTTTTCGGTCAGGATTCCGGTCTGCCCGCGTGTTTCCCCCGCGCGACCCCCGCCCTCCCCCGGACTCGGACGCGTGACCCTCCAGGGTCGGTGTCCGGCCGTTGGCACGCCCAGCCGTCCGAACTCACCGAGATTGTCACGATGCCCGCTGACGAGAACTCCGCCGATTCCGGCGCGGACCAGACACCAGACGAGAACTCCGAGCCCTCCGCGCAGGCCGAGGGCGCCGAGGAGCAGGACGTGAGGCGGGAAGGGCCGGACGAGACCGGCCCCGACTCCTCCGGTCCCGCCGACTCCGACGCGCCCGGCGAGGCCACCGAGCCAACCGAGCCCGAAACTCCCACCGAGGAGGCTTCGGCCGAAGGCGAGCCCGCGACCAGCGGGGAGGACGCTCCGGAGACCGTCGTCATAGACGTCGACGCGCCGGTCACGACCACGGGGGCCGGTTCGGGGGACACCGAAGCCGAACCCGGGGAGTCCTCGGAGCAGAGCCCGGGTGAGGGCCCGGACAGGGCCGCGGACGAGGGCCCGGACAGGGCCGCGGACGAGGGCCCGGACGAGGCCGCGCGGAAGGACGGGGAGAAGGACTCGGAGGAGGACGGCGACGAGACCGTCACCGCCGCCGCCTCGGTGCCGGACACCGACGGCCCGGACACCCCGGAGCCGGGCGCCGAGGCCGCACCGGACGGCGACGCCGAGGGGGCCGGGGCCGGGGACGACCCGGAACCGGACGCCTCACCCGCGGTCGCCGCGGCCGCGTCCACGTCCGCGTCGGGCAAGAGGAACAAGCGCAAGCGCAGCCGCCTGCGCAGGGTGGTCATGTGGACCTCCGCGTCCCTGGCGCTGATCCTGCTGGTCGGGGTGGGCACCGCCTACGCCTACTACTACTCGCTGCGCTCCGACATGGTGCAGCACGACATCGAGGCACTGCTCGGCGACGAGGAGCGGCCGGACAAGATCAGCGACGCCGTCAACATCCTCTTCATCGGATCGGACGGCTATGAGGAGGACAGCCCCGCCTACTCGACCGAGTTCGAGGGCGAGCGCTCCGACTCCCTGATGCTCGCGCACATCTCGCCCGACAAGCGCGTCTCGGTGGTCAGCTTCCCGCGCGACTCACTGGTGCAGCTGCCCGAGTGCGACTCCTACGGCAAGACCGAGGGCACCTACGGCTACTTCGGCATGATCAACGCCGCGATGTACCACGGCGGACCGCCCTGCGTGGTGCGGACCATCGAGACCCTCACCGACATCCGGGTCGACCACTTCGTGCACCTGAGCTTCGCGAGCTTCCGCGACGTCGTGAACGCCATGGGCGGGGTGGACATGTGCATCCCGGAGCCCATGCAGGACCGCCGCGCCAAGCTCGACCTCGACGCCGGCGACCAGACGCTCGACGGTGAGCAGGCGCTGTCCTTCGTCCGCGCCCGCTACGACATCGGCGACGGCGGGGACATGGGCCGCATCGACCGGCAGCAGATGTTCCTGGCCGCCCTGGCGGACCAGGTGACCAGCAGCGACGTGCTCAGCAGCCCGAGCAAGCTCAACGGCATCCTCCAGGCGGTGGCCCAGCACAGCGCCACCGACCGCGAGCTGTCGCTGGACCGGATGCTGTCCATCGCGGTCACCATGGCTGACGTGGACCTGTCCGACATCGAGTTCCACACGGTCCCCTGGTACCAGGCGCCCTACGACCCGAACCGGGTCATGTGGCACGAGGAGGAGGCCGCCGAGCTGTTCTCCGCCGTGCGCGAGGACCGCCCGCTGCCCGCACTGCTCGCCGACGACTCTCCCGTGCCGGAGGAGCAGCCCGGGGACGAGCCCACTCCGGTCGACACCGGCTCCGAGGGCGCGGATGAGGAGGCCGAGTCCGGCGCCGCCTCCCCTGAGCCGTCCGCGCGTCCGGGCGAGGGACGCGACGCCACGTCCAACCCGTGCCAGGACGGCCTCGGCTTCGGTACCGGCGAGGAAGGCTGGTAGCCACGAGCGGCCGAACCGTTCACGCAGAGGGCCTCCACCGCGGACAGCGGCGGAGGCCCTCTCGTCTCCGGTGACGGGGCGGGCCACCGACGGAGGCCCCGCACACGCCGAGGGTCGTCCACCACCCCGTCGCGGGGGTCGTGTCCCGCCCCCTCAAGGGTCGTATCCGCCGTCCCGTGACGGCCGATGGCCAAGGCCCACACACGCGCAGGGACATGTCCCGCCCCCCGCAAGGGTCGTATCCGCCGTCCCGCGTGACGGCCGGTGGCCGAGGCCCACACACGCGGAGGGCCCCCGTCGCGATCCGCGACGGGGGCCCCTTCATGCCCCTGGCAGGGCAGGTGCCCCGGGCGGCGGGAACTCTGGCTCTCCGCTGGTACGTGCCGGGAAACCCCCACAGTCCCCACTGGCACCACGGTCAACGGAGATGGTCCCGCTCACCGCCCGAGGCGTGGTGCGCCCGCCACGACCGACGGGCGCACGTTCGTGGTCCCTACAGTCCGAGCGGCAGTTCGAGGGGCAGGTCGCCGCCGGTCAGCTCCTCGGTGGGCAGCTCGGAGGCGAGGGGCAGCGGGGCGACCTCGGGCTGCCCCAGCTCGGGCAGGCCCTGGACGTCGACCAGGTCGCCGCCGGGGGTCTTCGGCAGCAGGTCGCCGACCAGGTCCGTTCCGGCGCCGGACATCGACAGGGTGTCCTCGACCCCCAGGCCGCTGACAGCGCCACGGACGTCACCCACGGTGTCGGTGACGGCGTCCTCGGCCGCACCCACCGTCTGGAGCTCCGAGGGGCCGGACATCGACAGGGTGTCCTCGACCCCCAGGCCGCTGACAGCGCCGCGGACCTCACCCACGGTGTCGGTGACGGCGTCCTCGGCCGCACCCACCGTCTGGGACTCCGAGGGCCCGGACATGTGCAGCGTGTCCTTGACGTCCTTGGGCAGCAGGGTGGTCAGGCCACCGGTGAGGTCGGCGTTCTCGCCCGCGTCCAGACCGACCGGACCGCTCATCGGGACGGTCTCGCCCAGCTGCTTGACGCCGAGGTCGTCCAGGCCGACCACGTCGAGGCCGGGCTGGTGCAGACCGCTCTGGGCGCGGGTGCCCAGCTCGGTGACGGTGTCGTCGACGACGGAGGCACCCTCGGCCAGGTTGAGGGGGGAGCTGGCGGCACTCAGCGGCAGGGTCTGGCCGCCGTCCAAGGAGAGGCCGTCGAGCAGGCCGGTGCCGCCGAGCAGCATGGAGACCGGGTCCACCGCGCCGCCGGCCTCGCTGAGCGGCAGGGTCTCCGTGGCCTTGCCGAGGTCCAGCGGGCCGACGTTCCCGGCATTGTCCTTGCCGGTCGTGACCGGGGTGTCGGCGGAGACGGTGTCACCGACGACCGTCCCGACGGGGGCGCTCTGGCCGGACTGGTGCTGGATGTCGGGCTGGGCGGAGATCTCGCCGGGCTGGACCTTGACCAGGTCGCCGAGCGGCGTGGAGACGCCCTCGGTCAGGACGGCGGGCACCCGGTTGCCCAGATCGCCCAGGGGGAGGCCGTCCGTGACACCGCCGAGTGTGTCGGCCCCGGCGACGCCGGCGCCAAGGGCGACGAATCCAGCGGTCCCGGCGGCCACGAGCAGGGTCCGAGCAGAGGTACGGGCGGTGTGGAACATGAGTTTCCTTCCGGAGTGAGCGTGTGTTCTGTTCGAGGGACGCGACGGAGCGGGTGTCGTGCCCCGTCGCGTCGGACCGTCTCCCTGGCCAGGGGTTCCGGTCCTGAGGGTGGTACGGGCGAGCTCTCCGGTCGGTGAACCCCCGCGTCCCTGGTGGGGGCGAGCGGGATCGATCCGGATCCAGTCGGTCGGTCTGGCGGACCACCGGCTGACGTGAACCTCGCGTTCGAGGTGCGGGGTTCACGTCAACCCCCAGAAGGTCACCGCGTGGCTGGTGCCGCTGGGAAGGGTGTGGCTTGAATAGCCGTGCCGGGCTGATCGCGTGCGGCGCGGGACGCTCGGGGCGTGCGGCGCGGGACGCGGTCCGGTGGTCCGCTAGTCCGGAGAGAAGGTCGGCTCGTCCGCGGAGTCGGCGGGAGCCGAGCGCAGGACGTGCCGGGCGGCCTCGAACAGGCCGGGGGCGGGCGCCGGGGCGCCGGTGACGGGCAGGAACCCGGCGACGGCGGGCGCGGAGGCGGTGCCACCGGACGCGGGGGCGCTGCCGCCCGCGATGGTGGTGAGCGCCTCGGTGGAGCGGGGGGCGGTCTCGGTGGCCCGGTCGCGCTCGGTGACGCCCTTGGCCCGGTGCTCGACGGAACCGCGCTCCTGGGCCGCGACCAGGACTTCGGCGGCGGGCCGTTCGGCCACCGCACGGTGCTCCTCCGGGGCCTGGGCCTCGGTCTCGCGGTCCTGACGGTCGTCGGCGGAGGGGGCGTCGCCCTCGGACCCCGGCGCGGGTTCGGTGACCTGCGCGGGGTCGGTGGCGACCAGTTCGGACAGGTGGTCGGGGCGCGGAAGGGAGGTCTCCCGGACCACGTCCCGCACCTGCTGGACGGGTGCGGAGGCCTCGGTCTCGACCGCACGCGCGGCCTCCGAGGCACCGTCCACCGCCTCCGTGGCGTGCTGGGTGGCGCGATCACTCACGGTGGTGACCGCGCCGCTGAGGGAACCGCCGAGCGTCTCGGTGCCCGCCACCAGGCCGGAGGAACTCCCCACCACACCGGCGGTGAGGGGGTTGTCGGCGCCGGGCAGCTCCGAGGAGTGCGCCGGGGCGGCGGAGACGAGCCACACGGTGAACAGGACCCCGGTGAGCAGACCGGCGAGCGTCAGCGCTCGTCGGAGCGGTTCCGGACACACGGTGGGACGGACGCCGATGGCGCCGACCGTACCGTGGTATCCAGACACCGGGGCTTCCTTCCGCCGTGTGAGCCGGTCCGTTCCGGTGAGGTACCGGGGGACGACGGGCTCGAGGGATTCGTGTGAGTGGCACCCCGGAACCTGGGGGTGCGGGGGCGGGGCGCGAGGTCACAGAGTGCCTTCCTGCGCCGACTGACGGTGACGTTAGCATGAATTGCCGGGCCCCTGTCCTCGATTCCCAAGGAATTCCCAGCACCTCGAACAAGCTTCCTAGCAGGAAGATGTGGCAAACCGGGAAAAAACCAACGACAATTCGAGTATTAGCCCTCAACCCCTCAACGGCTCTGCGGAGGTTGAACCACACATGACCAAGATCCCCCAGAGCCACCGGTGGTCCCCGAAGTCCCTGGACGAGCTCCTCGCGGATGTGCACTCCCAGATGAACCCGGGGCTCTCCGCTCAGGGGAGGATGCACTCTCTGCTCCAGGCCGTCCTGGACATCGGTGGCGATCTGGACCTGGCGACCGTACTGCGAAGGCTCACCGAGGCCGCCGCCCACCTGGCCGAGGCCAGGTTCGCCGGGCTGGGCGTGATCGGTGAGGACGGCGGTTTCACCGAGTTCATCCCGGTCGGGTTCACCCAGGCGCAGGCCGAGCGGATCGGCCGGTTCCCGCACGGCAAGGGCGTGCTCGGCACCCCCTCGTTCGAGCAGACCACGCTCCGCCTCTCCGACCTGCGCGACCACCCGGACTTCGGCGGGTTCCCGGAGGGCCACCCGAGGATGACCAGCTTCCTCGGGGTGCCGATCCAGGTACGCGGCGAGGTGTTCGGCAACCTCTACCTGACGGAGAAGGAGAACGGCGGGGAGTTCGACGAGGAGGACGAGACCATCGTGACCGCGCTGGCGACCGCCGCCGGTGTGGCCATCGAGAACGCCCGTCTGTACGAGGAGACCCGGCTGCGCGAGCGGTGGCTGGCCGCCTCCACGGAGATCACCACCCGGCTGCTGTCGGGCGCGGACACCGACGAGGTGCTGGCCTACCTCGCCGCGCAGGCCAGGGAGATTGCTGGTGCGGACACCGCCGTGGTGATGCTGCCGGACCCGCACGCGCGGGGGCACCTGTTCGCGGAGTTCGCGGACGGCCCGATCGCCCAGGAGATCCTGGGGACGCCCGTGGAGATCCAGGACTCCGCCTGCGGCTCGGTGTACGAGTCGGGTGAGGCCGCGGCCGTCCCCGACCTGCGCCAGGCCAACTGCCCCATGCTCACCCACCGCGGCTACGGCCCCGGGTTGCTGGTGCCGTTGGGCACCCCCGGCAACACCCGCGGGGTGCTGCTGCTCGGCAAGCTCTCCGAGCGGGCGCCGTTCGACTCCAACATAAGGCGCATGCTGAACTCCTTCTCCGTGCAGGCGGGGGTGGCGCTGGAGTTGGCCGAGGCCCGGCGGGACAGCGAGCGGATCGTGGTCCTGGAGGAGCGCGACCGGATCGCCAAGGACCTGCACGACGTGGTGATCCAGCGGCTGTTCGCGTCCGCGATGACCCTCATGAGCACGGTCCGGCTCATCGGCTCCACGGAGGCGGAGGAACGGGTCCAGCGCACCATCGACGAGCTGGACAGCACGATCCGGGAGATCAGGTCGACCATCTTCGACCTCCAGCACCCGCCGAGCCGACGGGACACGTCGCTGCGGGGGCAGATCCTTCGGCTGGCGGAGAACACCGCGCACAGTCTGGGCTGCCACCCGGGTGTGAGCCTGGACGGCCCGATCGACGCGTCCGTGCCCGACGAGGTGGGCGAACAGCTGCTGGCTGTCCTGGGTGAGGGGTTGACCAACGTCGCCCGGCACGCGCGCGCCACGGAGGTGCACGTCTCGGTGACGGTGGAGGAGCAGTCGACCACCGGCCGGCCCACCACCCTGGTTTTGACCATCACCGACAACGGGGTGGGGCTGCCCGAGGAGGGTCGCCGCAGCGGCCTGCGCAACCTGGACCAGCGGGCCCAGGCGCTGGGCGGCGGGTTCAGCGCGGGCAGGGGCGAGGAGGGTGGCACCGTGCTGGTGTGGAGGGTCCCGGTCCCGGGCTCGAACGCGCAGCCGTGAGGCGCGACCCCGGCAGCACCCTGCCGGTGTGCAGGATCCCGGTCCCCCAGGCTCCGACGGCACACAGGTGTGGGGCAGAAGCCCGGCAACACCATGCCGGTGTGAAAGGTACCCGTCCCGGGCTCCAGCGCACAGCCGTGAGACACAACCCCGGCAGCACCCTGCCGGGGTGGAAGGTACCGGTGCCGGGCTCCGACGGCACGCAGGTGTGAGGCACGATCGGCTGCATCGAACCCGATCGGCGGCCCGGACCCGGGAAGTACCGGGTCCGGGCCGCCGTGGTTCACGGACCCGGGGCTCAGACGGAGCCGGGAGCTCAAGCAGTGCCGGGGCTCAGGCGGTGCCGAGCGCTTCGGTGGGGTGCTGTGCGGCGGCCCGCAGTGCGGGCACGATCCCGGCCACCGCGCCGATGACCACCGTCGCGGCCACCGCGCCCGCCCCCGCCCACCAGGGCAGGGAGACCGGCCAGCCGCGCAGCAGCGCGTACCCCGCTGTGGCCAGGGAACCCAGGAGCACCCCGAACACCCCGCCCAGCGCGGACAGGGCCATCGCCTCCACCAGGAACTGGCCCCGGATGTCGCGTCGGGTGGCGCCCAGGGCGCGCCGCAGGCCGATCTCACCCCGGCGCTCCAGCACGGAGATGACCATCGTGTTGGCCACCCCCACGCCGCCCACGAGCAGGGCGACCCCGCCCAGCCCGAGCAGCAGGCCCTGGAAGGTCTGGTCAGCGGCCTGCTGGGCCTCCAGCGCGTCCGACGGGCGGGAGACCTTGGCCTCGTTCGGCTTCTCCGGGTTGGCGTTGCGGCCCACCTCGTCCCGGACCCGCTCCACCTGGTCGGGATCGACCCGCACGTACACCGTGGAGGCCTCGCCCTTGGCACCCAGCACGTCCTCGGCGACCCGCTGGCCGACCAGCGCGGCGTTGTCCAGCTCCGGCGCCAGCTCCACCCGTTCCAGCACACCGACCACGGAGAAGTAGGTGTCCCCGATCAGCACCAGCGTGTCCGGGGTGATCCGGTCCACGCCGAGGCGCCCGGCCGCCGACGCGCCGAGCACGACGGCGGGGTGGTCGGAGGTGGCCCCGTTCAGCCACGTGCCCTCGTCCACCTCAGCGCGGACGGCCTCCAACAGGTCGAGGTCCACCCCGTAGGCGGTGATACCGCCGGACTCCGCGCTCGGCACGAGGTCGCTCCGGTAGACGTGGGTCCCGCTCACCTGCTCCACCTGCGAGGTGTGCTCGACCTCCGGCATGCGGTCGATCCGCCCCCGCGCCTCCTCGGGAAGCTTGGCGGCGTCGCCGAACAGGTCCTCGCCCGGACTCACGGTGACCAGGTTGGTGCCGAGCCGTGCGATCCGCTGTTCGAGTTCGGCCTGGCCGGAGGAGGAGACCCCCACCACCGCGACCATCGCGGCGATCCCGATGGCGATGCCCAGGGCGGAGAGCACCACGCGCGTGGGCCGGGCGCGCAGCCCGCTCGATCCGGTGCGCAACCGGTCGACCAGGGAGAGTCGGGCGGGGCGGAGCGGTGATCGGCGGTCGCGCCACCGCCGCAGGAGCCCCCTCACCGGCCCGCCTCCGCCCGGCTCCACGTACTCTCCGGGCCCGGAGCGACGCCCGGAGCCAGGGGGTTCTCCGAGGCCGGTGGGACGCCAAGGGCTCCTGGGTCGCCCGCTCCCCGTGAGGTACCCGAGTCCTCGACGACACGGCCGTCGCGCACCTCCACGCGGCGCGGCAGGGAGGCGGCCAGTTCACGGTCGTGGGTGATCACCACAACCGTGACTCCGTCCCCGTTCAGCTCCCGGAGCACCCGCATCACGGCGTCGCCGGAGGCGGTGTCCAGCGCCCCGGTGGGCTCGTCGGCCAGGAGCAGCGGCGGCGAACCCACCACGGCCCGGGCGATCGCGACCCTCTGCTTCTGCCCTCCGGAGAGCTCGTGCGGCCGGTGGTGGGCCCGGTCCGCCAACCCCACGCGCTCCAGTGCCCGCCGGGCCCGCCGCACGCGGGTGCGGGCCGGGACGCCGGAGTACAGCAGACCGTCGGCCACGTTGTCCACCGCGTACACGTTGGGTGCCAGGTGGAACTGCTGGAAGACGAACCCGATCGTCCGCGCCCGCAGCGCGGAGAGCTGGTCGTCGGTGAGCTCGCCGACGTCGTGGCCGAACACGCGCACGTGGCCGGAGGTCGGGGCGTCCAGGGTGCCGAGCAGGTTGAGCAGCGTGGACTTCCCCGACCCCGAGGGGCCCACGATCGCGAGCATCTCCCCCCGCTCGACGTTCAGGTCCACGCCGTCCAGCGCCCGAACCCCGCCCGGATAGTGGCGGCTCACCCCGGTGAACTCCACGGCGGTCATTCGGGAACCACCACCTCGGTGCCCGCGTCGACGCCGTCGCCGGTCACCTCCACGAGCCCGTCGGAGAACCAGCCGGTCTCCACCGGAACGTCCCTCACCGCTCCGTCGCCGCCCACCACGGACAGCCCGTAGCCTCCTCCGGAGAGGGCGATCAGGGCACCGACCGGGGCGGCGAGCACGTCCTCGCGCGACTCCCCCTTGGCCCGGACCTTGACCGGCGCCTGGTCCAGGAAGCCCTCGGCGCCGTCGCCCTCCGCGTCGAGGGAGACCAGTACCTCCACGGTGGCCGAGCCACTCCCGCCCATACCGGACTCGTCCTCCTCCACCTGTGCCACGTCCCCCACGGACTCCACTTCGCCGTCGACCGTCTGGCCGTCCGGCATCTCCACGGTGACCTCGTCGCCCTCGTCGACGAGGTCGCGGTCGCCCACCTTGAGGTCGATCCGGACGACTCGGTGGGTGGACGCGGTGGTGAGCAGGGGGGTCGCCGGTCCCACGCTCTCGCCGACCGCCGCCTCGTGGCCGGTCACCCGGACCGGTCCGGAGACGTACCAGATCTGATCGGGCTCGACCGTGCCGGTGACCTCCATTCCCTCGGTGTCCCTCTGCCAGCGCCTGACCGCCTCGGCGGTCAGCCACGTGTACTCGTCGTCCACGGTGAAGCCGCCGTACCCGAGTTCGGCGAGCGCCTGCTCGAACTGGCGCACGTCCGGCCCCTTGGATCCGGGCTCCAGGGTCCGGTAGGCGGGCTTGTCCCCGCGCAGCAGGATGACGGGACGGCCGTCGATCTCCCAGGCCCGCTGCCCGGCGGAGCGCTCGGCGCCCACCTCGGGCAGCCAGGTGAGCACCCCGTCGGACCTGGCGAAGAACGACCCCGCTCCCGCGTAGCCGAGGGTGCCGTCCAGGCGCTCCTCGCGCAGCAGGGTGGTGCGCTCGACCGAGGCGGTGGCGCCGGGGGCGGTGGTCTCCTCCTCCTTGGCGCCCTGGGGCCAGCCCCAGGCCGTCACCGCCGCTCCGGCGCACAGGACCACCAGGCTCAGCAGCGCCGCCGCCAGCCACAGGAATCCCCGGTTCCGCCGGGGCCGACGCCGTTCGGTGTCGTCGGCCCCGTCCTCGGGAAGGAGTTCGGTGTCCGCGCTCACGAGTCGTCCTCGGGTCCGGCCTCGAGCTCCAGGCTCCGCCCGCCCTCCTCGGTGCAGGAGCTGACGGCGGCCATGTGCTCGTCGTCCTCGGGGTCGACCGGGATGGCGAGGCCCATGCCGCGCTCGGGGTCCTCGACGTCGATGCCGTTCTCCCGCAGGCACTCGGCCACCATGAGGTCGGACTCGAACTGTTCCTCCTCGGAGGGCGCGTTCTCGTCCACCGGGAGGAGCGCGTCGCACTCCTCCATGGCCGCGAGCATCTCCTCGTCCGGTTCCTCCATGGCGGGGAGGGCGACCATGCCGCCGTCCGAGTCGGGGTCGGGCATGTCGAAACCGGCGTCGCGCATGCAGGCGGCGTAGTCCAGCATCGCCTCCTCCATGGTCTTCTCCTCGGTGGACTCCGAGTCCGCCGCGTCGTCGCCGAGGGCCCCGCAGCCGGTGAGCAGGAGCCCGGCCGCCGCCGTGGCCACGGCCGTGAGGGTCAGTGAACGCATGTGGTCCTCCAGGTTCGGGCGCCGTTTTTCCGCCGACGCCGCTTGTGGGTGCACGCCACATGTCAGCGGGACCACGGTTAGCCGGTGGTTAGGGTCCGCAGGTTTCGCGAGCCTCCGGTTCCCCGGCCAGGCGGGGGCTCGGCGGGGTTAACCTCGGCCTAACCGGGCGGCGGATAGTGCTGGTCAGTCGGGAAAGCGACGGCTGGAGACTGGGGCGAGGGGGAAGCGTGCGCATTCTGGTGGTGGAGGACGAGCCCGACCTGGCGGAGACGGTCGCCGAGGGGCTGCGTGGTGAGGGCATGGCGGTGGACGTGTGCCACGACGGCGACACCGGGCTGGAGATGGCCACCGTGCACGACTACGACGTGGTCGTCCTGGACCGCGACCTGCCGGTGCTGCACGGGGATCAGGTGTGCCTGCGGATCGCGGAGGACCCCGGGGTGCAGGCGCGGGTGCTGATGCTCACCGCCGCAGGCGGGCTGGAGGACCGGGTGGACGGGCTCGACCTGGGCGCCGACGACTACCTGGCCAAACCCTTCGCGTACCTGGAGCTGGTGGCGCGGGTGCGTGCGCTGGGCCGCCGGGCGCGTCCGGCCGCCCCTCCCACGCTCAGCCGGGCGGGTCTGGTGGTGGACACCACCCGCCGGACCGCCTCCCGGGACGGGCGGGCGCTCGCGCTCTCCCCCAAGGAGCTGGGCGTGCTGGAGGAGCTGCTGCGCGCGGACGGGGCGCCGGTGACCGCGACCCACCTGATCGAGAAGGTGTGGGACGCCCACCTGGACCCGTTCAGCGGGGTGCTGAAGGTGGTGGTGCACGGGTTGCGCCGCAAGCTCGGTGCGCCCGCGGTGATCGAGACCGTCCCCGGCCACGGATACCGGATCTGACATGGCTGCCGCTCCCATGGCCGTGCCACGACGCTGGCTGGACCGGTTCACCAGCCTGACCCTGCGCACGAAGCTCGCCCTCGTCTACACGGGGGTCTTCGCCCTCGGCGGGGCGCTGCTCCTCGCCGCCAACTACGCGATGGTCTCCGCGAGCCTGGAGATGCGTGGGGTGGAGCTGGCCACGACGGCGGTGATTCCCAATGGCGACCCGGCCGAGACCCTCGTCGCCCCGGCTCCGACCGTTCCCGCGCCGACCGGCGAGGCGGCACCGGTCACCGGGTGGGAGGAGACCGAGCCCCTGGCCGTCCTGGTCGACGACTACCAGGTGGGGGTGCTGTCGGACCTGCTCCTGAACTCGGTGCTGATTCTGCTGGGCGTCACCCTGTTGGCCGCGCTGGCCGGGTGGGTGATCGCGGGCGGGCCGCTCCGGCGCCTGCACCGGGTGACCGACGCCGCGCGCACCCTGTCCGAGCACGACCTGCACAGCAGGCTGGACCTGCACGGGCCGGACGACGAGTTCCGGGAACTGGGCGACACCTTCGACGGGATGCTGTCCCGGCTGGAACGGGCCTTCGACTCCCAGCGCCGATTCGTCTCCAACGCCTCGCACGAGCTGCGCACGCCGTTGTCAGTGCAGCGTGCGGCGCTGGAGGTGCCCCTGGCCCAGGACCGGGTGCCCGACGACCTGCGGCCCGCCTTCCGCAGGGCGCTGGACTCGGTGGCGCGCAGTGAGGCGCTGATCAGCGGGTTGCTGTTGCTGGCCCGCTCCGATCGGGGGCTGGCGCGGACCGAGGAGGTGGACCTGGCGGAGGTGGTCCAGGGCGCGGTCGCCCAGCAGGCGGGCGCGGCCGAGGAGGAGGGGGTGGACCTGCGGTTGGACGTGGAACCCGCTCCGGTGGACGGCGATCCGGTTCTGTTGGAGCACCTGGTGCGCAACCTGGTGGAGAACGCGGTGCGCTACAACACCGCCGACGGGTGGGTGGAGGTGCGGGTGCGCACGGCGGCGGGACGCACGGTGCTCAGGGTGACCAACTCCGGGACGGAGGTGCGTGACGCGGAGGAGCTGTTCGAGCCCTTCCACCGTGGAGACGCGGCCCGGCTGCACCGGGACCGCCCCGGGAGCGGGCTCGGGCTGTCCATCGTCCGTTCGATCTCCACAGCGCACGGTGCCAAGGCCACCGCGAGGGCACGTCCGGAGGGGGGACTGGTGGTCACGGTGGGTTTCCCGGAGCTCTGAGTCGGGGGCGGTGCGTGTCCCCCGGTGAGGGGTTCGCGGCGCCGGGTCCCCTGGTTCCGAGGCGTGGGGGGTGGAGTGGTGACCTGCGGCGGGGTGGTCGCGGGGACGCAACTCGGCCGTGACGAAAATACGCAACGAAAGCCGACCCCTGCCGCTGGGGCGGTCCCGGCGGCGGTCGTCGTAACGTTTCTCGACCGGTTATCCACAGGCTGGGGACGGAACCATGCCCCAGCCACCCGCGCCCCTCCTCCAGGAACACCTCAGCCGCTTGTACTGCCCGAGCACCTGACTCCGCTCCCGGCACGCCGGGGATGGTCCCAGACGGCCGGGGTGCGTTGGTGACGCATGGACGGCGTCCACCCCGAAGCGCGCCGCACAGCCGTCTGTGGCGACTTGTACGTCGTCGCCATGTGAAGCACCCCAGGCCGCCGTGGCGGTCTGGGGGCGCTCTTCGTCGTTGGTGGGGTCAGACCGTCATCAGCCCGAGGGCGTCGAGGTCCAGGCGTTCAGCGCGACGCGCGAGTAGGTACAGGTGTCCGGCGCTGCGGTCCTGCTCCTTGATCAGGTCGTACCCCTGGGTCTCGTAGTACTTGACCAACTCGGGGAAGTAACAGCCACGTCGTACCCACTGGCGTCCCTGCCGAGCGGCCTGGTCGACCGCCCACAACGCGATCAAGGTCCCCGGCTTGTGCTCTCGGTAGGCCGGGTCAGTTACGGTCGTGAACAGGTAGAGGGCAGGGTCAGCCGCTTCCTCTGGGGTCCAGTCCTTCGGCGGTGAGTGCGTGGTCACCGTGGTGCATCCGACGACCCGGCCGCCATCTTCGAGAAGCCACATGAACCCGGAACCGGCCTGCCCGGCGAGATCGTCGACTTCCTCGCGCCAGGACTCCAGACCGCGCTGTTCCTGCCACCCGCAGCGGGCACGGATCATCTCGGCCACACCCGTGACGTCATCCTCGGTGGCCGGTCGCATGGTGAACACGCTTCGTCCTCTCAACCAAGGAACGCCGAAGCGCTCATGTGCAGACTCAGAACCTCTAGAAGCTTCGCGTCTCGCTCCTCGACGTAGCTGTCGGCGGTCAGCCTCTCGACCGCGACCCTCAGCCCGTCCGGGTCGACCAGACCATCCGCTCCGGGGCCGTGCGTTGATTCAGCGGGTCAGATGGTTAGCGCTTGGTGGTGTCGTAGGTGTGCGCCGCGTCGGAGGAGCCGGAACTTTTCTTGTACTCGTGGCTCTGCTCGGGGCTCTGCACGACGTCCCGGGGCGGGGACGTGAACAGGCCGGACGGAACGTTCACTGTGGGTGGGGGCATGAAGTCGGACAACGTAGGTCTCCTTCCGTGAAACGGGGGTTCCTGCCCGAAGGGATCTACCCGCTGGACAGGGGTTCGCCGCCGAGCGGGGCGACGTTCGGACCCGCTCGCCCGAGACGGGTCTCCGGGCCCACGGGGTTCGGGGGCGAAACGGGGCTCTACGTGTAGTCACCGCACGGCTTGCCTTGGCACGGCTCACCGCACTTTTCGCAGGCGGTCCATGTCGTCCACGGCGTCTCGCTTCCTCTCTCCAGGCAGTGGTCGCCTGCTTCCCGCGTTTGCGGGGGTGGTCGGGGCCCGGCGAGTGCCGGGCCCCGGTGTTGTGGTCAGGTCGGGATGCCGATCTCGTGGGAGAGGGTTCGGCCGAGGGTGTTCAGGGTGGTCAGGCCCAGGAGGAGGGTGGAGCTGATGGCGGTGGCGGGCCATCCCCACCACCGGCGGGGTGCCCGGTGGCGGCCCCGAGGGAGGGCCGGTTCCGGCTCTGCCCGCGCGGCGGCGGCCGCCCTTTGGGCCTCTTGGGCCTTCTGTTCGCGTTGTTGGCGGGCCACTTTGACCCAGTGCGGGAGGGGTCCGTGTTGAAGCATGTACGCCACCCGGGGGTTGCCGCTCATCTGGCGCAGCAGGCGTTCCTGGCGAGCCTGGTAGGTCTCGTCCCAAGGAGACTCCGACGCCGGAGGCGGGACAGCCCGGGCCCGGGGCGACTCTGATGCCGGAGGCGGGACAGCCCGGGGAGGGGTGGCCCGAGGTGGGGTGGGCCTGGGCTGGTGGGTGCTGGTGGTTGGGCGGTGGAAGCGGTGGCCTCGGGGTGAGGTCAGCACTGACCGCACCTGTGCGCTGAGCTGGTGGCCGGTCATCGGGCACCTCCACCGCAGGAGTCGCCAGCGCAGGTCAGTGCGGGGTGGGTGAACTCGGCCCAGATGACGGTGCCCAACCCTGCGCAGAAGGGGAAGTCCAGCACCGGGCGGGTTCCCCATCGGGTGGCGAGGTGGTCGAGCAGCAGCAGCCCCCGGCCGCGTTCAGCCCGATCCCACTCTTGCCTGGTGCGCCTGCGCGGAACCTTCGGGGAAGAGTCGGTGGTGTCGGTGCGGGTGCCGTCGTCGATGATCGAGATCCGGACCGTTCCCGGGCGGGGCGTGTCCAGGGTGCGGACCACACACCCTTCGGGGTCCTGCCCGGAACGGGAGTGGTCGCAGGCGTTGGCGAACATCTCGCTCAGACACAGCACCATGTCCTGACGGGCCTCGGCCCCGATACCGGTCAGCCCGTTGAGGTCTGCGGCCAGGTCGGTGCGGACTTGGCGGGTGTGGGACAGCTGTCCGGGGTAGAGGCGGCATTCCCACCGGGGCCCGGCGGGTGGGTGGTTCGTGTGGTTGAGGGCAGGGGTGTGCGGCACAATAGCCATGTCGGCAATTCGCTTTCTCTTAGACAGGGGTGGTTGTCGGCCTGCTCTGGGGGTGTTGCTGCACCCGCCAGAGCTTTTTCATGGGCTTCTTCAGGCGGCGGTCGGGGGTTCGGGGCCACGTCGGTGGACGCCGAGGTGGCGGTGCGCGAGCAACCGCAGCAGTTCAGTGCGGTCGGGCGCGGTGATCCTTTCGTAGGGGTCTCCGTCACCGGTCCAGCCCAGAGGGCGGCGGGCCACGTAGACCTCGTGTGGGGGTGCGCCTTCCACGGTCATAGCCCAGTGCTTGTAGAGCAGGGCACAGAGCACGTGCTCCGGTATAGGGAGTCCCTGATCGGCGGTGCTCAGATGCAACACCGACCCAGCCACGGCGGTGACGGTGGTGGTGGGATGGTCGTGGATGGCCTGGTCGATGAGCTGCATCGCCACCTCCGCGTCACCCTCTTCCCGAGCGATCCGCAAGCCTTCCTGGATCAGCGGGAGGCGGTGGCGCAGGGTGTGGGCGTGCCACTCCGCGAGCTGCGCGGAGGTCAGGTGAGCCGGGGCGGTTAGGGCGTTCTCGGCTACGGCCAGCAGGTCCTGGGTGTCAACGTCCAACATCACTGCTCTCCCTCGTTCCGGGTCCACGGGTTGTTGGTCAGGTCGTAGGGCAGGAGGAGTCGCTCCTGTTGGTGGGCCTGTGCGGGGGCGAGCGCGTTCACGGGGTCACCGCCAATCGCCGCAGCCCGGCCAGGACAGCCCCCAGAACCTCCATGGGAATGGTGTCGATCGGCCTCCGGGGTGAGGGGATCAACGGGCCTCGCGGGCGAGAAGTGGTGCGGCGGGGGTTGGCGGCGAAGGCACGCACCCGCGCGGCCTGCCTGGGACGACGGCGACGGAACGCCTCGGACGCGAGATAGCACATGCATGCCAGCGCAGAGAGATTCAGGGATCGGGGCGCCATAGGCGCGCACCTCCGGTATGGGTGCCGGATGAGAGATCCGGCGATGCATTGGGTGTAGCCATCATCACCACTGGCGGCCGAATTTGCAATGCCAATGAACAAATCAAGCGCAGGGGATACGCTTCCACATCCAACTGAGAGATTGGCGGACGGCATTATGTCCCGTAGTGCGAAGATCGACGTAGGATCGGCACAGAGAAGTCGAACCCGAAGGAGCTCCGACGTGTCCGGATCCCCGACCGTGCGCCGACGGCGCCTGTCGTACGTGCTACGAGAGATGCGCGAAGCAAAGGGCTACACCGCCCAGCACGTGACCGACACGCTCGGATGGTCGCGTGGCAAGCTCACCCACATCGAACAGAACCAGTGGAAGAGGCCGAACCGCCGCGACATCGAGGACCTCCTCAACATCTACGAGATCACCGATGCTGAGCGTCGAGAGGCGACACTGTCCCTCGTCAAGCAGTCCCGGCAGCAAGGCTGGTGGGTCAGCTACAGCGATGTGTGGGGATCGGGAACGTTCGTCGGTCTGGAGGCTGAGGCCCGATCGGTCCGAACGTTCGAGGCACTCGCGATTCCCGGTCTACTCCAGACAGAGGAATACGCCCGTGCGGTGATCAAAGCGGGAGGGTTCACCGACGAGGACGAGGTCGATCGCCGAGTCCAGGCCCGCATGATCCGAAAGCAAGTACTCTCCGGTCCCGACGCGCCCCTGTACTGGGCTGTGGTGGACGAAGCTGCCCTTCGCAAGAGCCCTCGCGGACAACTGGAACACCTCTTGGAGGTTCAAGGTCCCCGTCTAGGTGTCCAGGTCCTTCCTGACGCGGCCGGTCCACACGCGGCGCTCACAGCACCGTTCGTAATCCTCGATTTCCCTGATCCGGACCCGGGCACGGTCTATGTCTCCACGTGGTCTGATGAGCTGTTCTTGGAGAAGCCGTCACACTTGGAGCAGTACGAGAGCCTGTGGCGGCACATCACCGCGTTCGCCCTGTCGGTCGAGGACTCCCGGGCCCTGATCCGGACCCTGATCACCGAGAAGCAGAAAGCGTAGAGAACAATCCCATGAGCGTTTCCCGAACCCTCCCCACCAGCTGGCGCAAGAGCAGCTACAGCGGTGCCCGTGACCAGAACTGCGTTGAGGTCGCAGACCTCCCGTCTGCGGCTGCCGTCCGCGACACCCAGCACCGCGATCACGGTCACCTCGTGTTCGAGGCCACTGAGTGGTCAGCACTACTCGGAACCGTCCGTAGGTAGATCTGGAGAGCAGAAGGCCCTGACCGTCTCGGCGAATTCTCGCGGTCGGGGCCTTCTACATGCATTACCCAATGCATTTCCCGCGAGGACCGTACCCCTCTGGCTGCGGGCGGGGACCAGACGCAACTGTCCGCAGCAGGACAGGGGTAGGGACGTTTTCTCCGCACACAGGGTGTAGAAGCGGGCAGGGCTGTGTATGAGTGAGTCACTGCCCCACCCCCAGCGGAGGACCCCAGGATGCACCTTCACATCGACGAACTCACGTTCCGCAAGTCGAGCTACAGCACCCCGCAGAACTGCGTGGAGGTCGCCGACCTTCCCGGTGAGCACCTGGTCCGCGACACCCAGAACAGGCATGCCGGATACCTGGGGTTCGCAGGCACGGAGTGGGCCGCCGCCCTCGGGGTCATCCGCACCGACCAGGTGTAACCCCTGGCACGCAAACTGGCCCTGGCTGTACTCAGCCGGGGCCTGTGCGTTCTACTAGCTGACGCAACTGGGCCGCGTTACCTTGTTGCCCCATGGACAGTGGGTGCCCATGTTTACAACTGGACAGAGCTCGGGACTTTCTCCTCTGAACACGTGGTGTAGAAGCGGGCAGGACCGTTCATGAGCCAGTCAGTACCCCCACCCCCGGCGGAGGCCCCAGAGATGCACTCCCACATCAACGGACTCACCTTCCACAAATCCAGCTACAGCAATCAGTCGCAGAACTGCGTGGAAGTCGCCCGGTACCGCGAATCCTCACACAGTGCGAACGCTAGCGATTGCATGGAGGTCGCTGGCCTGCGGCCCGGTGTCGCGGTCCGGGACTCCAAGTTCCCCGGCCACGGACACCTCCTCTTTCCCGGCCCTGAATGGGTCGCCCTCCTGCATACGAAATAGGGCGTGGTTGCCGGGGCTCGGAAGGGGCGTCACGAACCGCTGACTAGTGGCTCTTCAGAACACGCCCTAGATCGTTGATGGGAAATCTCTGAACCAGCTGCGGGCATGACGAAGGGCGTCGAGGATCAGTGTGTGACGACCGACCTTGACGCCCTTCTGAC
>NZ_QGTF01000009.1:0-298790 GCF_003182025.1 Nocardiopsis sp. L17-MgMaSL7 | reverse complement strand
GAGTCCGGCTCGGGGTGGCAGAACCAGAGCAGGCGCGCGTCCGGGCCCAGCAGCGCCACGGAGGCCTGGTTGGAGAGCATCGACATGCGCTCGATCGGGACCGGCCGCTCGCGAGGTTCGGCGCAACAGGCCCGATGTTCCGGGGCAGCCCCCGTCGCCTCGTGTGTGCCCGCAGCTCCCTGTGTGAGAGTCACCCCGCCGCCTTTCTCCGCGCCTTCGGGTCCGGGGACCACGTCGTCCCCGAACACACCGGTTCACTGCCCGGCGAGAAGAACCTAGAACAGGGGTGAACAGGCACACAGCGGGTTTCACCGGACCTTAGGTGTCAGCTAAGGGACTCTTAAGGTCCGGGCCCGGTCCTTCCAGGGAAAACCGATTGCCGGGGCGCGAACCCCCGTGGAACGCTGACCTTCCGCACCGCCGAAGCGTGCGCGGAATTCGTGAGCAACAGGAAGAGCGGTCGTGGGCTACGTCGACGTCAACCAGGTGACACACACCCTCCCCGACGGGAGGGTGCTGCTGGACGGGGTGTCGTTCCGGGTCGGCGAGGGGTCCAAGACCGCGCTCGTGGGCGCCAACGGCGCGGGCAAGAGCACCCTGCTGCGTCTGGTGCGCGGTGAGTTCACGCCCCAGTCGGGCGCGGTCACCGTCGACGGCGAACTGGGGGTGATGCCTCAGTTCGTGGGACACGTGCGCGACGCCACCACCGTGCACGAACTCCTGGTGTCGGTCGCCCCCGCGCCGGTGCGCCGGGCCCACGCGGACCTGGAGACGGCCGAGGGGGCCATGATGCTCTCCGAGGACGAGGCCACGCAGATGCGCTACGCGGAGGCGATCGCCCGGTACGGCGACGCCGGAGGCTACGAGGCCGAGGTGGTGTGGGACCAGTGCTGTGTGGCCGCCCTGGGTGTGGCCTACGAACGCTGCCGGTGGCGGGAGGTGCGCACGCTCTCCGGCGGTGAACAGAAACGGCTGGTGGTCGAGGCGCTGCTGCGCGGACCGGCGCCGGTCCTGTTGTTGGACGAGCCGGACAACTACCTGGACGTGCCCGGCAAGCGCTGGCTGGAGGAGGCGCTGCGCGCCACCCCCAAGTCGGTTCTGTTCGTCTCGCACGACCGCGAGCTGCTCAGCCGGGTCCCCGACCGGATCGTCACGGTGGAGCTGGGCGCGGCGGGCAACGACACGTGGGTGCACGGCGGGGCCTTCAACACCTACCACGAGGCCCGGAGCGAGCGGTTCGCCCGCCTGGACGAGCTGCGCAAGCGGTGGGACGAGGAGCACGCCAAGCTCAGGGCGCTGGTCTCCATGTACAAGCAGAAGGCCTCCTACAACTCGGACATGGCCACCAGGTACCAGTCCGCGCGGACCCGGTTGAGCCGGTTCGAGGAGGCGGGGCCGCCCCAGCAGCAGCCCCGGGACCAGAACCTGCGGATGCGGCTGCGCGGCGGGCGCACCGGCAAGCGCGCCCTGGTGTGCGAGAAGCTGGAGCTCACCGGGCTGATGCGCCCCTTCGACCTGGAGGTCTGGTACGACGAGCGGGTCGCGGTGCTGGGCTCCAACGGTTCGGGCAAGTCGCACTTCCTGCGGTTGCTCGCCGGTGGTGGCGACGACCCCGAGTCCTCGCTGGTCCCGGAGGAGGAGCGGGCCGGGATCGCACCGGTTCCGCACACCGGGCGGGCCCGGTTGGGCGCCCGGGTGCTGCCAGGCTGGTTCGCGCAGACCCACGAGCACCCGGAGTTCCTGGGGCGCACGCTGCTGGACATCCTGCACAGCGGTCAGGGACACCGCCGGGGCCTGCCCCGCGACGAGGCGGGCCGGGCCCTGGACCGCTACGAGCTGGCCCTCAGCGCCGAGCAGCCGTTCGACACCCTCTCCGGAGGCCAGCAGGCCCGGTTCCAGGTGCTGTTGCTGGAGCTGTCGGGAACGACGATGCTGCTGCTCGACGAACCCACGGACAACCTGGACGTGGTATCGGCGGAGGCGTTGGAGGCGGCGCTGGACGCCTACCAGGGGACGGTCCTGGCGGTCACGCACGACCGCTGGTTCGCGCGGGGCTTCGACCGTTTCGTGGTGTTCGGCGCCGACGGTCGGGTGTACGAGGCGGACGAGCCGGTGTGGGACGAGACCCGGGTCCGACGAGCCAGGTAGAGGGCGGGCCGCGCCCCGGCGGCAGGGGCAACATATTCTGGTACAAAACAACAGAAAATGAGAAGAAGGCACCCCATGCCGTATCCCCCAGGCCGCTGGAGCCCCCTGCCGCTGCTGTTCTCCCTCGTCGCGCTCGTGGTCGCGGCCTCCGCCACACCGGCCCACGCCCACCCCAGCGAGGAGTCACCGGGGTTCTACGCCGACATGTTGGACCGCCATGACGGCGTGTTCGTCAGCGAGGAACTCGCCGGTCACCTCGACCGCTGGGAACTCGCCGACGACCTGCGTGCGCGCGTGCACGAGGAGGGCGTGCCCCTGGACGTCCTGGTGGTCGCCCACCCCACCGACGCCGACCTCGACTGGTTGGCCGACGAGGTACACCACATCAGCAAACGCTCAGTCGTGGTGTTCTCACCGCACACGAACCACGTGCACGCCTCGGCTCTGCGCGCGGCGGGGCTTCCCTCGAAGGCCGCGGACTACACGTCCTACACGGGTGCCTACCCTGAGGATCCGCGCGACCAGCTGGACCGGCTGCTGCGTGCCGCCTCCTACTCGGACCTGGACGAACGCACCGCCCGCGCCAGGACCGAGTTCGTCCGGAGTGTCGGAGGGGAACCAGAGCCGGACTCCGTCGCGGCGGGGTTTCCGTCCCAGCGCTGGCTCACCGTCACCTGGCCGTCCTCGGTCGGTTTCGTCGTCAGCGGCGTGTGCGCCGCCCTGGTGGTGGGCGGCGGGGTGACGGTGCTCCGGCGTCGTGGGGCGGGTGCGCGGTGAACCTGCCAAGTCTCCCGGGTCCGGCCTCGGCCCTGGTGGCGTCGGCGCTGCTGACATCCGTACTGCTTCCAGGCGCGGCGGCAATGGCGCGTACCTCGTCCGAGGGGCCGAGCACCGTGGCGGAGATCGAGGACCTGACCCGGGTCGCACGCGTGGCCGAGGAACTCGAACAGAACCCGGTCCACGTGAGCCATCTGTTGCCGGTACAACCCGATGAGGAGGTCCGGCTCGCGATGGCGGGCCAGGTCGCGGACGCCCTCGACGGCGACGTCCCCCTGTACGTGGTCATGTACGCCGCTCCGCCCACGGACGAGACCGGCGGCCAGCCGACCCTCTTCCTGCACGCCCTGCACGAGGTGAGCGGCGCTCCCGGGGTCTACGTGGCGGTGACGACGGACGGCCGGTTGGCCACGGCGGCCTTCGACAGCCCCGTCACCCCCGTGATCGACGATGCGGCCCTGCCGCGCGCCCTCAGACCCGTGGACACCGTCAGCGCTGTCGTCGCCGAACTGGAGGAGTCTCCGAGGACCCCCGTGGAGGCCACACCGCTCACCCGTGACGCCGCCCCCGACGTGGAGCAGGAGACCCAGCTCCCGACGTCGCGGGTCGGACGAGGGTGGGAACTGGCCATTCCAGGAGCGGTGCTCGGTCTCGCGGTGGCCGGCGTGTACCTGAGGTGGTCCGCCCGGTTCACCTCCCCCGCGCCCGACCAGGTCTCCGGAGCCTGGTTCGCGCTCGCGAGCCGCGGCTCCCGCAGCCGGATCCGGAACAGGTTGGCCAGGGAGCTTCGCTCACTGCGCCGGGAGTTCGAGGCGACCCCATCGGACCACCCCGGGCTGCCGCGCGCACGGGAGGCCTACGACGCCGCCGGGCTCATCGCCTGCTCCCGTGGCCTTCCGGCCACGGCACTGGTCTGCGGCCTGGTCCTGGCCCGACACGGGCGGCGGGCGCTCGCCCATCCCTTCGCGAGCGGAGTCCCCTGCCGGAACAATCCCCTGCACTCCCCTGCCACGGAGCGGCGCGACTTCCATCTGGACGCCACTCTGCGCCGGTGGAGGGTGTGCGAGGCGTGCGCGGACACGCCGAACGCCCGAGGAGAGGCCATGTACCTCCGTCACGGCGGACGCCGCGTCCACGTGTCCGACATGGACGACCCCTGGACCATGATCGCTCTGGACGGCCGGGAGCCGTTCGCTCAGGCCCGAACACTGCTGGGAGTCCGATCATGACCCGAACCCTCACCGCCCTGTTCGTCTCCCTGCTGGTGTTGTGGCCCGTACCCGCCTCGGCCGCCCTACCCTCCGACGCGAACGCCACGAGCCGGATCCTCTCTCCGCTGGTGGTCGCCGAGCACCTGGCCGAGGAGCCCGTCTACGTCCACCCCGACAGGTACGTCAGCACCGAGTCGTCGTTGGTGCTGTCCGAGGACCGGGCCCGGGATCTGAACGACCGCGTCACCGAGGAGCTTCCGGGCGTGTACCTCGCCGTGACTCCCTGGCCCAACGCGCCCAGGTCCATGGGCACCGCCGTGGTCAACCGGAGTGAAGCGGAGGGCACGTTCCTGCTCGTCGGAGACGGTCTCACCGTGATCTCCGTGCGTTCCGAGGGGGACAAGGTACCCGGCCCCTCCTCGGACACGGTGCGGATGGTTCTGGCGGTGGTCAACCAACGCCCGGACCTGGCCCGCGCCGACCTGGGCGATCGGCTCGACATCGCCTTGGACCTGCTGGGCGACGAGGAGGCGGCGGCTCGCGAGTACGAACGGATGTCGTCGGACGGTGACCCGGGTGGTCGCGCGCTCTCCCTCGTGGTCGTGCTGCTCGCCGCGCTCCCGCTGGTGGGCCTCGCCGTGTGGGCCCTGCGCCGACGCGCGCTCCGACCGGTCCGGGTCGTCCCTCTCTCCGAGGCCGTGGTCGACACGGTGGACTCCGCCGCCCGGGAGGAGCTGCGCCGGGAACTCGCCCGGGACCTGCCCTCGTACGGTCGCAGGGTGGCAGGCTTCAAGGGTCCGCGCTCGCGGGCGGCGAAGGCCCTGGCCGCCTACGAGGCCGCCGCGCGTGTGCTGGACACCGCCGGTGACGTGTCCGACCTGGTCGGGGTGCGCGTACTCCTGGACCACTGCGAAGCGGCGCTGACCGCTGGGCCGTCCCCTCGCCACTGCTTCTTCGACCCCCGGCACCAGGGTGTGAAGGCCCCGGCCAGCCTGCGGGTGCCAGCCAGTCCTCGCGCGACGACGGTCCCGGCCTGCCCCGACTGCCGACGCGACGTCCACGCCCACGTGCCCCCGAGGGCCGTCCTGGACTCCTCCTATGGCCTGCCGTCGCCGTACTACGCGGTACCCGCCGAGCAGAGTGTGTGGGCGGCGACCGGGTACGGCACGCTCGCCCCGGATCTGGTCGAGCGGGTCCTGAGCGGTGGTGCCCGGGGCTGAGTCCGGGTGTCCGTCGCACGGGTCGGCGGCGGACGCCGGGAGGGCGTTCTTCGTCACGTCGGGGCCCGGTCGTGGAGGTGTCCGCGGTCGGGCCCCGACGCGCGTCCGGGGCCCCACCGCTCTCGGGAAGCCTGTGGGGGCGGGAGGTGCGGCGCTCGGCGCGGGCTCGGGAGGAGACCGTCCACCATCGGTGCACACCACAAACGGTGACGGGGTCGGAGCCGTGTGCTTTTGTGTCTTCCTCCAGTCGAACCCCCCGAATTTGCATGTCATTTCAGATCATCCGATGATTTGGAGCGCGATCGATCCACACCGGAAGGCCCCACCACGATGAAGTTCCCCAAGGGCGGCTCGGACACTGTGTCCGACGGCCGGGCTCCCGACGCCACCGAGCGGCCCGAGGACGAGCGTCCGCCGCTGCGGTTCCTGGTCACCTACGGCATCCAGCACATCCTCGCCCTGTACGCCGGTGTCGTGACCCCGCCGCTCATCATGGCCGCCGCGGTGGGACTGGACCCGTTGGAGACGGGTCTGATCATCAGCGCGGCCCTGTTGGTCGCCGGTCTGATGACACTGGTCCAGACGCTGGGCGTGTGGCGCTTCGGCATGCGCATGCCGCTGGTGATCGGTGCGTCGTTCATCCCCATCACCGCGATGACCGCGATCGGTGAGTCCAGCGGCCTGCCCGCCGTCTTCGGCGCCTCGATCGTCGCCGGTCTGTTCGGCATCCTCATCGCACCCGTGATGGCCAGCCTGATCCGGTTCTTCCCCCCGGTGGTCACCGGCAGCGTGATCACCGTCGTCGGACTCTCCCTGATTCCCGTCGCGATCGGCTGGATCACCGACAACAGCGAGACCGGCGCCCCCTCCGACACGAACCTGCTGCTGGGCGGGTCGACCCTGCTGATCATCCTGGTGCTGTCCAGGGTGCTGCGCGGGGTGTGGGGCCGCGCCTCCATCCTCCTGGGCATGGTGCTGGGCACCCTGCTGGCCGCCGCCATCGGGGCGGTCGACTTCGGCTCGGTCGGCACGGGGCCGGTCTTCTCCCTGCCCACGCCCTTCCACTTCGGCCCGCCGGAGTTCCAGGTCGCCGCGATCATCACGATGTGCGTGATGATGATCGTGATCCTGTCCGAGGGCATGGCCGACATCCTCGCGGTGAGCGCGGTCGTGGGCAGCAAGGTGGACGGACGCCGCCTGGCCGACGGCCTGCGCGCCGACGCCGCGACCGCTGTCGTCGGTCCGCTGTTCAACTCCTTCCCGGGCAGCACGTTCAGCCAGAACATCGGCCTGATCGCGCTCAACAAGGTGCGCAGCCGCTACGTGGTGGCCGCTGGCGCCGTCCTGCTGCTCGTCATGGGCCTCTTCCCGATCCTGGGCCGGGTCGTCGCGATGATCCCCTCCCCCGTCCTGGGCGGTGCCGGTCTGGTGCTGTTCGGTTCGGTGGCGGCCGCCGGGATCCAGACGCTCGGCAGGGTGGACTACGAGGACAACCAGAACATGGTGATCGTGGCCGTCTCACTCGGCTTCGGCGTCCTGTCGATTGTCTCGCCCGACTTCTTCGCCACCTTCCCGGACTGGGCCACGATGATCCTGCACTCGGGCATCGTCACGGCCACCGCCTCCGCGTTGGTGCTCAACGTGGTCTTCAACGTCCTGGGGGGTAAGGCTCGGCTACAGCGGGCCGAGCCAGCTCCCGTGGACTGAGCCGCGTCACCACCAGGGCGCCACACCGCCGACTACGGACACGGGGCCGGGCCACCACCGGCTCCACCTACGACGGCCGCCAGTACTGGGCCGCCCACATCACCCACGACAACGGACGAGGTGCCTACCGTGTGACCCACCAGCACGGACCGGCCTCGCGCGAACTCGACTTCGCGAGGTGGACCGCAGTGCGCTGAGTGCCGACGATCACTCGGGCCGCGCCGTCACCTCCGCCCAGCGGATGTGGCGGCGCCGCCAGGACGCGTGGTGCTTCCCGAACCCACTCACCCGTTCGCTCCCGGGTCGATTCCCGCGCTGGCCAGAACCTGGTCGAACAGCTCTGCGGCGTCGGCGGGGGTGGCACTGTTGTACAGGTCGTTCCAGACTTTCAGGGTCACCCGCACCGCCGCCGCGGTCGTCTCCACTGCCATCCGAACCCCCAGCTCCCGCTCCACGCTCCACTCCCCCTCGGCCATGAAGTACTCCAGCAACTCCTGGGCCCTCTGCGTGTCCAGGCGCAGTCCTGCGGTGTGCAGTGCCGGGCTGGTGAGCATCAACGCCCTGACCCGCAACATCTGCTGGGCCGCCTCCCCCTCGCCGCGGCCGTAGTCCGCCAACACCCGCGAGTAGACCCCGCAGAGCGTGGACAGCGGAGAACTCCGACCCCCCTGGTCGAGATAGCGGCGCAGCGCCACGCCGAAGTCGTGGTGAATGAGCAGCGCCGCGTCCTCCTTGGTGGCGAAGTGTCGGAAGAAGGTCCGCTGAGAGACCTCCGCCCGCTCCACGATGTCGTCGACCATGGTGCGCTCCACCCCCCGCTCCTCGAAGAGTTCGAGTGCCACCTGGCTGATCTCCGAGCGCGTGCGCCGCTTCTGCCTCTCCCGCAGGTTGGGGCGGCTCGGCGTCGTCCTTGTCGTGTCCCTGGTCATCATCACCCCTTCACTCGGGCGGTAGTCGGCCCGCCCTTACTCGTGCCATGATTGCAGACGCACGCTTAATGTCAGTAGCTGCCACATGGACAGCGGCAAGCATTGTGAGTTCTCATGCACCACCCCTCCTCGACAGAGGACACCGGAGCGGTCACACCGCGCTCCGCCCGACCCGGAATCGTTCTGACCGTGGTGAGCCTGGGCGCCGCCATCGTCGCCCTGGACGGCACCGTCATCTCCGTGGCCAACCCCGACATCGCCGCCGACCTGCAACCCACCCTGTCCGGCCTGCAATGGGTCACCAACGCCTACCTGCTGGCGATCGCCTCGACCCTGGTCGTCTTCGGCCGCGCCGCCGACCGCTACTCCCGCAAGGGTTTCTGGCTCACCGGCATCGGCCTGTTCACGTTCTCCTCCCTGATGATCGCCCTGTCCACCAGCATCAACACGCTCATCCTGTGGCGCGTGGTCCAGGGCTTGGCGGGCGCGCTCATCATGCCCGCCGGGGTGGGACTGCTCCGAGCCACCTTCTCCGGCCCCGCCCTGAGTCGGGCGCTGGCGATCTGGAGCGGATGCACGGCCATCGCGGCCGCGGCGGGCCCGGTGGTCGCCGGCCTGCTGGTCCAGATCCAGGGATGGCAGTCGGTTTTCCTCATCAACGTGCCCATCGGTGTCCTCGCACTGATCCTGGGCGTCCTGCACCTGCGCGACCAACCGGGCTCCGCGCGGAGCGGAGGCCTGGACACCCTGGGCGCGCTCCTGCTGGCGCTGGCCATGGTCAGCCTCGCCTGGGGCGTGCTCCAAGCCGAGCATGGACACATCGGAGCCGACATGCTCCTCTACCTCGGCTCGGCCGTGGTCCTGGGGGCGCTGTTCGTGTGGCGTCAGCGCCGGGCCGCCGAGCCTCTGTTGGACCTTTCCGTCTTCGCCAATCGCACCGTCCCGGCCGCAGCGCTGCTGGTGGTCCTCGCCTTCTTCACCCTCTACGGCACCCTGTTCTTCCTGACCCTGTACATGCAGCGCGTCCAGGGAGCCAGCGCCTTCGAGGCAGGAATGCAGGTCATGCCGCTGACCGCCGCCCTGGCCGTGGCCTCGGCCCTGGTGGGCCAGCTCAACGCCCGGGTGGGTCCCCGGCCCGCGCTGCTCATCGGCATGGCGATCGTGGCGGTCTCGGCCTTCGGCCTCTCCCAACTCCAGGTCGAGAGCACCTACCACGCGCTGTGGCCATGGCTCATCGGCATGGGTCTGGGAATCGGCATGGTCTCGGTCGCCAGCACCGACGCCCTGGTCAGCAACGTGCGCCCCGAGCTGAGCAGTGTCGCGGGCGGCTTGCAGCAGACCGCCTCCCAGATGGGCGGGGTCATGGGCACCGCAGTGCTCACCACCCTGCTGTCGACATCGGTCGCCGCAGGGCTGGCCGGTGAGCTGTCCGCGAGAGAGGTCGCCCCGGAGCAGGCCCAGTTCGTCCTGGACCGCGCCGAACGTGTCTCCCAGGGAGAGGTCCCGGTGCCCGAAGGGACCGATCCCGCCACCGTCGAGGCGATCGTGGAGGCCGGACACACCACTTTCGTCGCGGGTATGACCCAGGCGATGTCGGTGGCGGTGGTCATGGCGCTCATCGGCATGGTGGCCGCTCTCCTGGTGCGCCGGGGCGAACACTCCTCGGAGGACACCGTCGTCATGCACTGACCGGCTCGGACAGCGCGAGCTTCACGAGGTTCCTCAAGGTCAGTCCCCGCGAGAGGGCACTGCGGGGGCTGACTGGCCCACGACGGCGGCCACGGGGAACCCAGGGAGGGTTTCCACACCCTGGCCCGCCGCTACGGGGCCGAGGACACACCACCGGGTAACGGGAGTCCACTGGCCGAAGCCGGCCGATCACACGAGTTCCCCCGATCCCGGAAAACGATCCCAGGAAGACCCGGTTCCCACTCACGCACGGTGGACTTCTGGTGCGGGTCGAGGCGCATCCCGGCCCGCGCCTCGTGTTTCACGGGGTCGTGGAACGTTCTGGTCTTCGCCCTCGGGGCCGGGGCCTTCTCTCCGGGAGAACGTGTTCAACTCGTGGACGCGGAGTCGGACAGGCGTTCTCCTTCGGTGGCCGAGGTGACCGATGCCGCGGACCACAACACCCCCAGGGCCCAGCCACTCGGAACGCCAGGGCACCCCGCGTCGAACCGCCGACAGCGACCACCCAACAGGTTCACATGTGCACACATGCGCACCTATGTGTATTCTGTGGCTCCCGTGCCACCAACCCGAGTGAAAGGCACAAACGTGCTGGGAGTCCTACACAACCGCGCCTACCGACGGCTGTTCTCGGCCCAGCTGATCGCCCTGGTGGGCACCGGCTTGGCCACGGTCGCGCTGTCCCTGCTCGCCTACGATCTGGCCGGTGCCAACGCCGGTTCGGTGCTGGGCACCGCTCTGACCATCAAGATGGTCGCCTACGTCAGCGTGGGCCCGATGGTCGGAGCCCTGGCCGCACGCCTTCCCCGCCGGGCCTTCCTGGTGGGCTCGGACCTGGTACGGGCTGGCGCCGCCCTGTGCCTGCCGTTCGTCGACGCCATCTGGCAGGTCTACGCGCTCATCCTCCTCCTGCAGTGCGCCTCCGCCGCCTTCACCCCCGTCTTCCAGGCCACCATCCCCGACGTGCTGCCCGACGAACGCGAGTACACCCGGGCGCTCTCCCTGTCACGCCTGGCCTACGACCTGGAGAACCTGTTCAGCCCCACCCTCGCGGCCGCACTGTTGCTGGCGACCACCTACCAGGGCCTGTTCACCGGTACTGTCCTGGGGTTCTGCGCCTCGGCACTGCTGGTTCTCTCCGTCACCCTGCCCCGCCCCTCCCCGCAGCGGCGCAAGGAGGGCTTCTGGCGTTCCACCACGCTGGGGGCACGCATCTTCGTCGCGACCCCGCGTCTGCGGGCTCTGCTGGCCCTGGACATGGCGGTGGCGGCGGCCACGGCTGTGGTCCTGGTGAACACGATCGTGATCGTGCGCGAGACCCTGGACCGGGGGGATCAGGAGGTGGCCATCGCTCTCGGCTCCTTCGGGGCCGGGTCCATGATCGTCGCCCTGGTTCTGCCACGGCTGCTGGACCGGGTGAGCGACCGCGCGGTGATGCTGCCCGCCGGGTTCGTTCTCGCAGCGACGCTGGGCGGCGCCGCGGCGGGAAGCGTCCTGGCACCCGAAGGCCTGCTGTGGCCACTCCTGCTGGCTTCCTGGGTGCTCCTCGGAGCTGGCACCTCCTTGGTGTTGACCCCCTCGGCGCGTCTGTTGCGCCGCTCCTGCACACAAGAGGACCGGCCCGCTCTGTTCGCCGCGCACTTCTCGCTCTCCCACGCCTGTTTCCTGCTCACCTACCCCGCGGCCGGTTGGCTGGGTGTCCTCGTGGGGATCCCCACCACGCTGTCGGTCTTCTCGGTGGTGGCTCTGTTCGCCTCGGCCGTGGCGGTCCATCTGTGGCGGGCGGGCGAGCCGGGCCCGCTGACCCACCTGCACACCGAGCTCGGACCGGACCATCCGCACCTGGCGGACGCCGAGTGGGTGGGGTCCGGGTACCGGCACCGGCACGAGTTCCTTGTCGACGAACTGCACCCGCGCTGGCCCCGCTTCGTCCACACCACCGCTGACCCAGGCCCCACTGTCGCCTAGGATGCAAGGGTGAGCAGCGATGACAAGGCGATGACCCAGAGCCTCTTCCACGAAGACGCCCCCCAAGGCGAACAGCTCTCCGTGGCCGCGTCCGTGTTTCAGATGCTGGCCGAACCCACCCGCCTCCACCTGCTGTGGACCCTGGCACGCGGGGACGCGGACGTCACCACCCTGAGCCAGCACACCGACGCCTCACGCACGTCGATCAGCCAGCACCTGGCCAAACTCCGACTGGCCGGCCTGGTGGTCTCCCGACGGGAGAGCCGCCACATCGTCTACTCCATGCCCGACGGCCACCTGCGTCGCCTGGTACAGGAAGCGTTGAACTACGCCGACCACCAGGTCACCGGAGAACCTCCCCACTCCTGAACCACGATCATCACCGGATCGCTCATCCGCCCACAAGCGCTCGACGCGCCCGTCGACCGGGGCCGCTCCGTCGTTCGCGGAACGGCCCCCGGGCCCCGACCGCTCCCGTCCGGGACTACGGACGCAGTACGACCGGCAGCTCCTTCATGCTGTTGACCACGATGGAGGGGTGGTGCTCCAGCTCCTCGTCCGCGACGGCCAGCCTGAGGTCGGGGAAGCGCTCGAACAGCAGGGGCAGGGCGATCTGTCCCTCCATCCGGGCCAGATGGGAGCCCGGGCACACGTGCGGCCCGTACCCGAAGGAGATGTGGCGCCCCTTCTCCCGGGTCAGGTCGAAGGTGTCCGGGTGCGGCTCCTCGCCGTGCTCGTCGCGGTCGCGGCTGATCGCGCCGTAGGAGGTCATCAGGGCCTCGCCCTTGCGGATGGTCTGCCCGCCGAGCTCCACGTCCTCCGTGGCGAACCGGAAGATCATGTTGGAGGTGGGCGGGTCGAAGCGCAGGGTCTCCTCCACCACCGTGTCCCAGCCGACCCGGCCCTCCTTGACCAGGTCGAACTGCTCAGGGTGGGCCAGCAGGGCGCGCACGGCGTTGCACAGCAGGTTCACCGTGGTCTCGTGCCCGGCGGCCACGACCACCTGGAGGGTTCCGCGCACCTCCAGGTCGGTGAGGGCGTCACCGTTCTCACCGGCGTTGAGGAGTTCGGTGGTCAGGTCCTCGCCCGGGTTGGCGCGCTTGTCCGCGATCATGCCCTCGTAGTAGCGCTCCAGGGTCGCGTAGGTCTCCAGGAACTCCTCGGGACCGGTGACCGCGCTGAAGAACTTCACGTACATGTCGCGCAGGTAGCCGTGTTCGGCCGCGTCCACGCCGTAGAGCTCACCGATCACGCTCATGGGGAGCTTGAAGGCGAACTCGTTCTTGAGGTCCAGCGGCTCGTGGGCCCCGGTCTCCAGACCGTCCAGCAGCTCCACGGTCAGGTCGTGGACCCGGGGGCGCAGGCGCTCCACGCTGCGGGCCGAGAAGGCCTTGGCGGTGAGCAGGCGCAGGCGCTTGTGCTCGGCGCCGTCGGTGCCCAGGAGATTGGTGGGGGTGGGCGGGATGGTGCTCATCAGCGGCCACGCTTCGGGGATGCGACCCTTCTGGAAGTCGTCCCAGTGGGCGATGTCCTTCACCAGCCGGGGGTCGGTCAGCGCCGCGCGCGCGGCCTCGTGCCGGGTGACGGCCCAGGCGGTCACCCCGTCGGGCAGCTCCACGCGGGTGACCGGTCCGGCGGCGTGGAGGTACTCGCGTTCGGCGCGCAGGTTCTTGACGTAGGGGTCCAGCGTGACGATTCCGCCGGATCCGTGCTCAACGGGACAGGACATCGGTGCACTCCTCGGGTCGGTACGGGGGATGGTGGGGTACGCGGGGATCGGGGGCACTCGGGGGCCGTTGCGGTCAGAGGCCCCCGTACGGGTCGGTCGGTGTGAAGGTCACGGGGAGGGAGGCGACCCCTCGCACCCATGGGGAGGGGCGCCAGCGCAGTTCCCCGGCGGGAACGGCGAGTTCGATGTCGGGGAGCCGGTCGACCAGCACCTCGACACCGGTGACGGCGATGATCTCGGCGATCTCCCGGGCCGGGTAGGGGCACTGGTGGGGCCCGTGCGAGAACGACAGATGGGCCTGGCTGCCCCGGTCACCGATCCGGCCCGCCGTGGAGCGCACGAGCGGGTCCCGGTTGGCGCCGGATATCCCGAGGAGCACGAGGTCTCCCTGGCGGATGAGCTGGCCTCCCAGCTCGACGTCGTGCGCGGCGAAGCGACCGGCGTGGATCTGGGTGGGGGTGTCCTCCCACAGGACCTCGTTGAGGGCCTCCTGCACGCTGTTGCGGGCGCCGGCGATGGACGCGCCGAACCGGTCGTCGGTGAACATCAGCCGCAGCGCGTTGCCCAGCCACTCGGCGGTCGGCTGGTTGCCGCCGCCCAGCAGGACGATGAGCTCCGGGACCGCCTCCTCGTCGCTGTACCCGGCGGGGTGGGCGAGCAGCCGGGAGACCACGTCGGGCCCGGGCCTGACACGGCGGTCCGCCACCAGTTCACTCATGGCGGCCATCAGTGTCTGCTGGGCGACCATGGCGTCGGGGCCGCCGTCGATCATGGTGTTCATGTTGTCGGCGAGGTGGTCGCCTCGCACGTCGTCCAGCCCGTACATCCAGCTGAGCACGAGCGCGGGCAGCCGTGCCGTGTACGAGGTGCGCAGGTCCGTGCCCTCGGTGGCGCAGAAGGCGTCGATGAGCCGGTCGGCCATGCGCGCGGTGGTGGTGCGCAGCTCGTGCAGGTCGGTGCCGGACAGGGCGTCGGTGAGCGCACCGGTGCGGCGGCGGTGCTCGGCCCCCTCGGTGTAGAGCACCGACGGCAGCTGGATCACCATGGGCAGCATCGGCCAGTCGGCGGGGACCAGGTGCCACGCGTTCCAGCGGCTGGAACTGCGCGCGAACACGGTGGTGTCGTTCATCACCTGGTGCAGTTCCCGGTAGCCGACGACCAGCCACGCGGGGATGTCGCCCTCCATCCGCACGGGCACGACCGGCCCGTGTTCGGACCGCATCCTCTCGTAGAGACCGCCCGGGTCGGACTGGAACTCGGGTCCGTACATCCGGACGGGGCAGCCGGTCATCGGGGACCTTCCGTGATCAGGGAACGCACGTGCTCCACCAGGGCGATGAGCACCTTCTTGGCCGAGCCGCGCTCTCGGGCGTCACAGCGCAGCAGGGGGATGCCCGGGTCCAGGTCCAGGGCGGTGCGGACGTCCTCGAGGGAGTGCTCGGACTCGCCGAAGTCGTTGTGCGCCACGACGAAGGGCGTGCCCTGGTCCTCCAGGCGGTCGATGGCGTAGAAGCAGTCCTCCAGACGCCGTGTGTCGACCAGGACGACCGCTCCCAGCGCGCCGGTGAACAGTCGGTCCCACAGGAACCAGAAGCGTTCCTGTCCGGGAGCGCCGAACAGGTAGAGGACCGAGGTGGCGTCGAGGGTGATGCGGCCGAAGTCGAAGGCGACGGTGGTGGTGCGCTTGCCCTCGACCCCCTCCAGGTCGTCGATGCCCGTCCCGGCCCGGGTCATGGTCTCCTCGGTGGTCAGCGGGCGGATCTCGCTGACGGAGCTGACCATGGTGGTCTTGCCGACCCCGAAACCGCCGACCACGGCGATCTTCAGGGCCTGTTCGGTACTGTCCGCCAGCGGGGTCACCTGCTGGTCGGTGTGAGCGGGTTCAGAGGTTGTGGAGTGCAACGAGCACCTTCTCCAACACGTCCGGGGAGGCCAGGGGGTGCGCCGGTGAGGGCGCCGGGGCCGGGTGGCGGGCGCTCACCCGGCCGGTGTCGAGGAGGTCGGTGAGCAGGATGCGTGTGACCGCCACGGGCAGGCGCAGGTGCGCGGCGACCTCCACCACCGCCATGGGGCTCACGCACAGGCGCAGGATGGCTGCGTGCTCGGACTGCATCCCGGGGACGGGCGCGCTCTCCGTGACGATGAGGGTGACGGCGTCCAGGGACTCGTCGCCGCCTCGGCTGCGGCCCGAGGTGATGATGTAGAGCCGGTCCGGGCTCTCCCGTCGGTACGGGCTCACTCGGCTTCGGCCCCGGCTCGGGACGGCGTGGTCAGGTGCTCACCCATCTGCTCGACCAGTTCGTTCATGTTGTGGCCGACCAGACCCGGTTCGGCCTCCCCGTTGGTGATGACCGCCAGGTGTGTGCCGTGCCCCGCCTCGACGATGAAGAGGAGACCGCCGTAGAACTCGGCCATGGCCTGTCGGACCCCGCCCCGGCCGTCGCCGAACTCCACCGAGGCGCTGTGCGCCAGGCTCTGCACCCCCGCGGCGATCGCGGCCAGGTGGTCGGCGCTGTCGTTGCCCAATCCTGAGGTGTGGCACAGCTTGAGGCCGTCCCGGGAGAGCACCAGCGCGTGGCGGGTGCCGGGGGTGCGTTCCAGCAGGCCTTCGAGCAGCCAGGTCAGCGTCTTGAGGTCCATCATGCTTCCTTCGGTGAGTCGGTCGTCTCCTGGCCGCGCACGGCGGAGCGGAACGCGCCGAACCCCGTGGAGGGAGTACGGGGCCCGGCCTCCTTGGGGGCGGGCCGGTTGCGTTCCGCCGCCGCGAGGGACTGCCCCCGGCGACGCATCGGCAGCCCGCTGTCCGCTCTGGGGGCGGGGGCCGTGTCGGCGGGAGGGGCCGCCGTCTCGCGGGAGGAGGGCTCGGGAACGGTGATCGGCTGTGCGGGGACGCTGGCGGGCAGCGGTTTGACGATGCGCTGCGGCAGGAGCAGGACCACGGCTGTGCCTCCCCTGGAGGAGGAGCGGAAGGAGACCTCGAGACCGTAGCGCTGGGCGATACGGCCGACGACCGACAGTCCCAGGCGGGTCCCGGAGATGGTGGTGATGTCGAGGCCGTCGCGGACCGCAGCGCGGGCCCGGCGCAGCGCTTCCTCACCCATGACGAGGCCGCCGTCCTCGACCATGACGGCGATGCCTGCCTGCACCTCCTCCACGTGCACGTGGACCTCGGCGGTGGGCGGGGAGAACTTGGCCGCGTTGTCGAGGATCTCGGCGAGGGCGTGGATGACGCCCTCGGCTGCGAACCCGGCGACCGCCAGGTTGGTGACACTGTGGGTGCGCACCCGCTGGTAGGCGCCGATTCGGCCCATGGCTCCGCGCAGGACGCTCTCCATGGGGATGGCGCGGCCCCAGCGACGCCCCGACCGCGCACCGGTGAGGATCGCGATGCTGTCGGCGACCCGGCCGGTCTGCGCGGTGGTGTGGTCCAGTTGCATGAGGTCGCCGAGGACGTCGGTCCCGGCGTCGCCGTCGCCGTGGCGTTCCTGCATGCGGCGCAGGTCGGCGAGCATGGTGGTGGACAGCGCCTGGACCCGTCCCGCGGCGGTGGCGCAGGCGGCCATGGCGGCGGAGCGGCGGCGCTCGGAGGCGGAGACCTCGGCGGCCACGCTCCGCAGGACGGCGGAGATCGCGGGGTCCGCGACGTCGGGCATCCGGTGCAGGACGGTGTCTGCGGAGTCGCCGGACCGCAGCTGCTCGACCATGCGGGGCAGGAGCTCTACGGAGAGCGCGGCGGTCTGGGAGCGGGCCGTGTCCACCCGGGCGCGGAGCTCGGCGACCTGACGGTCCCTGCGTGCCAGGAGGAGGGCGAGGACGAGGATCAGCGCGAGCGCGACCCCTCCAGCAGCCAGGACCGGGACCCATGCGTCGGGTCGGGTGGCCCAGAGCGCCCACCCCCAGGCTGGCAGGGCCGGTACCAGGACGAGCAGCCAGCGCGGGGCGGTCGCGCCCACTGGCGGCGCTCCGTCGGGACGGGGGGTTTGGTCAGTCATGGCGCTCCATGTCCGGACACGTCCTCACTATTTACACACGCCTAAGAGCACGCCGATCGGGCATCCTCAGCCCACGTGCACTGTTGTGTTACATAGGCGGCGTTAAGGTCTTCAACCTGCCCTTTGTTCACACAGCGAGCAAAGATACCACCTGCCCCAACCGGCTCCCATGCCAGAACAATGACGAATACCTGAGTTAACCGACAAAGTCAGTGATACCGCCCGGGGGTCCATACAACTCCACACCGGACCGGGAAGCGGCCATCCGGGGAATCGGCACAGAACACCGGACGAAACCGAAGAACCTTTCCTGAACTGCGCGAACGCGCGAATACGGAACTGTCCGAAAACCCGCCGCCGCCAACCACCGCGACTGGCAACAGCGGTGAACCGGGTACCCCGCGACGGCATGACGGGCTGGCGGTGTGGAACCCGGGATCGGGTGAGTCGGAGTGGAGGCGGGGACTTCGAAGGCCGCACGTTCGGAGTGGTGCAGGTCACCACCACCGGACGGGCCCGGCGGGGCGGGGCCTCACGGCTCGGGCGGGCTCCCGCGTCCGCCGAGGAGGTTCGACCTCAGGTCAGTGGGGAATCTTGACGTGGACCGACGCGTTACACCCCGCGAGACCGCACAAGCGCCTGGAGGCACCCACACGATGGCCGAGCGAGCACTTCGCGGCACACGGCTCGGGGCGACGAGCTACGAGAACGACCGCAACACCGACCTGGCTCCCCGGCAGGAAGTCACCTACGACTGTACCCGGGGTCACCGCTTCTCGGTCACCTTCGCGACCGAGGCCGAAATCCCCGCCGAATGGGAATGCCGTTTCTGCGGCGACCGCGCACTGCGTCGTGACGGCGGCGGCGAGGAGCCCAAGAACACCAAACCGGTCCGTACCCACTGGGACATGCTGTTGGAACGCCGCAGCATGGAGGACCTGGAAGAGGTTCTCGCCGAGCGGCTGGAACTGCTCCGCGCCCGTCGCCGTGAAGAGGCGGCGAAGGTCGAGGAGATCGCCAAGCAGCGGCAGAGCGCCTGACCCTGGGACGGCCCCGACGGCCTGCCCCACGACGGATACGGGGGCGGTGGACATGGTCCACCGCCCCCGTCGTCGTGTCCGGGAATCGAATTTCGGGAGAGGCCCGGTCAGGCCCCGGTACCGAAGGGGTCCTGGGTGTGGCCCACGAGCTCCTTGACCGACCCGATCACGCGGGTGGGCCGGTACGGGAACTGGTCGGCGGTGTCGCGTCCGGAGATGCCCGAGAGCACCAGGACGGTCTGGAGACCGGCCTCCAGGCCGCTGAGCACGTCGGTGTCCATGCGGTCGCCGACCATCAGGGTGTTCTCCGAGTGCGCCCCGATCCTGCGCAGAGCCGACCGCATCATGAGGGGGTTCGGCTTGCCCACGAAGTAGGGGCGGCGGCCGGTGGCCTTCTCGATCAGCGCGGCGACCGCGCCGGTCGCGGGCAGCGGACCCTCGGCGCTGGGCCCGGTCTCGTCGGGGTTGGTGGCGATGAACCGCGCGCCGTTGCGCACCAGGCGGATGGCGCGGGTGATGGCCTCGAAGCTGTACGTGCGGGTCTCGCCCAGCACCACGTAGTCCGGGTCGCGTTCGGTCATCACGTAGCCCACGTTGTGCAGGGCGGTGGTCAGACCCGACTCACCGACCACGTAGGCCGAGCCACCGGGGCGCTGGGTCTGGAGGAACTGGGCCGTGGCCAGCGCGGAGGTCCAGATGGACTCCTCGGGGATGTCCAGCCCGGTGTTGAGCAGTCGCGCCCGCAGGTCGCGCGGGGTGTAGATGGAGTTGTTCGTCAACACCATGAACGGGGTCCCCTGCTCGCGCAGCTCCGCGATGAGCGTGTCCGCTCCGGGGATCAGGTGCTCCTCGCGTACGAGCACGCCGTCCATGTCGAAAAGGTAGTTCCACTCGTTGCTCACGTGCCCATTGTGCAGGTACGGACCACTAAGGCGCCATTCCTACCGGCCGGTATCCGCGTGTTGGGCGCTTGAGACTGCTCACACCGGTCACACCGGGGGCCAGGGGACGGAGGGCCAGTCGGGAGCGGGGTAGGGGTGGATGCCGTGGTGGATGAGAAGGTCCACACGGGTCCGCACAGCGTAGACCTCGGGGCCGGTCAGGTGGCTGGCCAGCGCGACGCCCAGGGGGTCGTCCGGGTCGCGGAGGCGGGTCCGCAGCGAGGCCAGTGCGATCAGCGCCTCGTCTGTCAGGGGCAGCCCCTGCCACTGCCACAGGACGGTGCGCAGCTTGTAGTCCTCGGCGAAGGACACCCCGTGGTCGCAGCCGTACAGGTGCCCCTCGGGCGTGGGCAGCAGGTGGCCGATCTTGCGGTCCGAGTTGTTGATCACCGCGTCCAGGACGGCCATCCGGCGCAGACCCGGGTGCTCGGTCTCCCGGGAGAGCGCGACGAGGTCGACGGTGGTGTCCCCGTGCACCCACAGCTGCGCCATGCCCTCCCCGTAGGGGCCGTCCCGGTGGACGGTGGGCGGCACGACGGACCACCCGAGCGCCTCGGAGACCGCGTGGGCCGACACCTCCCGACCGGCGAGCGTGCCGTCCGGGAAGTCCCACAGCGGCCGCTCCCCCGCCACCGGCTTGTACACGCACACGGCCGACCGGGTGCCGTCGGAGACCGTGCAGTAGAGGGTGGCGTTGGAGGCGGCGGTCAGACGGCCCTTGACGGTGATCTCGCCCCGGCGCAGCAGATCCAGTCCCTCGGCGGGGGTGAGCCCGCCGAAGGCCGCCGTGGCCACCGTGGGGGGCGGGTCCGCGGCGGTGGGGCAGCCGGTGGTGTCGTCGTCCACGAGGTCCCTCAGACGAGACGGTCCGGGCGGTAGCCGTTCTGGCGCGCGCAGATGTGGCCGTTCGGGTCCAGGGGGCGTCCGCAGAGCGGGCAGTCGGGGCGACCGGCGGAGACGACCTTCAGCGCGCGGTCGGCGAAGGCGCGCGCCTCGCCGGGGCTGAGGTAGACGCGCAGGACGTCGCGGTGGGCGGGGGCCTCCTCGGCGAAGACCTCCAGCTCCTCCTCGTCGTCGTCCTCGACCAGCTCCTCGGTGGCGGTCTCGTCGATCTCCTGCGCCTCGATGATGACGCGGGCCGCCTCGGCGTCCCAGGCCAGCGCGAGGGTGCCCACCCGGAAGTCCTGCTCGATGGGCTGTTCCAGCGGACCGTCGTCCTCGGGCGGGGCCGCGTCGTCCGGTGGCGCCCCGAAACGGCGGTGCACCTCTTCCAGCAGCTCCTCGATTCGGGTGGCCAGGGCCTCCACCTGGGCCTTCTCCAACACGACGCTGGTGATACGACCCTCACCGACGGCCTGGAGGAAGAAGGTGCGTTCCCCAGGCTGACCCACGGTTCCGACGACGAACCGTTCCGGCGGATTGAACTGAAAGACGGGCATGAACAGCACCCTAAGGGATGACGGTGACACGGTGCGATACGGCCGCGTTCCGGGGTCGTGTCCTGGTCGGGCCCGGGCCGACGACGCCGGCGGCGTCCCGCGTCCTCCCCTCCCCGCACGGGGTCCGCGGGGCGCACGCCGGTCAGTCGTCTCCGGGTACCCGGCCCGCCCCGCCGCCGACCGCCGCGTCCCCCCGGGTCTCCGCCGCCGTGGGCAGGGCCCCGGCCAGCGGTTCGCCCGTGTCGTTGAGCTTGTTCAGGAAGGGCCGGGTCCGGGTGTAGGTGATGGAGGTGACCGAACACGGGTCCACGCGCAGGCGCTGGAAGAGGTCGAGGTGCATACCTAGGGCGTCCGCGATGATCGCCTTGATCACGTCGCCGTGGCCGCACACCACGTACACGGGTGGGGCGGAGCCGGGCGAAGCCTGTTCGAGCAGTCGGCCGTTCCAGTCGCGGACGGCCTCCACGGCCCGGGCGGAGGTTGTGGCCAGGGCCTCGCCGCCGGGGAAGCGGGCCGCGCTCGGATGGTCCTGGACCACCCGCCACAGGGGTTCGGCGGACAGGTCGGTGAGGGTCCGGCCGGTCCAGCTGCCGTAGTCGCACTCGACGAACCTGTCGTCGGTGGTGACGGTGGTGCCCAGCCGCTCGGCGACGGCCTCGGCCGTCTCCTGGCAGCGTTCGAGCGGGCTGGACACGAGCGCGGCGGGGGTGAGCCCCGCCAGCCGTCCGGCCAGGCGGGAGGCCTGGTCACGACCCACGTCGTTGAGGTGGATGCCGGGGGCGCGACCGGCCAGGCGCGGCCCGGTGGCGTCGGTCATTCCGTGGCGGACGAGCAGGAGGGTGATCGCCTCGGGCGCGGACGCTCCGCCTGGTGCGTCCCGGTGCCCGGCGGGGGTGTCGGCTGGGGTGTCAGCAGGTGTGGCCATGGCACCAGGGTAGGTCGGCCACGGCCTCGGGGCGGGCCACCGCGACCGGTGGCCCGCCCCGAGGGTCGGAACGTCCTGGGGTGTCCGAGAGCGGGACTGGAACGGGGCGGGTCGGCTAGCCGACTCCGGCTCCGCCCTCCGGGGCGAGGACGCCCGTGGAGACCAGCACGATGATGAGCACGCCCAGGGCGATGCGGTAGTAGACGAACGGCATGAAGCTGTGCGTGGTGATGAACTTCATCAGCCACGCGATGACCACGTAACCGATCACGAAGGCGACGAGGGTCCCGACGATGGTGGCGCCCCAGCCCGCGTACTCGTTGCCGCCGATGTCGAGCATCTTGTACAGGCCCGAGGCGAACACGGCGGGCATGGCGAGCAGGAACGCGAACTCGGCGGCGGCCGGTCGGGAGAAGCCGAGCAGACGGCCACCGGTGATGGTGGCGCCCGAGCGGGAGACCCCGGGGATCAGCGCGAGCGTCTGGAACAGGCCGAAGGTCAGGCCCCGGCCGAGCGTGAGGTCCTCCAGCTCGTTCTGTTTGCGGGCGAAGTGGTCGACGGCGCCCAGGAGGAGGCCGAAGACGATGAGGGTCAGGGCGATGAGGCGCAGGTCCCGGAAGACGCCCTCGATCTGGTCCTCGAAGAGCAGGCCCAGGACACCGATGGGGATGGTGGCGAGGATGATGTACCAGCCCATGCGGGCGTTGACGTCGGCGCGAAGGTCCCGGTTGACCAGGGAGCGGCACCACACGGAGATGATCGCCCACACCCGTCTGCGGAAGTACACGACCACCGCGAGTTCGGTGCCGATCTGGCTGACGGCGGTGAAGGCCGCTCCAGGGTCGGACCAACCGAAGAAGGCCGCGAAGACGCGCAGGTGGGCGCTTGAGGATACTGGCAGGAACTCGGTGAGCCCTTGGATGAGGCCGAGAACGACCGCCTCGAAGATGGACACTCGGTACGGACTTTCGTGACGGGTCCGAGCCCACCGGGGGCACGGACACGAACCAGATGGGGTGACGGCCCGGACGGCCCGCGCGACGAGAGGTCGCGCGTCGGCGCTGGTCCGGCCCCTGCCGACAGTACGCAGCCAAGGTGTACCCAGGGCCTACTTCCGATGAACACGGTAATCTCCGCCGCATGGAACAGCGACAGGTGGGCAGATCAGGGCTCTGGGTGTCTCGTACCGCCCTCGGCACGATGAGCTGGGGAAACGACACCTCCGAGGAGGAGGCCGGGCAGCAGCTCACCGCGTTCGTCAACGCGGGGGGCACGCTCGTGGACACGGCGGACATCTACACGGGCGGCCAGAGCGAGCGGATTCTGGGACGGCTCCTGCGCGGGGTGGTGCGCCGCGAGGACGTGGTGGTGGCCACCAAGAGCGGGCACACGCCCGAGGCGTACCGGCCGGTGGACGGTTCCCGCCGCCACCTCCTGGCGTCGCTGGACGCGTCGCTGCGGCGCCTCCAGACGGACTACGTGGACCTGTGGCAGCTGCACGTGTACGACCCCCACACGCCGCCGGAGGAGACGCTGTCCGCGATGGAGACGGCGGTCGCGTCGGGCAAGGCCCGCTACGTGGGCACCGGTGACCTCAAGGCCTGGCAGTTCGCCACCTTGGCCACCTGGCAGCGCGCCCAGCCGGGGCGGGTGCCGCTGGTGAGCGCGGGCACCGAGTACTCGCTGCTCAACCGGGGCGCCGACCACGCGCTGCGTCCGGCCGCCGCGGCCAGCGAGGCGCACGTGATCGCGTGGTCTCCCCTGGGGCGGGGCGTGCTCAGCGCCAAGTACCGCAACGGGGTCCCCGCGGACTCCCGCGCCGCGTTCCCGCACATGGCCCCCTACGTGGAGCCCTACCTGGACGACCGCAGCCGCCGCGTGGTCGAGTCGGTGTGCACGGCGGCCGAGGGGTTGGGGGTCTCTCCGCTCGCCGTGGCGCTGAGCTGGGCGCGGGACCAGGAGGGTGTGGCCTCCGCCGTGGTGGGTCCGCGCACGCTCTCCCAGCTGGAGGAGATCCTGTCCGTGGAGAGCGTGCGGCTTCCCCCCAAGATCCGCGACGCCCTGGACGACGCCACGGCCGGTCCCGAACGCTGACCGGCCGCGCGCCGAGGGCTCACTCGCTGGGCGGGATCGGGAAGTTCTGGTCGAACACCTGGTCCGGGTCGTACGCGGCCTTGAGCGCGCGCAGACGACCGAGCGCGGGTTCGGGGAAGGCCTCGGCGAGGACCTCGGGCCCGGTGCGCGTGTCGAAACTCAGGTAGAGCCCCCGAGCCGTCGCGTCCAGCTCCGCCCAGCGACGGTCCAGGACGTCAGCCCGGCGCCCCATGGCGGCCAGGGAGAAGTTGGCCGAGCGGTGAGGGTAGGCGGTGGCGTCGGCGGCGACGTCGTTGACCGCCCCACCGACCTGGCGCAGCTGCGCGAAGTAGGCGTCGCCCGTGGCGAGCGCCCGGGCCACAGCCTCAGCGGACTCGTCGGTGATGTGCTCCAGCAGGGCCGAGCGGGCGACCGGGGTCTGGCCGCCCTCGTGCGGACCGGCGTGCCCCACCAGGATCGCCGGGTAGGGGGCGACCTGCGCGCGCTGGTCCAGGACCGGTCCGACCTTGAGGAAGGGCTCCAGGGCCTGGACGGCGGCGTCCGTGTCGTCCCCCGCGAACACCACCATGGCCTGCGCCACGGGCCCCTGTCCTGCTCGGCCCTGTCCCAGGGCCAGGAAGGCGGTGACCTCGCGCGGGGCGGACTCGGCGACCTCGCCCCAGGTTCGGAGGAAGGCCGCGGTGTCGGCGGCGTCGTAGGCGATCTGGGCGAGGACGACGTCCCGGACCGGGGCCGCCACGGCCTCCACGGAGGTGATCACCCCGAAGTTGGCCCCGGCGCCGCGTACCGCCCAGAAGAGGTCGGGGTGGTGTTCTGCGTCCACCCTCAGGTGTTCACCAGCGGCCGTGACCAGTTCGACCGCGGTGAGGCGGTCGATGGTCAGCCCGTGGGCGCGGGACATGTATCCCAGGCCCCCGGTGGTGGCGATCCCGCCGACCCCCACTCCCCCGTGGTCGCCCGAGCTGATCGCCAGCCCGTGCTGGTGCAGCACCGCGCCGACCTCCCCCCAGCGGGCACCGGCGCCGAGACGGACGCGGCCGGTCGCGGCGTCCAGGACCTCGACCCCGTTCATGCGGCCGAGGTCGAGGACGACACCGCCGTCGTTGGTGGAGCGGCCGCTGATGCCGTGTCCGCCGCTGCGCACGTTGAGCGGCGCGTCCTGGTCGAGGGCGTAGGCGAGGGCCTCGGCGACCTGGTCGGGACCGGTGGGACGCAGGACCAGCCCGGGACGGCCCCGCTGCATGTACCCGTGCCGGAGCTTGGCGAAGCCCTTGTCCCCGGGTTCGACCGCCGTGTCGCGCAGGCCGTGCGGGACGGCGTCGTAGTCGATGCCGGGGCGGCGTGCGGTCAGGGCGGCGACGGGACGGACCGGCCCGGTCGGGGTCCCGGTGCTGGTGCGTTCGGCCTCCACCGCCCGGCGCAGGGCGGGGGCCACCTCCTGGCCGAAGGTGTCGATGGCGCGGGGGTCGTCGGTGGGCATGACGAACGTGGCGAACCCCAGTTCCAGGGCCAGGGGCAGCAGCTGCTCGACCCACTGTTCGGGCGGGCCCTGGAGGAAACCGGCGTCGCTCGGGGAGAACGCTGCGCCCGTCAGGTTGAGGAGGCGGCGGATCTGCCGTGGGTCGCGGCCGTGTTCGAGCGCGGATTCGTCGATGGTCGCGTTGAGTCCGGGCAGGTCGTCGAGCTTGGCGTAGCCGAGGCTGGGCAGCCAGCCGTCGGCCTTGGCACCGATGAGCCTGAGCATGCGGGGTTTGTAGGCGCCCAGCCAGATCCCGATGTCGTGAGCGGGTTCGGGGCCGCGCTTCATGCCGTGGACGGAGTAGTGCTCGCCCTGGAGTCGCACCCCTCCCCTGGCGTCGGTGTCCCATACGGCGCGGATGAGGTCGATGGCCTCGGAGAGGGCGTCCACGGACTGGCCGGGGGTGCGGCGTCCGCCGCCCATGGAGTTGATGGCGTCCCAGAAGCCCCCGGCGCCGAGCCCGAGCTCGAAGCGGCCCTTGGAGAGGCGGTCGAGGCTGGCGGCGGCGCGGGCCAGGACGGCGGGCGGGCGCAGGGGCAGGTTGATCACGTTGCCGGAGACGCGGAGGCGTTCGGTGCGGGCGGCGACCCAGCTGAGCAGGGTCCAGGTGTCGAGGAAGTCCGGGTTGTAGGGGTGGTCCTGGAAGGTGGCCAGGTCGAGCCCGGCGGCCTCGGTGAGCTCCGCCAGCCCGACCACGCGGTCGGGGTCCTGGGCGGTCGGCGTGAGGAAGGTGCCGAACTCCAGGGAGTGTCCGTAGTCGGGCATGGCCTGACCTCCTGGGAGGGGATCGTTTGTCGGGCAAATGATGCTCAACACAACTTATCTTCCCTCACACCTATTCCTGGTAATCTCGGACCATGACACCCACCACGCCGGAGCCGGGCCCCGGGGAACACAACCTGGGCTGGTCCCTGGCCGTGCTGCTGCGCCGCTGGCACGAACACGTGGAGGCGGCGCTCGCCGACCTCCCGCACGGGAGCCGCGGCTACCACGTTCTGGCGGCGGCCTCGCGGGGTGACGCCCCCACGCAGGCCGCACTGGCCGAGCGGTTGCTCATCGACCGCAGCGTGATGACCTACCTCATCGACGACCTGGAAGCCGCCGACCTGGTCCGGCGCCGCGCCGACCCGGCCGACCGCCGAGTACGCAGGGTGTGCGCCACCGACCACGGCTCCGAGGTCCTGGCCGGCGCCAACGAACTGGTCGAGCACGTCGAGGAGCGGCTGCTGGGCGCACTGGACGCCGACACCCGGGCGCTCTTCCGCGCGGCCGCCGGACGGGCCGCCACCGCCGTCCAGGAGGCCTCCCCCGACACCGACCCCTGCGCCGCCGTCCTCCAGGTGACCCGGGACGGAGCAGGCCCCACCGGGTGACCCTGTGGACGACGAACACCGCGTGTCGCCGCGAGTCGGTAGGCTCCCACCGAGTCCACGAACCACCTGACGAGGGGAACCGGTGTCCGAGGCTGTCGAGAAGGTCCTAGCCGTCCTTGACCGGATGGGCGCCCCGCACGCCCTGGCGCCGCGCCTGGTGTCCGCGCTGGGCCCCCAACCCGCCGCCGAGCTGGACGCCAACCCCTGGCTGCTGCTGCGCCTGCCCGAAGTGACCATCGAGCAGGCCGACTACTGTGCACGCAGGCACCTGGGCGGAGCCGCCCGTCCCGACGACCCCCGCCGCCTCGGCGCCCTGGTCGGACACACGCTGCGCACCGCCGCCCGCCGGGGGCACACCGCGATCGAGGAGAAGAGGCTGACCACGGTGGTCGGCCAGCTCGGCGTGGCCGATCCCCGAGCCGCGCTGGAGGCCGCCGTCGCGGCGGACGAGATCGCGCTGTTCGAGAGCGGCGACGAGGCCGACGACGACTTCGACTTCGAGGAGGGCGGTGTCCCGGAGGTACCGGACCTGCCCGATCCCGAGCGCCACTACGCCCCCTACGACGTCGGCCACGCCGAACAGCGCCTCGGTGAACAGCTCCTCCGCCTGATCGGCGGCAGCGAACCGATCATGGACCCGATGACCGCCGCCGAGACGCTGGAGGCCGCCACCTCAGAGCACGGTCTCGCGATCTCCGAGTCCACCCGGGAGGCGGTGCTCACCGCCACCATGCGCCCGGTGACGGTGGTGCACCACGGCCCCGGCGACCAGGCCGAGGCCGCGCGGACCCTGCTCTGCCTGACCGGGATCGCCCGGGAGAGCCAGGTGGGGATCGCGGTCGTGGCTCCCACCGCGCAGACCGCCGCCGCCGTCAACGCCGACCTGGACCGGTTGCTGGTTGCCGAGGGCGAACCGCCCGTGCGCGCGGTGTCCCTGGCCGCCCTGCTGGCGGGAGGACCCGCCTCGGCGGGGATCGTCGTGCTGTGCGAGTCCATGTCCCTGGGTGTGGCCCGGATGGCGGACCTGACGTCGGTCTGCGTGGACGACGCGCACCTGGTGCTGCTGGCCGACCCGGACCAGGCCCCCTCCGCCACCCCCGGTCGGGTGGTGGTCGACGTGGCCGCCTCACGCACCGCGCACGTCGCGGTCGTCGCCGACGACGCCGAGCCCTCCCCGGTCGCCAAGCTGGCCCGCGCGGTCGCCGAGGGCGACTGGACCGAGGTGGAGGCGCCCGACCGCGAGGTCGTCCGGGTCCCCGCCGCCTCCTCCGAGGAGGCCGCCCACCGGGTGACGCAGCTGGTGACCGACTCCATCCCCCGGGCGCTGGGGATCGGTTCCGACCAGGTCCAGGTGGTCACCTGCCGCGAGGACGGCCCGGCCGGTGCCCGCGCGCTCAACGCCGCCTGCAAGGAGCGCCTCAACCCCGGACCGGGAGCCCACGGCGGCTTCGACGTCGGCGACCGCGTGGTCCTCACCGCCGAGGGCACCGGCTACGGCCCCGGCGACACCGGCTATCTGCGTGCGGTGTCCGAGGGCGCGGTGATCGAACTTGCCGACGGTACGACCGTCACCGTCACCGACCCGTCCGCACTGCGCCCTGGATGGGCCGTGAGCGTGGCCGTCGCCCACGGGAGCCGCTGGCCCGCCGTGGTGGCGGTCTTCCCGCCCCAGGTCCCGGTGTCCCGCCCACAGGTGTACACGGCTCTGACCAGGACCACCCGACACGTTTCCGTGGTCGACGCCACCGAGGGCGCCCTGGAGACCGGGGTCCGCGAGACCCTCGCCCCGGACCGCACCACCCGCCTGGCCCTCATCCTCCGCGCGGGCTGAGGCCGGGCGCCGAAACCGGACGACCCGGACATCCCCTGTCCGGGTCATCCGCGCTCCGGTTGGGAGGGCGCCGTCGTCGGTCAGGACCCCAGCTCGATGGTGACCTCCTCAGTGACTCCGTTCACGGTGACACCGATCTCCACGGTCCCCTCCCCCAGGGCGCTGAACCGGCCCGTCGCCGGATCGAACGCGGCGACGTGATCGGCCCCGGCGTCGTCGGCCGGACCGATGTGGACACCGTCGGAGCCGGACCAGTCCGCGCTCACCGGGTAGGCGACCGGCACCGCGGTGCCGTCGTTGTCCACCGTCGCGACGACCTCGGCCTGCTCACCGACGGCGACCGAGGCGGGCGCGTCCAGCTCCAGCCCGTCCACATGGGGGCGCAGCTCCGTCACCACCCAGTCCTCCTCGGGCTGTCCCCCGGTGTCCACGCCCCACAGCGACCAACCGGTGAACCCGCCCTCCGCGGGTCCGGCGGAGGGGTTCTTCCCGGCGTTTCCGTTGACGACGTAGGGCACCCCGTCCACCCGCTCGGCGTGGAACACTCCCACGTGCGCCCCGATGAAGACCGCCCCCTTGCCCGTCTCGGTCTGGAACTCGCCCAGCCAGCCCTCGACCGTGGCCGCCTCCTTGCGGTCCGCCAGCTCGCTCGCCTTGGAGGGCAGCGGGTCGCGGAAGGGCACGTGCTGCGCGACCACCACCGACGTCACGGTGGGATCATCGGCCGCCGCGTCCAGTTGCTCCCTCAACAGCCGCAACTGCGACCAGTCGCTGGCCTGGTAGGAGAAGCGGGCCGTGTCCAGCAGCACGAACCTCGTGCCGTGGTGGTCGACCACCCGCCGGGTCTCTCCGAACGCCTCCCGGAAGTTGTCGAGCGTGCCCCCGGACACCTCGTGGTTGCCCGGCACGTAGTAGTAGGGCAGCTCGCCCTCGAGTTCCTCGTCGAGGATGCGCTGGGCCAAGGCGAGGTCCTCGGGCGCGGCCTCGTCGACGAAGTCACCGTTGATGATCAGGAACTCCGCGTCGCTGGCGCGGATCTCCCGGAGCGCCCGCCGCGTGTAGGCGACGATCTCGCTGTCCGGATCACGTGCGACGAACTGGGCGTCCGACAGGACGGCGAACCGCCAGTCCTGTTGGGCCACGGCCGCGCCGGAGGCCACCACCGGGTCGGCGACCGGTTCGGTGGGCGGCACGTCGACCGGCGGCGGCACCATGGCGGTCACCTCGTCGATGACCACCTCGCCCTGGTAGCCGGCCCCGGGCTCGGTCTCCGCGAAGTAGACACGTCGCAGCGACAGCGGATACTGCGTGCCCGGCGGAACCCTGAAGACCAGTTGCTGCCAGCCCGGTTCGTCGAGGTAGCCGGCGCGCATCGCGGGCACCAGCTGCCCGGCACCGTCCCAGACCTGGAGGCTGGCCCACTCGCCGTTGCCCTCCGAACGGACCCAGGCGCGCAGCTCCTGCGGCTGTCCGGGGATCTCCCGCTCCCCGCCCGGCGGCAGGACACCGCCGGTACGGGTCCCGGTCGAGGCGGTGAAGTCGTAGGTCAGGTTCACGCCCTTGCCGTCGCGGCCCTCGGCCACCGCGACCTCCCCCTCGGCCCGCTCACCGAAGTAGGACCAGTCAGCGGCGTCCTCGAAGTCGGCGACGACGACCTCGTCCAGCCCGACGGTGACCGCCATGGTCGTCTCGACGTCACCGACCCGCACGGTGGCGAGCGTGGAACCGCTCTCGGTGGCGGCCCGGACCTCGAAGCGACCGTCCTCGGTCACCGAGACCCGGGCGACGCTCTCGTCGACGGTCAACTCCACGTCGTCCGGCTCGATCGGTGCGGCGAACCCGTCCGCGTCGTAGCCGGTCACCTGCACGACGGCGGAGGCGTCCGCGTCGGAGAGTCCCACCCGTTCGGGTGTGGTCCCGATCCGGGCCAGATCGCCCAGGACGGTCAGTTCGATCTCGCCCCGCGCACGGAGCTTGCTGGCCGTGACCGTGGCGGTCCCGGCTGACCGAGCGGTGAACACGCCCTCGCGGTCCGCCACCCCGACTCCGCTGTCGTCGGACCGCCAGTTCGGCACGGCCTCGGCCGGACCGTAGGTCTCGTCGTGCCCGGCCGCCGTCAACCTTCGCGTCAGTCCGGGGAAGACCCGATCCGTCCGACTGGGCGCGACGTACCCGGAGCCGTCGACACGTTCGGGGGCGATCACGGTCTCCACCCAGAAACCGTCGATCCGGCCACTGCCCTCGGGGGCGAACAGCCCCAGCCCGTTGGGGACGAGGCGCTCCTCCCCGTCCGAGGGCCGGTTCTCCACCCACACCTCCTCCGCGCCGGGAGTACGCGCCACCATCGTGGCCGAGCCGCCGCCGTCCAGGTTGACCGCGGTGTGCGCACCGGCCTCGACCATCATCTGGCCGAGCTCGTCCAGACCGACCCCCGCCGAGAACGCGGGCTGGCGCCCGTCCACACTCAGCAGGTACATCCGCGAGCCGTCCTGGGAGAAGCCGATGGCCATGCGCGGGGCACCGGGGACGTTGTTGCCCTCCGAAGCCCGCTGCACCCGGCCGTCGACGACGAGCATCTGTCGGCCGTTCAGCGCCGCGTGGATCTCCTGATCCGCGCTGGTGCGCGCGTCGTAGTCGATACCGACCGGGTCGCCCACCTCCAGCGAGGACAGTGCCTCGGCACCGTCCTCACGCCCGACCAACACGAAGCTGTCGTCGGCGATCGTTCCCTCACGCGGATCCTCCACGATTTCGGTGACCACGCCGTCGGTGACGACGACCTCCAGCGTCTCCGAGGTGCCCTCCACCACCCGGCAGCGGCAGTAGGACCCCCACAGCGGGGTGAACGCGGCGATCTCGCCGGGCCCCAGAGAGGGCTTGTTGATCGCGTCCAGCGACGGGGTTCCCTCGGGCAGTTCGATGGTCCCCTCGAAGAACACCTCACCGATCGAACCGAGCCCGTCGGGGGTGAAGACGGCGGAGGACTCGCGGTAGTCGTCGGTCATCGGCGACTGGATGAGCTCACCGCTCCGCACGCCCACGCCCTGCGGAGCTCCGGAGGCGTTGATGTCGAAGAAGTCGCCGTTCACCGCCGCGACCGCACCGGCCCGGTCGGCCTGGGTGCTCAGGGGCTCCCGTTCGGTCACCTGGCCGGGAAACAGGTAGTCGACGCTGACGTCCCCGGTGAGGTCCGTGGTCAGCAGGTCGCCCTGGAGCCAGTTCGGATCTCCCGTGTAGCCGTCCGGCCCGTAGGTGTCGAACGAGGTCAACGTGACCCCGGGGGCGACCGGCCTCTCGGACTCGAACGTCTCCAACCGTGGCGCGGGGTCGTCGACCCTGGTGGCCGAGCCACCCGGTGGGATCTCGACGGTCTCACTGAACCCGGTGTGCTCCCGGGGATCGTCGCGGGGGTCGGCCGCTGCCGCGACCGGTGTGAAGGTGAGGACCAGGACGGAACCCGCTGCCACGAGGGCACTCGTGCGTGAGCGGATCGACCACCGGCGATTCATGGAAAGCCTCCGGGCGGCTGGGGGATCGAGGAAGCCCTGTGCGTCAACTTCCTACCATCTGCCCCATCCTTTGTGTAGGAGGTGAACGTCGTCGTGGTATGTCCGTTTCGCTGAGGAACGCGCCTCTTCAAGGGCATGACCGGCACATACACACGCCCGCTGACGGCACCGGGTTGAGCACGAGTATCCAGATTTCATCTGAACCCCGCCGGTGCGTCATACGGAGTCCGACTGATCGCGTCCCATCACGCGGCGCCGCGTCGCCGGGTGGAAAGCCCACGCGCCTGTCCGTGTTCCGCCCCGGGGCGTCCGCGTTGAGGACGGATCCGGCGACCGGAGGGGGACGGACGCCAGGGTGGAGCGGCCCGGCTCGAAAGAATCCATGGATCCCGGGGAACTCCTCGCGGCCGAGGGACGACTTCTCGTAGTGCCGACCACGTGTCGCACACGACGAGGAGGATCCATGCGGGGCATCCCCGGCCTACTCTGCGCCGTCACCACCGTCCTGGTGCTCACACCGGCCCCGGCGCTCGCCCACGACACTCTGCTCTCCTCGGTCCCAGGGGACGAACAGGCGCTCCCGTCCGCTCCCGAGGAGGTCAGGCTCACTTTCAGCGGGGAGCCGATGGACGTCTCCACCGCCGTGCTGGTGCTGGACTCCGAAGCCGAACCGGTGGCCACCACGGAGCCACTCGTGGACGGCCACGAGGTCAGCGTCGAACTGCCCCCGGACCTGGCCGACGGCGGGTACGCGGTCCGCTGGCGCGTGGTCTCCAGCGACGGCCACCCCATCAGCGGCGCCCTGACCTTCCAGGTGGGCGAGGGCGGGCCACCCCCTCCCGACCTGGAAGCCGCCCCGGCCAACGAGACCGACGGCGAGGACGCGGCCGCAGGCCCCTCCCCGAACGCCGCCCTTCCCCGCGAGGCCGTCCTGGCCCTGGCCGGAGCCCTGACCGGGCTTCTCGTCTACGCCGCCGCCCTGCGCCTTCGGCGCCCCACCGACCCGCGACGCCCCATGACCCAGCACACTCCAGTCGAACAGGAAACCCGATGACCCTCGCCGCCCGCTCGCTCCTGATCCCGACCGCCGTGAGCGCCGCCCTGATCCTGAGTGCCTGCGCCTCGACCTCCCCGGCGGAGGAGGACGCCGCAGTCCAGGAGGGTTCCGCCGCACAGGCCGATCTGGTCTCCGTCTCCGACCCGTGGGTCAAGGCGGCCGCGGCCGACGACGGCATGACCGCCGCCTTCGGCATCCTGACCAACGAGGGCGAAGCCGAAGCCCTCATCGTGGCCGCCAGTGCCGACGACGTCTCCGACATGGTCGAACTGCACGAGGTCGTCAGCGGGGACGACGGCAACATGGTCATGCGGGAGAAGGACAGCGGCTTCCCCGTTCCGGCCGGATCCGAACACGAACTCTCCCCGGGTGCCGACCACATCATGATCATGGGCCTGGCCCAGGACCTGGAGCCCGGCGCCGAGGTCACCGTCACGCTCGAGTTCGAGGACGGCTCCACCCACGAGTTCACCGCCCCGGTGAAGGACTTCGAGGGCGCGAACGAGAACTACGACGGGGACCACGGGGACTCCGACGACGACCACGAGGGCCACTGATGGAGCACCCCACGGAGGAGGGTGCTCGACCCTCCCGCAGAAGTGTCCTGTTGGGCGGTGCCGCTGCCGCTGGAGTGGGCGCGGTGACCCTCAGCGGTGGTGACGCCCTGGTCCGCTCGCTCCGCTCACCCGCGGAGTCCCCCTCGGCAGCCGGGCAGGTGCACGGTGAACGCACCCACCCCTTCCACGGCGCCCACCAGGCGGGGATCGCGACTCCACCGCAGGCCCACGCCAGGTTCGTCGGCGTCGACCTGCACGAGGACGTCGACGCCGACGGGGTACGACGGCTGCTCACGCTGCTCTCCGACGACGCGGCGCGGCTCACCCAGGGCAGGTCCGCACTGGCCGACACCGAACCCGAGCTCGCCCTCTCGCCTGCGGGCCTGACCGTGACCCTGGGCTTCGGCCCCGGTCTGGTGGAGCGGGTCGACCCGGCCCTGGTCCCCCAGTGGTTGGGACCGTTGCCGGAATTCGACACCGACCGGTTGGAGGACGGCTGGTCCCACGGCGACCTGCTCCTCCAGGTGTGCTGCGACGACCCGCTGACGCTCTCGCACGCCGCACGCATGCTCCTGAAGGACACCCGTGCCTTCGGTTCGGTGCGCTGGACGCAGGACGGCTTCCGCCGCTCCTACGGGGCCGAGCCCGAGGGAACGACCATGCGCAACCTCTTCGGGCAGGTCGACGGCACGGTCAACCCCGAACCGGACGACGAGGACTTCGGTCCCCTGGTCTGGTGCGGGGAGGGCGCTCCGGCCTGGCTCCGGGGCGGCACGGCCCTGGTGCTGCGGCGCGTCTCCATGGACCTGAGCGAATGGGACCGGCTCGATCGCCCCGGCCGGGAGGACTCGGTGGGGCGCCGCCTGGACAACGGTGCTCCCCTCACCGGGCAGGCGGAGCACGACGACCCGGACCTCGACGCCCTGACACCGCTCGGGTTCCCGGTGATCGCCGAGTACGCGCACATCCGCCGCGCCCGCTCGGAGGACCCGGACGAGAGGATCTTCCGGCGCGGCTACAACTACGAGTCCGGGGACGACGCGGGGCTGTTGTTCGTCTGCCACCAACAGGACCCGCACCGGCAGTTCGTGCCCATCCAGCGCCGCCTCGACGAACTGGACCTGCTCAACGAGTGGATCACCCACATCGGCTCCACGGTCTTCGCGATCCCGCCCGGCTGCTCGGAGGGGGGCTTCGTGGGGCAGACCCTGTTCGAAGCCTGACGCCTGTCGCGGGGCAGGACCGCCAGCACGGTCGCCCCGGTCGGAGCCGCTGTGTGGCTCCGACCGGGGCGACCGCTCCTCGCGGGCCGGCTATCCGGCCGAGCGCAGGCGTCCGATCATGCCGTCGAGGTCGGCGCGCACCAGGTCCGGGCGGATGAAGTGGCCGCCCCCGGCCTCGTGCGACTCGTGCGGGATTCCGGCGCCGTCCAGCAGGGCGCGGAACTCGCGCTGACCGGCCAGCACCTGCTCCTCGTTCATCCGGTCGAAGAGGTCGAAGGGGTCAGGGCTGTCTCCGGCGACCATGAAGACACGCTTGCCGCGGTAGCGCTCGACGTTCTCCACGGCGTTGTCGGCGCTCACCCTGGCCTCGTTCCACGGCACGCCGTAGACCGTGCCGCCGCCGAGCTCGAAGGCTCCGGAGGTGAAGTTCGCCCAGTGGGTGACCAGCCCGAGATCGCGTCGCATGCTGGCGGGCCCCGAGTAGGAGCTCACCGAGGCGAAGTGGCCGTAGTACTTGGCCGCGTACTTCAGCGCGCCGAAACCGCCCATCGAGAAGCCCGCGACGGCGCGGCCGTCGAACTCGGCGTGCGTGCGGAAGTTCGCGTCGATCCATGGCAGGACCTGGTCGATGTGGAAGGTCTCCCAGTTGCGGGGACCGACGTTGGTGGTGACGGGGTTGCTGTACCACCCGCAGGGCCCGCCGTCGGGCATCACGATGATGATCTGCTTGTCCTCGGAGAGCTGGCGGATGCCTGCCCTGTCCCAGCTGATGAAGTCCTGGCCGGGGCCACCGCCGTGGAACAGGTACAGCACCGGGTAAGTGCGTCCGTTGTCGCGGTAGCCGTGCGGCACGAGGACGTTGACGGCGGGGTTCCACCCGATCTCGTCGGTCTCGAAGCGGTAGTACCACATGCGGGGGTCGTCCTCGTTGTGTGCGACGAGGCGGAGCCCGGCGTGGTCAGGCGCGGGCAGGTTCTGGGCGACCGGGTCCGCGTGGGCCGAGGAGGTCGCCGCGAGGACGCCTCCGGAGGTCACGGCCAGACCGAGGGAAAGACCGCCGACGCTCTTGAGGAGGCTGCGTCGGCTCGGGGGGTTCGGACTCAAGTCGACTCCAGGGGGAAGACGGGGGCGCTCGTGCGAGCCGTCCTGTCCCGAGTGCCGGATTCGCAGGGGTACACCGGGACCACGGCTCTTGCGAGACGGCCACCTTCGTGACCGCCGCCTCAGTGAAACAGAGCGCGTTGGTGGGCGCACGGGGGGTTGTCATAACGGATCCGACAATTTTCGTCACTCAGAGCTGGAACTGAGTTCGTTTCCTACATGGGCATGTGGCCCGGGCCGGGCCCGCCTCTCAGGGGTGGTTGACAACCGGGTCCGGCCTGTTGATCCTGACCCTCCGACGACCACGTAGGAGCGATCGTGATCGACCCCCACTCCCCCCGGCTCCCCCACTCGTCCCACGCCGACCCTTCCCCACGAATCGATCGGTCCACGTTCCTGCGCGGCTCCGCGGGGGTACTGCTGGGCTCCGGGTTCCTGCTCGGTGCGTCATCCTCCACGGCCGCGGCCGACCCCTCGGCCCGACAGAACCTCGAGGTCACCAAGGTCGGCGACCTCACCGGCCCCGGCCTGACCACACGCTTTCGCATGGAGGCCACCGACCTGGGCATACCGGTCCGCACCCCCGACGGACGCATGCTGTTCGTCTTCGGCGACAGCTTCGAGGAAGCCGTGGTCGGCGGCGGGTGGTGGCGCTCCCCCACCGCCCTGTACTCCACGACCTCCGAACTCGGCGCCGGGGTGGAATGGTCCGGAGCGGTGGGAGGGGAGTCCGCTGAGCAGCTGTGGGACTACGACCACGACAACCCGGTCTTCACCACCGTCCTGCCCTCGGACGTGATCACCATCGGCGACACCATGTACCTGCACGCGATGGTCAACAAGGGGCTGGGCAACGTGGTCTGGACGGAGGTCTGGCGTTCGGACGACTCCGGAGCCACCTGGGTGCACACCGGCGCGCACTTCGACGCCGACCTGCACGACGGCCTGTTCCAGCTGCTCACCTGGGCCGAGGGTGACGACGGATTCGTGTACGTGTACTCCACCGCCTTCACCCGCAGTCGACCGATCATCCTGCACCGGGTCCCGTCGTCCGCCATCGCCGACCCCGGCGCCTACGAACCCTGGGGGTACCGTGACGGTGTCTGGGAATGGGGGCTGCCGCCCACCCCCGTCCTCGAGGGTTCCTTCGGGGAGCTGTGCCTGCGCCCCCTCGAAGGGAAATGGGTACTGACCTGGTTCAACGCTGGCGACTACCGCATCGACGGCATCATCGCGGACACCCCCACAGCGAACCTGCACACGGCCCACCGCCGCACGCTCATCCACGGTGGGGCGTGGGGCGAAGAGGACGACTCGCACGTCGCCCAGCTCTATGGCGGCTACATCATCCCCGGTTCCACGCTGGACGATCTGCACCTGACCGTCAGCCAGTGGAACACCGACCACGACTGGCCCTACCGGGTCATGCACCACCGAATTCGCGGCTTCGGCTCCTGAGCCTGCCCACGGCACCCTTGGCTCAGATCGTCCCCGATCGTCCCCGAGTGCGAAGGACACCCCCCGGGCGACACCCCCCTCACGGGGGAGGTGAGCCTTCTCCGGGCAGAACGGCTCCGTGTGGGACCGCGACAGCCCGAGGTCGGCCACCGGTCCGTCGCCTCCCCCTCGGCTCCGTTCCACCCGGTGACGCGGGGCCCTTCCCCTCTGGAAGGACCCGGTCCCGGACCGGCGGGGACCGGCGGGGACCGGCTCCCGGCGGGGGTCAGGACGCGGTGCGCCCCACCCCCTGGAAGGTGCGGCGGTAGGCGCTGGGAGACACCCCGAGCCCCGCGTGCATGTGCTGACGCAGCGACGCCGAGGTACCGAACCCGGCCACGTGCGCGATCCGGTCCACTGGCAGGTCCGACTCCTCCAGGAGCTGCCTGGCCCGGTCGAGCCGCTGCTGGGCGAGCCACTGACCCGGTGAGTGGCCCACCTCGTCCCGGAAACGACGCGTGAACGTACGCACGCTCATCGCCTCCTGGTCGGCCATGTCACTGAGGCTCGGCTGGAGGTGGAGGTGGTCCAGCGCCCAGGCCCGGGCCCGGGAGGTCGCGGACCGTTCAGGGTCGGGCACGGGGCTGCGGATGTACTGGGCCTGCCCACCGTCGCGGTGCGGCGGTACCACCGTGTTCCGGGCCACCTCGTTGGCGATGGAGGCGCCGTGGTCCGTACGGATCATGTGGAGGCTGAGATCGATCCCGGAGGCGACCCCGGCAGCGGTCAGCACGCGCCCGTTGTCGGTGTACAGCACATCGGGGTCGAGGTCGATGTGCGGATACATCGCGCGGAAGTACCCGGCTGACTTCCAGTGCGTGGTGACGCGGCAACCCTCCAAGAGCCCGAGGGCAGCGAGCACGAAGGCGCCCGTGCAGATGGAGGCCACCCGCGCGTGCTCGGGGATGCGGTTGACGACAGCCGCCAGGGCCGGGGAGATCGGGTCGTGCGGGCGTTCCAGGTAATCCTCCTGCGCCGCAGGCAGGATCACCGTCTGCGCCTCGTCGAGGGCCTCGGGCCCGTGGCGGACGTTCAGGGTGAAGTCGGTGTCAGTGGTGATCACGCCCGGTTCCACGGCACAGGTCACGACCTCGTAGAGAGGTTGGCCGTCGGGCCCACACGCCCGCCCGAAAAGCCTGTGGACGATCCCCGTCTCGATGGGCAGCAGGCCGTGACGGGCGAGCACGGCCACACGGTGGCGATCTGGATCCGCGAAAACGGTCATGGCCGGATTCTTTCACACATTGGCTTTCGAGACACTGTCCGGATCGGGCCCCGCACAGGAGTCTGGACACATGACTTCGACAGACCACTCCAAGAGCAGCGGAGAGACCGCCGTCAACAACGGGCGAGCGCCCGCACTGGTCCACCGAGCCTGGCTGATCGCGCTCGTCGCGGGCGCGACCATCGTCGCCGCGGCGGCCTTCGCGGCGATGCCGGGGCTCCTCGTGGACCCTCTGCACACCGAGTACGACTGGTCGCGCGGCTCGATCGGTGTCGCCGCCTCGGTCAACATGATCGTCTACGGCCTCATCGCCCCCTTCGCGGCGGCGCTGATGGACCGGTTCGGCATCCGACGCATCGCGCTGGTCGCCCTGACGACCGTCATCTCGGGAGCCGGGCTGACCACGGTGATCACGGACTCCTGGCAGTTGACCCTCTACTGGGGATTCCTCGTCGGCGCGGGCACCGGATCACTCGCGATGACCTTCGCTGCCACCATCGCCAACAACTGGTTCGTTGAGCGCCGAGGTCTGGTGATCGGCGCACTGACCGGAGCCAGTGCGTTCGGACAGCTGGTGTTCCTTCCCGCACTCGCGTGGATCATCGACCACCAGGGGTGGCGTCCGGCCATCGTGACGCTGGCCCTCACCGCGTTCGTGATGATGATCCTCGTCGCCCTGATCCTGCGTGACCATCCCGCCGACGTGGGCCAGCGGCCCTACGGAGCCACGTCCTTCGTCAGCAAACCGCGGACGGAGCAGGGCGCGGCCCGCCGAACGGTCCGGGTCCTGCGCGACTCCCTGCGCAGCCGACAGTTCTGGCTCCTCGCCGGAACGTTCGCAGTGTGCGGCGCCACCACCAACGGCATCATGTGGACCCACTTCGTCCCGGCCGCGCAGGACCACGGAATGGCCGTGACCGTCGCGGCGGCGCTGGTCTCGGCCATCGGTGTCTTCTCCCTGGTGGGCACCATCGCCTCCGGCTGGCTCACCGACCGCGTCGACCCGCGTGGCCTGCTGGTCGCCTACTACCTCGGCCGGGCCGTGCTCCTGGCCGTGCTGCCCGCACTGTTCGGCCCGAACGCCGGCGCCGCGCTCATCGCCTTCGTTGTCGTCTTCGGCCTGCTGGACGTGGCGACCGTGCCCCCGACCATCCTGCTGTGCCGCCGGGTGTTCGGGGCGGACGGCGCGATCGTCTTCGGGTGGGTGAACGCCATCCACCAGGTCGGCGCGGGAGCCATGGCGGTCTTCGGCGGATTCACGCGCGACGTGACCGGGAGCTACGGCCCGGTGTGGTTCATGGCCGCCGGGCTGTGCGCGATCGCGGCGGTGCTCGCCCTACGGATCGCCCGCGGTGACGCGGGCACGGAGAACGACCCCGCGCCCGGAACGCGGACAGCGAACCCGGACAACGACGACGAACAGGCCAGGGTGTGAGCACCATGAACCAGAACGGTTTCGGCCACGACGCGAAGGGCGACCCGACGCGTCTCGAGGGAACGGCGGCGTTCCCCGGGGAGGGTTCCCCCAGTGAGGGGAAGCCACATCGAGCCCCCTCGCTCCCCTTCTCCCTCGTTCTGCTGCTCCTGGTCGCCGGCGTGGCCTACGTGGGCTTCGCCGGGCTCGACCAGAGTCTGCGAGCGGCGCGTGGGGAAGGCGCCCCGGGGGTGTTCACCATGTCGAGTCTCACCTGCGTCCAACACCCCGGGCACGAGTCGTGCACCTGCAACGGCACCTACACCGCGGACTCCGACGGCGAGGCGCGAGGCGTCTACCTTCACGCCGCCGGGCGCGAGACCTGTCAGGAGGGCGAGGAGATCCCGGCTGTCGACGTGGGCGCCGAGAACCGGGTCTACGGTCCGGACGGCTCACGCGAATGGATACTGTCCTCGGTGCTCCTCGCGGGGTCCGCGGCGGCCGTCGGCGGGATCACGGCGACGTGGGTCCGCCACCTACGCGGGGTCAGGACCAATGGACAGTGGCGAGGCGGATCGCCGACCACCACCCGGAGGTCACCCGGACGGCCTCACCAACGACCCGGATCTCATCGACCTGGGCGCGCAGGTGCATACGACGGCGACACTGCCCACCCGCATGACCATCTTCGATCGCGCCGCCGCGCTGGTCGCGCTGGATGACGAGGACACGGCCAAGGGCTCGGTGCTGATCAGGTCGCCCGGCGTCCTGGCAGCGCTCCGCACTCTCTTCGAATCGGTCTGGGAAGCGGCCCGTGAACTGGCCCCCAGGTAGGCGGCGACCGCGGTGACAGTGCCGTCGGATCGCGGCGGGTGAGCGTGGTGTGGCGCAGCTGGCGCCGCCCGTGAGATCGAATGCGAAGCCGCCGACGATCCTTCAACCGCGGACGCCGCAGATCCCCTCTCCACAGACAGGCACCCCACTCCGTGACGTTCGGCGACCGTTTCCTCACTGTTTCCGGGGAGTTGACGGGACTCGAAGAATGATACAGCCTATACACTACAGGCTGTGACGCTGGTCACGGCGGTGTTCGAGGAGGATCAGGATGACGGTTGTACTCGCCCACGCCCCGGTGGATTCCGCCGAGGCCGCATTCGAGGTGGCGGTGCGACAAGCCACCCTCCAGGGGTGGGAGCTGGTGATCGCCAACGCGGCCTCGCACGACGCCCCAGCCGATTCCCGAGCGGTGGGCGACCCCGCCCTGCGGGACCTGGCCGAGCGTGCCCGGCAGGCGGGGGCCCGCGCACGTGTGGTGCGCCTGGCCGACGCCGATGCCGCGGCCGCGCTGCTGGACCTGGTCGAGAGCGTGACCGCGGACCTCCTCGTCATCGGGGTGCGTCACCGGTCGGCGATCGGCCAGCTGCTCCTGGGCAGCACGGCACAGCGTCTGATCCTTGAGGTGAAGTGCCCGGTCCTCGCGGTGAAGGCCCCACAGGCAGGACGGGAGCAGGGTTCCTCGTGATTGGCAACAGGGGACTCTTCGCGCCCGCGGCAGGCCTGGTCCTGGTCCTGACGACCGGCTTCTTCGCGGTCCAGGACGCGGTGGGCCGGGACGAGGGTTCGCTCGCACGCTCGGCTCTGACCGTGATCGCCCCGGCGGCCGCCGGGGGCGGATGGGATCTGGCGGCCCGCGAGTTCCAGCAGGCGACCAGGACCGAGTCGATCGTCAACAGTGTCCAGGTCGTGAACGTCCCCGGGGCGGGCGGCACCATCGGCCTGGGCCAGCTGCAACAGCTGGAGGCCGATCCCACCACCGTGATGATCACCGGCGCAGCGATGGTCGGCGGCGTGGAGATGGGCGGTTCCTCGGCTCGGCTGAGCGACGTCACCCCCATCGCTCGGCTGACCGACGACTACGAGGTCATCGCGGTCCCCGCCCACTCACCCTGGGAGACACTCGACGACTTCCTCGACGACTGGCGGGAGAACCCCGACATCCCCGTCGGCGGAGGCTCGGCGGGCTCACCGGACCACCTGGTCGCCGGACAGCTGGCTGAGGCGGCCGAACTCGATCCGTCCGAACTGCACTACACACCGCACGCCGGCGGGGGCGAACTCACCCTCTCCCTGCTTTCCGACGCCCACGGCACGGTCCAGATCGGGGTCAGCGGTTTCAACGACTTCCGTGACCTCATCGAAGGTGACCGTCTGCGCGCCCTGGCCGTGGTGGCCCCCGAACGGCTGGAGGGCGTGGACGTCCCGACCACCTCCGAGCTCGGCTACCCCTCAGTGGACCTGGTCAACTGGCGCGGCGTCGTCGCCGCACCCGGTGTCTCCGACGAGGAACAGGCGGAGCTGCTGGAGATCACCGAGGAGATGTACCAGGCACAGACCTGGCAGGACGCGATCGAACGCAACCGGTGGGAACCCAGCTGGGCCGGGCCGGAGGAGTTCGCCGGGTTCCTCAGCGAAGAGGAGACCCGGATCCGCACGCTCATGGTCGACCTCGGCCTCATCGACGAGGCCTGAGTCCCAGGACCCCACGGAGGAGAACATGTCCGACACAACAACTGATCAATCCCCCGCCCCCGGCCCTCCCTGCGAGAGCGAACCCGCACGTCCGCTCTCCTTCTGGGAGGGACGCGGAGAACTCGTCATCGGCGCGGTCCTGCTGCTCATGGCCGCGGCTCTGGCGCTGGGCAACCTCGGAATGGACGTCATCGGCGACGGGGGGCTGCTCGGACCGCAGGGCTTCGGCTGGTTCGTGGCCGCGCTCGCGGCGGTCATCGGCGTCCTGCTCGTCGTCTCGGCGCTCCGGCGCACCCCCGAACGCCGCCGGTCCCTGGCTGCTCAGGAGCGCACCAACTGGCGGGCCGTCGGCCTGGTGATGCTCGGGATCATCGCCTTCAGTGCGCTGATCGACACCGTGGGTTGGCTCATCATGGCCACCCTGATGTTCGCGGCCGTGGCCACGGGGCTGGGCAACCGCAACCTGTTGCGCAACCTCACCGTCGGCTTCGTCATGGCCTCGGTCATCCAGATCGTCTTCAGCGGCATGCTCGACCTCAACCTGCCCTCCGGTCTCCTCGGGGGGTGGTGACATGGACCAGCTGACGCATCTCCTCGGCGGGTTCGGCGACGTTCTCACACCGATGAACCTGGTCTGGATCACCCTCGGCGCCTTCCTGGGCACTGCCGTGGGCGTGATGCCGGGCCTGGGGTCGGCCATGGCCGTGGCCCTGCTGCTGCCGATGACCTTCACGCTCGACCCGTTGGCCGCGCTCATCCTGTTCAGCGGCGTCTACTTCGGAGGGCTCTTCGGGGACTCCACGGCGGGCATCCTGATGAACACCCCGGGAAACAGCACCGCGATCGCGACCACCTTCGAGGGCCACACGATGGCCCGGAACGGGCGGGCTCCGCAGGCGCTGGCCACCTCGGCGATCGGCGCGTTCCTGGGAGGCATCCTGGCCACGGTCCTGGTGGTGTTCTTCGCGCCCACCATGGCCGACATGGCGACCAAGTTCGGTCCCGGTGAGTACTTCGCCCTGGCGCTGTTCGCCTTCGTCGCCATCTCGGCCATCGTCTCCGAATCCCCCCTCAAGGGCCTCGCGGCACTGGCGATCGGCCTGGGGCTCGCACTGGTGGGCACGGACCAGTCCACCGGCACGGCGCGATTCACCTTCGAGGTCCCGGCGCTCTTCGACGGGATCAGCATCGTGGTGATCACGGTGGCCGTGCTCGCGGTGGGCGAGGTGCTCCACGCGGCCGGTCGGGTGGGCCACCGGGGAGCGAACGAGCTCGTACCCTCGGCGGGGCGTCCCTGGCTGTCGCGTCGAGAGTTCCGTGCCGCGCTGCCCGCCTGGCTGCGGGGCGCGAGCATCGGTGTGCCGTTCGGAATCATCCCCGCGGGCGGGGCCGAGGTCCCCACCTTCCTTGCCTACAGCACCGAGCGCCAACTGGACAAGCGCCGCGAAAAGCCGCTGTTCGGCACCGGCGCGATCCAGGGTGTGGCGGCTCCGGAGGCGGCGGGCAACGCCACCGCCGGGAGCGCGATGGGGGCCCTGCTGTCGCTGGGGCTACCGACTTCGGCGACCGCCGCGGTCCTTCTGGCGGCCTTCCAGCAGTACGGGATGCAGCCGGGACCGCTGCTGTTCGAACGCAACGGCGACATCGTCTGGGCGCTGCTGGCCGGCCTCCTGCTGGCCACGGTGGTCCTGCTGATCATCAACCTGCCCTTCGCACCCCTGTGGGCGAAGCTGCTGTTGTTGCCGCAGTCGTACCTCTACGCGGGCATCACCGTCTTCGCGAGCCTCGGCGTCTACGCCACCGGGGCCAGCCGGACCGACCTGGCCATCATGTGTGTACTGGGGGCGCTGGCCTTCGTCATGCGGCGCACCGGCGTTCCGCTGGCCCCGATCCTCATCGCGGTGATCCTGGGCCCTCTGGCGGAGTACTCCCTGCGCGACGCGATGGCCAACTCCGGCAACAACCCGCTCACCCTGGTCAGCAGCCCCATCACCATCGCCCTGTACAGCCTGCTGCTGCTCGGAATGGTGTGGACGATCTGGCGGCGGTTGCGCCCCGCCCGTCCCTCCAGGCCCGCGATCGAGGAGGAGGTCGAGGAGCGCGGCAGGGTCTAGGACGCCCCTGTGTCACGCGTCAGGGCCGCCCGGAGTTCTCCGGGCGGCCCTGACACCTTGGGGTCCGGGGAGGTCAGCGGTCCCCCACCGCTTTGAGAGTTCGCTCCAGGATGTAGGGCAGGAGACCCCCGTGGCGGTAGTAGAGCTGCTCGCGCGAGGTGTCCAGCCGTGTCCGCACGGCGAACTCCACGACATCGCCGGTGGCCAGGTGACGGGCGGTGACACCGAGTCGGGCCGGGACCTCCTCCCGACCCTCCATACCCGTGAAGGTGTACTCCTCCTCGCCGGACAACCCCAGGGCCCGGGCGCCCTGTCCGTCCTCGAACTGGAGCGGAAGCACGCCCATCCCCACCAGGTTGGAGCGGTGGATGCGCTCGAAGGACTCCGCGATCACGGCCCGCACGCCCAACAGAGCGGTGACCTTGGCCGCCCAGTCGCGGGAGGAGCCCGTCCCGTACTCCCTGCCACCGATCACGATCAGTGCCTGTCCCCGGTCCCGGTGCCGGTCCGCGACCACGTGCACGTCGTCGACCACGCGCTCCCGCCCGTCCGCGCCGAAGTCGACGGCATTTCCACCCGGCAGCCCCGGCGTCATCCGGTTCTCCAGCCGGGGGTTGGCGAACCCGCCCAGCTTCATCACCTTCCAGTTGCCCCTGCGGGAGGCGTAGGTGTTGAGCTCCCGCACCGCCACGCCCTGACCGGTCAGGAAGGTCCCGGCGGCGCTCGTGGTGGGAACGCGACCGGCGGGACAGATGTGGTCCGTGGTCACGGAATCGCCGAGCAGCTGGAGAACCCGCGCACCGGAGATGTCACGGTGCGAGGAATCGGAGTGCCTTCCGCCCAGCTCCAGGAACGGGGGGCGCTGGAGGTAGGTGGATGCGGACTCCCAGGTGAACACGCTGCCCTCCGGAACGGCGAGGCCCCGCCAGTTCTCGTCTCCGTCGAACAGGGTGCGGTACACCTCGGTGTACATGGAGGGCTCGATGGAGGCCGAGGCCACCGCGTCCACTTCGGCTTCGGTCGGCCACAGGTCGGACAGCATGACCGGCTCGCCGTCCGTGCCGGTGCCGAGCGGTTCCGTGGTCAGGTCGATGTCCACTGTGCCCGCCAGGGCGAAGGCCACCACCAGGGGCGGTGAGGCGAGGAAGTTCAGGGCGACGTCGTTGTTGATGCGTCCGTCGAAGTTGCGGTTACCGGAGGTCACCGACGCGACCACCAGCCCCCGGTCCCTGACCGCGGACTCCACCTCGGGTAGGAGGGATCCGGAGTTGCCGATACAGGTCATACAACCGAACCCGACCAGCCCGAACCCCAGCCGTTCCAGGTCCCCCATCAGGTCGGCGCGTTCCAGGTAGTCCACCACCACACGGGACCCGGGGGCCAGGCTGGTCTTGACCCAGGGCCGGGGACGCAGTCCGCGCCGCACCGCGTTGCGGGCCAGGAGTCCGGCGGCCACCATCACCGCCGGGTTGGAGGTGTTGGTGCAGGAGGTGATCGCCGCGATGGCGACCGCACCGTCCCGTGATCCGCTGGCGGCGTTCGAGCCGGGGTCGGCGGGAACGTCTCCGGGAACCGGTGCTCGATCCAGCTCGGCCAGGGAACGGTGCAGCGCGTGCGCCGTGTCCCCCAAGTTGACCCGGTCCTGCGGGCGGCGGGGACCGGCCAGGCTGGGCACGATCTCCCCCAGGTCCACCGTCACCGTCCGATCGAAGCGCGGACGGTGGGCCGGGTCGTGCCACAGGCCCTGTTCCTTGGCATAGGCCTCCACCAGAAGGACCCGTTCCTCGCCCCGGCCAGTGAGCCTCAGGAAGTCCAGGGTGCGCTGGTCCACAGGGAAGACCGCGGCGGTCGACCCGAACTCCGGGCTCATGTTGGCCAGGGTGCACCGGGTTGCCAGGCTGGTCGCCGCCACACCGGGACCGAAGAACTCCACGATGGACCCGACGACGCCCAGGCGTCGCATGCGTTCGGTCACGGTGAGCACCAGGTCGGTGGCGGTCACCCCCGGCCGCAGCTCACCCACCAGTTCGACCCCGACCACGGGAGGGATCAGCAGGGAGACGGGCTGGCCCAGAACGGCCGCCTCGGCCTCGATACCGCCGACGCCCCAGGCCAGGACCGACAGCCCGTTGACCATGGTGGTGTGGGAGTCGGTTCCGGCGACGGTGTCGGGAAAGGCCAGACCGTCACGGACCTCCACCACCCGGGCGAGGTGTTCGACGTTGATCTGGTGCATGATCCCCGCGCCCGGCGGGACGACCCTCAACGTGCTCAGCGCCCGCTGACCCCACTTGAGGAACCGGTAGCGCTCGCCGTTGCGCTCGTACTCACGCCGGACGTTGAGCCGGGGGGCGTCGGGCCGGGCGAAGAAGTCGGTGGAGACCGAGTGGTCGACCGTGAGCTCGGCGGGGACCACGCCGTCGATCAGACCCGGGTCCTCACCGCGTTCGGCCACCGCGTCCCGCAGCGCGGCGAGATCGGTGAGCACCGGTACGCCGTTGGTGTCGTGGAGGAAGACCCGCGAGGGGTGGAAGGCGATCTCGTGTGAACCGGTCCGTCCCTCGACGACCGCTTTGACGTCGGCGGTCGAGACGAGGTCACCGTCCTCGTGGCGCAACAGGTTCTCCACCATGACCTTGTGCGCGAAGGGCAGGTCCTCGACCCCGGGGACGGCTTCGAGATGGAAGAACTCGAGGTTGCTTCCAGCGGTGCGCAGCCTACGGCGGCTGCGGTGTGAATCGATCGACATCGAACCTCCTAGCCTATAGGCTACACGATGTAAGTACTCAGCATCGGCCGGTATTCTGTCCCTCAGAGAGGACGGGGACACGTGGCACAGAAGCAGGTCTTCAGTAAGAGCGAGTACGCGTACGGAGAGATCAAGCAGCGCATCCTCGCGGATGACCTGCGCCCCGGAGCGGCCGTGAACCAGGAGGGCATCGCGGCGGAGCTGGGCATCTCGACCACTCCGGTGCGGGAGGCGTTCAAACGCCTGGCCAGTGAAGGGCTGATGGTTCTGGCGACCCACAAGGACGCGCGGGTCACCGAACTGACCTTCGTCGAGGCCCGGAGCCTGTACGAGCTCCGCCTCAACATCGACCCCCTCGCCGCACGTTGGGCCGCCGAACGACGCACCGAGGGCGACATCGCGGCCATCCGCGCGGCCGTCAGCGCTCTGCACCCGCTGACCGGCACCGCCGAACTTCCGGCCCTCATCGCCCACCGCGAGTTCCACCGCGCCGTCTACCGGGCCTCACACAACCAGCCCATGATCGAGATCCTCGACAGCCTGTGGGACAAGGCCGACCGGTACCGCCAGTTCACACTGAAGTACCGAACCGACACCGAGCCGGAGATCGAGCGGGTGCGAGCCGAGCACCAGGCGCTCGCCGACGCCGTGATCGACGGCGAGCCATCGGCGGCTGAGGACGTCATGCGCCAGCACATCTCCCGCAGTCTCGGTCGGCAGGCGATCGAGAAGCTACGGCCGGAGGAGACCCCGGAAAGCTGACCAGCGGCCCCGAGAGTGCAGACAGGCGACCGCCGCCACCGGACGACTGACCCGACCTCGGGAGACCTCTGGAACCCGAGCACCGCGTGAGGGACACCGGATCACCACCGCCTGACGCTCTCGGGACCCGTGTTCTCCTCTCGCTTGGCCGTCTATGTCACCACTGGGCCGGTGTCCTGGCTGGACGGAGTGGACCCCGGCATCGGGCCGCGGGCCGGTGCGTCGGCGCTCCGCACGGGTACCACGGAGGCCATGGGGCCGCCGCCCCACACGGCCTGACCCAGAGTGCGCATGGGTTCCCGAACGGACTCGCTGTCGCTGTGCTCCCGTGACGCGGCGGCCTTCGTACCTGGGCAGACCATCGCTGTCGACGGCGGGCGCAACATGTCGAACCACCAGGTCTTCTCCGGTTGTCCTCGCGCCTGGCCGACCGGACCGGGCCTCGAAGGCGGACGGCTGGGCCTCGACGACCGGTTCCGCGCGGATGACTACTCGTCGTTGTCCCGAGGCGTGTAGAGCATGATCCAGTGGTCCCGCTCGGGGTCGTGGAGGACCTCGATCTCGAAGCGGGCCCACCCGTGGCCCGGGTGGCGCATCCGTTTGATCGCCGACCTCGAAGCGCCGACCTCTCCCTGCTCCCAGTGTTCGCGGAAGCTGTGGCTGGTCGCGGTGAGCTCGGCGACCAGTTCGCGCAGGTAGGCGTCGCCGGGATAGCGGCCAAGCGCCATACGCAGTTCGGCTGCCGCGACCCGCAGGAACCGCTCGGAATCGTCGCCTCCGAGCAGGTACGGCAGCACGTCGGTCGTGAAGGCCCGGTAGGCGATGTTGCGCTCGAACCGGCCGTCGCCGGTCAAGGTCCCGAGCAGTTCCTCGGCGGGCTTGTTGCGGGCGAGAAGGTCGAGCCGCCCGTCGTGCACGGTGACCGGCATCGTGTCGTCCAGCCCCCGCAGCAGACGTAGCAGGCCCGGGCGGATGACGGAGGCGGGAGAGATCGGTGCTGGCGGGGACTCGCCTCCCAGCCGGAAGAGGTGGTCGCGTTCGGCGTCCGAGAGTCCGAACGCCTGTGCCAGCGAAGTGAGGATCTCGCGCGAAGGGCGGGGGGCTCTGCCCTGTTCGAGGCGTGTGTAGTACTCCACGGAGATCCCCGCGATATCGGCGGCCTCCTGGCGGCGAAGCCCCGGAACCCTCCGGTGGGACGCCCGCACACCGCCCCGCCGCTCCGGAGGACTCATCGCGGCCCTGCGCCGCCTCAGGTACTCCCCGAACTCGGTCCGATCGCTGCTCGACATACCCCCATTGTCTCGCTTCCCCCTGTCATCAGGTGAGCCTGGCCCTGCCGATACCACCCTCGACACGGCCTTCCTCCCCCACCCAACCTCCCGGATCATCGAGGACACCCCGGTTCACCGGACCGCCCCGAAGCCACACGGACCACCCAGGACCCAGGAGTCGGTATGACCAGTACAGCGTGGACCCTCTCCATCCCCCAGAACCGCGTTCAGGAGTTCCGAGCCCTCCTCGCCGACCTGAACAGGAACCACCTCCCCGGCCTCGACGCCAGGGCCCGGAAGGTCGGCTACCACCGGGAGCGGATGTGGCTTCAGCCCGATGTCGACGGCAGCGCGCGGCTCATCGTCTACCTCGAACTCGACGAAGGCGTCGACATGGTCACCTTCCCCGAGCGGCTCCTGGCCCACGAGTCCGAGTTCACGCGCTGGTGGACGCCCCGCTTCTCCTCTTTCGGGCTCCCCCGAGCTGTCGGCGAGCCCCTGCTGTCGTGGGACGCCTGAACCGGAACCCCACCCGCAGGACACAACGAAGGGAAACCTCATGAATGACCAGAAACCGACACCCGCGCCCCGGGTCCGGTTCGACGTCGCCCAGGAGTTCATTCGCGCTGTCGAGGCCAAGGACATCGAGGCCGTGGCCCGCACCCTGGCCGACGACGCCCGGCAACTGTTCATGCACGTCGGCCGAACCGCCACGACCCCCGAGGGAGTCGCGGACGTCATCGCGGGTCGCAGACGGGGTCTCTGTGTAGCGGACGTGAAGGGCAAGGGCGAGGTTCTCGCCTACACGGGCGCCCTGTTCGACAAGTTCGACCCGCTGCTCTGGCGCGACCACGCGTGGCTCCTCTCCCCGGACGGGAGCGAGCTCTACTTCCACGGCGTCGGCGACATGGTCGTCGCACGCACCGGCCAGCCCTACCGCAACACCTATGTGACACGGTTCGACATCGAGGACGACCGGATCGTCCTCATGGCCGAGTACGGCAACGCGCTCATGTACGCCGCCCTGGGTGTTCGCCCGAACGGGGCGGAGTTGCGCTCCCTGCTCCGCGCGGTCGGACGCGTGCTCTCGCCACGACTCTCCGCCCGGTCGGGCCGCTGAGTGGCCTTCCGACACCTGTCCCACAGAGCTCCGGCGTCCTGGCCGATGCGCCCCAGCGAGACCCCGGTCATGACCGCCAGACCCGTGGCCGCGCCGAACTGCTGGCGAGTATTGACCAGACCGCTGGCCAGGAGGCTGACACCGCTCGGGAGGCGTGGGCGAGTGACGGGAGGCGGCCCCGGCACACCCCGGGACCTCACCCCACAACCGACACGGGACGTCACAACCGCCGACCCGACGCCGCCGTGGTTCCATCCGACCACCGTCAGCCGGTCCACACCCATCGGCCGCTTGTCGCCGACAGGACAGGAGTGCCTGTTCGAGCCCTCTCACCCTCCTTCTTCGGCCGTCCTCGTGCTCTGCCGGTACTCGACCGCTTCGGGGACCTCCTCGTACTGAATGAGGTCGCCCGCGACACTTCCCAGCAGGTCCCGCACCTCCGAGGGCGAGGTGTAGAAGAACTCACGGCGGAGATTGACACGGTTGACACGTTTCTCGGCGAGTCGACGGTGCATCTCGGCCTCCACACCCACCGCGTCGTCGGAGAAATGCAGGGCGTGCACGTCGAAGTTGAATGGCACCGACGCGTCGCTCAACTCTCGGACCCGGTCCATCGGATCGAGTCGGCGGGTCATACCGACCTTGACCATCTGCTCCCCGAAGGAACCCAGGTTCGAGATGACGTACACGTAGCCTGCCCTGACGTTGGCGGCCCGTTCGGCGACGTTCTCCATGGCGAGCCCCACCTCGTCGATCTGTTCCTGCAAGCGCTTGACGCCCTCGTCATCCCCTTGGTCGTGCAGCGCGGAAAGGGCGTTCTCGTAGTGTCGTCGTTCCTTCTCCAGCCTGGACTTCTCCCGGTCCAGTTCGGCTTGGGCCTGGCGCTCCTCCCGGAGCCGGGCCTTCTCCTCGCGTTCGCGTTCCTTCTCCTGCGCCACCTTGTTCAGGTGGTCGGCGGTCAGTTCGAGTTCGCGCAGTCGGAGCCGGTGGTAGGCGTCGGAGATGCGAATGTCCATCGACCGGCCCAGCTTCTCGATGGTGGCTCTGCTCTTGGTGAGCCGGTCACGTGAGGTGGGAAGCTTGTAGGCCTTCATCCCGCGCACCAGGTTGTCGGCCTCGTTGTTGTAGGCGCGCAACAGCAGTTTGGAGAACTCTCTGACCATCGTGCGACCCTCGGTGACGGAACCGTTCATGGTGAAGGACGTGGTGGCTTCGACGGCCCCACCGTCCTTGCGGTTCATCGACCTCGTACGGTCCTTGAGCTCGGCCAGCGCGGCCTTGTAGGCGACCGAGTCGTCCAGAGGGTGGGAGTACTCGTAGATACCGGCCTCTTGGAGGGCGGCCATGTCCTCGGACACGACGATCTGCTCACGGAGCTCGTCCAAGCGGAGTTCGTGCCGCCTTGTGTCGGCAGTGGCACGTGCTCGTTGGCGCCTCTCCTCGGCTTCGAGCTGGTCGACCTTCTTCTGCAGGGTCTTCCGGGATCGCTCCAGCCGTTGTGTGGTCTGTTCCGCGGATGTCCGGAGCTCCTCCTCGATCTCCACGCGCCTGCGTTCCTTCGCTCCTTCCAGTGCGACGGTCTCCTCACGGAGCCGGTCCCTGACACCCTCGATCTCGTTGATCTCCAGGAGCCCCAACCGTTCCAGGCTGCTCCTGAGGTGAGTGTTCTCGTCGGTGAGCTGGTTGACCTTGGACGCGAGTTCACGGGCTTTGGCACGCGCGCCGAACACACCGATCTGGGTGTCCACGTGCGGCTGGGCCGGATGCGCCGTCATCGGGGCCGGCGGCGCTGGAAAGGTCGAGGGCGGCCGACCGGAGTGGCTGTGCGCCGGGGTGGACGGCACCCAGAAGGCCCAGTCAGGCGGGGCCGGACCCCAGGCCGGGTCCGGGTGCCACCCCGGGGGCGGCGTCCAGCCAGGCGGGACCGGAGGCCAGTTTGGCGGGGTCTGGAAACGATACGGGGGGTTGTCGTCCCGGTAGGGGTTCACGGACAGGGACTCCCTCAGGAGGGCGACCCGAGCGGGAGGGCGCGGCGAGTAGTGCTGGAATGCCCAGAACCCGGGGCCTGGACAACACCACCGTAACGCGTGGTGCGCTGCGGAGGGCACCCAACGGAATGATCCCGTTCATAACGTTCTCGCCCCCTTGCAGAAGGATTTTCCGGCATTCGGGCGAACCGGCCGCCCGGGGCCAAGGAGCATCCTCGATAATGAGAACCCTGCGAGGTGCCATCGGAGGTCGTCAACGGCCGTTCGGGCTCCGATCGGGACAATATCGCCGAGACAACCCGCGCGATCCGGGACCTACCCGAACACGCTCTGCCGTCCTCGCGATCAGCTACGGACCCGACCTCTCGGGAACTTGAACGAGCCCTGGCCGGGGCACGGTCCTGTGTGGCGGGGAAGTAGGCGTGAAGCGGTCACCACTACGCGAGAGAACACCGCCCGTATGTGGTGACCTCGAATGCGAGAACCGTGAGCTACTCAGGTCAGGTCCACGAGATTCTCAAGACCGTGTCGGCCCTCCTCGCGTCCGTGCCGCTTCCCACCGGATCATCAGAGCCGTTCCGGCACCGGGCCCGGCAACGGAGAAGCACCCTGGGGCCGCAACCCGTCGAAGAGGATGATGAGGTGACGCCGCCATGAATCTGGGGTTTGTTCCGTCCGGAGACCGACCGTGTGGACGAGAGCGCAGAGAATCAGAAGAATATCGGACCCAGTGACGTCAGAACGGATTCCACCGGCTTCCTGGGCACGGTCGACCAACGCATTGGTTCTCGCATGCAGCTGATTCCGGCACTCGGTCACTGTCGAATCTCCTTCCGTGACCTCCTGCAAGAACACAAGATCCTGGTGCTGCAACTGTTCTGCCGCCACAGTCAGGAACTCCAGCAACGCACCCGTGGGATCAGCGGATTCCAGCAGCTCTCCCGCGACGGCGCTGAGCGAGACGAAATGACCGCCGACGACCACGGCGACCAGTTCCTCCTTCGTGGCGAAGTGTCGAAAGACGGTCCCCTTCGCCACGCCCGCACGGCGAGCGATGTCCGCGATCGAGGCATCCATGCCCCGCTTGGCGAACTCCTCCTCTGCGGCGGCGAGGAGCAGTTCTCGGTTTCGCGCCGCGTCTGAGCGCAGTGAACGGGCAGACAGGGTCATGCGGACCATCCTATCAAGTTGACCAGCCGGTCATCTTGTGATCCACTGTCGGCTTAAGATGACCCATCGGTCATTATCTGCCCCGCGGGGGCAGCCCGCAGGCCCAGATCGGACAGGACCCCATGCAGCTACAAGGATCCACAGCCCTCGTCACCGGCACCAACAGCGGGCTGGGTCGCCATTTCGCCATCGAACTCCTGCGTCGCGGAGCGAAGGTCTATGCCACGGCTCGCCGCCCGGAGCTTGTCGATATCCCTGGCGCCGAGGTGCTCTACACCGACATCACCGACCACACGTCCATCGAAGCCGCCGCGGAGGTCGCCACCGACGTCGACCTGCTGATCAACAATGGCGCCTACATGGGAATTGGAAACCTTGTCAGCGGAGACCTCAATGTGGTCCGGCAGCTCATGGAATCGCACTACTTCGGCACACTTGCCATGATCCGAGCGTTTGCCCCCGTGCTGGCCAGCAATGGTGGCGGTGCCATCCTCAACGTCCTGTCAGCGGTGGCTTGGACCACCGTCGAGAGCAACACCGCCCTCGCCGCCGCCAAATCCGCGCAGTGGGGACTGACCAACGGTGTGCGGGTGGAGTTGGCGGACCAGGGAACTCTGGTGGCTGCCTTCGTCCCCGGGCTCGTGGCCAGCGAAACCCTGAAAGAAGCCATGAAGGATTCCGGATTCGCTCTCCCTGAGGATCCGAGGATCGAACCGGACTACCTCGTTCGACTGGCACTGGACGGAATCGAGGCAGGGGAGGTCGAGATCCTTGACCGCTTCGGAGCCGAAGCGAAGGCAACCCTCTCGGGCCCTCCGCGCACCTTCGACCTGACAGCGCTGACATAGCTATGGCATAGGTACTGGCCCCTTCCCACGAGAAGCTCCCGTCGTCGGCGCCCTGTCCATCCCCGATCGCGGCCAGGAGACTCTCGTGAGTGCGTTGGCCCCGTTCCGCGAGCTCGTCGATGCTCTTGGCGCCGGAGATGGTGGCGCACGCGCAGGCCAGCAAGCGGGGCCGGACGAGAAGGCCGCTTCGCGATCCAAACTGCTGGGCGCGCACGGAGCACGCAACGGCGCATGCGTTCGCCGACCATCCCCTGGAGGTCAGGCGGCACTCCGAGGGCGTCCTGGCCACGCATCGCCTGCTTACCTTCGGGTGAGATAACCCTACCGAGTCGATCGATATGTCCCTTCAAAAGAGCACGAAGGTCACCGCGACAGAGCCAACCTGGTGACCAGGTGGAAAGCCTCGGCCTCTCCAAAGGGCAGGGTGTCGTCTACACCACCCGTAACCGACCCTGAAAGGGGAGATCGCTGTGGCCACCGAAGAGAGCGTGAGCCTGTGGCTCCGCTACGCACAGAAGCTCTCAGAGATGATCCACACTCCGGCAGGAGAGGCGGTCCAGGTCACCACCCCGAGCAAACCGTGGGACTGGGGCGGGCAGACGCCTCCGCCCGGAAGCCTGCCGTACTCCCTGTGGGCACAGCTGAACGTGGTCCCCTCCAACCCCCAGGAGCAGACCAACACCAACGCCGCTGCGGGCAGCTCCGGGTTCGACCACTCCTACCTACGGGCTGTTGGTGCCCAGGTTCCACTTGCGTTCCTGCACGTTGCCGAACGCGCTGGAGAACATCCCCTGGTACTGGGGATTGTCGTAAGCGTCCAGGATGTCCTTGGTGGGCGCTTCGATCTGCTTGACGTAGTCCTGGAGCTGCTGGTCCTTGTTCAGGACCTCCACCTTGTCGCTGTTGATCTGGTCGAGCAGCGCGAACTGCGCGGGGTCGTTGAGCCAGGTGTGGAAGTCGGGGGATCCTGAGGGGACGTTGTTCTTCCATTGCGCCTGGGCGCTCTGGTAGTCGGTCGTGTACTTGCGTCGGGCTGCGTTCGCCGATGCCTGGAGGCTCTTGTAGTGGTCGTCGTGTTCGAGGTTGCCGACCGCGAGCGCGTTCATCCACACCCGTTTCTCCAAGTACAAGAGCGGCGCCAACAACTACTTCTTCGGTCCTGGCGGGTCTTTGAGCAGGATCTACACCGGCATGGTCGTGGCCTACCGGCCCAAGGTCACTCTCACCACCTGGGAGTCCTACAGCAGCTATCTGTACTCGGCCTGGCGTGACGAGGGCGGGCTCGACTTCGGGCCGCTGGTCTTCGGCACGGAGGAGAGCGGGGAGAGCACCTCGGCCAAGGTCGAGCAGAACGGCGCCACCCTCACCCTGACCTCGACCGCGAACTGGCCGGTCATCCTGGGCATGACCTCCTCCTGGACCGTGCCCCCGAACGAGTGAGAGCTCCACCGGCAGAGGGGATCAACGGTGCCTGTACGCGTTGTCCTGTGGGAAGAGAAGGAGCCGTTCCGCAGGCCCCAGTTCAGGGCCAACCAAGCTCGGGACTTGTGTGCTGAACTGGAAGGCCGCTACGCGGACTTCTGGCGCACAGGGGGTTCCACGACCATCGTCACCGGTGGCACCTTCCGCATCGACCGCCAGGGGCCCAACACCAACCCACCGGGGGTCCGGCTGCACGTCCAGCGCCAAGGCGACAGCTTGGCCGCCGTGCTGATCGACCGGAACCTGGAGGAGTACGTGGGGAACCGGGCAGCCCAGGCCGAGGTCGAGGCGCGGGTGATCGAAGCGTTCGACAACAGCATCGGTCAGGGTGCGAGCGGTCAGGCACGCTATTGGCGAGTGACCGGGTACTACCCGTGATCACCGTGTGGCTCTGTGGTCGAGAACCCGGGTGACATCGTTCCTGCCCGGGATACCGGGATCGAGTTGACCGTCACGGCAGTGTCGTGAGCTGACCGATCAGCAAGCGGCCCCACGCCCCCTCGTGGGGCCGTTTGCCATGCAGGGGCCCCGGGTGAACGTCATGAGTGTGGGGCGGATCGCGACGATGTCGTTGGGGTCGGGGCCGGGGGTGCGCGAGCCTCAGTTCGCCCGGGTCATGTGCGCGCGGCCACGCGGACCAGGGACCACGCACTGGCCGCTGGTGACGGCGAAGAAGCGTTCCAGACCGGGTACGCACACCGAGACCGTGCTCACCCCGTTGGCGGCCTCGTGGAGGACGCGCCCGTAGGGGCGATGCCCGTGGGCGGTGAGCACGCGCACCAACGCGGCCAGGTGTCCGGCCGGGGACACGGGCGCGGTGGTGGCGGTGAAGGCGAGCACTCTCGCGGAGGCCAGGTGGGGGGTGAGATCGGCCCGGCCAGCGCGCAGGAGAGCGGGGTGCCGGGACAGCGCGGCGAGGTCGGGGGGCGGGTGGTCCTCGTGTTCGAAGATCGCGAGGACCTGCACGAACTCCTCCAGAGCACGACGGGCGGCGTGCGTGGCGCACAGGGAGGCGCCGTACCCGACCATGTGGTGGCCCTGGCGGGCGGGAGCGTAGGCGTGGAACGCCGGTATGCCGAGGTCGGTGGTCATCTCCAGCAGCCACACCGCGGTGCCGGAGCGGTCCTGGGCTCGGGTGTGGAGCTGACGCAGGTCCTCGGGCAGGCTCGTCGGGTCCACCACGCGCAGGGGCTCTGGGTGTGGGTCCAGGAAGGTGGAGGAGAGCAGCATCGAGAGGGCGTCACGTTCGACGGTCTCGGCCAGGGCGTGCACGAAGGCTTCGGTGTCGGTGGCGCCGATGGCGGTCCCGTTGTTGGTGCTGTAGCGCGCCACGGTCGAGTAGTCGAAGGTGTCGCCCAGGGCACGGCGCTGGTGGGGGGTCGCGGAGAGGTAGGAGGGGGTGTGCAGGTACACCGGCACGTCCATACCGGCGCCGGAGCCGTCCAGCGCGGTGTGGGTGCGGCAGGCCAGGGGTGTGGGCGGGGCCAGCGCCAGGGGGCGTATCGCGGGGTCGGTGGCCAGCTCCTCGGACGCGAGTTCCTGGGAGGAGCGCAGCACCAGTTGTTCGGCGGTGATGGCGTGGGCGTCGCTGTGGTGGTGTTCCAGGGCTTCGAAGAGCGCGCCCACGCGGGCTTGCTCGCTCTCGCCCTTGCCCGCCCCGACACCGGCCGGGGCGAGGGTGTCATCCAAGCGGTGCAGGTGGCAGCGCCAGGCTCCGTCCAGGTCGTGGAGGCGGGCGTGCAGTCCGGCCTGGGCAAGGGTCTGCTCGGCGAGCTTGCGGGCCCGGTCCAGGGAGAAGGCGCGCTCTCCGGCTTGATGGGCGCGGTGTGCCGGGGTGGAGGTCGTGGTCATCGAGCGGCCCGGGGGCAGTGCCTTTCTGGTCGGGTCGGGCACTGGGGTCCGGGGCGTTCCGTCGAAAGATGGTGCCGCCCCGGACGTGGACTAGTTGTGCGCGTCAGTTTCCTGAGTCGACTGGGTCTGTTCGATCTGCTGGAGTTCCTGCTCCTCCAGGTCCGTCAGACGGTTGTGAGGGCCGCCGCCGACTGAGTCCCACGTTCGGATACCCATTGTTGCCATCCTGTTCGTTCGGTCGCCATTCTGGCATTGAGGGAAATACCCGTGTCTCGCCGGGACACAAACACAGCCGAGTGATATCGGGGGGAATATGATGTTTGTGTGAATGGGCGGCGAATATGGCGGCCTAGGCACAACCGTCGCGGTGCCCCTCGGGTCAGACCTGGTCGAGGAAGCCTCCGTCGACGACCAGGTTCTGGCCGGTGACGTAGGTGGCGGCGGGGCTGGCCAGGAAGGCGACCGAGCGGGCCACCTCCTCCGGGCGACCCAGGCGGCCGTAGGGAACGCGCTCGCGGACGCTCTCGTAGAAGTCCGGGTCGCTGTCGCGGCGGCGCTCCCAGCCGCCGCCGGGGAACTCGGTGGGTCCGGGCGAGACGGTGTTGATGCGCACGCCGTCGGGCGCCCACTCGCGGGCCAGCGAGGACGCGTGGTGGTTCAGGGCCGCCTTGACGGCTCCGTAGGAGCGGGCTCCGGCGGGGGTCGTGACGTGCAGCGCCGAGGTGGTGGAGACCAGGACGACGGCGCCGCGCTCGGAGCCGATGAGGTAGGGCCGCGCCGCCTCGGTGAGGCGCACGAACGGCATGAGGTCCGCGTTGAACCCGCGCTCCCACTGGTCCGGGGTGGGCGCGCTGCCTCCGGAGACGTTGGAGACCAGGACGTCGAGGCCGCCGAGCTCGGAGGCGGCGTCGTTCACGAAGGACGGCAGCGCGATGTGGTCGGTGACGTCCAGGGCCCGGGTGAAGACCTTCGCGCCCGCGTCGGAGAGCTCCCGCGCGGTCTGCCCCAGGGCGTCGGACCCGCGGGCGCAGATGGCGAGGTCGGCGCCCTCCTCGGCGAACACCTGGGCGATGGCGCGGCCGATCCCCCTGCTGGCGCCGGTCACCACGACCCGCGCCCCCGACAGTCCCAGATCCATACCGTCCGCCTTCCGAAACGACACCGTGCCGCGGGGCAGATGCTACCGGTGCCGCGAACACACGTGTGGGCGGCGCCCCGGTCGGGGGCCGCCCACACGGGGATCAGGCTCCGGTGGAGTGGAACCCGCCGTCGACGTGCACGATCTCGCCGGTGGTCGCGGGGAACCAGTCCGACAGCAGGGCCACGACCGCCTTGGCGGCGGGCTCGGGGTCGCTGACGTCCCAGCCCAGGGGCGCCCGCTCGGGCCAGTGCTTGGCCAGCTCCTCGAACCCGGGGATGCTGCGGGCCGCCATGGTGCTGAGCGGCCCCGCGGAGACCAGGTTGACCCGGACGTTCCGGTCTCCCACGTAGCGGGCCAGGTAGCGCGCGGTGGAGGTCAGCGCGGACTTGGCCACGCCCATCCAGTCGTAGATGGGGTAGGAGACGCTGTTGTCGAAGTCCAGGGCCACCACCGAGCCGCCCTTGTCCATGAGCGGCAGGAGCGCGGTGGTGAGCGACTTCAGGGAGAAGGTGGAGGTGTGCATCGCCTGGGCGACGTCGCTCCACTCGGTGTTGAGGAAGTTGCCGCCCAGGGCGTCCTGCGGGGTGAAGCCGATGGAGTGCACGATGCCGTCGAGGCCGTCGACGTGCTCCCCCACGCGTTCGGCCAGGCTCGACAGGTGCTCGTCGTCGGTGACGTCCAGTTCGAGGACGGGCGGCGTCTCGGGCAGGCGCTTGGCGATGCGCTGCACCAGACCGAGGCGTCCGTAGCCGGTGAGCACGACCGTGGCGCCCTGTTCCTGGGCGAGCCGGGCGACGTGGAAGCCGATGGAGGAGTCGGTCAGCACACCGGTGACGAGGATGCGCTTGCCTTCGAGGATTCCCATGATGGTCCGTCCTGTGTGTGGTGGGTCTGGTCGAGTCGGCTCAGTGCCCCATGCCCAGGCCGCCGTCGACGGGGATCACGGCGCCGGTGATGTAGCCGCCGGGCCCGGCGAGGAAACCGACGGTCTTGGCGATGTCCTCAGTGGAGCCGAGGCGGCCCAGGGGGACGTTCTTCTTGATCTCGGCCTGGCGCTCGTCGCTGAGGGCCGCGGTCATGTCGGTCTCGATGAAGCCGGGGGCGACCACGTTCACGGTGATGTTGCGCGAACCCAGCTCACGGGCGAGGGAGCGTCCGAAGCCGACCAGCCCGGCCTTGGAGGCGGCGTAGTTGGCCTGGCCGCCGGAGCCGAGCAGGCCCACGACGGAGGAGATGAGGACGATGCGGCCGAAGCGCTTGCGCATCATGCCGCGCACGGCGCGCTTGGCCACCCGGAAGGAACCGGTGAGGTTGGTGTCCAGGACGGAGGAGAAGTCGTCCTCGCTCATGAGGGCGAGGAGCTGGTCCTTGGTGACACCGGCGTTGGCGACGAGCACCTCCACGGGGCCCTGGACGTCCTCGACCTCCTTGAAGGCGGCGTCGACCTGGGCGGAGTCGGTGATGTCGCAGCGGACGCCGAGCAGGCCCTCCGGGGGCTCGCCGGAACGGTAGGTGACCGCCACGTTGTCCCCACCAGCCGCGAGCTCACGGGCGATGGCCAGACCGATCCCTCGGTTGCCACCGGTGACCAGTACCGAGCGCGACATAGGGGTTCCTCTTCTCTGCGGCCGTCGAACGACCACGACGTGTTGTTCCGGGTGCGGATCGCCTTGCAGGTTACCGAGCTACCGGCGGGTAGACGCAACCGAGTCGGGGATGGGGGCCACTCGGGACGATCCGGGCGATCGTGGCCGGCGCGGAGCGCCCGGTGACGGGGGTCTTCGGCCCGGGGGTGAACCCGGTCACGTCCGCTCAGGCCCAGCCAGCGTCGTGGGCGAGGATGGCGGCCTGCACCCGGTTGGACATGTCCAGCTTGGCGAGGATGCGGCTCACGTGCGCCTTGACCGTGGTCTCCCGCATGTCCAGGGCCCGGCCGACCTCGGCGTTGGACTTGCCCTCGGCGACCGCCACGAGGACCTGGCGTTCGCGTTCGCTGAGCACCGAGAGCCTGCGCAGGGCCTCGGTGCGCCCGGCGGCGGAGTCGGCGGGGGCGGGTGAGGCGAAGCGTTCGAGCATGCGTTTGGTGACGCTGGGCGCGAGCATCGCGTGGCCCTCGTGCACGGTGTGCACGGCGTTGATGAGCTCGCGGGGCGGGGTGTCCTTGAGGAGGAACCCGACCGCCCCGGCACGGAGCGCGGCGTGCACGTACTCGTCGAGGTCGAAGGTGGTGAGCAGGACGACCCTTGGCGGGTGGGGCATCGCGCTCAGCCGCGCGGCGGCGGCCAGCCCGTCGGTGCCGGGCATGCGGATGTCCAACAGCACGACGTCCGGGCCGAGTTCCTCGGCCAGGCGCACCGCCTCCTCGCCGTCGCTCCCCTCTCCGACCACCTCGATCCCGGGGTCGGCCTCCAGGATCATCCGCAGGCCGGACCTGACCAGGAGTTCGTCATCGACCAGGAGCGTGCGGATCACCGTTGGTGGCCTCTTCCTCGACTTCGGAGCTGTTCGGTTCGGGGGAGGTCTCCTCCCCCACCGGCAAGATAGCGCGCAATCGCCATCCTCCGTCCGGGCAGACTCCCGAAGTCAGCTCTCCCCCGGCCAAGACCACGCGCTCACGCAGACCCGTCAGACCGAATCCGCTGCGCGGCGGGGCCTGGCCGGGTGACCGGACCGGGTCGTTGGCCACCTCCACCTCCAGCTGGCTCTCACCGTGGTGCAGCCACACCTCCACCCGGGCTCCGGTGGCGTGTTTGGCGGCGTTGGTCAACCCCTCCTGGACGATCCGGAACGCGGTGCGCTGGATCGCCGCGGGGAGGGGGCGCACCCGGCCGGAGGTCTCCCACCCCACCTCCATACCCGCCCCGCGCCACTCGGTGATCAGGCGGTCGAGGTCGTCGAGGACGGGTTGGGGCGCGGTGGGCGCGGTGTCGGTGCCCTCGTCCCGCAGCACCCCGAGGATGCCGCGCAGCTCGGACAGGGCCTCGCGCCCGGTGGTGCGGATGAGTCCGGCGGCCTCGGCGGTGCGTCCGTCCGTGGCCGAGACCTCCAGGCCGCCCGCGTGCAGGACCATGAGGCTGACCCTGTGGGCGACGACGTCGTGCATCTCCCGGGCGATGCGGGTGCGTTCGGCGCCGATGGCCTGCTCGGCCATCATGTGCTGTTCGCGTTCCAGGCGCTCGGCCCGTTCGTGGAGGCGGTCGATGAGCTGGCGCCTCGTCCCGATCCAGAGCCCGGCGATGGTGGGGACGACCAGGACGAGGATCGCGCTCATGACGAAGCCGAGCACCGACTGGCCGAGGTTGATGGCGACGCCCAGCAGGCCCAGCAGGAACCAGGCGGTGAGGAGGCGGCGCTCGCTGAAGTGCGCCGGGTAGGAGTACAGGCCCACCATCAGCGGAACCGGATTCCCGTACAGGAAGAGGAGTGCCAGACCGACCAGCATCAGCCACTTCGGCGCGGTGCGGCGCCACAGCATCGTCGCCGAGGCCAGCAGCCCCGGCAGCACGAAGATGAGGACCCCCCAGCCGAGGATCATCCACTGGTTGGAGATGAGGCCGGTCCCCAGGGAAAGCAGGAAGGTGAGGAGTCCCAGGTTGCTGCCGACACCGACCAGCATCCCCATGCCGGTGAAGGGCAGGGTGAAGATGGCGTAGAACCAGTCGGCGAAGCGCAGTCGGCGCTGCCACCACCAGTCCCAGTTGTGACCCAGCAGCGCGCTGAGGTCCCCCAGGCGATCTCGCAACCACGTTGTCATCCGCCAGAGTCTACGGCGGCGTCCCAGGTGGGGGTCGTCCGTTCGACCGACCCGGAGCGCCGGGCCTCCGATAGTAGTTCTGCGAGCGTTTGCGCATGTCAAAGCGGTTTCATGTGCGGATGACCGGTTCGCTCGCTGGTCACACCCCCTACGAAAGTCGGGGGTGGCACCTGACAAAGGAGTCCCGAACCCGCTCCGCGTCATGCCTTTGGCCGGGGTGAGGATCAGCCCCCAGACCGAGGTGGCGGGGGCGGTCACGGACCTAGCGTGGAGACACACGCCGAGGAGCACGGGGCATCCCGTACAACCGGCACCGTCCCCTTCCCGAGTTCTGGAGTTGTTCTGTCGTGACCGAGTCCGCTGTGAAGCCCACGTCCCCGGTCCAAGCCCCGCCGGTGGTGGTGGCTCGGGGGCTCACCAAGATCTACGACACCGGCGGCAACCAGGTGCACGCCCTGGACGGTGTGGACGTGGAGTTCCGCCGGGGCGCGTTCACCGCCATCATGGGCCCCTCCGGCTCGGGCAAGTCGACCCTGATGCACTGCCTGGCCGGGCTCGACGTGCCCACCTCCGGCACCGTGCACCTGGGTCGCACCCAGATCACCGGCATGCGCGACGGTGACCTCACCCTCCTGCGCCGCGACCGGATCGGCTTCATCTTCCAGTCGTTCAACCTGCTGCCGATGCTGACCGCGGAGCAGAACATCCTGCTCCCCTCCCAGATCGCCAAGCGCAAGGTGGACCAGGCCCGCTTCGACCACATCGTCGACGTGGTGGGCCTGCGCGACCGGCTGAACCACCTCCCCACCAAGCTCTCCGGCGGCCAGCAGCAGCGCGTCGCGGTGGCCCGCGCCCTGCTCAACGCCCCCGAGGTGGTCTACGCCGACGAGCCCACCGGTAACCTGGACTCCCGCTCGGGGGCCGAGGTCCTGGCGTTCCTGCGCGACTCGGCCAAGGACCTGAACCAGACCATCGTCATGGTGACGCACGACCCCGTCGCGGCCTCCTACGCCGACCGCGTGGTGTTCCTGCGTGACGGCAGCCTGGTGGACGAGGTCCACGACCCGACCGCCGAGGTCGTCTCCGACCGACTGCTGAAGCTGGAGGCCTGAGCTCCATGCTGCGCACCACACTCGCCGGGCTCAGACTCCACAAGTCCCGGTACGTCACCACCGTGCTGGCCATCCTGCTGGGTGTCATGTTCGTCTCGGGGACCCTGGTCTTCGCCGATACCCTCAAGGCCAGCTACGAGAAGTCCGTGATGGGGTCGGCGACCAGTGTCGACGCCATCGCCGTCCCCGAGGCGGAGGACGGCGTGGACGAGGAGGGCTACCGTCTGGAGCCGGTCCCCTTCGACGACGCCGTGCTGGACGGCATCCGCGCCCTGCCGGAGGTCGCCGCGGCCGACGGTCTGATCCGGGGCCAGGCCGTGCTCCTGGACGCCGAGGGCCGCGCGTTCGGTTTCACTCCGCCCGCCGCCGTGGCGTTCGGTGAGACGAGCCGCTTCTCCGCCAGCGAGGGCGAGCTGCCCGCCGCGGACGACGAGATCGCCCTGGCCACGTCCACCTCCGACCAGACCGGTTTCGAGGTCGGCGACACCGTCACGGTGCTCGACCCCGACCAGGAACAGCGTGAGTTCACCGTCACCGGGCTGGTCAACTTCGGTGTCGACGCCGGTTACAGCTTCGGCGGCGCGGTGGTCCTCTCCCCGGACACCATCCAGGAGATGACCGGCGCGTCCGGCTACTCCGAGGTCAACGTGCGGGCCGCCGACGGAACGTCGGCCGAGGACGCTGCCACGGCCGTCGCCACGGTGACCGGTACCGACGTCCAGACCGGAGCCGAGTACGGCGAGGAGATGGCCGCGAGCGCGGGCGCGCAGACCGAGATGATGCGTGTCGCACTGCTGCTGTTCGGTGTCATCGCGATGTTCGTCGCCGGGATCGTCATCTACAACACCTTCGCGATCCTCATCGCCCAGCGCCAGCGTGAACTCGCTCTGCTGCGCTGCGTGGGTGCCAAGCGCGGTCAGGTCTTCCGCTCCGTGCTGGCCGAGTCGTTCGTGGTCGGTCTGTTCGCCTCCGCCCTCGGCGTGCTCGCCGGTGTGGGTGTGGGCGCGGCCGGTGCGCGGTTCGGCGGCCAGCTGGTGGACTCCGACGTCACGGCCTCGTTGGTCGTCACCCCCACCGCGGTGATCGTGGGTCTGCTGGTCGGCACGCTCATGACCGTGTTCTCCGCTCTGATTCCGGCCGCGCGCGCCACCCGCGTGGCCCCGCTGGCGGCGCTGCGTACCAGCGCCACCGCCTCCGGTCTGGAGAAGGGGACCGGCTGGGTGCGCGTGGTGTTCGGCGTGCTGGCCTTCGCCGTGTCCGCCGCTCTGGTGATGCTGAGCCGGTCGATGGACACGGACCCGAACAGCCTGTTCGTCGTGACCGGCGCGGCCCTGATCGCCTTCGTGGGCGTGGTCGTCCTCGGCCCGCTGCTGGTGCGCGGGATCGTGCGGGTCGTCGGCGTGCCGCTGCGCCGCCTGGGTGTGCCCAGCATGCTGGCGGTGGACAACTCCACCCGGAGCCCGCGCCGTGCCGCGACCGCGATGATCGCGCTCACGGTGGGTGCCACGCTCATCACCGGCTACTCGGTGATCAGCGCGTCGTTCGAGACCACGCTGACCGCGCAGCTGGAGGAGCAGTTCCCGGTCGACTACCAGATCAGCGCCCAGCACCCGCCCGGGATCCAGGGCGCCACCGAGCCGGAGGAGGGTGCCGAGGAAGCCTCCACTGAGGAGGGCGCTGAGGGTGCTTCGGAGGAGGGCGTGACCGACGGGGAAGCGCCCGTCGACGAGGCGAGCGGTGACCCCCTCGTTCCGATCGAGGTCCAGGAGAAGCTGGCCGCGAGCCCGATGCTGGACAGGGTCATGTCCCAGCGGTCCACGCACCTGGAGGACGACTCCTCCCCTGAGTCGATTCCCCTGCCGGTGACCGCGTTCTACGGCGCCGAGGTGGGCTCCGACGTCAAGGGCGAGGTGGTCGAGGGCGACCTGGCCGACCTGGAGTCGGGTGGTGTGGTCCTGTCCCAGAACTTCGCGGAGGGCATGGGTGTCGGTGACGCCTACACCGTTCCCGCGCCGAGTGGGGACCTCAACCTGGAGGTGACCGCGATCGTCGAGGACGACGCCACCTTCTGGGGAGCGATCATCACCCCCGACGACTTCTCGGCGGCCTTCCCCGAGATCGCGGAGAGCCGCTACCTGCACCTTCGTGCCGCTGACGGCGCCGACTCCGCCGAAGTGCGCGAGGCCGTCTACGCGGCGGTCGACGAATACCCGATGGTCCAGGTGATGTCGGTCGCGGAGATGAAGAACCAGTTCACCGAGATGATGGACATCGCGTTCTACACGATCGCGGCGATGCTGGGTCTGGCGATCGTCATCGCGGTGTTCGGTATCTCCAACACGATGGCGCTGTCGGTCCTGGAGCGCACCCGGGAGTCCGCTCTGCTGCGGGCGCTGGGTCTGGCCAAGGCGCAGCTGCGCCGGATGCTGAGCGTCGAGGCCGTGCTGCTGTGCCTGATCGGCGCGGGGATCGGTATCGCCCTGGGCGTGCTGTTCGGCTGGGCGGCCGGTGCGGCGGTGCTCCCGGGCCTGGTGTTCAGCATCCCGGGTGCCCAGATCGCGGTGTTCATCGCGATCGCGGTGCTCGCCGGCCTGCTGGCCGCGGTGCTGCCCGCCCGTCGGGCGGCCGGGACCTCGATCACCGGGGCGCTCGCCAGCGAGTAGCCACTGGTCAAAACCGAACAGGACGACGGAAAGTCGGCGCGGACCCCCACCCACGGGCGGGGGTCCGCTCCTATGGTGTCGGTAGTCCTCGGGAGGGGTGTCGTATGAGTGGTTCGGCCTCGGTACCGGTCGCCGGGCGGGTCGCGTGGGGAACACCCGCGGCACGGTGGATGCTGACCGCCACGGTCCTGGGTTCGGGGATGGCGTTCCTGGACTCCACGGTGGTGACGGTGGCGCTGCCCGCCATCCAGGGCGACCTGGACACGGGGCTGGCGGGACTCCAGTGGATCGTGAACGGCTACATGGTCACGCTGTCCGCGCTGATCCTGCTCAGCGGCTCGCTCTCGGACCGGTTCGGCCGGGTGCGGCTGTTCATGGTGGGGGTGGCGGTCTTCGCTCTGGCCTCGGCGCTGTGCACGTTCGCGCCGTCCCTGGAGTGGCTGGTCGCCGGGCGCGTGATCCAGGGGGTGGGCGGTGCGCTGCTGACCCCGGGGAGCCTGGCCATCCTCCAGGCGGGGTTCCGTGAGAACGACCGGGCGCGGGCGATCGGCGCGTGGTCGGGGCTGACGGGTGTGGCCGCGGCCGTGGGTCCCTTCGTGGGCGGCTGGCTGGTGCAGATCGGCGACTGGCGGCTGATCTTCCTCATCAACCTGCCGATCGCCGCCGTGGTGCTGCTGATCGCCTGGTTCCGCGTGCCGGAGTCCCGGGACTCCGCCGCCACGGGACGTCTGGACTACAGCGGTGCGCTACTGGGGGTGGTGGCGCTGGCCGGGATCACGTACACGCTGATCCAGTGGGGTGCGGTGGGCTCCACCCCGGCGGTGTGGACGGGTGCGGCCGTGGGTGTGGCGGCGTTGGCCGCGTTCCTGTTCACGGAGGCGCGCAAGTCCTTCCCCATGCTGCCGCTGGGCATCTTCCGGTCGTTGCCGTTCAGCGTGACCAACGGGGCCACGGTGCTGATCTACGGTTCGCTGGGGCCCCTGCTCTTCCTGATGGTGATCTACCTCCAGGAGGTGGCGGGGTACTCCCCGGTCGCCGCCGGAGCCGCGTCGTTGCCGATCACCGTGCTGATGCTGTTGTTGTCGGCGCGCTCGGGCAAGCTCGCCGCCCGGATCGGGCCCCGGATCCAGCTGGTGGTCGGTCCGCTGCTGCTGGCCGCCGGTTTCGTGGTGTTGTCCCGGCTCCAGGAGGAGGCCCCCTACCTGACCGGGGTGCTGCCGGGGGTCCTGCTGGTGGCGCTGGGTCTGTCCACGACCGTGGCACCGCTGACCGCGACGGTCCTCGCCTCCGTGACGGAACGGCACGCGGGGCTGGCGTCGGGGGTGAACAACACGTTCGCGAGGGGCGCGCAGCTGATCGGTGTGGCGGCGGTGCCGGTCCTGGCGGGGATCGGCGGTTCGGGCGGTGAGGGTTCGGAGGCGCACGGGGACTCGACGGCGCTCGCGGCGGGGTTCGGCACGGCCATGCTGATCCTGGCCGGCCTGTGCGTTCTGGCTTCGCTGTGCGCCCTGGTGCTGCCGCGCGGGCGGATGCCCGAGGCCTCCGAGGCCGCCGACCGGGGGTCGCTCCCCGAGGAGAGCACCGCGGTGGAGGCGCTCGGCGAGGACCAACCGCTGCGTTTCTGCGGTGTGTCCGGTCCTCCGATGCGCTCCTGCCCGGGGTCGACCGCGGGGGACCGATCCGAGCACGGGCGCGGCTGAGCGCGGTCAGCGCTCGTATCCCTCCAGGGGCAGGTCGTTGACGGCGTTGGGGTCCGAGACCACGCTCAGCGCCGCTTCCTCGGCGCTGCGGCCCTCGCCCCAGCGCTGTCTGGGGATGGCGCCCAGGTGTTCGGCCCGCACACCCTCGGTGATCCCGAGGCTGCCTCGGCTGTCGTCGTCCTCGAAGTCGTAGCTGAGGATGTTGTAGTCGGGATCGAGGACCCGTTCTCGTTGGGCGACCTCGGTCGCCTGCGGGTCGTCTCCCAGGTCCAGGTCCACTTCGTAGGGCTGTTCGGTCACGGTGTCCGCCTCCTTACCAAAGTTCTTCCCCGTATTGACCTCGAAGATCACACGTCCCCCGCGACCCTGTGGACAACTCCCTTCGCGGCGTGGCGGCGACGACACCGGATCCCCTGGTGAGGGCGGGCAGCGGTCGGGGCCGGGTCGCGCAGATCGGACGTCGACGCTTCCCCTGCGGACGGCTCTCCAGCACGCGCGAGGGCCCCGGGAAGCACCGTCGGCTTCCCGGGGCCCCGTTCGGGTTCAGGCCTCGTCGGGCTCGTCCACCTCGCGGACGGCCTCGGACTCCGCACCGGGTTCATCGAGGTCGAAGTCCTCCCTCGGGATGACGTCGTCGCGTTCCTCCCGGACACCCTCGTCGATGCCGCGCTCGGTGGCCTCGCTCTCGTCCTCGAACGTGTACCCGTACACGGGTGCGTCCGGGTTCTGGCGGCTCTCGGCCTCGGCGATCTCGCTCTCCTGGGGGTCCTCCCCCATGTCGGCGTCCACGTCGTAGGGCTGTTCGGACATGTGGTCCCCCTTGCTCACCGTCCAGTCACCCGCATGATCGCAGTTCGGCGCTGATCGGTGAAGGGGGACACGGCCGGCGTCAGCGCCGGGCGTTCTCCGCGCGGCGCAGCCTCAACGGCCGCAGCGCCGCCTCCAGGGCGACCGCGCCGTCGAGTTTGCTCTGCCCGACCACCCGGTCCTCGAAGTGGATGGGGATCTCCATGATCTTCTGGCCGCGCCGGAAGGCCCGGTAGTGCATCTCGACCTGGAATGCGTAGCCGGTGCTCTCGATGCTGGCCAGGTCCAGGACCTCCAGGGCGGAGGCCCGCCAGACCTTGAAACCGGCGGTGACGTCCTGGACGGGGATGGACAGCACCCGCCTGACGTAGGAGTTGGCCCAGCCGCTGAGCAGGCGGCGGCGCAGCCCCCACGCCTCGGAGAGGCTCCCGCCGGGCACGTAGCGGCTGCCGATGACCACCCCGGCGTTGGTGGAGTGCAGGGTGCCCAGGAGTTGGGGGACGTAGCCCACCGGGTGGCTGAGGTCGGCGTCCATCTGCACGACGTAGTCGGCGCCGTCCGCCAGCGCGCGGGTCATGCCCTCCACGTAGGCGCGGCCGAGGCCGTCCTTGCGGGTGCGGTGCACCACGGACAGCCGGCCGCCGAGCTCCAGCGCGAGCTTGTCGGCGACCTCTCCGGTCCCGTCCGGCGAGTTGTCGTCCACGACGACGACCCGCAGCCGAGGCAGGTCCAACGCCATGAGCTGCGCCACCAGGACCGGCAGGTTCCCGGCCTCGTCGTAGGTGGGCACGACCACCGTCAGGGCGGAGCTGCGCCAGGGTTCGGGCAGCGCCACCGGCTCGGGGGTGATCCGCGCCGACGCGGTCGGGACGGGCTCCGGGTGCGACGGATGGGTGGACATGCGCGGCGGCTCCTGGGAGGGCGGACGTCGTTGCTGACGGGGGCGGGGAGCGTCCAGGATCACGCACTGGACGTCCACCACACAATAGGTGCGGACGCTACGGTACGCGCTCCATTCGTCCCGAAGGGGGCGCACAGACTCCCGTGAAGGTCACTGGCCGCGTTCGTCGGCCACCACGGTGACGTGGACCAGGGCGCCGGTCTCCTCCAGGGTCATCAGTACCTCGGGGTCAGCGCTGCTGTCGGTGACGAGGTGGGCGATCTCCTCGGGGGCGACGGTGGTCACCATGGTGTCCGCGCCGACCTTGGTGTGGTCGGCCAGGACGATGGTCTCCTCCGCGCAGGCGGACAGGGCGCGGTCGACACTGGCCACGGCGGGGTTGGGGGTGCTCAGTCCACGGTCGGCGCTGACCCCGTTGCCGGACAGGAACGCGCGGTTGACCCGAAGTCCCGCCAGGGACTCCTCGGCCGCCGCCCCGACCAGGGCCCGCATGGGCGCGTGGAGGGTGCCCCCGGTCATCACGACCTCGACCCCGGCGGCACCGGCCAGGACGTCGGCGACCCGGAGGGAGTTGGTGACCACGGTGAGGTCCCCGTGCCCCAGGAGGGCCCGGGCGAAGGCCTCGGCGGTACTGCCGGGGCCGATGGTGATGGCGTCGCCGGGCCGGACCAGGCGCGCGGCGACCGTGGCGATGGCGGCCTTCTCGGCCGCGCACTGGCCGCTCTTACCGGTGTAGCTCTGTTCATGTCCGATCCTGCCGGGCAGCGCGGCGCCGCCCCTGCGGCGGTCCAGCAGGCCCTCGGCCTCCATGGCGCGCACGTCACGGCGGACCGTGACCTCCGAGGCGCGCACCTTGGCCGCGATGTCGCGCAGGGACATGCTGCCGTTGGCCCGCACCAGTTCCAGGATGCGCTCCCGGCGCTCGGCGGCGAAGGCCGGTCGGCTCTCCTCGGTCATGGGTACGGGCCCATCCTTCCGTGCTGGTCGTGGCGCACGGCGGGGGACCGCGCCTCCCTAGAGTACGGACCGGTCCCTGGTGGGGTGTGCCTCGCTCTCCGGCCTGTCGGACAGCAGGGTCACCATGAAGAGCACGGTGAGCGTGACGAGGCCGACGAGCGCTCCGGCGCCGAGCAGCATGACGACAGACATCTGAGCCTCCAAGGGGGCGGGCTGACCTGCCACTTACCGAATGCCCCGTTTGGGTTCGGCTCACACCACAGATCACCCGGAAGATCAGCGACAATGGGAGATATGACCCTCAGCTCCGCGCCCCTCGACTCCACGGTGTGGTGGGCCCACACCTCCGCCGCGAGTGACCGCCTGCTGCGTCTGTTGGACAGATCCGAACTCGAACGCCAGGCGCGGTTCCGGCTCCAGGCGGACCGCGACCGCCACCTGCTGGGTCGTGCCCTGTCCCGCCTGGTGCTGGCGGACAGGGCGGGCTGCGCGCCGGAGACGGTGACCTTCGACCTGCGCTGCCGCTCCTGCGAGGACAAGTCCCGGACCGGCGCGGAGGAGGGCCGGGACGGTGAGCGGGCCCCGCACGGCAAGCCCGTGCCCTCGGGAGCGGCGCGTGGGTGGGAGATCTCCGTCAGCCACTCCGGTGAGTGGGTGGCCCTGGCGCTGGCCCGGGAGGTGCCGCTCGGCGTGGACGTGGAGCGGATCTCCGAGAGCCGTGACCTGGCCGGGCTGGCCGGGTACTCGCTTTCCGACGGCGAACGCCTGGCGTGGGACGCGCTGCCGGAGGAGGACAGGACGGGGGCGTTCTTCGGCTACTGGGCGCGCAAGGAGGCCCTGCTCAAGGCGACCGGACTGGGGCTGTCGGGCGGGCTGCGCAGGGTGACGGTCAGCCCGCCGGAGGCGGAGGCGCGTCTGCTGTCCTGGGAGGGCGGCGGCTGCCCCGAGTCCGCCTGGCTCTCGGACCTGGACCGGGGGCCCGAGTACCGGTCGGCGCTGGCCGTGCTGACCGACCGCGCGGTGAGGCTGACGGTGCACCCTCCCGAGCGCACCGCCGAACTCCTGCGCGGGTAGACCGGGGCCCGGACACCGCCGGGCCCTGCGGCCCCTACCCCTCCTTGGCGAGGTGGCGGCTGATGACCAGGCGCTGCACCTGGTTGGTGCCCTCCACGATCTGGAGGACCTTGGCCTCGCGCATGTAGCGCTCGACCGGGAAGTCGCGGGTGTAGCCGTAGCCACCGAAGACCTGGACGGCGTCGGTGGTGACCCTCATGGCGGTGTCCGTGGCCATGAGCTTGGCCATGGCGGCCTGTTTGCCGAACGGGCGTCCGGCGTCGCGCAGGCGGGCGGCGGACAGGTAGAGCTCGCGGGAGGCGGCGATCTGTGTGGCCATGTCGGCCAGCATGAAGCCGATCCCCTGGAAGTCGCCGATGGCACCGCCGAACTGGCGGCGCTCCCGGGAGTAGGTGACCGCGGCGTCCAGCGCGGCCTGGGCCACTCCCACGGCGCACGCGGCGATGCCCAGACGGCCGGAGTCGAGGGCGGACAGGGCGATCCCGAAGCCGCGGTCCTCCTCCCCCACCAGCGCGTCGGCGCCGAGCTCGACGCCGTCGAAGGTCACCCCGGCGGTGGGAGAGGAGCGCATGCCCATCTTGTGCTCGGGGGTGGCCGAACCGAGGCCGGGCGTGTCCGCCGGGACGTGGAAGCAGCTGATCCCCCGCGCGCCCGAGTCCGGCGCGCCGGTGCGGGCGAAGAGCGCGTAGTAGTCGGCCTGGCCGCCGTGGGTGATCCACGCCTTGGCGCCGTTGACCCGGTAGCCGTCCGGGGCGCGCTCGGCGCGGGTGGTGAGGGCGGCGGCGTCGGAGCCGGAGGAGGTCTCCGACAGGCAGTAGGCGCCCAGGAGTTCGCCGCCGACCATGGCGGGCAGGTGAGCGGACTTCTGCTCGGCGGTGCCGAAGGTGGCGAGCGGGTAGCAGGAGAGCGTGTGGACGCTGACTCCGAGACCGACCGCGAGCCAGCCCCGGGCGAGTTCCTCCACCACCTGGAGGTAGACCTCGTAGGGCTGGTCGCCGCCGCCGTACTCGCCCGGGTACGGGAGCCCGAGCAGTCCGGCCCGCCCCAGGGTGGTGAAGACGTCGCGCGGGAAGACGGAGCCCTCCTCGTCCTCGGCCGCGCGGGGGGCGATCTCCTTGTCCACGATCTCCCCGGTCAGCTCCATGAGCTGTTCGGCCTCGGGTGTGTGCAGCGTGCGTTCGACCGCCATGAACTCTCCCACGGTTGGGCGCCCCAGGCGCGCCTCGGACCGACCGGCTTCGCGGGTTCCCCACGAAGTAGTAGGTCATCCAACTATATGGTGACGCAGGGCACCTTATCCCAACGAACCACGCCGGACGGAACCGAGGTGCCACCGGACCGGTGGACCCTGGACGGAAGGGCCCGAAGGGGCCGGAACACCGCACAGGATGTGCGACTCGTCCGTTCTGCCCGCGACGCCTGTACACGGAGGCCCCCGGCGCCTTAGATTCCACGCATGGACCTCGAACTCCGCCATCTGCGAACGATCTGCCTCCTGGCCGACACCGGCAGCGTGACGCGGGCGGCCGCCGCGCTGTCCACGTCGCAGCCCGCGCTGACGACCCAGTTGCAGAGGATCGAGCGCGAAGTGGGCGGCCCCCTGTTCCACCGGGGACGTTCGGGGGTACGGCCGACCGAACTCGGCGAGTTCGTCCTGGTCCGGGCGCGTGCGGTGCTGTTGTCGATGGACGACCTGCTGCACGACATCACGGCGCGCGGCGCCTCGCCGAGCACGTTGCGCGTGGGCGGGGTCGGTCCGCTCACCGTGGAGCTGTCGGCGCGGCTGCCGGAGGTGTTCCCCAATGTTCCGGTGCACGTGCGCACCGAGTACTCGCCCAAGCTGGTCACGGACCTGGTGCGGGCCGGGCGACTGGACCTGGGGACCACCATCGACTACGTGGACCGCGACCTTCCGACCGACGGCCCCCTGGCCTGGGCGATGCTCGCGGTGGATCCTCTGCACGTGGCGCTGTGGTCGGAGCACCCGTTGGCGCGGGAGACGTACATCCGACTGGAGGACCTGGCCGAGTGTCCTTGGGCGCTGACGCCGCCGGACGGCACCGGTTGGCCGGAGTGCTTCTACCTGGCCTGCCAGCGGGCGGGGTTCAGCCCCCAGGTCCCGTACCGGCTCTACGAGAGGTCGGAGATCCGCGACCTCATCGCCGACCGCCGGGCGATCGCTCCGTGCCAGGCGGACTTCGAGTCCGGGCGCGGCGTGGTGGTGCGCCAACTGGAGGGCGCTCCGATACAGCTGCGGCACCTGCTGGTCTGGCGCCGCGACAGCCCGGTGGACCAGGCCTCGGACCGTGTCGCCAGGCTCGCCCGCGAGCTGCTGGACCGGACCCCCTCCGAAGGCGGCCGCCCGGCCGCGCGACCCGTCCGCCCCTGACCGAAGCACACACGCACCCCGCGCACCGACATTTCCACCGGACACCGCCGCCCCACTGTGACCAGCGGCGATCCGTTCCGATCCGTGCGCCGACCCCCTTGGGGCTACCGGTGGCCGCGGGCGTGAGGCCCGTTCGTATGATGTTTACCAGCCGGTAACGTACTGGCGAGTAGGCACCGTCGCCTCCTCTCCTTCTCCCGAGCACGAAGCCGCTTTCCCCCACGGGCCGCCAGGCCCAGCAGCGAAGGCACAACCGAGTTCAGGAAACCACCATGCGAACACTGGGAACAGCCGCGGCGGCCCTCGCCGTCGCGGTACTCGCCGCCTCCTGCGCGGGCCCCGAGTCGGCCGACCAGGAGACCTCCCCCGACGCCACCACGACGGGGGTCACCGACGACAGCGTCGTCATCGGGACCCACCAGCCGCTGACCGGACCGGCCTCGCCGGGGTTCGCGCACGTCTCCACCGGGGCGAGCGCGGTCTTCGACCACATCAACGACAACGGCGGCATCCACGGGCGGAAGATCGACTACCGGGTGGAGGACGACGGCTTCGACCCGGCGCGGACCATGGACGTCACGCGCTCCCTGGTCGACGACGACGGGATCTTCGCGATGCTCGGCGGACTGGGCACCCCCACCCACGAGTCGGTCATCGAGGAGCTGAACGACGAGGGCGTCCCGGACCTCTTCGTCTCCTCCGGCGCGCTCGCCTGGGACCAGCCCGAGGAGTACCCGCACAGCTACGGCTTCCAGGTGGACTACTCCAAGGAGGCCAAGGTCCAGGGCGCCTACCTCGCCGAGAACTTCCCCGGTGACGACGTCGGTCTGCTCTACCAGAACGACGACGTCGGGCCCGCCTCCCACTCGGGGATCGAGCAGTACCTCATCGACGACATCGTCGCCTGGGAGTCCTACGACCCGGGTGTCCCGGAACTCGACGGCCAGGTCACCGAACTCAAGGCGGCCGACGCCGAGGTGGCGGTCTGCTACTGCATCCCCGCCTTCCTCGGCCTGGCCATCCTCGAGGCCCAGGAGATCGGCTACGAACCACAGTGGGTGGCGCCCAGCTTCGGCGGCGACGTGGAGACCATCTCCCAGCTCATCGAGGAGTACGCCGAGGGGACCCCCGCCGAGGACGTCCCGCCCGAGACCTTCACCGACGGCCTCATCATCACCGCGTTCCTTCCGATGGCCGCCCAGGAGGACGATCCCTGGACCGCGTTCTACCGCGAGATCCACGAGGAGTACAACGAGGGCGCCCCCTTCACCGACACCACCGTGTACGGCATGGTGCAGGCGACCCTGTTCGCCCAGCTCCTCATGGAGGTCGGCCCGGACCTGGACCGCGAGCGGCTGCTGGGGACCCTCAACTCACGGGAGTGGACCGGCCCCGGCCTGGTCCCCTTCGTCGCCACCGAGGACGACCACAGCGGCTACTCGGGGGTGATGGTGGTGCGCAACCGTGCCGGGGAGGAACCCGAGATCCTCCAGGAACCACGGGTCACCGACAGCGACGGCGGGGAGATCCTCCCCTTCGAGCTGGACCGTCCCGCACCGGACGAGGTGCCCCTGTTCGGCTGAGTCCGTGGACGGCGGGCGCGGACACACCGGATCACGTCCGCGCCCGCCGCTCCGGTTCCCGCGCTCGGCGACGGCGCGAACGCCACCACCAGGCCAGCGCGAGGAGCGCGGCGGCCACACCCGTGGCCACCGCCACCGGGAACCCGAGGTCGGTCCCGCCTGTGCCGACCAGCACCATCGCGGCCGTGGCCGGCAGGGACCCCAGGGCGGTCCCCACGGCGAAGGGGCCGGCCCGCAGCCCGGTCACCCCGAATCCGTAGTTGACCATCTGGTACGGGATCACCGGAATGAGCCGTAGCTGCACGACGGCCAGGAGCGCCCGCCACCCGACCAGGCCCTCCAGCCGGTTTCGGACCCTTTCGGGGAGTCGACGGGAGAGCGCGTCCCCGGCCACGTGGCGGGCCACCGCGAACTGGATGACCGCTGCCAGCACTCCCCCGGCCAGGGCCAACACCACCCCCGCCGCCAGGCCGAACAGCAGTCCCCCGGCGATGTTCAGCGCCGGGCGCGGCACCAGCGCCTGCACGGCCAGGACATAGGCGGCCAGGTAGACCACGGCGCCCCGGAGCCCGGCGTCGGCGGTCCACGCCCGCACCGCCCCGAGGTCGGGTCCGCGCAGGACCGCCCACACCAGCAGCGCGACCCACCCCGCGAGCAGCGCCACGCGCCACACCCGACCCCACCTGTGCCCCATTCGTCCCAGGTTAGGCGCTGGTTCGGGGCTGCTCAGCGCTCTTCCAGGCGGGGGAAGACCACCTTCTTCAGCACCAGGGTGAGCGCCGCCGCCGTCGGGATGGCCAACAGAGCGCCCACCAGTCCGAGCAGGGCGCCGCCGAGCAGCGCGGCCGTGATGTTGACCGTGGGCACCACGTCCACCGCGTGCCGCATGACCCTCGGGGCGATGACGTAGCTCTCGATCTGCTGGTAGATGAGGAAGAACACCAGCGTCACCAGACCCATCCACGGGTCGCCGACGGCTACGGCCAGCGACGCCACCACCGCGCCGATGGTGGTCCCGATCAGCGGGATCAGCGCCGTCACCGCGACCACCAGGGCCAGGGTGAGCGCGTACGCGGAGCCGGTCAGCCACAGGAACAGGAAGGCCACCACCCCGCCGAGGGCCGCGACCACCAACTGTCCGGCGATGAACGCGCCGATACGTTGAACGATCTCGTCACCGATCTCCTTGACACCGGCCCGGCGCGAGCGGGGCACGAACCGGTACGAGACGTCCAGGATCCCGGGCAGCGAGGCCATGAAGAAGAGCGTGAGGATGAGGACGGTGAAGGTGGCGAACAGCGAGTTGAACACCACCTGTCCCACTCCCACCAGTCCACCGAAGACCTGCTGGCCGAAGTCGCCGGCCGTGACGACGCCCTCGATCCGGCCGATCACGTCGTAGCGCCGGTCCAGGTCACGGAAGAACGCCGAGTGCTGGAGCTGGTCCAGGGACGACGGCAGGGACGTGGCGAAGCCGCTGACCTGCGTGGTCAGGGGTGGCACGATCGCCCAGACGAACACGACGAGGAAGGCCACCAGCGCCAGGCACACCGAGAGGATCGCGGCCCAGCGCGGCATCCGCAGCCGCCGCAGGGACTCGATGGCGGGGTTGAGGCCGATCGCCAGGAAGAGCGCGACCAGGATGTAGACGAACACCGCCCGGGCACTGGTCAGGGCCTGCACGAGCAACCAGGCGCTGAGCACCCCCAGGGCTCCGATGAAGCCGAGCAGGAAGTAGTTGGGGCGGTGTGTCTCCTCGACCACCGGTCGCCGCGCCGGTGCCTCGGGCCGCTTCTCGGGTGCGCGCTTCCTGGATCTCACTTGCTCCGCTCCGGTGGGTCGGGGAGACGCAGGGTGAACAGGGCCCCGCCGAGGAGGTCGCTGTGGCCCGCGGTCAGGGTGCCGCCGTGGGCGCGCGCGATCTCCCGTGAGATGGCCAGCCCCAGGCCGCTGCCGCCCGGATCGCGTTCCTTCGACTCCGAGAGCCGGGCGAAGCGTTCGAAGACGCGCTCGCGGTCCTTGACCGGGATGCCCGAGCCGTCGTCGTGCACCTCGACCACGGCGGCTCCCTCGTGGTGCTGCACGATGACGTCGATGCGGCTGTTGGCGTGGCGTGCGGCGTTGGCGACGAGGTTGGTCAGCACCCGGACGACGCGCAGCCGGTTGACCCGCGCGTACACGGGTTCCGAGGCGTGCACGTACAGCTGGGGCGGGCCGGGTTGGTCGGAGAACTCCTGTCTCACCGTCTCGGAGAGGTCGATCCGCTCGTGCGCCATCTCCAGGTCGGTGTCCAGACGGGCCATCTCCAGGAGGTCCCCGACGATGTTCTCCAGCCGTTCCGTGTCGGAGAGCAGTCCGGTCAGCAGACGCTCCCGGGCGCGTTGGTCAGGATCGGGGTCGGAGAGTTCGACCTCCAGTTTGGTGCGCATGCCCGCGATGGGGTTGCGCAGTTCGTGGGAGGCGTCGGAGACGAACCGGCGCTGTCGGGTGACCGCCTCCTCCAACCGGGCGAGGCTGGAGTTGGCGGTTCGCGCCAGGTGGGCGATCTCGTCGTCGCTCTTGGGCAGGGGGAGCCTGCGGTGCAGGTCGCCGACGGAGATGAGTTCCATCTCGTCGCTGATCAGCGAGACCGGGCGCAGGGCCCGTCCGACTCCGTACCAGATGACAAAGCCCGATCCGAAGATCAGCAGGGCCGAGGCGCCCAGCAGCACGAGTTCCAGGACCCTGTCGCCCAGGATCAGCGGGGTGCGGGTGGCGGCGAGGGCCATGACGTTGTCGCCGTAGGCGGAGCCGTCGACCACGTACGCGACCACCTGGAAGCAGTCACCCGTCGGGTCCTCGGGGATGACGTCACAGACGTAGTCGTCCACCCTGAAGTCGCCGGGGTCGGGGTCGTGCTCGTTCAGGGGCGGTAGCCCGCTCAGGGCCACGCTGGAGGCCAGGACCTCGTCGGTCTCCCAATCGATCACCTGGAAGCGCAGGATGGGTTCGGACGCCGGAATCGGCCCGTCGTAACGCTCCGTCATGATGTGGTCGGCCACGTGACGGGCGCCCTCGGCGGCCCGGTCCCGGAGCTCGTTCAGGGTGACTTCCCGGATCAGCAGGATGGAGGCGCTGAGCAGAATGCAGATGACCAGGGAGAGGATGACGACGGCACCGAGCGTGACCCGGGCTCGGATGCTTCGCGGACGTAGTGCGCCCCAGGGCCTCCAGGGTCGCTCGTACCGATCTGCCACCCACCCATTGTGACTCAGCGCAATAGGAAACCCTTGAATGATCTCCGGTGTGGCGACCGAAACGCACGAACGGGCACGAGATCCCGATTCGGGCGGTTTCGTCCCCGACAGCGCGTCGCCCCGCGAGCCGATGCGCTCGCGGGGCGGCCGGGCAGACTACTCGTAGGGGTCCGGCGGGTTGGTGACCTCATCGACCGAGGTGGTCGTGATCTCGTGCTCGGAGACGTCGTACAGGTCCCCCTCCGGTTCCACCCAGGTACCGCGCACCGTCCACCAGGTGTCGGCCTCCGGCGCGGGATGGTCGGTGATGAGGATCTTGTTGACCACCGCGTCGGCGGCGCAGCAGGCCATCTGGAGTCGGGCCAGGTACCAGCCGTCACCGTCCTGCGCGGGTACGGCGAACCCGGTGAGCTCGACCTCGCGGCCGGACAGCTCGCGCTCCTCGTCGATCCACGCCCGCATGACGAACTGCTGGATGTCGAGCGGGACCACGTCCTCGGGGGCGGCCTGGCTCAGTTCGTCGGTGAACCGGGAGGGGGCGCGCTCGTCGCGCGGAGGCGGGCCGCTGGAACCGCCGGTGCTCTCCACGGTGTAGGAACCGAGTGCGGGCGGAGCGATGACGAACACCGCGATCACGGGAAGCAGGAGCAGCCAGGCCACGCGGGGGGCGACGGAGTGGTCGTGCCCGTGGCCGTCCCCGCCGCCGTTGCCGTACTCGGCCGTGGCGTGGTCGAGTTCCGAGCGGGGCGCGGAGCCGTCTGAGGACGCGGTCGTCACGGCGTCCTCAGGAACCGCGTCCTCCTCGTCCAGAGCGTGGCTCTCGCCGCGCAGTTCGGCGACGATGATCAGGACGCCGAGCAGCACCATGACCACTCCGGCGGCGATCAGGAACGGGCCGAAACCCGCCTTGACCCAGTTCAGGTACAGGTTGGTGGGGACGGTGCTGGTCAGCGCGGCGGCACCGAGCAGGACGAGCGTGAGCCCCTGGGCGATCCGGTTCACAGGAGGATGGCTCCGATCAGGAAGGTACTGAGCAGGCCGACCACCAGGCAGATGGGGGCGAACCGGGCGACGAAGCGCCAGCCGAACACCCCGGCCTGCATCGCGATCAGTTTGAGGTCCACGATCGGCCCGATGACCATGAACGCGAGCTTTGCGGTGGGCGAGAAGTCGGTGAGGCTGACCGCCACGAAGGCGTCGGCCTCCGAGCAGATCGAGAGCAGGATGGCCAGCAGGGCGAGCACCAGCACCGAGATGATCGGCGCCTCGGCCACGGCCAGCAGCCACTCCCGCGGCACCATGACGTTGAGTGTGGCGGCCGCGAGCGCGCCGACCACCAGGTAGCCGCCCGCGTGCATCATGTCATGCAGCATCGACTCCCGGAAGACCTGCCACTTGGAGGCACCGGGGGCGTGGGTCCGCGAGGGCAGGCGCAGCCAGTCGGCCTTGCCGAAGCGCACCCAGATCCAGCCGATGACCACCGAGGCCAGCAGCGAGGCCACGAAGCGGGCCAGGATCATCTCCGGTTGCCCGGCGAAGGCCACGGCGGTGGCGATCATGACGATGGGGTTGATGGACGGCGCCGCGAGCAGGAAGGTCAGCGCCGCCGCCGGAGCGACCCCGCGCTTGATGAGGCTCCCGGCGATGGGCACGGAGGCGCACTCGCACCCGGGCAGGAGCGCACCGGAGGCTCCGGCCACGGGGACCGCCCGCCCAGGCTTGCTCGGGATGAACCTCTGGTAGGCCGAGGTGGGCACGAAGGCGATGAGCGCCGCCGACAGGGCCACCCCGAAGACCAGGAAGGGCAGGGCCTGGAAGCTGATGGCCGTGAAGATGGTCGCCCAGGCCAGGAAGGCCTGGCTGGTCAGTTCGTCCGTGATCCAGGCGTGGGCCATCGCCATGGCGGTGATGAAGAGGGCGAACAGCCAGACCGTTCCGGTGCGGCGCGAGCCGGTGCGCCTCCCCCAGTCGGCGGGGGGCAGTTCGTCGCCGTGGTCGCTCCAGTCGCGGGCGATGGAGTCGCCGAGTGAGCTGGTGGGATCGGGCGTGGCGTCGCGCTCCGATGTGGTCCGTTCGGACACGGGGGCACTCCGTGGGGTTCGATTGGGAACTCCCCGAATGGTAACCGAAAACGATTTTCGTTTGTACATCCGCCGATCGGCCTGTGGACGACCAGGGTGGGTCCACACATGGCGGGGCGCTCAAGTGTGCGGACAACCCCCATAGGCAGCGGTCGCCCAGGTCCCTAGCGTGTGCGGGCATGGAACCGAGAACGACATCGTCCCCCGGGGGCGGAGACGCTCCGAAGACGCCCTTCCACCGCGTCGTCACGGCCAGCCTCATCGGCACCACCATCGAGTGGTACGACTTCTTCCTCTACGGGGCCGCCGCCGCCCTGGTGTTCAACCACGTCTTCTTTCCCGAGTCCGACCCCCTGGTCGGCACCATGCTGGCCTTCACCACCTACGCGGTCGGCTTCGTCGCCCGGCCCTTGGGCGGGCTGGTCTTCGGCCACTTCGGCGACCGGGTCGGCCGCAAACAACTGCTCGTCCTGAGTCTGCTCCTCATGGGCGGCGCCACCTTCGCCATCGGCCTGCTGCCCACCTACGCCGCCGTCGGGGTGGCCGCTCCCCTGCTGCTCACCCTCCTGCGCGTGGTGCAGGGGTTCGCGCTGGGCGGCGAGTGGGGCGGGGCCGTGCTGCTCGTCGCCGAACACGGCAGGGCCCGCAACCGGGGCTTTTGGACCTCATGGCCCCAGGCCGGGGTGCCCTGCGGCAACCTCCTGGCCACCGCCGTGCTGGCGGTCCTCGCCGTGGTGATGACCGACCAGACCTTCCTCGACTGGGGCTGGCGCGTGCCGTTCCTGCTGTCGGGGGTCCTGGTGTTCATCGGCCTGTGGATCCGGCTGGCGGTGACCGAGTCCCAGGTCTTCCAGGAGGCCTCCCGCAAGGCCGCCACCGACCGGACCACCGAGCGCGCACCCATCCTGGACGTGCTCCGCCACCACTGGCGCGAGACCCTCGTGGCCATGGGCGTGCGCATGGCCGAGAACGTGTCGTACTACGTGGTCACCGCGTTCATCCTGGTCTACGCCACCCAGCAGGCCGGGCTGGGCAACGACGCGGTCCTGAACGCCGTGCTCATAGCCTCGGCCGTCCACCTCGTGACGATCCCCATGTGGGGCGCCCTGTCCGACGTCGTCGGCCGCCGACCCGTGATCGCCTTCGGCGCTCTGGGGGTCTCCGCGTGGAGCTTCGCGTTCTTCCCGCTCATCGACGTCGGTACCTTCTGGTCGGTGACCCTGGCCGCCACCGTGGGACTCTTCCTGCACGGCGCCATGTACGGCCCGCAGGCGGCCTTCTTCTCCGAACTGTTCAGCACCCGGGTCCGCTACTCGGGAGCCTCCATCGGATACCAGCTGGCGTCGATCGTGGCGGGCGGGCTGGCCCCGCTCATCGCCACGGCGCTCCTGGCGACCTTCGGAACCAGCCTGCCGATCTCGGCGTACGTGGCCGGAGTGGGGGTCGTCACCGTGGTCGCGGTGGTCTTCGCCCGGGAGACACGGGGCTCCGACCTCGCCTCCGTGCCGGGCGGACCGCGCGCCTGACCGTCCGAGTCCCCTGCCCCCGCTCCAGCGCACGGCCGAGGGCCGACCCGTGGTCGGGTCGGCCCTCGGCGGCTCGGGGATGGGGGGATCCCACACCTACTCGTGCTCGGGGTCGCGTTCCCTGCGCCGGAGCGGCGCCGCAGCCCAGGAGACCTAGTCGTCCCGGTCCGGACCGCGGCCGTCCCCGGGGGCCTCGCCACCGTCCGGGTCCTGGCGCTCGTCCGGGTGCCCGCCCTCGGCCGCGTGCTCGCCGTCGTGCTCCCAGTCGGGGCCGTGCATGCCCTCACCGCCGTCGACGGCGCCCGGCTCCCCCTGTGGCGCGGCGTCGCTCGGCGCGGCGCCTCCGGACCGCTCCACCTCCTCGGGCAGAGGTCCGCCGGCGTCGCCCCAACAGTGCACGTTCCTCAGGTCCGGCATCTTGGCCAGGGTGAACTGCGGGTCCAGTCCGTTGCGCAGCTGACGGCTGTAGTCGCCCAGCAGTCGGAAGGCGATCGTGGACAGCGGGGCGATGGCCAGCAGGTTCACGGTGGCCATGACCCCCATGGCGATGTCCGCCAGGTTCCACACCAGGGTCAGAGGGGCGACGCAGCCGATGAAGATGGAGGCCAGGACGGCGGCCCGGAAGTAGCTCAGGTGCTTGTCGTTGGCGTCCAGGAACCGGAGGTTGGACTCACCGTAGTAGTAGTTGCCCAGCAGCGAGGTCCAGGCCAGGAGGAACAGGATGACGGTGAGGGCGTGGATCGCCCAGCCTCCGAGCGAACTCTGGAGCGCCATCTGGGCGACCACGATCGGCTCCTGCCCGGGGGCGAACTCGGTGCTGAACAGGAGCACGATGAACGCGGTCACCGAGCAGACCAGCCAGGTGTCGAAGTAGACGCCCAGGGTCTGGACCAGGCCCTGTTTCGCGGGGTGGGAGACCGAAGCGGTGGCACCGGCGTTGGGCGCCGAGCCCAGGCCCGCCTCATTGGAGAACATGCCGCGCCGCATCCCCCACAGGATCGCCGTGCCCACACCGCCCGCGGCCGCCTCGCGCAGACCGAAGGCGTGCGCGAAGATGCTCCCGATGACCCCGGGGACCTCGTCGATGTTGACGATGACCACGGCCACGCCGAGGAGGATGTAGAGGATCGCCATCAGGGGAACCAGCCCCTGGGCGACCGTGGCGATGCGCCGCACCCCACCGAAGATCACCGCACCGGTCAGCGCGGCGAGCCCGATGCCGATCACCGCGTCGAACCACAGACCGGTGGGGACGCCGAACTCCCCCACCGAGGTGCCGATCGCCCCCGTGATGCCGTTGGCCTGCACCGAGTTGAACACCAGGCTGAACGTGATGGTGATGATGACCGCGAACAGGACGCCCATCCAGCGGCGTTCGAGCCCGTAGAGCATGTAGTACGCCGGACCGCCGCGGAAGCCGGTGCTGGTCCGCACCTTGTACAGCTGGGCGAGGGTGGACTCCACGAACGACGCGGCGCCCAGGACCCCGGCCATCAGCCACATCCAGAACACCGCCCCGGGACCGCCCAACATGATCGCCAGCGTCACGCCGACGATGTTGCCGGTCCCCACCCGCGAGGCCGCCGAGAGGGCGAAGGCCTGGAACGCCGAGATCTCGCGGCCGCCGTCGGGTGCCGTCCCCGGGCTGCTGCGCATGACCCGGAACATCTCCGGGAGGAGGCGGATCTGGACGAAACCGGACCGCACGGTGAAGTAGACGGCCAGGATGACCAGCAGCGGGATGAGGAAGAAGGTCCAGAAGAAGTCGTTGAGGGCGACCAGAGCGTTGTTGAGGACGGTCACTCGTTCCCCTTCGAGCGGTGTGCGGCCCCGCGTTCGGTTCGGGGTTTTCCGGCCAACTGTCCACTTCGGGGGTGGTTTCGGCGGCCTGGGACACGCGAAGGGGCGGTAAAGGACCGTAAACCATGACGAGGCGGGTCCGACCTGTGGTCGGACCCGCCTCGGGTGCTTCAGTACCGCTCGGTGCTAGCGCTGCGGAGCGGAGTCGTAGCGGTCGTTGCGACGCGGGCCGCCACGGTAGCCCCCACGGGAGTCTCCGCCACGGTAACCGCCGCCACCGCCACCGCGGTAGCCGCCGCCCTCGCCACGGCGTTCGCCGCCGCGGTAGCCGCCGCCGTCGCCACGGTAGCCGCCCTCGCCGCGGGAGTCGCGGTCACGGTAGCCGCCGCCCTCGCCGCGGTCGTTGCGGCCCTCGCCGCCGCGGTAGCCGCCCTCGCCGCGCGAGTCGCCACCGCGGTAGCCGCCGCCACCGCCGCCACGGTAACCACCGCCACCGCCGCCGCGGTAGCCGCCACCGCCGCCGCCGCCACGGTAACCACCGCGACGGGGGCCGCCACGGCCGCGACGCTCACGGACGGGCTCCGGCGGCTCGATCCACGGCTCCCAGCTGGGCTCCTTGGCTCCGGTCACCTCGGAGAGCAGTTCGTCCCCGGGGTTGACCAGGTGCTGCTTGGCGTCGACGCCGGCGTCGCTGAGCAGACGGCGGGCCATGCGGCGCTGGTTCGGAGCGACCAGGGAGACCACGGCGCCCGAGGAACCGGCCCGCGCGGTACGACCGCCACGGTGCAGGTAGTCCTTGTGCCCGGTGGGCAGGTCGATGTTGACGACCAGGTCGATGCCGTCGACGTGGATGCCGCGAGCGGCGACGTCGGTGGCGACCAGGGCCTGGATCTTGCCCTCACGGAACTTGGCCAGGGTGCGCGTGCGCACGCTCTGGGTCTTGCCGCCGTGCAGAGAGGCGCAGGGCACCCCGGCCTCGATCAGCTGCTCGCTGATGGTGTCGGCGCGGTACTTGCTGCGCACGAACAGGATGGTGCGGCCGTCACGCGCGGCGATCTGCGCGACGATCTTGTTCTTGTCGCGGGGCAGCACCTTGAGCAGGTGGTGCTCCATGGTGGTGACCTGGGAGACCGGCGGGTCCACGGAGTGGGTGCGCGGGTCGTTCATGTAGCGGCGGACCAGCTTGTCCACGTCACCGTCGAGGGTGGCGGAGAACAGCAGGGTCTGACCGTCGGGGCGCACCTGGTCGAGAAGCTCGCTGACCTGCGGCATGAAGCCCATGTCGCACATCTGGTCGGCCTCGTCCAGCACCGAGATCTCGACGTCGCCCAGGTCGCAGGCGCCCTGGTCGATGAGGTCGGTGAGACGGCCCGGGGTGGCGACCAGCAGGTCGACGCCGCGCCGGAGCTCGTTGATCTGGCGGGTGTAGGAGCTGCCGCCGACGACGTCGCCGACCTTGACGCCCAGGATGCGGGCGTAGATACGCAGGGCGTCGCGCACCTGGTGCGCGAGCTCGCGGGTGGGGACCAGGATCAGGGCCCGGGGACGGTTGGCGGCGGCGCGGCGCTCGGCGCAGCGCATCAGGACCGGCAGGCCGAAGGCCAGGGTCTTGCCCGATCCGGTGCGCCCGCACCCGAGGACGTCACGGCCCTCGATGGCGTCGGGAATGGTCGCGGCCTGGATCGGGAACGGGTTGGTCACACCGTTCTTGGCCAGCTCGTCGACAATGTCCTTGGGAAGCCCCAGGCTGTCGAAAGCGGGCATTACGGCAGTGTCCGTCGTCAAGTGACGTGTACCTTCCTCATCGTTTGGCGGCGTTTCGAGGAAGGCTCCACACGGCCACAGCGGACCCAGCGAAGAAATCACACAAACGCGCCTGATCACACGCGGAAGCGGCCCTGGCTGTGTGGGCTCGTGTGCTCTTCGGGTCAAGAGTGATGTCGACCGACGCCGACACGCTCTCCGCGTCTGGGCGGCCCGGCGCGCTCGGATGCGCGCGGCATTCATCGACCGCTTGCAGCAGCGTACTAGAGATCGTTTGGAAGCGGGGACGGGATGGGGGATTTTCACCGGTGATACCGGTCTCCCCCCTCCCGTCCCCGTGTGCGGTCAGACCCCCGGGGCCATGGCCCTGGCCAGGGCGGTCAGGCGTCCCACCTGGGCGCGGCGCTCGGCGGCACACTGCTCCTCGAGCGTGTTGTCCCCGGCCTCCTGGAGGAGGGCCTTGGTGGCGACGGCCGCCTCGGGGTCGGTGGCCAGCAGGGCGGCGACGGCGTCGTCCACGGCGCCGTCGAGCTCGTCGACGCCGACGACCAGGGTGGCCAGGCCGAGCTCGCGGGCCTCCTCGGCACCGACCTTGCGGGCGGTCAGGCAGATCTCGGTGGCGCGGTGCACGCCGACGATGTCCACCAGGGGCTTGGTGCCGGTGAGGTCCGGCACCAGCCCCAGGGCGGGCTCCTTCATGCAGAACCGGGCGTCGTCGGCGAGGATGCGCAGGTCGCAGGAGAGCGCCAGCTGGAATCCGGCGCCGATGGCGTGTCCGCGCACCGCCGCGATGGTGACGAGCTCCGGTCGGCGCAGCCAGAGGAAGCCCTGCTGGAGCTCGGAGATGTAGGCGTCCAGGTCGGCCTCGTCGGCGGAGCCGTCGGCGAGCCCGGCGACGATCGAGCGCTCGCCGTCGACCCCCTCCGGGGTGAACATGTTGAGGTCGATCCCGGCGGAGAAGATGTCGCCCTCTCCCGCGATGACGACAATTCGGACATCGCCCGGGAGTGCCTGGCCGATGTGGGCCAGGGTGGTCCAGGTGCGTCCGGTCATCGCGTTGCGGCGCTCGGGGCGGCTGATGGTGATGCGCGCGACCGCGCCCTCAACCACGAGCCCCAGTCCGGCCCGGGTCAGTTCCTCCTCGGTGGGCAGATCCTGTTTCCCGGACTCCCGCGGGTCCTGTGCCATGGCTTCCTCCGTCGCGTCGGTTGGCTACCCACCGACCCTACTCGCCAGTAACCCAGACCCGGGCGCCGGGATCAGGCCTTCCGTGTCGCACCACCACGTCCCCGCAGCTCCACCCCGGCCTCGCTCAGCAGCCGGTGGACGAAACCGTAGGAGCGGCCGGTCGCCGCCGCCAGACTGCGGATGCTCTCACCCTCGTCGTAGCGGCGCCTGAGCTGTGCGGCCAGCTCGGAACGGTCCGCTCCCGACACCCGGGTGCCCTTCCTCAACGCTTCACTCACAGATCTCTTCCCTTCCACGGTGGTGGGGTCTCCCACCGTCCGGAACCACTGCCATGATCGGACATCCCGTTCTCACACCGCCACATTCGCCTGGCGCCACGCCGGTGGGGGCGAGTTTCGGAAGACCACTAACCGGGCCCGAAATGTGACGGGGTGAACCTCGCGGTGCTCTGGGCGTCCACCGCGTCCCGCACGCGCTCGCTCGTGCCCGCGAGCACGGCTTCCCCGGACACACGGAGGACCCCGGCCCGCGTGGGGTCGGGGTCCTCCGTACGCGTGCCCGGTCGGTCAGGCCAGCGCGATGAGGTCCTCGAAGTCGGCGTTCCACACGTCCTCGACACCGTCGGGAAGCATGATGACGCGCTCGGGTTGCAGGGCCCCCACGGCGCCCTCGTCGTGTGTCACCAGGACGATCGCGCCCTTGTAGTTGCGCAGCGCCGCCAGGATCTCCTCGCGGCTGGCCGGGTCGAGGTTGTTCGTGGGCTCGTCGAGCAGCAGCACGTTGGCGCTGGAGACGACCAGGGTGGCCAGGGCCAGCCGGGTCTTCTCACCACCGGAGAGCACACCGGCGGGCTTGCTCACGTCGTCACCGGTGAACAGGAACGACCCCAGGGTCTTGCGCGCCTCGACCTCGGGCAGGTCCGGGGCCGCGCTCATCATGTTCTCCAGCACGCTGCGGTCCACGTCCAGGGTCTCGTGCTCCTGCGCGTAGTAGCCGAGCTTGAGCCCGTGACCGGGGATGACCTCACCGGTGTCGGGCTGCTCGACCCCGCCGAGCAGCCGGAGCAGGGTCGTCTTGCCCGCGCCGTTCAGCCCCAGGATGACCACGCGGCTGCCCCGGTCGATGGCCAGGTCCACACCCGCGAAGATCTCCAGCGATCCGTAGGACTTGGACAGCCCCTCGGCCATCAGTGGCGTGCGGCCGCTGGGCGCCGGGTCCGGGAAGCGCAGCTTGGCGACCTTGTCGGACTGGCGCACCCCCGCGACCCCGTCCAGCAGCTTGTCGGCGCGGTTGAGCATCTGCTGCGCCGCGCGCGCCTTGGAGGCCTTCGCGCGGAACCGGTCCGCCTGCTTGCGCAGGGTGTCGGCCTGCTTCTCCGCGTTGGCCAGCTCCCGGCGGCGACGGCGCTCGTCGGCCTCCCGCTGGGACAGGTACAGCTTCCAGCCCATGTTGTAGATGTCGATGGTGCTGCGGTTGGCGTCCAGGTAGAACACCTTGTTGACCACGTGCTCGACCAGTTCCACGTCGTGGCTGATCACGATGAGCCCGCCCTGGTGGTGCTTGAGGAAGTCACGCAGCCAGACGATGGAGTCGGCGTCCAGGTGGTTGGTGGGCTCGTCCAGCAGCAGCGTGTCCGCGCCGCTGAACAGGATGCGGGCCAGCTCCACCCTGCGGCGCTGACCACCGGAGAGCGTGTGCAGCGGCTGGGACAGCACCTTGTCCGGCAGGCCCAGGCTGGAGGCGATGGCGGCGGCCTCGGACTCGGCGGCGTACCCGCCCAACACGTGGAGGCGCTCCTCCCAGCGGGCGTACTGGCGCACGCCCTTGTTGCGGGTCTTCTCGTGGTCGCTGGCCATCTTCTTCTCGGCCTCGCGCAGACCGTTGAGGGCCTCGTCGATCCCGCGCGCGGACAGGACCCGGTCCTTGGCGATCACGTCGAGGTCGCCGGTGCGCGGGTCCTGCGGCAGGTAGCCGATGCTGCCGGAGCTGGTGACCGTTCCACCGGTGGGCAGCCCCTCCCCCGCGAGCACCTTGGTCATGGTGGTCTTGCCCGCACCGTTGCGGCCCACCAGTCCGATCCGGTCCCCCGCGGCGACACGGAAGGTCGTCGGCTCCAGCAGGAGTCGAGGTCCGACGCGCAGTTCGAGGTCGGTGGCGATCAACATGGGTGGGGCATCCTCAAAGGTGGTCTGGCGGTTCGGGGCGGTCGGGACACGCGCGGCACCGGCCCCCGTGGGGGCTGGTTCGGCGGTGGCGCCGCGACGGGGCGGCGGCGGACGTGTCCTCGGGACCGGCCGACCCAGCCTAACGGCAAGGAGCGGGGGCGGGGCGAGGGGTTTTCCTCACGGCGCGACCCGGACACGGGTGCGCCCCCGACCCACACAACGGGGCCGGGGGCGCGAGTCATTCCCGCAAGGGTTCGCGGGACGACGTCACTCCCTGGTGGGGGTGTCCGTTGACTCCGGCCCGTCCGAGGTCTCCTCGGAGGGCGGGGAGGCGACCAAGACAGCCACGTCCTTCTCCGGCAGGGCCGCGGAGGACCCTCCCGGCCCCTCCGTGGCGTCGCCGTCGTCCGGGTGAGCGGGCGGCCGGTTGCGCAGCAGCGCGGCGAGCACGGCCGCCACCGGAGTGGCCAGGAACATGCCCGGGATGCCGCCCAGGATGCCGCCGGCCGTGATGGAGATCAGGACGATGGGCGAGGGGAGCTCCAGGGCCTGGCCGTAGATGCGGGGAGCGAAGATGCTGCTCTCCGCCTGCTGGACCACCACGACCGCCGCGACGATGACCAGCGCGACCACCCAGCCCTCGGCGACCAGGGCCACCAGCGCGGCCAGGAGTCCGGTGAGGAAGGCCCCGATGACCGGGAGGAAGGCGCCGACGAAGGTGAGCACGATCAGCGGGATCGCGAGGTTCACGTCGAGGAAGATGAGAAGGAAGATGCCGATACCGACGGCGTCGATGACACCGACCATCGCCACACCCCGCACGTAGCGGCCCATCACGCCGTAGGCGACGCCGCTCGCGTGACGCAGGCCCGGACGGGACTTGGGCGGCAGCAGCGTCACGAACCAGTCGATCAGCTTGTCGCCCGAATGCACGAAGTACACGGTGAGGGCGATGACCAGCACCAGGCTGATCAGGATCTGGAGGACGGCCGCACCGGCGGTCCAGGCTCCGTTGACCAGTTCCTGGGTGTTGTCGGTGATCATCCCCTGGACCTGGTCCCACGCGTTGGTGAACGCGTTGGTGAGGAAGGCCGGGTCCGCCTCCAGCCCGAAGGGGAGTTCGATCTGGATTTCCTGGAGACCGGTGAGCGCGCTGGAGACGCTGGCGATCATCCCGTCGAAGCCCTGTATGGCGGGCTGGATAATCATCGTGATCACACCGCCGAGGACGACCAGGCCGGTGAGGACGGCGACGGCGGTGGAGGAACCGCGTCCCAGCCCCTTGGTCCGGAGCCATTTGGCCAGCGGCATCAGCAGCGCGGTGATGAACACCGCGATGATGACCGGGAGGGTGACGAGGGAAAGGTAGATGATGGCGTAGACGAGCAGACCCGCCACGACGCCGATGAGGAGCATCCGCCAGGCGACGTCGCTGACCACCCTCAGCAGGTCGCCCGCGCCCACGTCCTCGGGTTCGGGGGCGGGTTCCTCGACCACCTCGGGCTCGGCTCTGGCGGCCTTGTCCTGCGCCTCGAGTTGGGCGAGGCGCTCGGCTCGGGCTCTGCGGGCGACGAGCCACTTGTTCAGGAGCGCCCACACTCCCGGCCGCTGGGCTTGCACATGGACTCCGATCTCTGGATTGCTGCGGGGCGGCCGCTCCGGCGGCGACGGCCACGTGGTGACACTGTTCCGGGGGATGTGGGAGGGGATGTCAGGGAGATGCGCCGGCGGGGGTTCTGGTTCCGCCGGACGACGAGGAAGGTGGGGTGGCCCGGCGGAACGGGGCGGCCCTCACGGGTCCGCCCGTTCCGGTGTGGGCCGGTCGTCTCAGAACTGCCAGGGCTCACGGGGGTGGCCGGCGCGCACGATCTCGTTGCCGAACGGGGCCAGCGCCACCGGGATCATCTTGAGCGAGGCCCACGCCATCGGGATGCCGATGATGGTGACGGCCAGGGCCAGTGCGGTGGTGATGTGACCGATGGTCAGCCACCAGCCCGCGACGATCAGCCAGATGACGTTCATGAACGTGGCGCCGCCACCGGAGCCGGGCCTGCGCACGAGGTCGCGGCCGAAGGGCCAGATCGCGTAGCTGGCCATCCGGAAGGACGCGATGCCGAAGGGGATCGTGACGATGAGGAGGCAGCAGATGAGTCCGGCGATGACGTAGCCGACCGCCAGCCAGAATCCGGCGACGAAGAGCCAGATGATGTTCAGGATGAGCCTCAAGAGGGCCACGGTGTTCGTCTCCTTGGTTCGGTCCCGTGCTTGTCCGGTCCCGTGAGCGGGTGGTGCGCGTTCCCTCCGGAAAGGACGGAGAACGAGCGCACCCTGTTTTCTATCGTCTGGGACGCGGACGCACCATGACCTGTTCCTCCCTGTTCCCCTGATCCTTCCCCTAAGGGACGGTGTGGACCGGTGGGAATCGGCCCGCGGAGGGGCGGCGCGGCGGCCGGGGGAGCGCCACGGGCTCGCACGCGGTTTCAGGAGAGGGCGTGGGGGGGGCGGTGCGCCGCGAGGCGCCACGCGATACGACGACCCTACTGGCAAGGCGGATCGGCTTCCGGACCCCGTCGCGCTGCGTGAGGACATACGGTCACACCCAATCTCGCGAGCATGGGCGGACCACAATGTGATGGGCGCATCAGGAGGACCCCCTAGGCAGGAGGGACATCGCCCCATACGATGTGCTGTGTCCTTCGCAAGACGGTAGTTCTGGCGATTTGCGACAAAATCTGACAGACAACCAGAGACCGGACGCCAAGCATCAGGTTTCGGTAACGGTTGGATGAGTAATTTCCCCACCCCCCGTGCAGGATCGGGAGCGGGGATGGCATGATTACGTACCGGCACAGACGGAGACTGTCACCGCCTCCGCGGCCGTTCGCGTGAGAGCACCCCTTCAACGGCAGGCATCGCCTCCGTGATGGCGCTTCTCGTGGTCTCAGCCACACCGGGGAACAACGTCAACACCGCTCGACGTTTGCGTCGTGCGGGGTGCCTCACGCCGCATGACCAACTTTTGGTGACTGAAGCTTTTTCAGACAGCTTACTAGTGATTTCAGTAGAGGTGGTTCAAGCATGTCTCAGGTACGTCGGCAGGCCGCGCTGCGCCCCCGCCCGAGCTGGGGGTGGCAGGATGCCGCCGCGTGCCGGGGCGAGGACCTTGTGCTCTTCTTCGGCCCCGATGGCGAACGCCAGCCGGAGCGGGAGATTCGTGAGCGCAAGGCCAAGGAGATCTGTGCGGCCTGCCCAGTTCGGACCGACTGCCTGGACTATGCGATCTCGCGTCCGGAGAAGTACGGCACCTGGGGCGGACTGAACGAGGACGAGCGCGCCTCCGAGCGCCGTCGCCGCATGCGCCGCGCCAACGCCGCCTAGCGATTCCCGCCGAGCGGATCTCTCTCCCGCTGGCCCCGGCCCCGATAACCCGCGGCGCCCCGACGTAGTTCGTCGAGGGCGCCGCGGGTTTTCCTGTTTCCGCGTTTTTCGCGGTCGATTCCCGGTCCCGGGCCCTGACCCGGCCGAGCGCCCTCCCCGAGCCGGGTGGACTCACCCCGGCCCGGGTGACAGGTGCCGGTCGAACCAGTCCAGCGTCTCCACCGCCACCTCGCGCCATCCGAGGTCGCCCCGCAGCAGCCGTTCGGCCCCGGACACCACCTTCAGTTCGGAAGGGCCGCCCAACCTGCCGCGGGTCCACTCGCCCAGCTCGCGCACGAACGAGTCACCGCTCTCCAACAGGAACAGGGTCGGTGCCCGCACCGACGACAGGTGCGGTTCGGCGCGGTCGACGCGTCCGCCGTGCACCACCACCGCCCCCACGTCCTCCGGTCGCTGCGCCGCCGTCACCAGGGCGGCGGGCGCGGCGGGCCCGGAACCCAGCAGGCCCAGGGGTTCGCTGGCCGCGTCGGTCGCGCGCCGCAGCCAGGTCACCGCCGCGCTGAGCCGCTCTCCCAGCACACCGGTGTCGGTCTCCTGCCCGCCCTCCGTGTCCTGGGAGGCCCGTTCCTCCTCGGTGAGCAGGTCGAGCAACAGGGTCGCGTACCCCGCGCGGCGCAGGGCCGAGGCGTTCGCCCGCCACCGGGGGTCGGCCTGACCTTCGCCGAAGGCCATCACCACGGCGCCTCGCAGCGCCGTCGGCATCGTGAGGTCACCGTCCAGGTACACCTGTCCCGCGCGGATCCGCACCCCCCGGGAGACGTCGGGTGACCGGTGGAGGCGTTCGTGTTCGGAGAGGATCGCGACGACGCTGCCGTCGGACAGCTGGTCGAAGTCCCGGTACCACTCCCCCACCGCCTGGAAGTTCTCCGGTGCGGTCAACACCACCAGTTCGTCGGCCTCCTCCCGGAGCGTCTCCAGTGCCTCCGGGGCGCCCACGGGCACGGCCAGGACCAGGCGCGAGGGACCCGCCTGGCGCAGCATCCGCAGCGCGGCGCGGGCGGTGCCGCCGGTGGCGACGCCGTCGTCGACCACCACGCAGTCGCGACCGGCGATCCTCGGAGACGGTCGTTCCCCTCGGTAGACGCGACGCCTGCGGTCGAGTTCGTCCCGTTCCGAGGCCACGGTGTCGGACAGCGCCTGACGTGGCACCCGCATCCGGGCCAGGGCGCGGTCGTCGTAGATGACCTGTCCGTCCTCGGCGATCGCGCCCACACCGGTCTCCGGGTGCCCGGGCATGCCGATCTTGCGGACCATCAGTACGTCGAAGTCGGCGTCGAGGCGGTCGGCGAGTTCCGCTCCGACGGGAACACCGCCACGGGGCAGGGCGAGCACGATCGGGTCGTTGACGGCGTGGGGGCGCACCCGCTCCGCGAGGCGTCGCCCCGCCTCGGAACGGTCGGCGAAGGGCAGTGAGACGGGTACCGGGTTCATGTCCTCACCGGCGCCAGGGCCGCGGAGCCCGGCGCCGCTCCTTCCGGCAGAGTGTGGAGTGAGCCGCGGGAACAGTGGTAGCGGCATCCCCCGCCTCATACGTGTCGCAACCCCGCACTGGGGCAAAAACCGCCCCGGGGCCGGTGCCCCGGGAACGGTCAGCGGCCCCGGGATCCGCCGCGCAGCACCGCCATCAACAGGGCGTCGTGGCGGCGCCCCTCCCAGAGCAGGGCGTCACGGAGTCGGCCCTCGACGTCGAAGCCGCAGGACCGGTACACGGCGATGGCGCGCATGTTGAAGGCGTAGACGTACAACCAGACCCGGTGCAGACCGATCTGCTCGAAGGCGTACTCCAGGACCAGCTGGGTCGCTTCCCGGCCCAGCCCCTGCCCGGTGAACTCGATCGCCGACAGGGCGATGCGGTACCCGGCGGTCTCGTTCTCCGGGGAGACCGCGTAGACGGACAGCTCGCCCAGATAGCGGCCGTCGCCGGGCGCGATGATGGCCAGGTCCAGCCGGTCGGTGCGGCCCGCGCGGCTCTCGCACCACTCGCGCGCCTGCGCGTAGGTGATGTGGCCGTGCGTTCCGGTGAGCCGTCGGACCTCCTCGTCGAGTCCCGCCGCGAAGTAGGCGTCCGTGTGTTCGGGGCCCAGGGGGACCAGTCGTACGCTCTTCCCGGTCAGCGTGGGCGTTTCTCGCAGCGCGCTCGTTCTGATCATGTGATCTTCCGGTTCCGACCGGGACCGTCGGGGCACGGCGCGTCCCGGTGTGAGGGAGTCGGCGGGCAGGGGGCGCCTACGCGGGAGCGGGCCGCGGGGGCTGGCCGGTGTCAGGGGCCGCTGGTCGGGACGGGGGCGGAACTGGTCCGAAGTGGGAGGGAAGGGGCCGGGGGCTGGTGTGACCTCCGGGATTCCACGTTGACGAGGGCGGACCCCCTATGTAAAACGGCTCGGGGTCGCATGGCAAGCCCGGTCGCCCTCCCACCCGTGAAAAAGCCTGTCCATCGGAACTGCTCGCCGGATAACATCCGCACGCATCGAAACGAACCCTGGAGCCCTCCTTGAACGCGCAGACCGACAAGTCCACCGGACCCCCTCCCGAGGCCAGGCGCGCTCGGGTCGCGGTGTCCACCCTGTTCTTCGTCAACGGGTTCACGTACACGAACGCCGTTCCGTGGCTGCCGGTGATCAAGGACGACCTGGGTCTGACCAACGCCGAGCTGGGGCTGGCGATCGCGGCGATGCCGTTCGGGGCGATCCTGACCGGGATGCTCGCGGGGCCGCTGATCCACTGGTTCGGCAGCGGACGCACTGCCGTGGGGACCAGCCTTGTCTCGCTGGGAGCGCTTCCATTCATCGCTCTCGCGCAGAACTGGTGGATGCTCGCCGCAGCGCTCTTCGTCATGGGCTCCGCCGACGCCTGGACCGACTCGGCGCAGAACTCCCACGGTCTTCGCGTGCAGCGCCGCTACCGGCGGAGCATCATCAACACCTTCCACGCCGTGTGGAGCCTGGCGGCGGTCGCCGGCGGTCTGCTCGGCGCGACCATGGCCGGTTCCGGGGTGCCGATCCTCTGGCACCTGACCGGGGTGACGGTCGTGCTCGTGGTCGTGAACCTCGCCATCAGCCGCATGCTGCTGCCCGGGCCCGAGAACAGCGAGCGGGAGGACGGGGTGAACGGCCACGACGGGAGCCGGGCCCGCATCCCGGCCCAGGGCATCCTGCTACTGGTGATGCTGGGTGTGCTGCTGATGATGGCCGGGGGCATTGAGGACTCCGCGGCCTCGTGGGGGGCGGTGTACATGAGCACGGAACTGGGCGCGCCGCTGTTCCTGGCCGCGATGCCGTTCGTGGCCTGCCAGGCGATGATGACGGTGGGCCGCCTGGTCGGCGACCGGGTGACCGACCGGTTCGGAGCGGCGGCGGTGGGGCACGCCTGCGGTCTGCTCGCCGCTGGCGGGCTGGCCATCGCCCTCCTCCTTCCGCACCCGGTGACCACCATCATCGGCTTCGGTGTCATGGGGTTGGGCGTGTCCACGCTGTTCCCGCTGACGCTGGCCGCCGCCGGGAACATCCCCGGGGTGCGCACCGGCGACGGGGTGACCGTGGTGGGTTGGCTGGGCCGGGCCGGGTTCCTGGCCTTCCCTCCCATGGTGGGCCTCCTCGCCGACTCGCTCACACTCGGCAGCGCGCTCTGGGCCATCGCTGCGGCGGGGGTGGCTGCCTTCCTGCTCGCCTCGGCACTGCGTCCGCGGACCTGAGGGACACGAAAGGGCCCCGTTCACCGGATTCCTCCGGCGGACGGGGCCCTTCCACGCGTCAGACCCACGCGGACGCGGGAACGGACGCGGTGTTACTCAGCCATGCCCGGACGGCGGCTGCCGGCCCACAGGGCCAGAGCACCGATACCGGCCACGACCGCGCCGCCGAGCACGAAGCCCGACATGTCGACGCCCGTGGCGGCGAGCTCGCCACCGGTGGTGTCACCGGTGACAGGAGCCGGACCGCTCGGGGACTTGGCGCCGGGGGCGTTGGCGTTGGGCGGCTGCCCGTTGTCACCGGGGCCGGTGCCCAGGTCGGGGTCGGTGATTCCACCGTCCCCGTTACCGGGCGGGGTGCCACCGTCGTCGCCGCCGTCACCGTCGCCGGGCGGGGTACCGCCGTCGTCGCCGCCGTCACCGTCGCCGGGCGGAGTGCCGCCGTCGTCACCGTCGCCGGGCGGGGTACCGCCGTCGTCACCGTCGTCACCGTCGCCGGGCGGAGTGCCGCCGTCGTCACCGTCGCCGTCGTCGTCACCGGGGTCGCCGCCGTCGTCGCCGTCGTCGTCACCGGGGTCGCCGCCGTCACCCGGGTCCGGGGGATCGATCGGGCCCGGGTCAGGGTTGCCCGGGTCCTCCCCGCCGTCACCCGGGTCGGGGAAGAGCGGCGGCAGGTCGAACGCCGGGAACGTGGTGACCTCTTCGAAGGCCTGCTCCACGATGGGAGCGACCTCGACCACGGGGTCAGCCGCAGGGGCCGGAGCCGACTCCTGAAGCGTCACCGGGGCGGCCTCGGGCGTGACATCGGGGACGGTCTCGTCCGCGGTCTCGGCCGCGAAGGCCGGAGTCACCGAGAAACCAGCCATGAAAAGGCCGGCCGCAGTGACCGTGAAGACCCGCTTCTTAAGGGACATCCCACTCCTTTCTTTCGCTTGCGAAATGAACTACTCAGGGGGAATGGCATACAGGTGGCCCTCGTGGACCACCACCGCGCGGTCGCCGAGAAGGCCGCGCGGAGTCTGGGTGTCCTCGGGAACCTCGGAGGGCTCACCGGCGGCGTCCAGCGCCACCCGTTCGCCGTCCAGTTCACCGAAGACCTGGGCACCGACCGTCGCCTCGGGTGTGAAGCCCGGAACCACGGCGGTCTCACCAGTGGCCGGTGAGAACAGCACCGGGCCGTAGGCGACCAGGTCGACTCCGATCGGCGCGGAGAGGTGGCTGACGCCCTCCAGGGCGTCCTCCTCGATCTCCGCCGCGCCGAGGACGGCGCCGTCCTCGCGGTCGTGGAAGGCCAGGAGCGAACCTTCGCCCCGCTGCGCTTCCCAGCGGACGATCACGTACTCGCGCAGGGCGGTGACCACGCCCTCCATGTCACCGGCGCCGTCGGGACGGTCGGCGTGGACCTCCTGCTCCCCGCCGCCGGGCTCGACCCACTGCCAGGGGCCGTTCACCACGGCGGTCAGGGCGCGGTCGTCGGCCGCGAGCATCGGCTCCGAGCTGCCCGGAGACTCGAACTCCTCCAGCTCTCCGTCGATGGGCAGGTAGGAGGTCTCGTCGGTGCGGACCAGGACGGAGTCACCCGCGTACCGGGCGGAGCCGGACTCGGGGAGCGTGATGCTGGTGGGGCCGGCGCCGGAGACGGGCCAGAACCACAGGGTGTCGGCGGTCTCCATCGCGATGGCGTCCTCGCCGCCGTACTCCACGAACCGGGGTGCGCCGAGCCCGGCACCCGCTTCGAAGGGCAGTTCCACCGACCACTCGCGCGAGCCGTCCTCGGCGAGGAGGTTGAGTTGCTCTCCGGGGTCGATGTAGGCGAGGAAGAGACCGTCGCGGCTGATCCCGGGCTGGGTCTCCGGAGCGAGCTCCTCGGAGAAGTCGACCGTGGGCGCGTACCCCGGCGGGGCCTCGAACTCCAGGGCGACCGCGGGGTCGTCGGCCCCGTCGTCCTCCGTCGCCGTGGAGACACCGGGCAGGAATCGGGTGACGACCACTCCGCCACCGACGACGAGCAGCAGAGCGAGCACCGCCGCTCCCCCGATGAGGACCTTCCTGCCGCCGCCTCTCTCCTTCCCGGCCGCCGGAGGGTGTCCCGGAGGCGTCTGACCGCCCTGGGGCGTGCCCGGGATAGGCGGCTGCGGACGGTCCGAGAGGGCCTGGTCCGCCGCCTGCACGACCCCCGAGGGGGTCGCGACCAGACGCCAGTAACCGTTGGCGTCACGCGCGTCGACCAGTACCGGCTGCCCGATCCGGGCGGCGTAGCCCGTGGCGACGTCCAGCGCCGCGCGCCGCGTCTCCTTGGGAGCCAGGCCGCTCACGACCTGGCGGTGTCCCTCGATGACGATCTCGGCGCTGAGTTCGTCGGGCGCGATGACGATGACCGCGGTTGGCCGGGGGTGCTCCGGACGGGACGCCCGGCTCATGGTGCCTCCGAAGGCATGGGGAACGTGAACCTGTTCGTGTACGGGAGCAGGGGGACGATCAGCGATGACGGTCGGTCGCGGCGCGACGGGATCCGCAAGCGGGGGTCAAACGGCACACGAGTAGTCAATGCTGCACGTGATGATACTGACCGTCTCAGAGGATGTTCACTCCGTTTCATCGAGAAGGAACCGGGCACCAGTCCCGCCTCACCTGTTCGAGTTCGCCCCACGGGACCGGTGACCTGCTGTGACTTGCGAAGGAGGTCACGGGACCCGCCCGGCGCGACTTGCTCACGCTGGAGAGGACACCCCAAAAGGCGATCAGGTTCACGCCGAAATTGGCCGGATCTGGCCAGGGGGTCCTCGGTTGAACCGGACTCCCACCGCTCACGCAGGTCGCGTGGACGGACGGGGGTCGCGTGGGCCGACCCTGTGCAGGTCCAGTGTCCGACGCCCTCCGCTCGTCACCGGGTTGGGCCGGTAACGCAGCTCGACGTGCGCCTCCTCCCCGGGACGCAGGTCGACCTCCAGTGGCGCCGAGCGTTGCAGGGCGAGGAGAGCGCGGACCCGGCGCCGCCCCGGAGCCACCACGACCGTCGCCCACTGGCCCGCCGCCAGACTGACGACGTTCTCGCCGTCCACCTGGAACCGCGGGTTCAGCGTGTTCAGTCCCCCCGGGCGCTGGAGGGGAACGCCCAGGTAGAGAACGGCCCACCCCGGAGTCGGCGTCACGTGCGCGCCCCAGCCGACGATCATCGGCCCCGGCCCGGGCGGGGGCGCCGCCCCGGACTCCCGCACCTGGCAGACGATCGCCAGGGCGTACAGGGGGACGGTGAACGCCAGGAGGAAGCACACCTCCCAGGAGCCGCGCCAGACGACGGTGGCCACAGTGGCGAGCAGGAGCGGCCCGCACAGGAGGTGTGACCCGATGCCCAACAGCAGTCGGTGGAGGTCACCAGCCGCGCGCCGCTCCCGCTCGTCCTCGGCGGGCGAGACCAGGAACGCCATTCGGACCAGGAACACGCACATGGCGCCGAGGACCCAACCGACGATCTGCACGACGACGAACGGAGCGCCCCAGAAGCCCAGGAAGAAGGCTGTCGCCAGGGAGAGGACGCTGCCCACGAGGAACACGGCGGAGAGTCTCATCGGCCCTCCCCCAGCGATGCAGAAGCCCGGAGCCCGTTCTGCCCCAGGGCGGCGATGGCGCGGTTCTCGCGGACACGGAGCACGAAGGACAGCGCGTAGGAGACGAGGCAGACCACCAGCACCGGGACCGGGTCCCAGGTCTGGTACCAGAACAGGCTCCAGACAGCGACGGCGAGGAAGGCCGGGAACAGAGCCGTGAGCGGAAGCAGGAGGAGCGGCCAGAGCCACGGCAGGAGCCCCGTTTCGGAGAACACCAGGGACAGGGGGATCACCGCCACCAGCCACGGCATCCAGACGAAGGCGACGGCCTGTTCCGGTCGCGCCGAGGGAGCTCCGGGGCGCTGGGGCAGAGCCGCCAGGTACAGGACGCACAGGCTGGAGAAGGCCAGAGCGAGGAGGCTGGTGGAGCCGTGGTGGAGGGGGTGACCCGTGGTGAGGGTGAACCACAGGGTGACGCAGAGAATCGCGGCCATGATCGAACCGATTCCGAGGCGCGAGGACGCGTGGATCGGGGGCCCGGAAGGGGAGGGCACTGGGGGCCTTTCAGGGGACTGTCCAGGCTCGGGGCGGCGGGTTCGCGGCCTCCCGCCGGACACAGTCAAAATACTGACATTCCTGGCTTAACGGTCCCTTTGGCCGTTTCTGGTCAGCGCCCGTTGAGGGTGTCGATGACCGCCTGCTCCCGCCGCTGGGCGAGCCGGTCGGCCCGCTCGAAGTGGCGGTTGGCGAGTTCCGCGCGGGCGGAGGCGGTGCGCACCGTGGGCCACAGGGCGTCGATCTCGGAGTTGAGCGAGGACCCCACCAGCACGGCGATCGCCATGACGTACAGCCACGCCAGGATCGCGATGGGGGCGGACAGCGAGCCGTAGATGCTCACCTGTCCGAAGGAGGCGTCCAGGTAGGCGCGCAGGCCGGCCGAACCGGCCAGGAGCACGAGAGTGGCCAGGAGCGCCCCGGGCAGGTGCCGCCACAGCGGGGTGCGGACGGGGACGCTGAGCGCGTAGAGCAACGTGACGGCGGCGGTGACGAGCAGGGCCACCAGCGGCCAGTAGAAGAGGTTGAGGTGACCGACGGTGAGCGGCAGCAGATCGTGGACGATGTCGGGTCCGGCCACCAGCACCGGCAGCACCAGGACCGCGAACAACAAGCCTCCCAGGTAGGCGAAGAAGGCGAGCACCCGCTGCCACAGCCAGCCGCGCAGTTCGTCCAGGCCGTAGGAGATGGTGATGGAGCGGATGAAGACGTTCATCGCCCGCGAACCCGACCACAGGGACACCAGGAAGGTGACGGAGAGGACGCCGCCCGGGACGCCGCCGAGGAAGTCGTCGACAAGCGGCTCCACCACGCTCTCGACGGTGGCGGGAGTGAGGATGCGCGCCGCCAGGTCCAGCATCCACTCGCGGATCTCCACCACGAGGTCCTCCCCGAACACCATGGCCAGTGGCCCCAGGGCGCCCAGGAGACAGAGCAACAGCGCGGGGAGGGAGATCAGCGCGAAGAAGGCCGACTCGGCGGCCAGGCCGACGACCCGGTCACGGGAGAAGGCCCGGATGGTGCGCAGCACGAGCAGCGTGCCGCTGTGGAAGGCGGGATGGCGTCTGAGCCAGGCGTCGACCATGCGCCACAGGCTTTCCCAGAATCCCACCACAGGGAGAACGTTAGCGCTCCTCAGGACGGTCGGCACCATCGCGGCATGACGTGACTCACATTCGGGCCCGATCGGCACGCCTGGACAAGCGCCGGACGCCCGTGCCATTCTCGAAACATGAACGCTGTTCTCGACCCCATGCTCCGCGTGCGCCGCCACGTGGACTTCCTGCGGGTCAGCAGCGCCATCTGTTGCAGCGTCGGATAACTTCTCGCCGCCTTTTGACGCACCCTCAGGGGTGCGCGCGGCCCCGGCGCTCCCCCTCTTCCTTCAACTCCCACACGGGCTTCACCCGTGACACCAGCCACGACGACGTGCGGTGTCCACGGGCCAGTGGTGCGGGCGCCGGGATCGTGAGCACCCCGCGACCCCAACGGAGACACCCGCGATGCCTCCCTCTTCCGCGCAGCCCGGCAAGCCACCCACGGCAGCCAAACCCAAGCGCCGCCGTGGTGAGGGCCAGTGGGCCCTCGGCTACCGCGAACCGCTGAACAAGAACGAGGAGAACAAGAAGAACGACGACGGGCTCAACGTCCGCGATCGGATCATCAACGTCTACGCGAAGGGCGGGTTCGACTCCATCGACCCGGCCGACCTCCGTGGGCGCTTTCGCTGGTTCGGCCTCTACACGCAGCGTGCCCCGGGCATCGACGGCGGCAAGACGGCCGTGCTGGAGCCCGAGGAACTCGACGACCGCTACTTCATGCTGCGCGTGCGCATTGACGGCGGCCAGTTGTCGGCGGCCCAGCTGCGCGCGGTCGCGGAGGTCTCCCGTGACTACGGGCGCGACACCGCCGACATCACCGACCGGCAGAACGTGCAGTACCACTGGATCCGCGTGGAGGACGTCCCCGCGATCTGGGAGAAGCTGGAGTCCGTGGGGCTGTCCACGACGGAGGCCTGCGGGGACACCCCGCGCGTGATCCTGGGCTGCCCGCTGGCCGGAGTGGCCGAGGACGAGGTCCTGGACCCCACCGCGCAGATCGAGCAGATCTACGACGAGCACATCGGCAGCCCGCTGTACTCGAACCTGCCCCGCAAGTTCAAGTCGTCTCTGTCCGGGTGCACCGTGCACTGCGTGAACCACGAGATCAACGACATCGCCTTCGTGGGCGTGCGCGACGAGGCGGGCGAGGCCGGGTACGACCTGTTCGTCGGCGGCGGCCTGTCCACCAACCCGATGTTCGCGCAGCGGCTGGGCGCCTTCGTGCGCCCGGACCAGGTGAGCGAGGTGTGGGCCGGGGTCTGCGGGATCTTCCGCGACTACGGCTTCCGGCGTCTGCGCACCCGTGCCCGGATCAAGTTCCTCATCAAGGAGTGGGGCGCGGAGAGGTTCCGGGAGGTCCTGGAGCAGGAGTACCTCGGCTACGCACTCCCCGACGGCCCCGGTCCCGTGCTGGACCCGGGGGTGCGCCGCGACCACGTGGGCGTGCACCGCCAGCGCGACGGACGGTTCTACGTGGGCTTCGCGCCCAAGGTGGGCCGGGTCTCGGGCGCCTCGCTGCTGCGGGTCGCCGAGATCGCCGAGGAGCACGGGTCGGACCGCATCCGCACCACCGCCGACCAGAAGCTGGTCATCCTCGACATCGAGGAGGAGCGGGTCCCGTCGATCACGGCCGCGCTGGAGGCCGAGGACTTCCAGGTCAACCCGAGCGTGTTCCGCCGTCAGACCATGGCCTGCACCGGCATCGAGTTCTGCAAGCTGGCGATCGTGGAGACCAAGGGCCGCGCGGCCACCCTCATCGACGAGCTGGAGAAGCGGCTTCCGGACTTCGAGGAGCCGGTGACCATCAACGTCAACGGCTGCCCGAACTCCTGCGCGCGCATCCAGGTCGCCGACATCGGTCTCAAGGGCCAGCTGGTCATGAACGACCGGGGTGAGCAGGTGGAGGGCTACCAGATCCACCTGGGCGGCGGCATGGGGCTGACCCAGGCCTTCGGCAAGAAGATCCGCGGGCTGAAGACGACCGCCGACGATCTCCCCGACTACGTCGAGCGGGTGCTCCGGCGCTTCCAGGAGCAGCGCGAGGACGGCGAGAACTTCGCCGCCTGGGCGGGCCGCGCCGACGACGCGGACCTGAAGTGACCACCTGACACCCAGAGGCCCGGGCGGAGCGCCCGGGCCCGCCCGACCCCCTGACCCGGGCCGGGTCCACCGGAAGGAAGAGGTGCGCCGTGTCCGAAAGGGCCGCGCCTTACTACTGCCCCTACTGCGGCGACGAGGACCTGATGCCCGAGGAGGGCGCCGCCGTCAAGGGTGAGGGCTACCCCTGGGCCTGCCTGTCGTGCGCCCGGGTGTTCCGAGTCAAGTACGTGGGCCTGCGCTCCGCCTCGTTCTCCGCGGGCGGAGCCCCCTCCAGACCGACGGAAGGCAACGAATGAACGCCACCATCGCCAAGACCGGCGGACCGGAGTCGGCCGCGCGGGCCGCCCGTGAGCTGGAGGAGGCCTCGGCCCCGGAGATCATCGCCTGGGCGGCCGAGACCTTCGGCTCCGAACTCTGCATGACCTCCTCCATGGCGGACGCGCTCATGGTGGATCTGGCGTCCAGGGCCGCTCCGGGGATCGACGTGATCTTCCTGGACACCGGCTACCACTTCCCCGAGACCATCGGCACCCGTGACGCCGTGGCCTCCGTGTACGACGTCAACCTGATCACCGTGGAGCCGCTGCGGACCGTGGCCGAGCAGGACCTGGCCCTGGGCCCCCGGCTGCACGGGCGCGACCCCGGCATCTGCTGCCACCTGCGCAAGGTGGAACCCCTCCAGCGGGCGTTGGAACCGTACTCGGCGTGGCTGACGGGGCTGCGCCGGGAGGACTCGGTAACCCGCCGGGACACCCCGGTGGTGCAGTGGGACCGGCGTCGGCGGATGACCAAGGTCAACCCGATCGCCCGGTGGACCCAGGAGGAGGTGGACGCCTACATGTCCGAGCACGGGGTCATGGTGAACCCGCTCCAGTACGACGGGTTCCCCTCGATCGGCTGCGAGCCGTGCACCCGTCGTGTGGAGCCGGGCGAGGACCCCCGTAGCGGCCGCTGGGCCGGGACCGGCAAGACCGAGTGCGGAATCCACGTATGAGTGCCGGTGCGGGGTCCGGACCGGGCACCTCGGTCCCGCTGCTGGCGGTGGCGCACGGGAGCCGGGACCCGAGGTCGGCCGAGGCGGTCTCGGCCGTCTTCGACCGGGTGCGTGCGCTGCGGCCCGGGCTGGACGTGCGCCTGTCGTACCTGGACCACGTGGCCCCCGGCGCGGAGGAGGCCCTGGACGAGCTGGCCTCCGGCGGCGCCGGTGAGGTCGTGGTCCTGCCCGCCCTGCTGACGGCGGCCTTCCACAGCAAGGTGGACCTGCCGTCGGTGCTCGACCGGGCGCGTGAGCGCGGCCCGTGGCTGCGGCTGCACTACGCCGACACGCTGGGCCCGCACCCGCTGCTGTTGGACGCGGTGGAGCGGCGTCTGGCAGAGGCGGGGGCCCGCGCCGAGCCGGAGACGGCGCTGGTGCTGGCCTCGGCCGGGTCGAGTGACGCCGGGGCCAACGCGGTGATCCGGGCGATGGCGGACGAGCTCGCGGAGCGGGGCCCGTGGGGCGAGGTGGTGGCCGCCTACGCCTCGGCGTCCGAGCCGAGCCCGGGCCGGGCGGTGCGGGAGTTGCTGGAGCGCGGCCACCGGCGCGTGGCGGTGAGCGGCTACCTGCTGGCTCCCGGTTTCTTCTCCGACCGGGTGCGTGAGCAGTCGACGACGGCGGGGGCGTCGGTGGTCGCCGACTCCCTCGGAGACGTGCCCGAGCTCGCCCGTGTGGCGCTGGAGCGCTACGACGCGGCGGTCGCGGCCCGGCACTCCCCCGTGCGGGAGTCGGCCGCACGACCGTGAGGGGTCGAGGGCGGGCGGCCCACGGTGCCGCCCGCCCTCACCTGTTCCCGACCGGCGGGTGCCCGCCAAGCGGAGCGTCGGCGGCCGGGTCAGGCAGCGGCGGTGACCGCCGCCGCGAGCAGGATCGCGGCGGAGAACAGCAGCGCGCCCGGGGCTCCCACCGCGCCCGCGACGCCGGCGGCCGCGGCGGGTACGGCGACCTGGCCCACGCGGTTGCCCCAGATGCGCAGGGCCAGGGCGGCCCCTCGGGCGCCCTCCGGGGCCAGGGTGGTGACCTGGGCCATGGTCAGGGGCTGTCCCAGACCGAGCAGGAAGCCGCCCACGACCAGCACCGCCGCCAGGACGGCGAACCCGCCCAGGGGCAGCGCCACCAGGGTGAGCGAGACGGCGGCGACCGCGGTGCTGGTGACGACCAACGCCTTGCGCGACCACCGGCGCCGCATCCACGGCAGTGTGAGGCGTGAGAGCAGCGAGGCACCGGCGCGCATGCTCAACAGGACGCCGACGAGCATGGGGGACAGGCCCCGGCTCTCGGCGATGAGCGGCAGGTAGGCCGTGAGGATGTCCACGGCGGTCAGCAGCGCCAGGCTGGTGAACAGGGCCGAGGGCATGCGGCGGCGGCGCAGGAGGTCCCGGGTGGGGACCGGGGGCGCGGCCCTCTGCTCGGCGGTGCGCCTCATCGGGCGCAGCCGCGCCAGGGGGATCAGCGGCAGGACTCCGAGGGCGGCGACGACCCCGGCCACGACCAGCGCGGTGGAGGTCGCGGAGAGCAGTTCCGCTCCCGAGGCGTCGGCGAGGATGGCCCCGGAGATCAGTGGTCCGGCGAGCTGGCCCAGAGAGGCCGCGGCGGTGAACCAGCCGAAGTCGCGGTCCAGGTGTTCGGGGCGCGAGTAGCGGGCGATGAGGGCCTGGGCGGAGACCATGCACAACAGGTGGCCGACGCCCACGACCGTGCTGGCCAGGGCCAGGCCGAGCAGCCCACCGGAACCGGCCAGGAACAGGCTTCCCACGGCCAGGATGACCGAGCCCAGGCCCGCGATCCATGCGATGCGCGCCGCGCGGTCGGTGAAGCGGCCCAGGGACACCGCGATCACCAGGGGAAGCAGGGCGTAGGCGGCGGTGACCAGCCCGACCTCGACGGCCTCCCCGCCTACGGCGATGGTGCGGTAGGAGATGAGGGGGCGGACGAGGTTGAGCGCGGTGTGGGTGAGCACCACGCTGCCCAGCAGTCCCCAGAGCCACCGGGAGCGTTCCGTCGGTCCCGAGTCCGTCATGGTCCCCCTCGCGGCGTGTCCTGTGTGGACACCTCGCGGATTCGTCCCGTGACGGGATGATGGCACGAGCGGGGTGTCGTACGGCGTCGGGCATCGTATCGAAGGAGCCGGTCAGGGAGGCGTGCCGGGGGTCCCGGGTTCGCCTCCCGGGTGGCTGCGGGTTGGGGGTCCACGTGCGAAGCCGTGTGCGGGGCGGTGGCGCCGGTCGGAAGCAGCCGGCGGTCGGGCGGTCGGCGCCCGTTCCCGGCGCCGGTTGAGTAGGTTCGGGGTACTGGAACCGAGCGGACGGAGTAGGCGATGGCCGGGCGGGACGAAATCCGGGACATGCTGCGCGGACTGCGGGTCTTCGCTGGGCCCATGGCGGCCTTCGACCCCTCCGCCGCCCCGGACGACCCGGCGGACCTGTTCGTGGAGTGGCTGGGCGAGGCCATCGAGGCGGGCGTGCCCGAGCCGCACGCGATGACGGTGGCCACCGCCGACGCCGACGGGGCGCCCTCGGCGCGCGTCCTCATCCTGAAGGACCTCACCGCCGAGGGGTGGTCGTTCGCGACCACCACGACCTCCGTCAAGGGGCGGGAACTCGCGCGGAACCCGAAGGCCGCGCTCCTCTTCTTCTGGGGGCTCCAGGGGCGTCAGATACGGCTGCGCGGCCCCGTGGAACTGGCCGGACCCGAGGAGCGAGCGGCCGACTTCACCGCCCGCTCGCTGGAGGGCCGGGTGGCGGGCCTGCACGGACGCCAGAGCCAGCCCCTGGACAGCCTGGAGACCATCCACACGACCGCCGAGGAGAGCCGCGCCCGGTTGGAGGCCGACCCCGGGCTGGTGCCCGACCACTGGGGCCTGTACCGGCTCGCACCCACCGAGATCGAGTTCTGGCAGGCGGACCCCGAGCGGCGCCACACCCGTCTGCGGTACCGGCGCGAGGACGTCTCGGCCCCATGGGAGCGCGGACTCCTGTGGCCCTGAACCGGGCACCCCGCGCGCGTACGCCTGAGCAGGAGCGGACCGGGGAAGGGGGTCGCGCGGACGTCACCAAACCGGCTTCGGACAGGGGTTCCGGGCAGGGATAGGATTCCCGCACCCGTCCACCCCCGAACCAGGATCGGAGCCGGAATGCCCGACACACACGAAGTGTTCAACCAGGCCACTCCGCTCGGTGACTACAGCGCCGCCGACGACCCCGCCCTCCTGGAGGGCCTGCGCCGCGAGGGCGCGGGCTGGGCGGAGGCCGACGTCCGCGAGATCGGCGACGCGGCGGGATCCGAGCGCGTGCGCGCGTGGGGAGAGTCCGCCAACGCCTACCCCCCGGTCCTGCGCACCCACGACCGCTACGGCCACCGCGTGGACGAGGTCGACTACCAGCCCGCCTACCACGTGCTCATGGACCAGGCCGTGGAGCACGGTCTGCACGCCGCGCCCTGGGCGGACGGGCGCGAGGGCGCCCACGTGGCCCGCGCGGCCAAGTTCTTCCTGTGGTCGCAGGCGGAGAGCGGTCACGGCTGTCCGATCTCCATGACCTACGCCTCCGTCCCGGCGCTGCGCCACTCCCCCGAGCTGGCCGCGCGGTACGAGCCGCTGCTCACCGCGCGCTCCTACGACTTCGGGCTGCGGTCGCCGCTGACCAAGCGGGGCCTCCTCGCGGGTATGTCGATGACCGAGAAGCAGGGCGGCTCGGACGTGCGCGCCAACACCACGCGGGCCGTGCCCACGTCTGAGGGACACCACCTGCTCACGGGTCACAAGTGGTTCACCTCCGCGCCCATGAGCGACGTGTTCCTGACCCTCGCGCAGGCTCCCGAGGGACTGACCTGCTTCCTGGTGCCGCGGGTCCTGCCCGACGGCTCCCGGAACCGGATGTTCGTCCAGCGGCTCAAGGACAAGCTGGGCAACAGGTCGAACGCTTCCGCCGAGCTGGAGTACGACGGTGCCGTGGCCCACGCGGTCGGCGAACCGGGCCGGGGCGTGCCCACCATCATCGAGATGGTCAACAGCACCCGGCTGGACTGCGTGATCGGTTCCGCCTCGGGCATGCGCGCCGCTGTGGTGCAGGCCCTGCACCACGCCGAGACCCGGAGCGCCTTCGGCACCCCGCTCGTGGACCAGCCGCTCATGCGCAACGTCCTGGCCGACCTCGCCCTGGAGTCGGAGGCAGCCACCGCGCTCATGACCCGCCTGGCCGGTTCGGTGGACCGCGCGGTGCGCGGTGACGAGGGCGAGGCGGCCTTCCGCCGTCTGGGCGTGGCCGTGGGCAAGTTCTGGGTGACCAAGCGCCAGCCGGTGCACGCCGCGGAGGCCCTGGAGTGCCTGGGTGGCAACGGGTACGTGGAGGAGTCGGGCATGCCCCGCCTGTTCCGGGACTCGCCGCTCAACTCCATCTGGGAGGGCTCGGGCAACGTGGCCGCGCTGGACGTGCTGCGGGCGATGGCGAAGGCGCCGGAGGCGGTGGAGGCCTTCATGGCCGAACTCGGCACCGCCGCGGGCTCGGACGACCACTACGACGCCGCCCTGAAGCGGCTGGGCCAGGCCCTGGGCGATCCGGAGGAGGTCCAGTACCGGGCCCGCGCGGTGGTGGAACTGATGGCGCTGACCCTCCAGGCGTCGGTGCTGCTGCGCTACGCGCCCACCCCGGTGGCCGAGGCGTTCACCGTGTCCCGCCTGGGCGGCGAGTGGGGGCACGTGTTCGGGACGCTGCCCAGGGGCGTGGACACGGAGCTGATTCTGGACCGGGCTCGGCCCCGGCGCTGATCGTCGGGCTCAGCCCCCGTACGCCGACACCGTGACCCGTGTGCCGACCGCTCCCTGGTGGGGCGGTCGGCACCGTCGGTTCGCGGGCCGAATTCCCCCGAACACCTTTCCCGCCCCTTTCACCGCCGTGCACATAAGCCACAGAAAGCACAGAACGGGCATCCGAGAACGAACATCGGCCCAGTTCGGCATACTTCCGCGGCCGAAGCGGAAGAAAGAAGTCGTCACCATCAAAAACGCCCTTACGGGCCCTGAAACCTAGAGACTGACGACGCCTATGGTGGAAGTGTGGCCAGGTAGTTCCTATCCGCTCGGTGCGACCTACGACGGTTCCGGCACCAATTTCTCGCTCTTCTCCGAGGCGGCCGAACAGGTGGACCTGTGCCTGTTCGACGACGACGGCGAGGAGACCCGCATACCCCTGACCGAATACGACGGCTTCGTCTGGCACGGGTACCTGCCCGGCGTCGGTCCGGGACAGCAGTACGGGTACCGCGTCCACGGCCCCTACGCGCCCGACCAGGGGTTGCGGTGCAACCCGAACAAGCTGCTCACCGATCCCTACGCGAAGGCGCTCAACGGCGACCTCACCTGGCACGAATCGCTCTTCAGCTACCACTTCGCCGACCCGGACCGAAAGAACACGGCCGACAGCGCGAGATACGTGCCCAAGTGCGTGGTGGTCAGTCCGTTCTTCGACTGGGGCAACGAGACGCGCCCCAACACCCCGTACCACCAGACGGTGATCTACGAGGCGCACCTGCGCGGACTGACGATGCGCCATCCGGCCATCCCCGAACACCAGAGGGGCACCTACTCGGGCCTGGCCCACCCGGAGGTCATCGACTACCTCACCTCGCTGGGGGTGACCGCCGTCGAGCTGATGCCCGTCCACCACTTCGTGCCCGAGCACGCGATGGTGGCCCGGGGGCTGACCAACTACTGGGGCTACAACACCCTGGCCTTCCTGGCCCCGCACAGCGGATACGCCGCGCGCGGTTCGCGCGGCCAGCAGGTGCAGGAGTTCAAGGCCATGGTGAAGTCGCTGCACGAGGCGGGCATCGAAGTGCTGCTCGACGTGGTCTACAACCACACCGCCGAGGGCGACCACATGGGTCCCACACTGTCCTGGCGGGGCATCGACAACCTCGGCTACTACCGGGTCAGCGACGAGGACCAGCGCTACTACCTGGACTACACGGGCTGCGGCAACAGCCTGAACGTGCGCCACCCGCACTCGTTGCAGCTCATCATGGACTCGCTCCGCTACTGGGTCCTGGAGATGCACGTGGACGGGTTCCGCTTCGACCTCGCCTCGGCCCTGGCCCGTGAGTTCCACGACGTGGACCGGCTGAGCACGTTCTTCGACATCGTCCAGCAGGACCCGGTGATCTCCCAGGTCAAGCTGATCGCCGAACCCTGGGACGTGGGACCGGGCGGCTACCAGGTGGGGAACTTCCCGCCGCTGTGGACCGAGTGGAACGGCAAGTACCGCGACACCGTCCGCGACTTCTGGCGCGGCGAGCCGGTCAAGGGCGAACTGGCCTCGCGCCTCGCCGGATCGAGCGACCTGTACCAGGACGACGGGCGCCGACCGGTGGCCTCGATCAACTTCATCACCTGCCACGACGGCTTCACCATGGCCGACCTCGTCTCCTACAACGACAAGCACAACGAGGCCAACGGCGAGAACAACCGGGACGGCACCGACGACAACCGCTCCTGGAACCACGGGGTGGAGGGCCCCACCGAGGATCCCGCGATCCTCACGCTGCGCCGCAGGCAGGTCCGCAACTACCTCACCACCCTGTACCTGTCGCAGGGCGTGGTGATGATCTCGCACGGTGACGAGATCGGGCGTACCCAGGGCGGCAACAACAACGCGTACTGCCAGGACAACGAGATCGCCTGGATCGACTGGGAGGGGGCGGGGATGACCGGCGACTACCCCGGCAACGACCTCCTGGCCTACGTTCGCGACCTGGCGCGGCTGCGTCGCGAACACCCGGTCTTCCGGCGCCGCCGGTTCTTCCAGGGCAGCCCGGTTGAGGGCACCAGGGCGGGGTCGGACGGGCTGCCGGACATCTCGTGGCTGCGCCCGGACGGCTCGACCATGGAGGGCGACGACTGGGACACCGGCGAGCGGGCGCTGGGGGTGTTCCTCAACGGGGACGCCATCACCGAACCCGACTCGCGCGGGCGCCGCATCCGCGACAGCTCCTTCGTGCTGCTGCTCAACAGCGGCCCCGAGACGGTGGAGTTCAAGCTTCCGGGCACCGAGTACGGCATGGCCTGGGAGACCGTGCTGGACACCGCCGATCCGGACGTGGAGGGGCGTCCGTTCGTCACGGCGGGGGGACCCGTCCGGGTGATCGACCGCGCCCTGACACTGCTGAGGCGCGTCTCACACCGCCACGGCTGACCGGGCGCGCGTCCGGAGCGGCTCCCCGGGCCGGAGGGGCCGGGTCCCTCGACGGGACCCGGCCCTACGCCGTACACCCGGCCCACACCCCTAACCTGGGTGACCATGTCGAGCACACACAGCGCGGGTGCCGCCCCGGAGCCCGCCCGCTTCCGCGAACTCCTGCCCGTCCCCGGCAACACCGACGTGGACCTGGCCCAGGCCTACGCCTATCCTCTGGCCCTGGACCGGCCCTGGCTGCGCGCCAACATGGTCGCCAGCGCCGACGGCGGGGCGATCGGCCCCTCGGGGCGCAGCCGCGACCTGTCCTCGGACCCCGACCGCAGGGTCATGGGGCTGCTGCGCGGGCTGTGCGACGTCGTCCTGGTCGGCGCCGCCACCGCGCGCAAGGAGGGCTACCGGCCGGTGCGGCCGCGCGAGGTGTGGGACCGGCTGCGTGAGGGCCGTCCGGCCACGCCTCGCGTCGCGGTGGTCTCGCGCTCACTCGAAATCGACGCGGAGCTGCTCACCACGGCACCCGACGACGCCCGCACGATCGTGTTCACCGTCGCGGACGCCCCCGCCGAACTCCGGGAGTTCGTGGCCGAGCACGCCGATCTCGTGGTGGTCGACGGCGTCTCGGTGGGACCCGAGCACATCGTGAACGCCCTGGCCGAGCGAGGCCTGTACCGGGTGCTGACCGAGGGCGGCCCGCACCTGCTCGCGGAGTTCGTGGCGGCGGGGCTGCTGGACGAGCTCTGCCTGACGGTGAGCCCGCACCTGCTGGGCGCGGGATCGCCCCGCATCGTCACCGGCGGCCCGGGGACGCCCGGCACCCTGGAGCACACCTCCGCGAAGAGCACACCCGTGCGGATGGCGCACCTGCTGGAGGCGCAGGGCCACCTGTTCACGCGTTACCTGAGGGAATAGGGGCCCGCGCGGGTCCTCCCCATAACCGCTCGGTTTCGGCCACCCCACAACGACGCATGAACCATCCCGCAACCGGACATACCCGTTGTGTGCCTCCCTAGGGAGGCACTCCGAATGGACACACCGCACCGGCGGGGCTCACCGGTGCGGCCCCTGGGCGAGAGGATGAACGTGGTGCCGACGTCCGAGAACGGGTCCCCTCCGGTGTACCGGGAGATTGCCGAGGAACTACGAGGACGGATCCGCTCCGGACGGTACGCCGACGGCGACCGCCTCCCCGGGGAGAACGCCCTCATGGAGCGCCACGGCGTCGCCCGGGCGACCGCCCGGCAGGCCCTGTCCGTACTCATCAACGAGGGCCTGGCGGTGGCGGTACGCGGGTCCGGTATCTACGTGCGCGCCTTCCGCCCCCTTCGAAGACACGGCGCCCGACGCCTCTCGAAGGACCTGTGGGGTGCCGGACGGGCCATCTGGCAGACCGACGGTGACACACGCGGGTACGAGGTGGCGGGGCTCGTCGTCGACGAGCTCGTCCCCCACGACCACGTCCTGCGGGCCCTGGAACTGGACGAGGGATCCACCGTGGTGCGCCGCTCCCGGCGCTACCTGGTGGACGGACGACCGGTGCAGAGCGCCGTCTCGCACCTGCCCCCGCACCTGTGGGCGGGACGGGAGGAGGCCCCCGCCGCGCGCCGGGTCCGGGCCGAGGACAGCGGCCCCGGGGGCATCTACGCGCGGCTCGCGGAACTCGGGAACGCCCCCGCGCACTTCACCGAGGAGATCCGGGTGCGCATGCCCACCCCCGAAGAGGCGGAGGAGCTGCACCTGGCCCCGGGCACCCCCGTGCTGGAGGTGGCGCGGACCGCGCTGACCGCCGACCACCGGCCCGTGGAGTTCAACGAGATCACCATGGACGGCTCGGCGTACGTGTTGCAGTACGACTTCGACGCCTGAACCCTCCCCGGAGACGTCCCCGCCCCGCCTCGGGTCACACGCGCCCCCGCGCCCGCTGATCGTGCGCCCTCCCCGCTTGGGGAAGACGGGAGGGGCGCCCCGTCTGGGGCGCCCCTCCCTCTCTCGTGGCGGACCGGACACGGCCCGCCGTCCGTCGCTACCTTGTGACGCTCGCACTCGGACTCTCCGCGGTCACGGACTCCCCGCTCGGGGTCCCCGTGAGGTGGTCGCCCACGCGCGGACGCACCACGACCGCGACCACCTCGCTCGGGACCTCGCTGTGAGGCGTCCCCTCGCTCGGGCTCTCCGTCTCCGCGCTCGGGGCTCGACCGCGACGGGAGACGAAGACCAGGTACGAGAGCGGCAGGAGGGTGAGTCCCACCGCCACGGCCCCGGCCGCCGCGAAGAACATGGCGCTGGACGAGGTCATCGCCCACTGCGCCATGCCCATCCCCAGCACGACCGCCACCACCAGGGCTCCGACGGCGATCGCCGTCACCAGCCCGAACAGCTTGCGGTCCCCCCAGGGCTCCGGCCGCGCGTACTCGATTCCGGCGACGGTGGAACGCAGGCTGAGCTCAGCGGCCCAGCGCAGCTCCCGTCCCACTCTCCGGCCCACGCGTGCGGCGACGTCCCCGACGCCCCGCACCCGTGACCGGGGTCCAGCGGTGGTCTGGTCCAACCACCACACTCCGTACCGGATCCTGCCCACGCGCAGAGGCCGCTTGCTCACTCCGAGTGCCTGTTGAGCTGTAACAGCCATGCCACCTGCCTCAGTGCACCTCGATCACTGACCCCTGCAAGAGCCCTACCCGCACGTTCGACCACCGAACGTCATCGAAGGTGAAGTTAGGCGTATGTGGCCTTTAAAGATGATTTACCTAGAGACTGGGCTTAAGCCCGTTTTCTACACACCGTGTCCCCTGTCGGCACCGGAGCGCGTTTCCGGGTAGCGTCGTCACCATGGCTGACGCAGCGGACCAGGCCCCGGACACCAACGGCGGGGCACCCAGGGACCTTCCCAAGAGCGACCAGGAGTGGCGCGAGCGCCTCAACGAGCAGGAGTACGCCGTGCTCCGTCTCTCGGGCACCGAACGCGCCTGGACCGGGAAGTACGTGGACACCAAGACCACGGGTGTCTACCGTTGCCGGGGGTGCGGAAGCGAACTCTTCCGCTCCGGCGAGAAGTTCGACTCCCACTGCGGATGGCCGAGCTTCTTCGACCCGGCCGACACCGACGCCGTGACCCTGCACAGGGACGCCTCGCTCGGGACGGTGCGCACCGAGGTGCGATGCGCCACCTGCGGCTCCCACCTGGGTCACGTCTTCGAGGGCGAGGGGTACGACACCCCCACGGACCTTCGGTACTGCATCAACTCCGTCGCCCTCACCCTGGAGCCCACGGAGTAGGGGGCATGGCATCCTGGGTCGGGGACCGCCCGGACACCCGAACGGGACCGTCCCGGATGCCAGCCCGATCCCCGCTCCCTCCGGATCGGCGATAATCTCACCAGCGCACCGACGTTCGGCCAGAAGTCGACCGGAGGGCGCGCGCGGCGGGACCCCACCCGGTGACCGCGCACACGCGAACCCGGCCACCGCCGGGTTCACCCCTCACAGCGGTAACCGATGTGCGGGCGACCGACCGACCCGCGACGAAAGCGCTCGATGACCGACGACTCACCTTCCTCCTCCGTCTCCCCGCGCCCCCCGGCCAGACCGCGCTTCGGCATGGCCCAGGGTTCCGCCCCGTGGCTGGTGCCGGCGCTCGGCGCGGCCGGCGCCGCCGCCCTGCTCGCCCGGCGTTCCCGGGCCGGGGCCGTGGCCGCCGCCCCGGTGATCGCCCTGGCGGCGGGGATGACCTGGTTCTTCCGGGACCCCAACAGGGGTCCGGCGACCGGGCGGGTCCTGTCCGCGGCCGACGGCGTCGTACAGAGCCTCGACCCCCAGCCCGACGGGCGGATCAGGGTCGCGGTGTTCATGAATCCCCTCAACGTGCACGTCAACCGTGCGCCCCTCGCCGGAGTCGTGACCGGCGTCGAGCACCGCCCCGGGGGTTTCCGCCCCGCCTTCGACAAGGACAGCGAGCGTAATGAGCGCGTCATCTGGACCCTTGAAACCGAGATCGGTGAGATCACGGTCGTTCAAATCGCCGGCGCGTTGGTCCGGCGTATCGTCCCGTATCTCGCTGCGGGGCAGAAGGTCGAGCAAGGCGAGAGGATCGGCCTCATCCGGTTCGGGTCACGCGTCGACGTCTACCTTCCGACCGGGGTCGCCCCGGCGGTGGAGGTCGGCCAGAAGGTCCGCGCCGGAGAAACCCGTCTTGACGCCGACTGAGACCGTCCCCGCAGCAAGGGCCGCCTCCGACCTCTCCGGGGAGGCGCCCCGGCTCCGCTTGGGCGTGGCTGACTACCTGACGCTGGGCAACGCCCTGTGCGGTTTCCTCGCGGTGTGGGCGCTGGCCACGGCCCAGGCCGCGCACCTGGCCGGGGGCGCGGCCGGACCGCTGCCGAAGTCGGCGATGGCCACGGCCGTGGGTCTGATGATGGTCGCCGCCACCCTCGACGTGCTCGACGGCCGGGTCGCCCGCAAGCTGGGCGGCAGCGGCATGGGCGCGGAGCTGGACAACCTCGCCGACGTGATCAGCTTCGGGTTCGCCCCGGCGTTCTTCTTCGTGGTGTGGGGCACCATCACGGGTGGCGCCGGAGTACTGCCCGTGCTGGCGGGCGGCGCCGTGCTGCTCGCGGTGATCGTCCGACTGGCCAGGTTCTCCTGCCAGGCCCCCGACGCGAACTACTTCACCGGGCTCCCGTGCCCGTTCGGGGCGATGGCCGTGGTGACGATCGTGCTGCTGGACCCGCCTCTGCTGGCCGGGGTCGCGGCGGTGCTGCTCGTCTCGTGGCTGATGGTCAGCCGGATGGAGTACCCCAAACCGCGTGGGAAGCGGATCTACGTGGTGCTGGGCATGCTCGCCACGGGCGTGGCCTTCATCGCCGCCTGGGGGCTGGGGCTGCCCGCCGGTGAGGCGCTGATCTACCTCATGAGCGCCCTGGTGCTGCTCACGATCGTCTCGCTCCCCTTCTACGTGATCGCCACCCGTCGCGCGACGCCGCACGTCGGCCCGCACGTCGAGTAGCGTCCACGGACGCCGGTCCGGCGTGACGACGAAGGACGGCCCCCGCGCCCAACGGTGCGGGGGCCGTCCTTGTCGTACGGGGGCCGGTTACGGCAGGGAGTCGACCAGCTCGGCCACGCTCTTGCGGCGCCCGGTGTAGAAGGGCAGCTCCTCGCGGGTGTGCAGGCGGGCCTTGGCGCCGCGCAGGTGGCGCATGAGGTCCACGATGCGGTACAGCTCGTCGGCCTCGAAGGCCAGCAGCCACTCGTAGTCGTTCAGACCGAACGAGGAGACCGTGTTGGCCCGCACGTCCGGGTACGGGGCGGCCATACGGCCGTGCTCGGCGAGCATGGCGCGGCGCTCGTCGTCGGGCAGCAGGTACCACTCGTAGGAGCGCACGAACGGGTACACGCAGATGTTGTCGCGCGGCTCCTCCCCGGCCATGAAGGCGGGAACGTGGCCCCGGTTGAACTCGGCGGGGCGGTGCAGGCCCATGACCGACCACACCGCGGTGCCGGCGCGGCCGATCCGGGTGCGGCGGAACTCGGAGTAGACGCCCTGGAGCTGCTCGGGGGTGTCGGCGATCCACCAGAACATGATGTCGGCGTCGGCGCGGAAGCCCTGGACGTCGTAGCTGCCGCGCGTGGTCACGCCCTGCTCGGCGGCCTTGTCGAGGAGGCCCTGGAGCTCCTCTGCGGCGGCGGCGCGGTCCACGCCCTCCAGGCCGTCGACACGGAAGACCGACCACATGGTGTAGCGGATGAGTTTGTTGAGGTCGGTGCCGTCCTGGGCGACGGCCTCGTTCTGCTGCCCCGTCACGGGTTGACTCCTTGCTGGTTCGGTCCGGCGGCGCTCTGGTCGGCGCCGCTGGTGCGGCTGTGGTCGGTGAGGGTGTCGGCCAGGCGCGCGGCCTCACGGCTCGCGTCGGCGACACAGGCGGGGATGCCCACTCCCCCGTAGGCGGCGCCGCACACACCCAGTCCCGGGTGGTGTCGCACGCCGGACCGGACGCGTTCCACCCGGTCGGCGTGGCCGACGGCGTACTGCGGCAGTCCGTCCGTCCACCGGGTCACCCGGGTCTCCACCGGGGTCCCGCGCAGACCGGTCACATGCGCGAGGTCCGAGAGAGCGGCCCGAGCCAGTTCCCCGTCGGAACGGCGCAGTGCGCCCCCGTCGCCGAACCGGCCGATGGAGCAGCGCAGGACCAGCAGGTCCTCCCCCGGGTTGACCCTATCCAGCTCCTGGGCCAGCCAGGGCCACTTGTTGCTGGAGAACGTGGCCGCCTTGATGGTCAGGCCCTCACCCGCCGGGACCAGGAAGCCGGTACCGGTGAGCGGGCGCGGGAAGGCTGCGGCGGGCAGGGCGAAGGTCACCAGCGCCATGCTCGCGTACTCGATCCGGCGCAGCTCCCGCGCGGACTCGGGTTCGGTGTCGGCGAGCAGACGGGCGGCCTCGGGAGCGGGGCAGGCGAGCAGGACGGCGTCGCAGTCGACGTGCTCCCCTCCGGTCACCCCGCCCGCGCCCGCCAGACGCACCCTCCAGCCTCCAGGGACCCGCTCCAGGGAGTGGGCCCGGGTGCCGGTCCGCAGGTCCTTCTGTCGCGACGCGAGCGCGTCCACGAGTGAGGCGACGCCGCCGCGCAGGGAGGCGAAGACCGGTCCGGACTTGGTGGGGGCGGCGCCTCGCCCGCTCAGGCTCGTGTGCACCGCGCTCATCAGGGAGCGGTCCCGGCGGGCCATCGGGGCGATCTGCGGGAGGGTGGATTCCAGGGAGAGTTCGTCGGCCCGCCCGGCGTAGACGCCTCCAAGGAGAGGTTCGACCAGCCGGTCCACCACCTGTCGGCCCATGCGCGCGCCGACGTAGGCGGCCACGGGCACGTCGGAGCGCACCGGGGTGCGGGGCCACACCAGGTCGAGGGCGGCGCGCAGGGTTCCGGCCGGGGAGAGGACCCCGCTGCGGGCCAGGGCCCGAAGGTCCCCGGGCACGCCCATGAGCTGGCCCTTGGGCAGGGAGCGGACGCGGCCGCGGCTGTAGATGGCCGCGCCACCGGACCCTGGGTGCACCACCTGGTCGTCCAGACCGAGCTCGCCGAAGAGGTCGAGGGCCTCGGGTCGGCGCGCGAGCACCGCCTCGGCACCGGCGTCGACGGACACACCGGCCACGGGCGAGGCGCGGAGCTTGCCCCCCGGGACGTCGGCGGCCTCGACCACCGTGGTGGCGACCCCCCGACCGTTCAGGCGGTGCGCGGCGGTGAGTCCGGAGACCCCGCCGCCGATCACGACGACATGCGGTGCTTCAGGCATGTCACCAGCTTCCCAGATGCCGCGGGTCACAGTGATCCGACGTCCCCGAAGACGGCCGTTGCCGTCCCGTTATGGCGCGGGGGAAACGATGCCCGCCGGGGTCGCGTCGAAGCGGCATGGACACTTCAGCGTTGACGCCGCCCCGTGCGGGCCGTGCCGCGGGACTGACCGTCGCCTCAGGCCTGGCCGTCCTCCTGCTCGCCTCCTGTGGGGCCTCCTCCGACAGCGGCGCAGCCGAACCCGCGAACCTGACCGCTCCGGAGCGGCAGGCAGACTCCGGGTCCGGGGACGAGGCCGGAGCGGAGTTCTCCGCGGAGGGCGCCTTGGAGGCGGAGGACGGAGCCGAGAGCGGCGGGGACACGGATGTAGAGGTCGCCGACCGGCGCCTGGTCCACACCGCCGACATGACCGTGCGCGTCGAGGACGTGGCGGCGGCGGCCGAACGGGCCAAGCGGCTCACCCTGGACACCGACGGCTACGTGGAGTCCGAGAGCCTCTCCACGCCCCGGGACGACCACCCCGCGGGATACCTGACCCTCCGCGTCCCGGACGAGGACTACGAGGGCGTGCTGGAGGACCTGGCCGAACTGGGCGACCGCTCCATGCTGGAGCGGTCCGTACAGGACGTCACCGAGGAGGTGGCCGACGTCGAGAGCCGGATCGAGTCCTCCGAGACCGCCCTGGAGACCCTGCGCGGCTACTTGGAGGAGGCCCGGGACGTCGACGACCTCCTGCGGGTGGAGGGCGAGATCCAGCGGCGTCAGGAGGACCTGGAGGCGCTCCAGGCCCGGCTGAAGGTGCTGGACAACCAGACCTCCTACTCCACGGTGCACCTGACCCTCCAGCCGCCGACGACCTACCTGGAGGAGCCGGTCCGGGACTCCGTCGGGTTCCTGGGCGGCCTCGAACGCGGGTGGCGCGCGCTGGTGGACCTGGGCCAGGGGCTGGCCGTGCTCGTGGGCTGGCTGCTGCCCTTCGCCGTGGTGGTCGCGGTGGTCGGGGCCTGGCCGCTGTGGGCGTGGCGCGGGCGTCGCCGGGCACGTCGGGAGCGCGACTCCGAGAAGGCCGCCGGCTTGGGAGCCGGGGCCCCGGGCGGAAACGACGACGTGTCGGCCGCCGAACCGGAGCCGGATCGGGACACGGAGACGGGTCCCGGCACGAGGGACGACGGCGGGCTCCGCAGCTGACCCGGACGAAGCCCCCGGGAACGTGCCGAGGCCCGGCTCCCCTCGCGGGGGCCGGGCCTCGGCACGTGTGTGCGCGAAGGTGCGCCCGGGGCGTGTTCTTTGGATGCTTTCGCCCGTGGCAGCGGAGCCGCCACCGAGGCGATCCGCCATCGCCCCCACCTCTGCACCTGCTGGGCAAGCTCCGCGGAGTCGCACAGCGGGGGCCCGCCCGATGGTGGCTGTCCGAGCTCCGTCGGCGCAGCCAGAGGCGCCTGGTGGAAACGCGGGGACACCGCGCCGCGGGCGTCCGTTGAGGATCCAGAAGACACGCCCTAGCTGGCGGTCTCCTCGTGCACGAAGGCGGTGAGGCGTTCGAGCATGCTCGGGTCGGTGCTGGGCAGCACGCCGTGGCCGAGGTTGAAGATGTGGCCGTCGGCGGCGCGGCCCCGCGCCAGGATGTCGCGCGTACGGTCCGCGACGACCTCCCAGGGAGCGAACAGGGTGGCCGGGTCCAGGTTGCCCTGGAGCGCCGTGCCCGGCTGGACCCGCTGGACGGCCTTGTCCAGGGGCACCCGCCAGTCCACGCCCACCACGTCGGCCCCGGCCTCGCTGAGCAGGCTCAGCAGCTCGCCGGTGCCCACGCCGAAGTGGATGCGCGGCACCTCGTACTCGCTCAGCTGACCGAAGATCCACGAGGTGTAGGGCAGCACCGAGGCACGGTAGTCCTCGGCACTGAGCGCCCCCACCCAGGAGTCGAAGAGCTGGACCGCGCTGGCGCCCGCCTCGATCTGGGTCCGCAGGAAGGCCAGGGTGATGGTCGCCAGGCGCCGCATGAGCTCGTCCCACAGCTCGGGCTCGCCGTACATCAGTGCCTTGGTGCGCTCATGGTTCTTCGACGGCCCGCCCTCGATGAGGTAGGAGGCCAGCGTGAACGGGGCACCGGCGAACCCGATGAGCGGCTTGTCGCCGAGCTCACCCAGGAGCTGGCCGACCGCCTCGGTGACGTACGGGACGTCACCGGGTTCGAGCTCGCGCAGGCGCTTGATCCCGCTGGCGTCGCGGATCGGCTCGTCGACCACCGGGCCCACGCCCGGCTTGATGTCCAGGTCGATCCCGATGGCCTTGAGCGGAACCACGATGTCGCTGAAGAAGATCGCGGCGTCCACGTCGTAGCGGCGGACCGGCTGCATCGTGATCTCGGTGATCATGTCGGGCCGCGCACACGCCTCAAGCATCGGCACGTCGGCGCGGAGCCGTCGGTACTCGGGCAGGGAGCGCCCGGCCTGGCGCATGAACCACACCGGTGTGTGGGACACCGGGAGGCGCCGGCAGGCGCGGAGGAAGGGAGATTCTTGAAGCGTCACCCTTGAATCGTGCCATGCCCGCCCCGGTGGTCTCACTCGGATCGGTGTAGTCGGTGGTCACCGTCGGGGGAACGATCCGGTCCGGGCGGGGGCGAACCGGGTCGGACGGGCTTCCGGGCGGTCCCAAGATCATCACAAAAGACCGACACGCCGGGGGAACTGCGACTCGGCGCGGGTCTGTCGTGCCACGGTCGACTCCGTGCCCACCATCACACCATCGGCGGGGCACGTCCCGACGACCCCCGCCAGGACGCGTGATCACCACCAAATGAAGGCTGACGTTTCCACCATGCCCGATGTCGGTAGCGCCGAGAACGCTCAAGAGACGTTCCGGCGAGCGGTCGAGGCCCTGCGCTCTCCCCTCATCCGCCCCGAGATCGCCGTTCGGGAGATCCCCTCGCCCCAACGGCTGGCGCCACACTCCGCCGCCGTGTCGGCCGAGGTCTCGGTCCAGGGCGAGGAGATCGCCTGGGGACGGCTGATCGTCCTGTACGACCCCGAGGGCACCCGCGACTGGCCCGGTCCCTTCCGGGTGGTCTGCCAGGCCAACTCCGAACTGGAGTCGGAGATCGCGACCGACCCCCTGCTGGGCCCGGTGGCCTGGAGCTGGCTCACCGACGCGCTGGAGGCCCACGGCGCCACCCACCACACCCTGAGCGGTACGGTCACCCGCGCCACCACCGAGGGGTTCGGGACCAAGGCCCACGAGGGTGCCACCACGGAGGTCGAGATGCGCGCCTCGTGGACCCCGGAGTCCGAGGACCTGTCCGGGCACATGAACGCCTGGCTGGCTTTGCTGGCGTCGGCGTCGGGTCTCCCGCCGCTGGACGTCACCGACATCGCACGCCAGCGATCCCGTCCCTGAGCGGCCCCCGGACGCGCCCCCGACCCCGGCGCGGAACCCGGCGGGCCGGTATCGCCCGCCGATCCCGAAACGGCCCGTATCTGCGTTCGGTGGCGACAGCGCATACCGTAGTGGTGTGGCGAACGCGTTGAACTCCAAGACAGACCCCCGCGAACCCGACGACGACGCGGAGAGGGCGCCCCTACTGCGGGAGCCGCGCGAGGGCCTGCCCGAGGTCACCTCCGACGCGGCTTCTCTCGCCGGAGTCATAGCCGCTCTGACCTCGGGTTCGGGGCCCGTCGCCGTGGACGCCGAGCGCGCCTCGGGGTACCGGTACGGGCAGCGCGCCTACCTGGTGCAGCTGCGCCGGGAGGGCTCGGGGTCGGCGCTGATCGACCCCATCGCGTGCCCGGACCTGAGCGAGCTCAACTCCGCGATGGACGGCGCCGAGGTGGTGCTGCACGCCGCGCACCAGGACCTGCCGTGCCTGACCGAGATCAACCTGCGCCCGAACCGGCTGTTCGACACCGAACTGGCCGGGCGGCTGCTGGGCTACCAGCGGGTCGGGCTCGGGTTCATGGTGGAGCGACTGCTCAACGTGCGTCTGGCCAAGGAGCACTCGGCGGTGGACTGGTCACAGCGTCCGCTGCCCGAGGACTGGCTGCGCTACGCGGCCCTGGACGTGGAGATCCTCATCGAGCTGCGCAACGCCCTGGAGACGGAGCTGGAGGAGACCGGGAAGCTGGAGTGGGCCCGCGAGGAGTTCGACTCCGTGCTGGCCGCTCCCCCCAAGGAGCCCCGCACCGATCCCTGGCGGCGCACCTCCGGTATCCACAAGGTCCGCAACCAGCGTGCCCTGGCCGCCGTGCGCGAGCTCTGGTACGAACGCGACCGCATCGCGCAGGAGCGCGACATCTCCCCGGGTCGGGTGCTGCCGGACGCGGCGATCGTCGAGGCGGCGACGGCGATGCCGCGCGCCGCGACGGACCTGACGAAGATCCGCCAGTTCGGTATCAAGCTGGCCCGCCGGTACGTGACCACGTGGATGAAGGCGGTGAACCGGGCCCGGGAGATGCCCCAGGCGGAGCTGCCGCGCCCCAACGCCCCCGGTGACGGCCCGCCCCCGGTTAACCGCTGGGCCGACCGCGCCCCCGAGGCGGCGCGCAGGCTGGAGGCGGCGCGGGCGACCGTGACGGGGATCGCGGAGGACGTCGTGATGCCCACCGAGAACCTTCTGCTGCCGGACACCGTCCGAAGGTTGGCATGGGCTCCGCCGGAGCCCGTGGACCCGGACTCCGTGGGCGAGTTCCTGCGCACGCGCGGCGCCCGGAACTGGCAGATCGGGCTCACTGCGGGTCCCCTCGCCACGGCGCTCCTGGGTGCTGAAAAAGGCTGATCAGTACCCTCTTCAGCCGCTTTGAACCCAGACGTGACTGAACTCACCCCAACACGAGGGTGGTTCACGCCTGTTCCATAGCCCGCTGTCCGATTAAGTTATAGAAACGTGCTCTGAAAACTCAGGGCCGTTTCGTCAACGGGTGTGTACCGAATCGTGGGCTCACAAGGCTCACGGCTCGTGTGATCAGGGAAATGTGGTGAGTCTGCTTGTCGTTCTGGCGTGCGCTGCTACGCGAGGCGGGGTTGACGCGTTCTGCCGAGGTCGAGTCGACCGAGGCCGCCATGCCCGCTTCTGACGATCAGTTCGAGGAATCCGCCGCCGTACCCGAGCAGGTGCCGGCCTCGGCGGGCGGGGTGGCCGGGCAGCGGCCGCTGCCCCAGCGGACGGCCGCGTCCGCGACGGTGGCCAAGGCCCCCACGGCCGGGACACGGGCGGCTTCGCTGGAGCGCACCCTCCAGTCCCTGGTGGAGCGTCTGGGCACCGAGCACCCCGACACCATCACCGCCCGGAACAACCTGGCCACCAAGTACGCCCAGATGGGTCGGCGCCAGGCCGCCGTGCAGCAGTTCGAGCTGGCTCTGGGCGAGGCCGTCGCCGTCTACGGCGAGGACCACCCCCGGACCGAGATCATCCGGGAGAACCTCGCCTGGGCGCTGGAGGACGTGGGCTGCCCCGCCGACGCCGCCGCGCAGTGGGAGATCCTGCTCGGCCAGCGGGAGAGCCAGTTCGGCCCGGCCGACGAGGACACGGTGGAGGCGCGTATGCGCCTGGCCGTGTGTTACCGACGCAGCGGCCGGGTGGACGCCGCGGTGGCCCACTACGCGCGGGCCATCGAGGACGTCGCCTCCACCGAACGACGTGAGGAGCTGCGGCTGGGCATGAGCGCGGCACAGAGCATGGCCGGCCGGTACGAGGAGGCCGTCTCGCAGCTGCGCATGGTGCTGGCCGGACGCCGCCGTCGCCTGGGCAAGGGCCACCTGGACACCCTCGCGGTGCACCACCGGCTGGGCCGCGCCTACACGCAGGCGGGCCGGGCGGACGAGGCGGTCGAGGTGCTGCGCGAGGCCTACAGGGTGGCGCTCAACTCCTCGGGCGACCCGGAGGTCAGACGGTTGACCATGAGACTTCGTCGCGACCTGGCGGGCGCCTACAACGCCGCCGGCCGCCACCGCGAGGCCAACGCGCTGCTCTGACCCGAGCGACACACCCGACGCTCACCGGGGCCGGGAACTCCATGGGGGGTTCCCGGCCCCTTCCCGTGCCCGGGTGTGCGCACCGGCCGCGGGGGAAGGAGCCTCCACGTGCGAAAACCATTCGCGTCCATCCGCCCGCGCTGACATGATCCGTCAGTCGTCAGCCCCACCGGAGAGAGCCATGCGCGAACTGAGCCACGAGGAGATCCGTTCCTCGTTCGTCAACTGCCCCAAGGGCGAGACCAAGCGGTTGAGCTTTCCCGCGACCCTGCCGGTCCTGGACTGGGAGGACACGGACTTCCTCGGTTGGACCGATCCCAAGGCACCGGGCCGGGCCTACCTGGTGGTCGACTCCGGCGAGAAACCCCTCGGGATCGCCCTGCGACTGCCGACCGGGAGCCGCAGGACCAACTTCTTCAAGTCGATGACCTGCTCGTTCTGCCTGACCGTCCACCCCGCCGGTGGGGTTCGGCTGTTCAGCGCGCCCAAACCCGGCAAGGCCGGTCGGCAGGGGGACACGGTCGGTCTGTACATGTGCGCGGACCTCGCCTGCCCGCTCTACGTGCGCGGCAAGCGGGAGTCCGCGCTGATCCAGCCAGCGGAGAGCATCACCCGTGAGGAGCGCATCCAGCGCCTGCGCCTCAACGTGGACCGCTTCGCCTCCTCCTTCCTCACCCTCGGCGGCTGAGACCTCCGGGACGGGCTCCGTGATCAGGTGAGTTCACGGGTGGGCGCCAACGGGGAGGGTGCGTCGGCAGGGGCCGCGTACTCCTCCGGTTCCGGGGCGATGAGCTGCCCCGCGGCCAGGTCCCGGTAGAGGGCGTCGCGTTCGACCAGTTCGGCGTGGGTGCCCACCGCGCGGACCCGCCCCGTCTCCAGGACCACGATCCGCTCCGCGCTGGTGACCGTCGACAAGCGGTGCGCGACGACGATCACGTTGGTGTCGCGTGCCGCCGCCAGCATCACCGCCTTGAGGGCGCCCTCGTTGGCGGAGTCCAGCTGGGACGTGGCCTCGTCCATGAGGAGCAGTCGGGGGCGGCGCAGCAGGGCACGGGCGATCGCCACGCGCTGGCGCTCGCCGCCGGAGATGGTGACGCCCCGGTGGCCGATCGGGCTCTCCAGTCCGTCGGGCAGGCGTTCGACCAGGTCCGTGAGGCGGGCGGTGCGGATCACCTTCCTGAGTTGCTCCTCGGTGGCGTGCGGGGCGGCCATGGTGAGGTTGGAGCGCAGGGTTCCGTCCAGGACCGGCGCGTCCTGTTCGACGTAGCCGATCTGCGAGCGCAGAGCCTCCAGGGGCCAGTCGCGGACGTCGGTGCCGTCCAGGCGCACACTGCCGGAGGTGGCGTCGTAGAAGCGCTCGATCAGGGAGAAGACGGTGGTCTTGCCCGAACCCGAGGGGCCGACCAGGGCGGTCAAACCCGGTCCGGAGGCCTCGAAGCTCACACCGTGGTGCACCAGGGGCAGCTCGGGGTGGTAGCGGAAGGTGACGTCGGTGAGGGAGATCTCGGCGGGGCGTGCGGCGGCGGGTTCGGTGCTGGCGGGCCCTGAGGCCTCCTGGTCGAGGTCGGCGACCTCGTCGATGCGGCGAACGGCGGCCAGTCCGGTCTGGAGCTCGGTGGCCGACTGCACCAGGGAGCTGATGGGTTCCATGAGGTAGAAGAGCAGCAGCAGGAAGGCGATGAGGGTGGACACGCTCATGTTCCCCGCCGCCACCATGCCGCCGCCCACGCCCAGCACCACGAGGAAGCTGGTGTTGACCGCGAGCATGGACAGCGTTCCGGCCAGCGCGGTCCACCCGGCCACGGAGACTCCCCTGCGCCAGGACTCCACGGCGGCCTCGTCGAGGTCGGCGATCTCGGCGCGTTCGGCGGAGGAGGCCTTGACGGTGCGGAAGGCACCGAAGATCCGTTCCAGGAGCGATCCCATCACTCCGAGCGAGGCCTGGGCGGCCTGGGTGGCGCGGCCGATCCTGGGCAGGACGACCCCCATGAGGAGGCCGACCACCAGGATCATGCCCAGGGTGATCAGGAGCAGCGTCGGGCTGAGCACCCCCATGACGACGATGCCGCCCACCAACAGGACCGAGCTGGTGAAGAGGTTGGTGATACCGCTGGTGGCGACCGAGCGGAGCAGGGTGGTGTCGGCGGTCAGCCGCGACACCAGGTCGCCCGGTTTGAGCCGGTCGAGTTCGCCCACGCGCAGCCGGACGAGGCGGCCCACGAGGGTGCGGCGCACACCGAGCACGACGCTCTGGCCGGTGCGTTCGAGGACGAAGGAGCCCAGGGCGCTGATGACGGCTCCGGTGAGCACCACGCCGAGCAGGACGAGGATCGGTCCGGAGATGGGTGTGCCGCCGCCCAGAGCGTCGATCACGTACTTGGCCATGAGCGGCTGGACCAGGCCGGTGATGCCGCCGAGGAAGGTGAGGACACCGCCGACCAGGAGCATCCGCCAGTGCGGCCGGGCGTACTCCCACAGTCGCCGCAGGGGTGCCCTGGGCGCCCGTCTGAGCAGTTCCTGGTGTTCCATGTCAGGTCGTGGCATCGTCGTCCCCGTGTCGTCCCCGTCAGGTGTCCACTCAAGGGAACCGCCATGGCGGGTGCGCCCACAAGCGCCGAAGGTAGGGCGATCGTCCTACTTCGGAAGTGACCGGCCCCGCCGCTCGCACTATTTGTTACCGGCGAGTAGCATGGACTCATACAGTCCACCCAACGCTTGGAGAAGGAGGGGCCATCGTGTCGCGAACTGCCCGCGATGTCGTGTTTGTCGATGGGGTCCGCACCCCGTTCGGCAAGTCAGGCAAGGGCCTCTACGCCGAGACGCGCGCCGACGACCTGATCGTCCGCGTCATCCGCGAACTGATGCGCCGTAACCCGGGTCTGCCCCCGGAGCGCGTCGACGAGGTCGCCATCGCCGCCACCACCCAGATCGGCGACCAGGGCCTGACCCTCGGGCGCACCGCCGCGATCCTCGCCGGGCTGCCGCGCAGCGTCCCCGGTTACTCCATCGACCGCATGTGCGCCGGCGCCCTCACCGCCGCGACCACCGCGGGCGCGGGCATCTCCTTCGGTGCCTACGACGTCGTGATCGCCGGTGGCGTCGAGCACATGGGCCGCCACCCCATGGGCGAGGGCGTCGACCCCAACCCCCGCATCATCTCCGAGAAGCTGGTCGACCCGTCCGCGCTGGTCATGGGCAACACCGCCGAGAACCTGCACGACCGGTTCCCGACCATCACCAAGGAGCGTGCCGACGCCTACGCGGTGCGCAGCCAGGAGAAGGTCGCCAAGGCCTACGCCGACGGCAAGATCCAGCCCGACCTGGTCGAGACCCTGGTCCGCTCGGCGGAGAAGGGCTTCGGGCTGGCCACCCAGGACGAGCCGCCGCGTCCCGGCACCACCATGGAGTCGCTCGCGAGCCTCAAGACCCCGTTCCGCGCGCACGGCAACGTGACGCCCGGCAACGCCGCCGGTCTCAACGACGGCGCCACCGGCACGCTGCTCATGGCGGAGGAGGTCGCCGAGGAGCTGGGGCTGGACGCCAGGATGCGTCTGGTCGACTTCTCCTTCACGGGCGTCGAGCCCGAGGTCATGGGTGTCGGACCGGTCCCCGCCACCGAGAAGCTGTTCGCCCGCCAGGGCCTCACGATCGACGACATCGGCCTGATCGAGATCAACGAGGCCTTCGCCGTGCAGGTGCTCGCCTTCCTCGAGCACTTCGGTATCGCCGACGACGACGCCCGCGTCAACCCCTGGGGCGGCGCCATCGCCGTCGGCCACCCGCTGGCCTCCTCCGGCGGCCGTCTGATGATGCAGCTCGCGCGCCAGTTCGCCGAGCGCCCCGACGTCCGCTACGGCATCACCACCATGTGCGTGGGCCTGGGCATGGGCGGGACCATCCTGTGGGAGAACACCAACTACGAGGGGGGCAAGTGAGCACCGCCATCGAAGAAGCCCGCGAGCTTTTCAAGGACGAGGTCGTCACCAACGCGATCTCCCGCGATGTCGAGCTCCCCTACGGCGCGGGCACCGCTGTCCTGATCACCCTGGACAACGGGCACGACCACACCAAGCCGAACACCTTCGGCCCCGGCGGTCTGCTGAGCCTGGACGCCGCGATCGAGGCCGCCAAGGCGCGCACCGACATCGTGGCCGTCGCCGTCACCGGCAAGCCGTTCATCTTCGCGGTCGGCGCCGACCTCACCGGTGTCCCCGCGCTCCAGAACCGCGAGCAGGCCGAGGCCATCGGCAAGCTGGGGCACGACGTGTTCCGCAAGCTCGGCGAGCTGGACGTACCCACCTTCGCCCTGGTCAACGGGGCTGCCATGGGCGGCGGCGTCGAGGTGGCGCTGCACTGTTCGTACCGCACCGTGTCCTCCGGCGTCCCGGCCTTCGCGCTCCCCGAGGCCTTCCTCGGCCTGGTCCCCGGCTGGGGCGGCACCTACCTGCTGCCCAACCTGATCGGTGCCGAGAAGGCCCTGAAGCTGATCGTCGACAACCCGCTCGCCCAGAACAAGATGATCAAGGGCAAGCAGGTCTTCGAAATGGGGATCGCCGACGCGATCTTCGAGCCGGCCGACTTCGTCGAGGAGTCCCTGCGCTGGGCCGCGCGGGTCGTCAAGGGCGACGTCACCGTCGAGCGCCCCGAGGTCGACAAGGGCGAGGCCTGGGACAACGCTGTCAACATGGCCCGTTTCGTGGTCGAGGGCAAGCTGCACGGCGCCGCCCCGGCCCCGGCCCGCGCCGTCGAGCTTGTCGCCGCCGCCAAGACCGCCACCCGGGACGAGGGCTTCGACGCCGAGGACCAGGCGCTCGCCGACCTCATCATGAGCGACGAGCTCAAGGCCGGGCTGTACGCCTTCGACCTCGTGCAGAAGCGCGCCAAGCGTCCCGCCGGGGCGCCGGACAAGTCGCTGGCCCGCAAGGTCACCAAGGTGGGCGTCGTCGGCGCCGGTCTGATGGCCGGTCAGCTGGCCCTGCTGTTCGCGCGCCGCCTGGACGTGCCGGTCGTCATGACCGACCTGGACCAGGACCGCCTGAACAAGGGCGTGGACTACGTCCACGGCGAGGTCGACAAGCTCCTCAAGAAGGGGCGCGTCAACCAGGACAAGGCCAACCACCTGAAGGCCCTGGTCTCCGGTTCGCTCACCAAGGACGCCTTCTCGGACGCCGACTTCGTCATCGAGGCCGTCTTCGAGAAGATGGAGGTCAAGCAGCAGGTGTTCGCCGAGGTGGAGGCCGTGGTCTCCCCCGAGGCGATCCTCGCGACCAACACCTCCTCGCTGTCCATCACCGAGATGGCGTCGAAGCTCCAGCACCCCGAGCGGGTCGTGGGCTTCCACTTCTTCAACCCCGTCGCCGTCCTGCCGCTGCTGGAGATCGTGCGCGGCGACCGGACCGACGACGCCTCGCTGGCCACGGCGTTCGCCACGGCCAAGAAGCTGAAGAAGACCTCGGTCCTGTGCAAGGACGCCCCGGCGTTCGTCGTCAACCGCCTGCTCACCCTGTTCATGGGTGAGGTCCTGGCCGCGGTGGGCGAGGGCACCGAGCCCGAGGTGGCCGACCGCGCGGTCGCGCCGCTGGGTCTGCCGATGTCGCCGCTCATGCTGCTCCAGCTGGTCGGCCCGGCGGTCGGTCTGCACGTCGCCGAGACCCTGCACGGCGCTTTCCCGGAGCGCTTCGCGGTCTCGCCGCAGCTGGACGCCGTGGTCAAGGCGGGGAAGACGGCGATCTTCGCCCCGGACCTCACCATCGACCCCGAGGTGAAGGAGCTCCTCAAGGGCGGGGACTCCCCGTCCGAGGAGAAGGAGATCCTGGACCGGGCCCTGCGTGCCATGGCCAAGGAGATCCGGATCATGCTGGACGAGGGTGTCGTGGCCGAGGCCGCCGACATCGACCTGTGCCTGATCACGGGCGCCGGCTGGCCCTTCCACACCGGCGGCATCACCCCGTACCTGGACAAGGTCGGCGTGTCCACCGAGGTGAACGGCAAGCCGTTCCACGAGGGCGCACCGAAGGCCTTCTAGGCTCCCCGGTCCCCAAGGGCCCGGTCCCCCACCAGGGGGCCGGGCCCTTTCTCTTCCGGGTACTCGTCCACAGATTTCGACTACAAGCACACCCGACCTGTGACTCTCTGTAACGTGTTGTCCGTGGCCATATCCCCTGAACACCAGATCTACTCGGAGCTGTTCGCCGATGCCCCCGACATGGCTGTGGGCTTCCTGCGCGACCTCGGAGTGGAAGTACCGGTCTACGACCGAAGCGAGCTGACCTCCTGCGATCTCGGGCACGTCGATCCGGTCGAACGCCGGTCCGACGTCGCGATCCTGCTGCGCGGGAAGGTCGGCGATGACCCTTTCGGAACGTTGATGGGCATCGTCGTGGAGGTGCAGAGAGACGAGAAGGAACGCAAGCGCTTCACCTGGCCCGAGTACGTCGCAGCTCTGCGGTCCAAGAACGAGTGCCCGGTGGCGCTGTTGGTCATCTGCCCACGGCAACACGTGGCCGACTGGTACAGCCGGCCGATCTCCCTTGGACACCCGGGGTTCGTTCTCAACCCGATCGTGCTGGGCCCCGAACGTATCCCGGTCATCACCGACCCAGGTGAGGTCGGTCGGTTCCCGACTCTGGGGGTGCTATCCGCAGCCGCCCACGGACCGGCCGACCCGGAAGTGATCAGGGCACTACACAGCGGGCTGGACTCCATCGACCAGGAAACGGCGACGAAGTACATTGGATACGCGCTGCACCTGCTCACCGACAGCAACGGCCAGCGGGCCTTGGAGGAGCTCATGATGACGGACACCTACGAGTACACGAGTGCCTGGACCGAGAGCCTCAGGGCCGAGGGAAGGGCCGAAGCAAAGAGCGAGTCCGTCCTGCGAGTGCTCGAGGCCCGGGGGATGTCCCCCGACGCTGCGGCGAGGGAACGGATCGGGGCCTGCCGTGACCTCGAACGACTCGACGTCTGGTTCGACCGGGCCCTGAGCGTCGACTCGGTCGACGGGGTCTTCCGGGACTGAGGCGGATTCGGCCGACCGCCCGGGACGAGCGGTCGGCCGAAAGTAGAATGCGGCCATGAACGAGGCGAGTGCGTGGGTCTCCCCCCTGTGGCAGCTGACCGGGTTCCGACTGATCAAGCTCGGCGAGCTCCTCCAGGCGACCACCGCGTCGGCCTTCGAGGAGCTGGAGGTCAGCCCCCGCCAGTTCCATGTGCTCGCCGCGACGGCGTCCATGGCCGACCCCTCGCAGCAGGAGCTGAGCCGAGCCCTGGGCATCGACCCCAACGTGATGGTCGGGGTCGTCGACGATCTGGAACGGCAGGGGCTGGCCGAACGCGTGCGCAACCCCCGGGACCGCAGGCGCTACATCGTGACCCCCACCGCGCGGGCCCTGGAGGTACTGGAGCGGGCCCGCGCGGAGGCCGAACGGTTGGAGCGGGCGTTCTTCGCCGAACTGAACGAGGACGAGCGAGCCGCCCTGCACGAACTCTCCGGCCGCCTCGTGGCGGCGCACCCCCGGGTCACCAAGACCGAGTAGTCAGTGGCTCAGGCCCAGCCTGGCGTGCACGCGGCGCAGGGGCGCGGGAGCCCACCAGTTGGCGCGACCGGCCAGGCGCATGGTCACCGGGACCAGCACGCCCCGGATCAGGGTGGCGTCGACCACGATCACCGCGGCCATCCCCACCGCGAGCATGATCAGGTAGAGGACGCTGGAGGTCGCGTAGACCGCGAAGGAGGCGGCCAACACCACGGCCGCGGCGGTCACCAGGGGGCCGCTGCGCTGGAGTCCGGCCGCCACAGCGGACGTCGTGTCGCCGGTCAGGTCGTACTCCTCCTTGATCCTGGCCAGCATGAACACCTCGTAGTCCATGGACAGCCCGAAGGCCACGCAGAACATCAGGATCGGGAAGGTCACCTCCAGGGTTCCGTCGGCGGTGAACCCGAGGACCCCGGACAGGTTGCCCTCCTGGAACACCCAGACGATGACACCGAACATCACCGCGAGGCTGAGCACGTTGAGCAGGATCGCCTTGAGCGGCAGCAGAAGGCTCCCTGTCATCAGGAACAGCAGTACGAAGGTGACCGCCAGGATCATCCCCACCACGAGGGGCACCCGTTCCAGGAGGGCGTCGCCGAAGTCGGTGAGGTCGGCCGGATAGCCGCCGATCGCGGTGTCGGCCGGGGCGGGCACGTCACGGAGGAGGTCGATGAATCCGGAGGCGTCCTCCAGCGCCGTTGTGGTGGGCACCACCGAGAACCACGTCGCCCCCTCCGAGCCGAAGCGATCCGTGGCGTCCCCGGGTGTGATCGTGAGCCGCCCGTCCTGGTAGGTACCGGTGCGGGCGTCGACCTGGGCCACCCCGGACACTCGGGACAGGGCGGCGGCGTAGGCGTCGACCTCCTCCGTCGCGGTGTCCGTGGAGTCGACCAGGACGTGCACGGCGTCCATCTCCTCCTGGGAGAAGCCCGCCTCGATCTGCTCCTGGACGTCGCGGCTGGAGTGGCCCTCGGGCAGGACGCGCGCGTCGGGCAGGCCGAAGTTGATACCGAGCGCGGGAAGTGCCAGCAGCAGCACCAGGCCGAGGGCGGGCACACCGTAGAGCAGGGGGCGGCGCGTCATCCGCAGTGCGGTGGCGTGCCACCAACCCCGGTCGGCGCGCGGCTCACTGCGGGGCCGGACCCGGTGCCCCACCCTCGCGAGCGCGGCGGGCAGGACCACGAGGGCGGCGACGACGGAAGTCAGGACCACGCCCACTCCGGCGTAGGCGAACGACTGGAGGAACGGGAAGGGGAAGAGCATCAGGCAGGACAGCGCGATCGCCACGGTGAGGCCGCTGAACACCACGGTGCGCCCGGCGCGCGCCACGGCCAGCTCGACGGCTTCGGCGACCCCGTGTCCCCGGGCGAGCTCCTCTCGGAACCGGGTGATCACGAACAGGCCGTAGTCGACTCCGAGCCCGATCCCCATGACCAGGGTGAGGTTGGCGGCGAAGGTCGACACCTCGGTGAGCGCGGCCACCCCGCGCAGCAGGGCGAGAGTGGTGACCACCGAGTACACCCCCATGGCCAGGGTGAGCGCGGCCACGGAGACCCTGCGGTAGAGCAGCAGGAGCAGGGCGAGGACCAGCGGCAGGATGATGATCTCTGCGCGCACGAAGTCGCTCTGGGCCTGGGCCGCGGCCTGGCGGAAGATCTCGTCCCCTCCCCCGACCTCCACGCGGATCACGTCGTCGGTGCGTGTGAAGTCGGGTGAGATGTCGGCGAGCGCGGTGCGGGCCTCGGTGACCGTTCCCGACATGCGTACAGTGACCAGCGCCTGGGTGGCGTCGTCGGAACGCATCGCGGGTGAACCGTCGCGCGACCAGTAGGAGGCGGTCTCCACGACACCGTCACGGGCGGCCAGTTCCCGTTCGAGTCCGGTGGCGGCCTCCACGACCTCCGGTGAGTCGACGGTGCCCCGTTGGGCGGTGACCAGCAGCAGGAAGTGGTGCTTGCCGGTGCCGAACCCCTCCTCCAGGGCCTGTTCGACCTGGTGGGACTCGGAGCCGGGGCTCTCGAAGCGGCTGAGTTGGAGGCGGTCGAGGACTCCCGCGGCCAGGACGAGAGCGGTGAGTGCGACGGCGGTGGCCAGCAGCAGGACGCGGCCGGAGTGACGGGCGACCGTGCGGCCGAGCCTGGCCAGCGGCGTGGGTCGGGCGGGGGTGGTGACGGGTGGGGCGGCCATGACTTCTCCTGGAGAGTGCGTGTGGCGCCGGGTCAGGTGCACCGATCCCTGATTGGTAGAGCGAACATATCGTATGCACACACTATGATTATGGGAAGTACTCCCCCAGCAACGCGAGGACCCCGCCCGGCACGGGGCCGGACGGGGTCCTGGGGGCGATCAGGGCGGCTCAGACGCCCGCGGTCACCTTCTCCCGCTGTTCGACGGGAGCGGCCGCCTCCTCGTCGTCACCGCCCTCGGAGATGCCGATCCTGTCGTGCAACCACCGCAGCGGACGCGGCAGCCACCAGTTCCAGTCGCCGAGAAGACGCATGGTGGCGGGCACCATGACCGCCCGGACCAGCGTGGCGTCCACCAGGACGGCGAGAGCGAGCCCGATACCGATGATCTTCAGGAAGAGGAGACCGGAGGTACCCATCGCCACGAGCACCACGCCCAGCAGCAGGGCGGCGCTGGTGATGATCCGTCCGGTGCGCTGGAGCCCCAGGGCCACCGAGCGGGTGTTGTCCCCACTGCGCAGGTACTCCTCCCGCACCCGGCTCAACAGGAACAGCTCGTAGTCCATCGCCAGCCCGAAGGACACGATCATGATGAGCACCAGGTACGTGGGGTCGATGGTGCCGACCGCGTCGAAGCCGAGCAGCCCGGCGAAGAGCCCCTCCTGGAACCCCCAGATCACCACGCCCAGCGAGGCGCCCAGTGACAGCGCCCCCATGAGGACCGCCTTGACCGGCAGCACCACGGAACCGAAGGCGAGGAAGAGCAGGACCAGCGTGGAACCGATGATGAACGCGACCGTCTTCGGAGCCTCCTGCACAATCGCGTCCAGGTTGTCCAGCTGCATGGCGGCCACACCGCCCACGAGGGTCTCCTCGGCGCCCTCGGGCCCGGGATCGGCGCGCACGTCGCGCACCAGCTGCTGCACCTCGGGGTCGTCCGTGGCGCCCTGGTAGGCGACCTCCACGTGCGCGACGCCCTCCGTCGTCCGGGTGACACTCGCGCGGACCGCGCCGGGCAGGGCGTCGAGGCGCTCCACGTACTCGTCGAGCCGCGCCTCACCGCTGTCACCGCGCACCGCCACGTGCAGCCTGCCGACCTGCCCGGCGGGGAAGTCCTCCGCCATCGACTCGGTGCCGATCCGACTGGAGGCGTCGACCGGAAGGTAGCGCTGGTCGGTGGCGCCGAACTGAGTGGAGGCGAGGCCGGAGCTGAAGGCCACCAGGACACAGCCGACCGCGACCAGGGACACGGCGGGGCCGCGCATCACGGTGCGGGCGAACCTCGCCCAGGCCCCCGCGTTCTCGTCGATCACACCGGTCACGGTCCGACGCGGCAGGGGCAGCCCGAGTCGGTCGATCCGGCGGCCCACCACCGCCAGCAGCGCGGGCAGGAACACCAGGGCGGCGATCAGGTCGAAGGCCACCACGGCGATGCCGCCGAAGCCGATGGACTTGAGGATGGGCTGCGGGAAGAACAACAGGCCCGCGAAGGCGATGCCCACCGTCACTCCGGAGAAGGCGACCGTCCGACCGGCAGTGTCGACCGTGCGGCGCACCGCGTCGGGGACGGTGCGCCCCCGGCCCAGCTCCTCGCGGAAGCGGCTGACCATGAACAGCCCGTAGTCGATCGCCAACCCCAGGCCCAGCAAGGTGGCGACGTTGATGGCGAAGACCGACACCTCGGTCACCGAGGTCAGGGCGCGCAGCACGGTGAGGGAACCGAGGATCGCCAGGCCACCGACCGCCAGCGGCACCAGCCCGGCGACCAGGCCGCCGAAGATCAGCACCAGCAACAGGAGCAGGACCGGAAGGGTGATGAGCTCGGCGCGGATGATGTCGCTCTCCGCCGTCTCGGAGAGCTCGTGCTCGACGGCGATCGGGCCGCCCAGGTGGGTCTCCAGAGGTCCGGACTCCAGGACGCTCGCCGCCGCCTCGAACTGGTGCAGGCGTTCGTCGTGCGTCTCGCCCGCGAGGGTGACCGGAACGTAGGTCGAGTGCAAGTCCTCGGACACGAGCATGCCGCGCTCGACGTCCGACAGCTCCTCGTCCAGGTACAGGTCGTACCCGGTGACGACGTCCTCGGGCAGGTCGTCGGCGATCCGCTGGACTGCCTTGGCGAAGGTCGGGTTGTCCACCTGCATCTCGTCGCTGCGGTAGACCGCGATGACGTCGATGTCGTCGTGGCCGAGCTCCTCCTGGAGCACGTCCATGGCCCGTGAGGACTCCGAGCCGGGGTCCTCGAATCCGCTCTGGCTGACGTCCGAGAAGACGCCGAGCCCCCACACCACGGAGAAGGCAGCGAAGAGCCCTGTGAGGGCCAGAATCCACCATCGGCCCCGGTGGGCGCCGAGCCCCAGTCGGCCGAAGATCCCCGTGTGTGTCGGCATGGGCCGCCCTTTCAAGCGAACGCTCGTCATATTCGTGAACAGTGTTTGTTAACGGCGTTCACTAAAGCGTGCAGGCATTACGATGTCAATATCGCCGAGAGAACGAGAGCGCCTCGACCCTGGCGCGTGAGACGGGGTGTACCGCAGCACATGACGAAACCGCCGGTCACAAGCGAGCATCGGGCCGGGGGCACCCTCAGCCGCCGCGAACGTGTGCGCGAAGCCACACTCGCCGAGATCAAGGAGATCGCCCGCAGACACCTCGTGGAGTTCGGGGTCGTCGGGGTGTCCCTGCGCGCGATCGCCCGTGAGATGGGTATGACCGCACCCGGCCTGTACCGCTACGTGCCGGGGATCGACGCGCTGCTCGTGCTGATCACGGCGGAGATGTACGAGGACCTGGCCGACGTGGTGTCCGCAGCCGACGCGAGCATGCCCGTGGAGGACACGGACGGCCGCATCCTCGTCTCACTGCGCGCCTTCCGGAACTGGGCCGTCACCCATCAGGCCGAGTTCTCGGTGATGTTCGGGCCGAGGACCCGACTGGACCCCGAGGCCGACATCTCCCGCGCCCTGGAGGCGGGCCGTCGGTTCGGTTCCACGTTCTTCACCCTCTTCGACCGGCTGGTCTCGGAGGAGCGTTTCCCGCTGCCAGCCGACGAGGAGATCCCGAACGCGCTCCGACCGGAGCTGCGCTCCTTCGCCGAGTCCGTCGGGTTCACCTCTCCGGACATCTCCGAGGGCGCCGTCATGGTGCTCACCGCGTGCTGGGTGCGCCTCTATGGGGTGGTCTGCATGGAAGTGTTCCAACATCTGAGTTTCGTCGTGCGGGACATGGAACCATTCTTCGAGTCCGAGCTTCAGAACATGGCGAAGGACCTCGGGGTTCGCTATTCCCCGCCCCAGAAGGCGGGGGGCACCTGACCGGGACCCGCCCGTTCAAGCCCCATACTGGAGGTCTGCGGCTATTGCCGGATTCGTGGGCACGAATCCGGCATGCCGCTCCCCTGTAGGCGCGAAGACGAGGACGGTCCCGTGGAGAACCGAACCGGAGCTGACCAGCCCGGGGAGAGCCCTCCCCCCTCCAGGGCGCCGCACGACACTCCAGGCCCCTCGGATCCGCCACAGACCTCCCAGGGGCCCACCCACGCACCAGCGGGACCGCGCCCCACACAGGGTCAGCTACCGGGGCAGCCCGCCTCGCGGCCTTCGCAGCCTGACTTCGCTCCACAGGACCCAGCCCATGGGGTCTCGGCATCCGCTCCGAACCAACTGTCACGCGAGCTCCAGGGGACGCAGGTCCCGCACGCGGCGCAGGACACGCAGCGAAGCTCCGCTTCGCAGTCCAACGACCCGCGACCGGCGATGCCCCACACACCGCATGCCTCGGCGGTGCCCCGGGAGTCTCCCGGATCACAGGGACACCAGGAACCCGGGATCGCCCCACAGGCACCACAGGAGCCTCAGGGGCCCCCGCCCGCGCAGAACCACGCACCCCGGGCGCCTCAGGCGCCGCACGCGTCACAAAGACCACAGGCCCCCCAGGTACCAACGGGTCCGCCTCCAGCACAGAGTCAGCAACCGGGGCAGTCCACCTCGTCCCAGGAGTCTCCCGGATCACAGGGACACCAGGAACCCGGGATCGCCCCACAGGCACCACAGGAGCCTCAGGGGCGCCCGCCCGCGCAGAACCACGCACCCCGGGCGCCTCAGGCGCCGCAGGGGCACCTGAGACCCACCCAGGCGCCGCAGGACCAGCGGCCCCGGCCGGTGCCGGGCCCGCCCGTGGCTCCGGGCCACCAGGCGCCCGGGACCCCGCAGGGACAGCCTCCGCACTCCGGTCACCAAGCGCACCCGAACAATCCGACGTACGGGCCCCAGCCGACGCACGCCTCGCAGGCGGGGTGGGCACCTCCGGGACCACAGGCCGCTCCGGGCCATGCCGCACCGCACGGGACGCAGGTCCCGCAACGCCAGTGGTGGCCCCAGCCGACCCACCAGGCTCCCGGGTGGACGGGACAGCCCCGCACGGCGCGGTTCCCCGGCACCGTTCCGCCAGGGGCGCCTCCCCACCAGCGTCCCGGGCACTTCCCGCAGCCGCAGTGGCACCAGGGCCCTCCGCAGTGGGGGACGCCGCCACGGCCTCCGCGTGACAGGGGCCGGGCGGTGCTGGTGGGTGCGTTCTCGGCGGCCTCGGTCGCCCTGGTCGCGCTCGTCGCCAGCGTGGTCATCGCGGTGAACACCCCGCAGGAGGAGGTGTCCACCGGTGGCACCGACCTGGCGTCGTTCTACGACAGCGCCCTGCACGCCCAGCCGAACCCGGGGCAGGTCGACCTCGTCGACCACCCGATCTACGACGTGCCCATGCCCGAGCCCGTCGACTGCGGCCTGCCGGAACTGCGGACCGACTCGGACGACTCCTGGGAGGCGTTCGCCAACGAGGCCGGGACCTGCCTGAACGAACTGTGGGCGCCGGTCATGGACGAGCTCGGTCTGGACCCCGAACTGCCCGAGATCACCGTCACCGACGAGTCCCTGGAGACGGACAGCGAGGACTCCTTCACCCTGGCCTACTACGAGAGCGACCGGGGCCTGATCACCGTGGTCCTGCCGAACGTGCGCCAGGTCGGCGAGCAGATCCCCGACACCCACCAGGCGGACGTGTGGCTCGCGCTGATGGGCCACGAGTACGCCCACCACGTGCAGTACGCGACCGGCATCCTCAGCATCTCCCACGACCTGCGTCGCAGCGCGGGCAGCGAGGCCGACGAACTGGACACCCTGCGCCGCACGGAACTCCAGGCCGAGTGCATGGCCGGGGTGGGGCTGCGCGGCCTGACCGACCCCGAGGGCGACGCCCTGGACGTGGTCAACCTGCACTTCAACGGCGGTGGCGACCTGGACACCCACGGCAGCGCGGCCAACCGCGCGTACTGGCTGGAGTCGGGCTACACCAGCCCGACGGTGGGCGGCTGCAACACCTACGACGCCTCCGCCGGGGACGTCACCTGACTCAGTCCTGCCCCAGGATCCTCCGGTAGGCGTCCCAGTCCCTGAACTTCACGCGTTCCCCCCGGTCCAGGTCGGCCGCGTGGCCGGCCTCGGCGGTGTCGATGCGCAGCCAGCCCTCGTAGTCGCTGTGCCGCAGCCCGCGGTCGTCCAGGACCCGCTCCAGGGCGACGGGGTCGGGAACGGACGCGCGGAGCAGCGGGGCGTCCTCCAGAAGTGCGCGGACGGTCCCCGCGGCGTCCGACTTGTTCGTGCCGATCACCCCGGTGGCACCGCGTTTGATCCACCCGGCCACGTAGTCGCCGGGCACCGGCCTTCCATGGGCGTCCAGCACCCGGCCCGCCTCGTGCGGCACCGTCCTGGCACCGGAATCGAAGGGCACGCCTTCGAGGGGCACACCGACGTACCCGACCGAGCGCAGCACCATGCCGACGTCCAGGACCTCGTGCTCGCCGGTTCCCTCCAGGCGGCCCTGCGGGTCGAGCCGGGTGTGCTCGACCCGCAGGCCGTTCACCCGGTCCGTACCCAGGATCTCCTCGGGACGGGTCCAAAAACGCAGTTCGACGCGGCGTGGACGCCCCTCGGTAGCACGCTCGGCCAGTTCCCGCAGGAGCCGCAGGTTGGTGCGCGCCGCCCGGGAGACCTCGCGCAGTTCGGGGCTCCGGGTACCGATCTCGGTGAGGTCGATGTCCACCTGTTCGGCGCGCACCACGACGTCCACACCGGGAAGCTCCAGCAGGTCGCGGAGTTCGGGCGCGGTGAACTTGGCCTGGAGCGGACCCCGGCGGGCCAGGAGGTGGATCGTACGCACCCGGCTGGCGGCGAGCGCCTCCAGGACCGTCTGCGGGATGTCCGTGTGCCGGAGTTCGTCGGCGGTCTTGGCCAGGACGCGCACGACGTCAAGGGCGACGTTGCCCGCGCCGACCACCGCGACCTCCTCGGCGTCGAGGCCGAAGTCCTCCCACTGGTTGTCGGGGTGCCCGCAGTACCAGTTGACGAAGTCCGTGGCGGCGACGCTGCCGGGCAGGTCCTCACCGGGTACGCCCATGCGCCGGTCCACACTGGCGCCGGTGGCGTAGACGACGGCGTGGTGGGAGCGCGACAGGTCGGCGCGCGTGAGGTCGGTGCCGAACTCGACCCCGCCGACGAACCGCACGTGCGGGTGCTCCAGGACCCTGCGCAGCGTCCGCGCCACGCCCTTGATCTTGGTGTGGTCGGGGGCCACCCCGTAGCGGACGAGGCCGTAGGGGGTGGGCAGCCGGTCCACGATGTCGACCCGGACCGGTACGCGGCGCTGGCGGGTGAGGGCGTCCGCGGCGTAGACCCCGGCCGGGCCGGAGCCGATCACGGCCACCCTGAGCGGAGTCTCGTCCTGGGCGTCGGGCTGGTCGGTCATGAACCCATTCTGGCAGCACCGGAGTCAGATCCAGTGCTGCCAGGAGGGTGTGGGTCAGGCCTTCTCGTCAGCCAGTTCGGGCCGGGTTCCGCCCAGCTCGGTGTGGCGGGAGACGGTTTCCGTGAGCTTGCGGGACAGTTCCTGCGGGGTCAGCCCCTGCTGCTGGAGGATGCGGTCGCGCTTGGCGTGGTCGAGGAACTCCTGCTCGATGCCGAAGGTCCGCACGGGCACGTCCACGTCGTGGTCGCGCAGCAGGCGGGCCACGGCGTCGCCGACAGCGCCGGTGCGGCCGTTGTCCTCGACGACCGCCACCACGGAGTGCTCGGCGGCCTCGGCCACCAGGGCCTCGTCCAGCGGCTTGACCCAGCGGGGGTCGATGACCGTGACGCCGATGCCCTGGTCGGCCATGCGGTCGGCCACCTCGCAGGCGACCTGCGCCATGGTGCCCGCCCCGACGATGAGGAGGTCCTTGCCGTGGCCGCCGTCGGTGGCGCGGCGCAGCAGGTCCATGCTGCCGACCTTGCCGATCTCGGTGAGCTCCTCGGCCACCGCGCCCTTGGGGTAGCGCACGACGGTGGGGGCGTCGTCGACCGCCACGGCCTCGCGCAGCAGGGCGCGCAGCCGGACCGCGTCACGCGGTGCGGCCAGCCGGAGCCCGGGGACCACCTGGAGGATGGACATGTCCCACATGCCGTTGTGGCTGGCGCCGTCGTTGCCCGTGACGCCCGCGCGGTCCAGGCAGAAGGTGACGCCCTGGCGGTGCAGGGCGGCGTCCATCAGCACCTGGTCGAAACAGCGGTTGAGGAAGGTCGCGTAGACGGCGACCACCGGGTGCAGGCCGTTCATCGCCATTCCGGTGGCGGCGGTGGCGGCGTGCTGTTCGGCGATACCGACGTCGAAGACGCGGTCCGGGTAGGCGTCGGCGAACTTGTTGAGGCCGGTGGGGTGGAGCATCGCGGCGGTGATGCCGACGATGTCCTCGCGCTCGCCGCCCAGTTCCACCATGGTCTCGGCGAAGACCGACGTCCACTTCTCGACCTTGGGGCCGGGTTTGGCCGCACCGGTGTCGATGTCGAACGGGCCGGGGGCGTGGAACTGGTCCTCGTCGTGGTTCTCGGCCGGGGCGTAGCCCTTGCCCTTCTGGGTGATGACGTGGACGATCACCGGTCCGCCGAAATCGCGGGCCCGGCGCAGGGCCTTCTCCACGGCGGGCTCGTCGTGTCCGTCGATGGGGCCGAGGTACTTCAGGCCGAGGTCCTCGAACATCATCTGCGGCTGGATGGTGTCCTTGAGGCCCTTCTTGAGGCCGTGCAGGGCCTCGTAGAGGGGCTGTCCGACCACCGGGGTGCGGTTGAGGGTGTTCTTGGCCAGGTCCAGGGCCTGCTCGTAGCCGGGGGCCATGCGCAGCGAGGAGAGGTGGTCGGCCAGGCCGCCCCTCGTGGGCGAGTAGGAGCGGCCGTTGTCGTTGACGACGACGACCAGGCGCCGGTTCTTGCGCTCGGCGATGTTGTTGAGGGCCTCCCAGGCCATGCCGCCGGTGAGGGCGCCGTCTCCGATGACGGCGACCACGGTCCGGTCGGTGCGGCCCTGGACCTCGTTGGCCTTGGCCATGCCGTCGGCGTAGGACAGCGATGTGGAGGCGTGGGAGTTCTCGATGAAGTCGTGCTCGGACTCGGCGCGGGAGGGGTAGCCGGACAGGCCGCCCTCCGACTTCAGGTCGCTGAAGTCGTGGCGGCCCGTGAGGACCTTGTGCGCGTAGGCCTGGTGCCCGGTGTCGAAGAGGATGGGGTCCTTCGGTGAGTCGAAGACCCGGTGCAGCGCGATGCTCAGCTCGACGACGCCGAGGCTGGGACCGAGGTGTCCCCCGGTCTGGGAGCAGGAGTCGACCAGGAAGTCCCTGATCTCCCGGGCCAGCGCAGGGAGCTGGTCGGCCGGGAGCTTCTTGAGCGCTTCCGGATTGTGTATCGACTCGAACAGTGTCACTGTCTCGTCAGTCCCCTCGTCCAGCGTGTCCACGTTACGTATGCCCGCTCCGGCCCCTGACGTGGGCCGAGCTTGGCTACCGGCAGGTATACCCGAGTTTATGGGCCTTCGCCCCCGGGTCACACCCGGCGTCGCCCCAGAGGCTACGGATTTGACGGTACCCCCGACATAAGGGCGTGACCGATTCCGGCGGACTCCGCCGGAACGACTCCCGCCACGGAGGTTTCGGCGTAGATTACTCCCTCTTGGGAGCGGCTTTACCGCAGACCACCCGAGTTGCCGAGGCTAGCCGAGCGCGGCCTGTGTGAGGAGGCCTATCGCGGAGACGGTCACCACACACAGCAGGGCCGTCCGCATGCGCCCCGGATCGACCCAACGACGGACCCGATTGCCGACCAGGAAGCCGAGGCCCACACAGGGGATGGCGGCGATCCCCGCGGCGGCGGTACGAGCGTCCAGCTGCCCGCCGATCCCGAGGGAGAGCAGGGAGAGGGCACCGCCGAGCAGGAAGAACGCGGCCAGGGTGGCCCGCACTCGCTCGGGTGGTTCGTGCTGGTAGAGCAGGGCCATGGGCGGTCCGCCCACGGAGGTGGCGGTGCCCGCGAACCCGGAGAGGGTGCCCGCCGCGACCAGGGACACCGGGGTGATGCGCACCCGGAAGGACCGCACGGTCAGGGCGACGGCCACGAGCACCATGACGCCGACGACCGCGGCGAGGGCGCGGGGTTCGAGGACCGCCACCACCCACACCGCCAGGACGGTGCCGGGCAACCGGGCGGGCAGCCCCCAGGCGAGGCCGCGCCAGTCCACGTGGCGCCACTCCTGGAGGAGGGTGAACATCGGCAGGATGATCACGGCGATCAGGAGCGAGCCGGGCATGAGCGTGGGGTCGAGGAAGGAGATCACCGGGGCGGCGACCAGTCCGAGGCCGAGTCCGACCATGCTCTGGACGGCCGCTCCGGCCAGGACGGCGGTGGCCGCCACCAGGAGGAAGACCCAGGCGTCGATCTGCCCGAACAGGGCGTGGGCGGTGGGTGTGAGGAGATCAGCGAACATGAGGGGGACGACGTTATATCCCCCTCAGCCCGATCGGGATTAGGAGATAGGGACATGGGACGACGTCATGGACACGTCCGTCGCACGCCGTCCACGTAGGCCGTCGCCCCCTCCGGGTGCAGGAACCAGTCGATGAGCCCGGCGGGGTCGCCGAAGGAGTTGGCGAACCGGTCGGCGGTGGGCGGGTGCCGGTCCGCCAGGCGGTACAGCTCCCACACGTGGTGCGGCCCGGTGAGCATCACCCTGCTCCACGCGGTGACCTGCCGTGCGTGGCGGCGCTCGTCGCGGGGGAAGATCCCGGCGAGTTCGCCGCGACCGGCCGCGATGACGACCAGTTCGTGGTCGGCCCTCAGGGACACCAGGTCGTCGGGGGTGACCCGGTGGCGGAGCACGCGGCCGCCGCCCCGGGCGAACAGCTCCGCCCACGCCGCCAGCCCGGGGAGACGTCGGAATCGTGGAGCGCTCCCCCGCTCCGGAGCAGCGTCGCGGATCAGCCCACGCACAACACACCCTCCCGCACGAAGCCGACAAAGCGACACACACGGTCCGCGCACGCGGCGGGGCCCGGACCGGTGGGAGTGGAACCGGCCCGGGCCCTTCGGCGGACCCGGGTCCGCCGCTTCGGGAGTGGAACGAGGTGGGGGCTGGCTAGGCACCGCCCCTGGCGTGGGTCTTGCGTCCCCGACGCGAGAGCGCGTCGAGCACGACCGCGATCAGCAGGACGGCCGCCGTGATCATGAAGCGCACCGAGGTGTCCATCTGGAGCAGCAGCAGGCCCGAGGTGATGGCGCCCAGCACCAGGCCGCCGAGCAGGGCCGAGTAGGCGTTGCCGCGCCCGCCGAACAGGCTGGTGCCGCCGATCACCGCCGCCGCGATGGCCATCATCAGTTCGGCGCCGCCACCGGTGGACACGCTGGCCGCGAAGTTGCGGGACACCAGCATGACGCCGCCGAGGGCCGCCAGGGTGGAGGCGATCCCGAAGACGGAGATCCGGATGAGGTCCACGTTGATCCCGGCCCGGCGCGCGGCCTCCGAACTGCCTCCCACGGCGTAGACCATGCGGCCGTAGCGGGTCTTGCGCAGCACCAGGTCCAGCACCACCACGAAACCCACGAAGATGAGGAAGGCCAGCGGCACGCCCTTGTACTGGTTGAGCACCCACACGCCGCCCGCCAGCGGCAGGGCCAGCAGGAGGGTCCGGAACAGCACCTCGGTCACCGGCTTGTAGGGCAGGCCCACCGAACGGCGTCTGCCCTCGACGACCAGTACGGACACCAGGTAGAGGGCGAGGGCCACCAGGACCAGGAACCAGCCCACGACCGGGACGAAGTAGGTCTGGGTGAGCATCGCGATGGGGCCGCTGGAGCTGGTGTTGATGCTCCCGTCGCCGCCCATCAGGTACAGGTGCACGCCCTGCCAGCCGAGCAGGCCCGCGAGGGTGACCACGAAGGCCGGTACGCCCATCTTCGCGAAGACGAACCCGTGGAGCAGGCCCACCAGGAGGCCGACGCCCACGGCCGCGCCGATGGCCGCCCACTCGGACCAGCCGTGCCGGACCGCGAGGACCGCCAGCACCCCGGCGGACAGCCCGGCGACCGAACCGATCGACAGGTCGATCTCCCCGAGCAGCAGGACCATGATGACGCCGGTGGTCATGAGGCCGATCGCGGCGATCTGCACGGTGAGGTTGGACAGGTTCTGCGGGGACAGGAACCGGTCGTTCATCGACTGGAAGACGACGGCGATCAGCAGGAGGCCGACGATGACCGGAGCCGCGCCCAGCTCTCCGCCCCGGAGGTTGCGGCGCAGGGCCCGGAGCCACCCGCCGGGCGAGGCGACGGTGGCCAGCAGGCGGGGGTCGCGCTGGGGGCCGCTCGCCGCAACGGAGGTGTCGTCGCCCTGGGAGACGTGTGTCTGCTGGCTCATTCCTTGTCCTTCGTGGCCGTGGCCGATGAGCCGGTACGGGTGGATCGACGGGTCACCGGGTTGTCCGAGGCGCCGGTGATGGCGGCCACGATCTCCTCGTAACTGGTCGAGGCGATGGGGAAGTCGCCCGCGTTGCGGCCGAGGCGGAGCACGACCGCCCGGTCGGCGACGGCGCGGACGTCGGCCATGTTGTGGCTGATCAGGACCACACCCAGGCCCTGGTCGCGCAGGCGCTCGATGAGGTCGAGGACCTGGGCGGTCTGGGCCACGCCCAGCGCCGCGGTGGGTTCGTCGAGCATGACCACGCGGGGCTGGCCCAGGAGGGACCGGGCGATGGCGATGATCTGCCGCTGGCCGCCGGAGAGGGCGGCCACGGGCACGCGCAGGTCGGGGATGCTCACCGACAGGGAGTCGAGGAGCTCCACGGCCCGCCGTTCCATCTCGACCTCGTCGAGCGTGCCGGGGAAGTGGAGTCGCTCGTTGCCCAGGAAGAGGTTGCCGACGATGTCCAGGTTGTCGCACAGCGCGAGGTCCTGGTAGATGGTGGCGATCCCGAGGCGTTGGGCGTCGGCGGGCGCCCCGATGGTGACCGGCGTGCCGTCCCAGTGGACGGTACCGCCGCTGTCGGCCGGGTGTGCCCCGGCGATGACCTTGACGAGGGTCGACTTGCCCGCGCCGTTGTCCCCGAGCAGGGCGACCACCTCCCCGGGGTCGACCTGGAAGTCGACCTCGGAGAGGGCCTTGACGGCCCCGAAGGTCTTGGAGATCCCGGACAGTTCCAGGACGGGTGTACTCATGTGCCTGTTTCTCTCTCTCGCCCCCGACGGGGGCCGGTTGCTCCGCGCGCGGCCCGGCCTCGCGGGGCGTCGCGTCCGGGCCGCCTCGGACGGTGGGGCGGCCCGGACGTGGGGCCTGGCTAGAGGGCTTCCTTGCAGAAGTCGAAGTCGGCGTAGTCGGCGGTGCAGATCTGCTCGATGGTGTAGAAACCGTCGGAGACGACCGTGTCGGCGATGTCGTCGACGGTGACCGCGACCGGGTCGAGCAGGATCGAGTCGACCATCTCACCGTCGGCGTCCTCGACCTCGGTGACGGTGTGCTCGCCGGATTCGAGGTCGTCGCCGGTGGCCAGGGAGACGGCCATGGCGGCGGCGATCTCGGCCTCGGGGCGGATGGCCTTGTAGACGGTCATGTACTGCTCACCGGAGACGATCCGCTGGATGCCGTGCAGCTCGGCGTCCTGACCGGTGACGGGGGGAAGGTCCTCCACGGAGACGCCGGCGCTGCGCAGGGCGGAGATGATGCCCGCCGCCATGCCGTCGTTGGCCGAGTAGACACCGACGATCTCGTCCAGGCCGAGGGAGGTGATGGCACCCTCCATCTGGCTGTTGGCCTCGTCCGGGGACCAGTCGGGGGTGTCGAACTCCTGCCCGATCTCGACCTGGCCCTCGAAGATCTCGTGGGCGCCCGCCTTGAAGTCGCCCGCGTTGGGGTCGGTCGGCGAACCGTTGATCACGACGATCTGGCCGTCACCGGCGGTTCCCTCCTGTTCGAGGGCGCCGACCAGTGCCTCGGCCTGGACCTGGCCGACCCGGAAGTTGTCGAAGGAGACGTACATGTCGACGCCGCCCTGGGCGAGTCGGTCGTAGGCCACGACCGGCACCCCCTGGCCGCGGGCCTCGTTCACGGTTCCGGCGGCGGCCTCGGAGTCGACGGCGCCCAGCACGAGGACGTCGACCCCGGCGGTCAGCATCGCCTGCGCCTGGGTCTGCTGTTCGTCGACGTCCTGGTCGGCGTTGGCGTAGGAGAGCTCGCAGTTGGGGCAGAGGTTCTCCAGCGCCTCCTCGAAGTAGGGCTTGTCGAAGGCCTCGTAGCGGGCCGTCTGGAGCTCGGGGAGCAGCAGACCGACGTGGAAGCCCTCCTCGATGCTGTGGGTCTGGGTCTCACCGGCGGAGTCGTCAGTGGTGAGCGAACCGCAGGCGGTGGCGAACAGGGCCAGGGCCGCACCGGCGGCGGCGACGCCCAGGGTGGCGGTGGGGCGGCGGAGTGGGGAGCGTCTTGTGGTCAACGCGGGGGGCCTCTCTTGCGGAACCAGCGCGGATGAGAATGCGCGATCGATGGTGTGAAGTAGAACCCCGCGTCCACCTTGCCGTCAACTGTTGAACACATAACCGAAACATTACGAGTCTTGAGTTCATGAGCTGAAATCAAAAAAGGTGCAGGCCAGGACGCTTGTGCACGAGGCGGGCGCTGTGCGGAGCGTGCGGCACACCCGTGTGAAAGATCTTCACAGGGGAGAACGAACGGGCCAGCAATCAGCGCAGGCTGTGAGCGGCCGTGAGCAGTGCGCCGCGGATCGCCGCGTCCTCGCCCAGGGCGGTGGTCTCCAGTTCGAGCTGAGCCAGGGCACCGCCCAGGGTCCCCATCTCCATCGCCCGGCGCATGGGATCCAGCAGGAGGTCACCCGCACCGGCCAGGTCACCGCCGACCACCACGCGGTCCGGGTTGAACAGGTTGGCCATGATCGCCACCCCCTGCCCCAGGGCGCTTCCGGCCTCCGCGATGATGCGGCGGCTGCCGGGGTCCTCCCCCAGCGCGGAGGCGACCACCTCCCGCAGGCGGGTACGGTCCGTGCCGGGAGCGAGGTCGTAGGTCCGGGGCAGCATGTTCAGCAGGTACCCGGTGCCCACGAAGGTCTCCAGACAGCCCCGGTTGCCGCAGCGGCACACCTGCCCGCGCGGGTCCAGACCGATGTGCCCGATCTCCCCCGCGGTGCCGCCCGCGCCCCGGAAGAGCTGGCCGGACATGACGATGCCCGCCCCGACGCCCTCGCCAAGGACCAGCTGGATGACGTGGTGCGCGCCCTGCGCGGCGCCCAGTTCGCGTTCGGCCACCACGGCGAGGTTGGCGTCGTTCTCGGCCCGCACTGGCAGGCCGAGCCGCTCTCCCAGCGCCTGGGCGGGGCGAAAGCCCGCCCACCGGGCCAGGCAGGAGATGGCGCCGACCTCACCGGTGTCGGGGGCGATCGGCCCCGGCACGGAGGCCACCACGGAGGCCACGGTGCCCAGGTCGATCCGGGCGCCCAACAGGGTGGTCTCGGTCAGCCAGGCGGCCCGGCGGACGGCGCGCTCGGCGTCGGCGGCCACCTCGTAGGCAATGGACTCGCGGGCCAGCAGGTTGCCCTCGCTGTCGCCCACCGCCACGCGAACGCGGTCGGTTTCGAACTCCACGGCGACGACCGTGCCCGGGGGACGCAACAGTGTGACCGCCCGGGCCCTGCGTCCGTTGGAGGAGGCGTCGCGCACCGACACGGTCCCGGCGGCGCGCAGGCCGCGGACGATGTTGGAGACGCTGGCCGCCGACAGCCCCGTGGCGCGGGCGAGTTCGGCCTGCGTGCGGGTGCCGTCCCGGCGCAGCACGTCCACAACGCGGCGCTCGTTGGCCTCCCGCAGCGCTGACTGGGATCCGGGGGTCGTGCCGGTCTCGGTCACCACGTGCCCCTTCACTCCGTCGGTCCGCTCGCTCTGGCGTTGTTCGGTCGAATGTTACAAGCATTGAACGGGGAGGCGGACCCCGGAGTCACCGTCGCGGCGGGGCCGGGGCGCGCGTGCCCTAGGTTCGTTGTCATGGCGAGGGTGAGCACCGACCGTCCCGGGTGGGCGGAGTACGTGGCCGGGACCGTTCTGGGCGCCGTCCGGAGGGGCCCTCGGGTGCGGGTCGTGTCGGTGGAGGGGCGTTCGGGGTCGGGCAAGAGCACCGTGGCAGCCCGGGTGTGCCGTTCCCTGGGTGACCGGGGAGAGGCGGTGGCCCTGTTGACGATGGAGGACCTGTATCCCGGCTGGGACGGCCTGGCCGAGGCTCCCGCCCTGCTCAGGGAGTGGGTGCTGCTGCCGCTGGCCGAGGGGCGCGCACCCGCCTGGCACCGGTACGACTGGGAGCACGCGGAGTTCGGCGCGGAGTGGGTCGGCCTCCCCGCCGACCTCCTTCATCACGGGGGCACCCTGGTCGTGGAGGGATGCGGTTCGGGGGCCGCCCCCGTACGCGACCTGACCGACCTGCTGGTGTGGGTCGAGGCCGACCCGCGGACCCGGGCCCGCAGGCTCGACGGCCGTGAGGACGCGGAGCAGTACGCCCCCCATCGTGCCTCGTGGGCCCGGCAGGAGGACACCCTGTACGCCGACGACCCGCCCCGGGAGCGCGCCGACCTGCTGGTCGACAACGACTGAGCCGGACACCGAGGCGGATCCGGAGTGCGGACGGGGCCGGGGTCTCCCCGGGCCCCGTGGCCGCCGAGCCGATCCGCCTCAGTAGGCCTTGCGGGGCGGGCGCGAGCAGAGCTCGCGTGCGCGGCGGATGTCGGCGTCCATGCTCCGCAGGCCCGCTGCCAGAGCCTGTCCCTGGAGGGGGATGTTGCGCAGGCGAAGGTCGCGCGCCTCGCGAACGGCGCTCCCGTTCTCCCTGAACACCATGATCAGAGCGACTCCCCCCGCCGCGAGCGAGGACAGGAAGAACAGCGTCCCCAGCCCCGACCCGTTCATCGCCGCACCCAGGACGAGGGACAGGAAGAAGAAGATGATGGCGGCCGCCACGAACACGGACCTGATCCTGGAGATCTGCCCCGCCTCGGTGGCCTCGGCGGCCAACGAGTCGTGTTCCCGTCGCAGCGACTCCCGCTGCGTGGCCCAGACCCCGCGCTGACGGATCAGGGTCACGACGGCCGACAACGAGCCGTAGACCGCCGCCGCGTACCCCGCCCGCTGGGCTCCCGAGGCCAGCTCCACGCGCGACCAGAGCGCGCTGGTCCAGTCGGCCGCGCCGGGCATGTCCCCCGGGTCCGGGGGCACCATGAGGTCGGGGTTGAGCAGGAAGGTGAGCGCCAGCGCCGGGTCCATGCGCCCCTCGAACCCGCGCCAGCCGTTGAGGTTCTGCGCCAGCTCCCGGTGGAAGGCCATCCCGGTCCGCTCGGCCTCCTCGACGTCCTCTGCCAGCCGGCGCAGCTCCGGAGCGTCCTCGTGCCGGTGCTCCGACATCTGCCGCAGCAGCTGGGGCCGGGCCAACAGCATGAGTTCGTTGGCCTCGTGACCGCCGGTGATGAGCGGGCGCGGGTCGTGGAAGAGCTGGCGCAGCCCCGCGAGGCTGAGCTCGTGCCCCCGGAAGAGGGGTGGCAGGTCCGGGCTGGCCTGGGCGACGAAGGAGGCCACGGCCAGGTTCGCGTCCCGGACCTCGCGGCGGAACAGTGAGCGGTCCACCTTGGTGTCGTTGATGTCGTTCATGACCCAGGACCCGAGCATGGCCCGCTCGGCCGGGTCTCCGAGTACCATCACCGCCTCCGACCAGTGCTCCTGCATGGCCGCGGCCAGGGGCTCGATGCGGGAGAAGCGCACCCCGGCGAACCGGTAGGGCGGGGCCTCCTCCCCTGTGTCGGAGTCGGGCGCGGGCGGCCCGTAGGAGTTCTGCGACCGCACCAGGGACGGCGGCGGTGTGAGGTACGCGGGCCGTCCGGAGGGAGGCGCGGCGGCGTGGTGGGGAGGGGGCTCGGGGGTCGGTCCGGCACCGCCCTGGTCCGCGGTCCGGCCGTCGGGAGTGGGAACGGTACCCGCGACCAGGTGGTGGAGCAGGGCGGGCGCGTCGGGGCGCCGCTTCGGGTTCTTGTCCAGGCAAGCCAGGATCGTGCCCAGCAGGGGCCCGGACAGGTCGCCCGTGTCGGGTTCCCCGGAGAGCACCTTGGCGATGCGCGCGGCCTGGGTGGGACCGTGGAAGGCGTCCCTGCCGGTGCCGGCGAACACCAGCACCGAGGCCCAGGAGAAGACGTCCACGGCCGCGGTGAGGCGCATGCCCTCCAGCTGTTCGGGGGCCATGTACCCGACCGTGCCGACGATGCCGCTCGCGGTCACGGAGGTGGACTCCACGGCGCGGGCGATCCCGAAGTCGATCACCCGGGGCCCGTCCGGGGCGAGCATGATGTTGTCCGGTTTCAGGTCCCGGTGCACCACGCCCGCCGCGTGGATGGCCGCGAGCGCGGTGGCCGTGGCGATGGCCAGGCGCTGGAGCTCGGCTCCGGTGCGCGGTCCCTCGACGGTCACGGCCCGGTGGAGCGTGGGGCCGTCGATGAACTCGGTGGCGATCCACGGCTGGGCGGCGTCGGGGTCCGCGTCCAGGATCTCCGCGATGCAGAACCCGCTCACCCGGCGGGCCTGCTCCACCTCGGCCGCGAAGCGGCGCCGCATGTCCGCGTCGCCGGACCAGTTGGCGTGCAGGAGCTTGACGGCGGCTCGGGTGCCGTCCCCGGCCTCGCCGAGGAACACCTCCCCGAAGCCGCCCCTGCCCAGCGATCGCGTCAGGGTGTACGGACCGACCGCGCGGGGGGCGGGCGTCAAGTCCGTGGTCTCGTCCACGAGCGCGTCCTTCCTTCTCTTGTCGTGTCGCCCGAGCAGGGCCCGTGTCCGCCGGGGCTCAGCTGGAGGTGATCGCGCGCGCCTGGGCCAGGTCCGCGCGGATGCGCTCCACGCCCGTGGTCAGCTGGGGCAGCTGGTGGTTGGAGTTGTGCAGGTCCAGGAGCCGCCGCCGTTGGCGGTCGGCGGTGCCGCACATCACCAGCCGTGTCGCGAAGGCGCCGACCATGCCGACCAGCCCCAGCATCGCGACCCACATCAGGAGGTCGGCGAACGCGTCCCACGGGGTCAAGGAGAGGACGAGTCCCAGGGGCAGACCGAGGAGGGAGATCCGGCACCAGCGGATGATCCGTCCGGTCCGGTTCTGGAGCTCCACCTTGTTCACGAGCTCCTCGTGGGTGGTGGACACCTCGGAGTAGCGGGTCTCCCAGTAGCGGCGCTGCCTGGCCAGGGCCTGGAGGGTGCCCAGCGAGCCGTAGACCGCCGCCGCGTACCCGGCGTTCTCGGGGGTCCCGGAGTTGGACACGCGCTGCCACAGGATGTCCACCCACTCGGCGACCCCGGTGTCGCCGTTGTCGTCGGGCGGGACCATCAGCTGCGGGTTCAGGAGGAGGGCCAGCACCAGCGCCGGGTTGACGTTGGGCTGGCTCGACCGCCACCCGACGAGCCGCTGCGAGAGCTGTTCGTGCAGGAGGGTTCCGGAGCGCTCGGCGCGGTCCAGGTGTTCGGCCAGCCTCTGGTACTCGGCGCTCTCGGGGCCCTGGTGGGCGCTGAGGACGCGCAGGAGTTCGGGGCGGGCCAGCAGGACCATCTCGTTGCTGAGCGGGGCGCCGGTCAGGAGGGGGCCGGGGTCGGCGAAGAGCGCCCGGAGCTCGGCCAGGGACACGCCCCGGCCTCGGAAGACCGGAGGCAGGTCGGGGCGGGTCTGGGCGATGAAGGAGGCGACCGCGAGGTTGGCGTCCCGGACCTCGCGCCGGAAGAGGGAACGGTCGACGATGGCGTCGCCGAGGTCGTCCATGAGCCAGGCGCCCAGGGCCGCGCGCTCGACGGGGTCACTGAAGACCTGGACCGCGGCGCCCCAGTTCTGCTGCATGGCCTCGGCCAGGCCGCCGGGTTCGTGGAAGCGGACGCTGACGAAGTGGTACGGAGGCGTGGCCCCGGAGTGCCCGGTGTTCGGGGTGTGGAATCCGCTGGGGGGCGCGGGGTAGGGACCCGACGCGGCAGAGGGGTACGCGCCGTTGGGCGGCGGGGTGTGCGCCCCGCTGGGAGGCGCGGGGTAGGGGCCGGACTGCCGGGCGTGTGCGACGCCCTCCCGCGCGTCGGACGGGGACATCCGCGTGTAGGTACGGGTGGGGGCGGCATCGGCCTCCCCGGCCACCCTGGTGGGGTTGGGGGGGTTCGCACCGGCGGACGGCTGACCGGCGACCCTGGTGTGGTCGACGCCGATCCGGGTCCGGGCGTCCGGCCGGTCGGCACCGGGGGCGATCGTCGTGGGCGTGTGGTCGCCGCCGGATCCGGCGGCGCGGACCGGACCGTTCCCGGCCGGGGCGGAGATGAGCCACCTCATGAGGGTCTCGGCGTCGGGCCGGGCCGAGGGCTCCTTGTCCAGGCAGGCCCGGATGGTCTCGGCGAACGCTCCGTCCAGTCCTGCGAGGTCGGGTTGTCCGCCGAGGATGCGGGCGATGCGAGCGGCCTGGGTGGGGCCGGGGAAGGCCTCCCGGCCGGTGGCGGCGAACACCATGACCGAGGCCCAGGCGAAGACGTCCACGGCGGCGGTCAGCCGGGCGCCCTCCAGCTGTTCGGGGGCCATGTAGCCGATGGTGCCGACCACCCCGCTGGCCGTGACGGAGGTCGACTCCACGGCGCGGGCGATCCCGAAATCGATCACCCTCGGTCCGTCCGGGGCGAGCATGATGTTGTCCGGCTTCAGGTCCCGGTGCACCACGCCCGCCGCGTGGATGGCGGCCAGGGCGGTCGCGGTTCCGACGGCCAGGCGCTGGAGCTCCACTCCCGTGCGCGGGCCGTCGGCTTCGACGGAGGCCTGGAGGGTGGGGCCGTCGATGTACTCGGTGGCGATCCACGGCTGGGCTGCGTCGGGGTCCGCGTCCAGGATCGCGGCGACGCAGAAGCCGCTCACCCGCTGGGCCTGCTCCACCTCGGCGGCGAAGCGGCGCCGCATGTCCGCGTCCCCGGACCAGCTCGCGTGCAGGAGCTTCACTGCGGCACGGGTGCCGTCCTCCGCCTCGCCGAGGAACACCTCGCCGAAACCGCCCCGCCCCAGGGAGCGCAGAAGTCGGAAGCCACCGGCCTCCTCCACTCGCATGCCCTGGCCCTGAGGGTCGTCCACAGCCCGCCCCGTCTCTCGTACGTCGTTTCCCGGCCCCGAGCGGGGCGCCATGTCAGGGTGCCACAGTGAACTGACCGCCCGTACACGGACTCGGTTCCACCCCCGGCGCATCCGATACCGCGCCGTTACCTGCGGGTGCGCCCGTGGTCGCCTCGCAGGACGCGATCGACCAGGTCGTCCCGCAGAGCGCCGTAACCCGTGGCCGCCCAGACGCTCTCGTCGGCCGGTACCTCGTAGTAGGGCACCTCACTCCCCCGGTGCTGATCGGGCAGTACGCGCGGGCGGCCGCGGCCCCGCACCGCCCTGGCGCACTCCGCGCACAGCGGGACGCGGATGGTGCGGGTGCCGCCGAACTCACGCCAGTCGGTCTGCTTGGTGGTGGTGCCGTGCAGGGGGTTGGCGTAGCAGTGCACCCGGGGCCTGCGGGACCTGGACCGGCTGCGCAGGATGGCGTCCTCGGCCATGTCGAGCAGAACGAGGACCCCGACGGCGTCGGGCAGGGAGGGTTCGGTCGCGAGCATGCGATCGTGGACCTTGGCCGCGGCGGAGCGGGCGTCCAGGGCGTGCTGGAGGAGCCGGGTGGCCTCCTCGTTCTGGGAGCGCGAACGCAGCTGGCCCAACCGCTCCCCCAGTTCGACGAGGTCCGTGGCGCCCCGCTCCACCAGCCGGTCCAGGGCGGCGCGGTCGGCGTTGTCGAACCCGGCGTGCTGGGTGACGGCCAGGGCTGGCAGCGAGGGCACCCTGGCGCGGCGGGAGCGCCAGACCGCGCCGACGGCCAGGAGGAGCGCCAGGGCGGCGACAGACGGCCACAGCCAGCCGGGCGCGCCCGTGCCGTCGCCCCGCCAGAAACCGGACATCGGTCCGGCGGCGTCCTCCCGCTGTTCGTCGTAGGCCTCGGTTGCGGCGGTGTAGGCGGCCTCGGGGTCCTCGGACAGGGCCGACTCCACCGAGACCTCGACCAGCTCACCGAGGTTGCCGCTGAACCCTGTGGCGTAGGAGGAGGTGAGGGCGCCGTAGTGGGCGGGAAGGTCCGTTCCGCTCCCGTAGTCCCACCCGTGCATGCGGTCGTTGGCGAACACCAGGATGTGGGCCCGGCCGCCGCCCATGTGGTCGTGGACCAGGACGGCGAGGTTCTCGGGGTCGCCGTCCCAGGTGTCCCCTTCCACCATCGGTACCGCGACCACGTACAGGGGCAGGTCGGAGCCCTCGATGAGTGCGACGGCCTCCTGACGGACCTCCTCCGGCAGGGCACCGGAGTAGGCGGGGTCGACGTGGACCGGCGACTCGGCGAGGGCGGAGGTGATCGCCTCGGTGGCGTTCTCCGGCACGGTGTCGGCCGGTGCGGCGGCGACGGGTGCCGTACCCATGAGGGTAAGGGCCAGAACCGCGCCCAGGACGGAGGGCACCTCGAACCTACGCATCGCTCTCCTCCAGAATCCCGTCGACGAGGCCGCGCTGCGTCGATCCGTAGTTGGTGTGCACCCAGACGCGGTCCAGGCTCAGGTGCGGGACCCAGGCCCCGCCGATCCGCAGCTCCAGCACGCGCGCGGTACGGGCGTCGTTCTGGAGGCCCAGGCAGGTGTCGCACAGCGGGCGGCGCCCCGGCACGACCTTGACCCTCCCGACCCGGTCCGCCCGGCCGTGCAGGGGGTTGGCCGAGCAGACCGGCCGCCGTCCGGCCCCGGGGTCACCGGAGATGCCCGCACGGGCGCGCCGGGCCAGGACCGTGACCCCGAGGAGGTCGAGGGCGTCCGTGGGGCGCCGGAGCACGACCAGGGCGGCGTCGGCGTCGCGCATGGCCGACGCGGGAACCTCGCCGTTCCCGGCCGCCTCCAGCTCCTGGACCATGGCGTGGGTCTCCGACAACGCGAGTCGGCGCAGCGCCCGCGCCCCCATCCGCGTTCGACCGCCGACCGTGCCCCCGCGCACGGCGCGCACGGTGGCCACCAGGAGGAGCAACGCGCCGAAGACGAGCCCGGAGAGGAGGGGCCCGACCACGAGGAGGCAGGGCAGGAAGCCGTCACCGAGGAACCGTTCGGACCTCGGCCCGGGGTCCTCGTCGTAGGAGTGGGCGAAGAGGGGTTCGGTGTCGGGCTGACCGGGGTCGGTGGGCAGCGCGGTGAGGGCGGGCAGCGCGGCCTCGACGGCCTCGGCCGGGGTGTCGGCGACCACGTCTCGGACGGCCAAGCTCAGGGCGTAGGCGTCGATGCCCAGGCCCGAGGACCCTGCAGCGAGTTCGACCCTGCCCTCGAAGTCGGTGGTGGCGACCACGTACACGGACGGTCCCTCGGTGAGCGCGGCCAGCGAGTACGCCAGCACCTCGGGGTCCCCCTCCGACTCGTCGGACGGGCTCATGGACATCACCAGGGCGCGGACCGGGATCTCGGCGTCCTCCAACCGCTCGGCGGTGGCGGTCAGGCCGGTGCGGTCCATCGTGACCAGGGGCGCGACGTACAGCGGCGCGGACCCGGTCTCAGAGACCAGGCGTTCGACCCGCTCGGTGTTGGCGACGTACGGCGGGACGGACTGGACGTCCGGAGTCTCCCAGGCGGTCTCCACCCCTCCCTTGGGCACGCTCATCATGTAGGCGTAGGGCCCGGCGACCGCGGCACCGGCCAGGGCCAGGGTGAGCACGGACACCACGGTCACCTCGTGGCGCCGCCGACGGCCGCGCACGGAGCGCCACCACACCCAGACCACACCCGTCCCGAGCAGGAACCCGGAGGAGAGCCCGGAGAGGGTGCCGAGGTTCTCGGCGCCGACCGAACGGGTCGGGTCGACGTCGTCGAGGAACTCCTCCCAGAAGACCGCCAGCGCGCCGGGTTCGGTCCGCCCCTCGTGACCGTCCACGGGCGCGGTGGCCTCGCCCCGCAGGCGTTCGACGAGGACGGCGGCGACCTCGTCGGGACCGGAGTCGTACTCCAGCCTGGGGTCGTCGCTCAGCGAGCGCAGGCTCTCCTCCGCCGGGAGGTCGTAGCCGCGTACCCGCACGTCCTGCGTGTAGGTCTCTGGCCGCAGGTGCACGTACACGCCGTCGCGGTCGAGCCGGTCCATCACCGCGGGCAGGACCGGACCGGTGCCCCAGTCCGACCCCTGTCCGGGGAAGGGGCTGGCGATCACGTGGTAGGGGACGTCGAGGGTGGAGAAGAGGGCGTGCAGCTCCCGCTCCAGTTCGGCCACGTCTCCGAGGCCCGCCAGGGAGTCGTCCACGACGACGGCCGCGCCCTCGGGGCGCTCGGCGAGCTCGTCCGCGTAGTACTCGGCCGGGGTCCGGCTGTCCTCGTGGGCCTCGACCGTCTCGGGTGCTGGTTCGGCCAGGGCCGCGGGCGTCGTGGTGAGCACCGCCAGGAGCGACGCGGCGCACAGCACCAGGGCGCGTCGGAGCAGGTCCGCGCGCCATGAAGGGAGACCTGGTCCGGGGGGCGAGGGCATACCCAGAGCATATCCGGACCTTTCGGTCAGGCCGGAACGCGCGGGGGGCCACAACACGAGAAGGGCCGCCACCGTCGGTCGGACGGTGGCGGCCCTCGAAGCACCGCGTTCGCGCCTGTGGGCACGTGCGGCGGTCTCGAACGCCTCTCGCTACTTGGCGATCAGCTGGCGCAGCACGTACTGGAGGATGCCGCCGTTGCGGTAGTAGTCCGCCTCACCCGGGGTGTCGATCCGCACCACGGCGTCGAACTCGACGCCGGTGTCGGTGGTGACCTTCACCGTGCTGGGGACACGGCCCTCGTTCAGCTCGGTCACGCCGGTGACGGAGAAGGTCTCCTCGCCGGTCAGGCCGAGGGAGTCCGCGGACTCGCCCTCCGGGAACTGGAGCGGCAGGACACCCATACCGATGAGGTTGGAGCGGTGGATGCGCTCGTAGGACTCGGTGATGACCGCGCGGACGCCCAGCAGGCTGGTGCCCTTGGCCGCCCAGTCACGCGAGGAACCGGAACCGTACTCCTTACCGCCCAGGACCACCAGCGGGGTGTCCTGCGCGGCGTAGTTCTGCGCGGCGTCGTAGATGAACACCACCGGCGCGTCGGCCTTGGTGAAGTCGCGGGTGTAGCCGCCCTCGGTGCCCGGCGCGATCTGGTTGCGCAGGCGGATGTTGGCGAAGGTGCCGCGGATCATCACCTCGTGGTTGCCACGACGGGAACCGTAGGAGTTGAAGTCGCGACGCTCCACACCGTTGGCCTTGAGGTACTCGGCCGCCGGGGTGCCCGGCTTGATGGCACCGGCCGGGGAGATGTGGTCGGTGGTGACCGAGTCGCCCAGCTTGGCCAGGACGCGGGCACCGGAGATGTCGGTGACCGGCGCCGGGGTGTGGCCCATGCCCTCGAAGTACGGGGGCTTGCGGACGTAGGTCGAATCGCCCTCCCACTCGAAGGTGTTGCCCGTGGGCGTGGGCAGCTCGCGCCAGCGGTCGTCACCGGCGAACACGTCCGAGTACGCGCTGGCGTACATGTCCGAGGCGATCGCGGAGTCCATGACCTCCTGGATCTCCTCGGCCGTCGGCCAGATGTCGGCCAGGTAGACGGGCTGGCCGTCCTTGCCGGTACCCAGGGGCTCGGTGGTGATGTCGACGTCCATCGACCCGACCAGCGCGTAGGCGACCACCAGCGGCGGCGAGGCCAGGTAGTTCATCTTCACGTCCGGGTTGATCCGGCCCTCGAAGTTGCGGTTGCCGGACAGGACCGCCGAGACGGCGAGGTCGTTGTCCTGGACCGCCTGCGAGATCTCCTCGGGCAGCGGGCCCGAGTTGCCGATGCAGGTGGTGCAGCCGTAGCCGACCAGGTTGAAGCCCAGCTTGTCCAGGTACGGGGTCAGGCCGGAGCGCTCGTAGTAGTCCGTGACGACCTTGGAGCCCGGGGCCATGGAGGTCTTGACCCACGGCTTGCGGGACAGACCCTTCTCGACCGCGTTCTTGGCCAGCAGGGCGGCACCCAGCATGACCGAGGGGTTCGAGGTGTTGGTGCACGAGGTGATCGCGGCGATCACGACGGCGCCGTGGTCGACCTCGGTCTCGGTGCCGTCGGCCATGGTGACCTTGACGGCCTTGTGCGGACGCGCGCCGTTGGGCTCCTGGGCCGGGGAGTCGGAGGCCGGGAAGGACTCCGCGCCGGCCTCGTCGGCCCGGTCGGAGACGTAGTCGCTGATGTCGTGGCGCCAGGTCTGCTTGGCCGCCGACAGGGCGATGCGGTCCTGGGGACGCTTGGGACCGGCGATGGAGGGGACGACCTCGGCGAGGTCGAGCTCCAGGTACTCGGAGAACTCGGGCTCGTTGGCCGGGTCGTGCCAGAAGCCGTTGGCCTTGGCGTAGGACTCGGTCAGGGCGACCTGCTGCTCGGAGCGGCCGGTCAGGCGCATGTACCGGATGGTCTCGTCGTCGACCGGGAAGATCGCGGCGGTGGAACCGAACTCCGGGCTCATGTTGCCGATGGTGGCGCGGTTGGCCAGCGGCACGGAGCCGACGCCCTCGCCGTAGAACTCGACGAACTTGCCGACGACGCCGTGGTCGCGCAGCTTCTCGGTGATGGTGAGCACGAGGTCCGTGGCGGTGGTGCCGGGCTTGAGCTCACCGGTGAGCTTGAAGCCGACCACGCGCGGGATGAGCATGGAGATCGGCTGGCCGAGCATGGCGGCCTCGGCCTCGATGCCACCGACGCCCCAGCCCAGGATGCCCAGGCCGTTCTGCATGGTGGTGTGCGAGTCGGTGCCGACGCAGGTGTCGGGGTAGGCCTGGCCCTTGCGGTCCATGGTGACGCGCGCGAGGTGCTCGATGTTGGCCTGGTGCACGATGCCGGTGCCGGGCGGGACGACCTTGAACTCGTCGAAGGCGGTCTGGCCCCAGCGCAGGAACTTGTAGCGCTCGTAGTTGCGCTCGTACTCGATCTCGACGTTGCGCTCGAAGGCGTCGGGGCGACCGAAGAGGTCGACGACGACGGAGTGGTCGATCACCAGCTCGGCGGGGGCGAGCGGGTTGATCTTGTCCGGGTCGCCGCCCATGTCTCGGACGGCCTCGCGCATGGTGGCGAGGTCGACGACGCACGGGACGCCGGTGAAGTCCTGCATGATCACCCGCGCGGGGGTGAACTGGATCTCCTGGCTGGGCTGGGCCTTGGCGTCCCAGTTGCCGAGGGCCGTGATGTGCTCGGCGGTGACGTTCGCGCCGTCCTCGGTGCGGAGGAGGTTCTCCAGCAGCACCTTCAGGCTGTAGGGAAGTCGGTTGTAGCCCTTGACGGCGTCCAACCGGAAGATCTCATACGACTCGTCGCCAACGCGCAACGTGTCACGGGCGCCGAAGCTGTTCGCGGACACGGTGTCTGCCTCCTGATCTCGCCACTTTGTCCCCAGCATCCTGCCCCATGGGGTGGATGCGGGACCTACTGAGGCCGCCCTAACCGGATCACCGGGGCACGGGGGTCGCGGATGAGCACCCCCATCGCCTCCGTGATCCATCAGGGCCGCTTTGACCTGCGACGACGCCACATCGTCACCGGTCGCGGCCGACTGGCCGCGGACACTCACGGGCCCGGGACGCGCTGCCGAAAAGCGGTCGACCTCACAGGCCCGAGCCGGGAGCGGGTGGGGGGAACCCCGCTGTTATCTTGATGTCAAGGTATCCAACTTGTATCTCGATATCAAGTTATCGGGTGGGGCGCATCCCCCTCGGACACCCCCCGTGCCCGGTCCCGTTCAGTCCAGCTGCGGTGCCACCGCCGAGGCGACCAGCTCCAGGTGGTCGAGGTCGGACAGGTCCAGGACCTGCAGGTACATTCTCTCCGCACCGGCGGCCGCGAACCGGCCGATCCGCTCCACGATCTCGTCGGGGGTACCGGCGAGACCGTTCTGGCGCAGCTCCGACACGTCGCGGCCGATCCGGGCGGCCCGCCTGGACACCTCCGCCTCGTCACGCCCCGCACACAGCACCTGCGCCGCCGAGTACACCATCGGCACCGTGCGACCGGACGCCCGGACAGCGTCAGCGGTGCGCCCGAAGGCCGCCTCGGTGTCCTCCAGCGAGCAGAACGGAACGTTGTACTCGTCGGCGAACTTGGCCGCCAGCCTCGGCGTGCGCTTGGGGCCCGTCCCTCCGATCAGCACCGGCGGGTGCGGACCCTGCTGCGGCTTGGGCAGGGCCGGTCCCTGCGCCAGCCGGAAGTGCCTGCCCTCGTACCGGAAGGTGTCCCCCACCGGGGTGGACCACAACCCCGTGATGATGTCGAGCTGTTCCTCGTAGCGGTCGAACCGCTCCCGCGCGGAGTCGGGGAAGGGGATCCCGTAGACCGCGTGCTCCTCCTCGAACCAGCCCGCGCCGAAACCGAACTCGACCCGGCCGCCGCTCATGCGGTCGACCTGCGCGACGGAGATGGCCAGCGGGCCGGGGTGGCGGAAGGTCGCCGCCGTCATCAGGGTGCCCAGACGGATCCGGGAGGTCTCCCTGGCCAGACCGGCCAGGGTGATCCACGCGTCAGTCGGACCGGGGAGCCCGCTGACATGGTCGCCCATCGACAGATAGTGATCAGACCGGAACAGGGCGTCAAACCCGAGGTCCTCAACGGCTCGGGCGACGGCGAGCTGGTCCTCGTAGGTGGCCCCCTGCTGGGGTTCAAGGAAGATCCTCAGGCGCATACGCCCCATTTTCTCCCACCGCACCGACCGTTCGGAAACCGCCGCGCGGGTACTGTGGAAAAGCCGAGGTCAGCGCCGACGGATCCCGGCCCCCGCCTGAACCGTTCCGTCCCCGACCCGCGATAGCCCTCCACGTGAAGCTTCTCCGCCGCGCACGACGACGCGCACCCGCCTACGGACCCGACAGCGCCGATCCCGTGCTGCTGTCCGCCGTCGCAGCCGGAGAGACCGAAGCCCTGGAGATCCTGCACCGAAGACACGCTCCCTGGCTGCGGGCCCGACTGCGCTACCGCTGCTCCGACAACGACCAACTCGACGCCGCCCTCCAGGAGACCTTCCTGGCGGTGTGGCGCAACGCCGGTTCCTTCACCCCCCGCCCGGGGGACAACGACGCCGGGGCCTGGCTGTGGACCATCGCGATCCGCCAGCTCATCTCCCAGCTGCGCAAACGCGCCAACCGTTGGATCGCCGAGAGCGAACCCGAACCGTACGAGACGATCGGCGACGCGTCCGCCGAGGACACCGTGCTGCTCAACATCGAGCACGGCCCCCTGGGCGCCGCCCTGCACGAGCTCTCCCCCGAACTGCGCTCGGCGATCCAGGCCACCGTGCTCGACGGCCTGACCGTGCGGGAGGCGGCGGAGATCCTCCAGATACCCGAGGGAACCGTGAAGACACGGGTCATGCGCGCCAAGGCGCGGCTACGGGAGGCACTGACCACATGAGCTGGCACCTGACCCACGACCAACTCCACCGGTACGCGGCGCACACCGCCGACGACGTCACCGCGATGTCCGCCGAGGCCCACCTGACGCACTGCGCCCACTGCCGTTCCCTCCTGCCCGCCGACGAGGACTGGCTGGACCGCAGCTGGGCCGACCTGCGCGACGTCGTTGACCAGCCCCGGCGCGGCGCGGTCGAACGCCTGCTCTCCGCGATCGGCCTGCGCGAGAACACCGCCAAACTCCTGGCCGCCACCCCGCAGCTCTACCGGGCCTGGCTGGGCGCCACCGTGCTCGTGCTGACCATGGCGTTGGCCGTCGCGCACGAGGTGCCGCGCGGCTCCCTGCTGTTCTCCATCACCGCGCCGGTCGTGCCCCTGATCGGGGTGGCCCTCGCCTACGGGCGGGGGGTGGACCCGGCACACAGCCTCACGTCCGTCACACCCCTGGCGGGGTACCGGCTCCTCTTCCTGCGCACGGCGGCGGTCCTGGTACCCGCCCTGGTGCTGTGCACCACGGCGGCGCTCCTGATGCCCTCGGTCTCCACGCTGTCAGAGGCGGTCTTCTGGCTGCTGCCCGCGCTGGCCATGGTGGCCGGGTGTCTGGCGCTGAGCCGGTGGATGGCGCTGAGCCTGGCCGGAGGGGGCGTCGGCGCCGCGTGGCTGCTCGCCCTGGTCCTGCTCGGGGCGACCGACGGCCTCGACCCGATGCTGCTGTTCACACCGACCGCGCAGGCCAGCTGGGCGACGGCGCTCGCCCTGTTGGCCGGGGTCGTCCTGCTCCGGGTGAGGGCCGCGTGACCACCGGCACCACGGGCGAGGGGGTCTCGACAGCGAACCGGGTCAGCGTGAGCGGGCTGGTCCGCAGCTACGGCACACGCCGGGCCCTCGACGGGATCGACCTGGAACTGGGGCCGGGGGTGACCGGTCTGCTCGGGCGCAACGGCGCGGGCAAGACTACGCTGATGCGCTGCCTGGCCACCGACCTGGAGGCCACCGGCGGCCGGATGCGGGTGCTGGGACGCGACCCGGAACGGTCCGCGGACCGCACCGAGATCCGCCGCCGGATGGGTTACCTGCCGCAGTTCCCCTCGTTCTACCCGCACTTCACCGTGTTCGGACTGCTGGACTACGTGGCGGTGCTCAAGGAACTGGGCGGGCGCCGGGAACGCCACGACGAGGTCCGCCGCGCCATGCGCAGGGTGGACCTGTACGACCGCAGGCACAGCCGGGTGCGCCGTCTGTCCGGCGGTATGCGCCAGCGCCTGGGGCTGGCGGCGGCGCTGCTCGGCGACCCCGAGCTCCTCCTGCTCGACGAGCCCACGATCGGCCTGGACCCCGAACAGCGCATCCGGTTCCGCGACCTCGTCTCCGAACTCGCGGTGCGCAGCACGGTGGTGCTCTCCACGCACCAGATCGAGGACGTGGCCGCGCTGTGCCGTCGGGTGCTGTGCCTGGACCAGGGCCGGGTGATCTTCGACGGCACACCCGGGGAGCTGGTGGCCCGGGCGCGCGGCCGGGTGTGGGAGCAGGGTTCGCGCCCCGAGGAGGGCGTGACCTCCTGGCGGCTGGCGGACGGCCGCTACCGGGTGCTCGTGCCCGAGGGCGTCGAGAACCCGGACTCTGCGGCGCGCGTCCCGGTGGAGCCGTCGCTGGAGGACGCCTATCTTCTGCTCACCGGGGCACGGAGCCGTACCCGGTGAGCGGCGTCCCGACCTTCTGGGCGCTGACCCGGTTCAACCTGCGCCACCTGCTGGTGAGCCCGGTGTTCCTGGTCGTGGTGCCCGTGGCCCTGGTCGGGCTCGTGTACTCGGCGTACCGGCCTCCGATGCCGACCTGGTCCGATCTGATCGACCAGGTCAGGCTCCAGGCGCTGGGGCTGGCCGCGGTGATGTTCGCTGTCACGACCTTCCCGGCGATCCGGGAGGTGCGCCATTCGGAGGGGTTCGCGCTGCCGTTGTCGGCGCGCGCCCGCCTGTTGTCCCTCTCGCTGGCGTCCGTGCTGGTCACGTCGGTGTGCGTGGGTGTACTGGTCCTCTCCCACCTGGTGGCCAACTCGCAGCCGACCGCCGGGACGGCCAGCCCGCCCGCGGTCCTGGCCCTGTTCGTGCTGGCCTGGTGCGGGCCGCTGGGGGCGGTGGCCAGTGCCGTCTGGACCCGTTCGTACACCCCGCTGGTGGTGTTGCTGCTGCTCGTCCCCGCGTACCTGCTGTACACGGTGACGTCGATGGGGACCAGGGCCGACGAGATCCTGCGGCGGCTGAACGGCGTGGCCCGGTGGGTGCTGGATCCCCTGCCCGTCGCCGAACCCGCCGTGACCGAACTCGGTGTGCTGTCCCTGCTGCACATCTCGTTCATGGCCGCCTTCCTGCTGGTGTTCGCGCTCGCGCGGCGGGAGGGCTCCTGGTTCCTGCGGCCGGTCACTCTGGGGGCGGCGGCGCTCCTGCTCGCGGGGGTGGCCTTCGTCAACGTGTACGCGCAGCGGACCTACTCCTACGAGACGCCCTTCACCGACCAGGACCTGTACGGCGCCGAGGCCGACCCGTGCCGGGTCCGGGAGGGCGTGACCTACTGTCCCCTCCCCGGCTACGAGTCCTGGATCGACTACTGGCACGCCGCGCTCTCTCCCACGGTGGCGCGGATACCCGATCGCGCCCGGGACCGCCTGCCAGTGGTGTGGCAGGGCACCCAGCACCTGCGCCGGGACGTCCGCGAGTTCCAGACCGGCGGACTGGTCCTCCCGCGTTCCGCCCAGCCGTTCCCGCCGCCGGGGACGGTCATCGTGTTCGACGAATGGGACCCCGAGGTCCCCTACTACCGCGACGCCCTGGCCACCGAGGTCACCATGAACGTGCTCGGCCTCCCCCGGCACTGGGACCACTCGTGCTCGGGCGAGGGACAGGCCAGGATCATCCTGGGAGCCTGGCTGGTGTCGGCGGACGAACGGCTCGGCACCGAGGCAGCGGAGGAGTTCCTCTCCTACTACGACCCCTCCGAACTCGACCTGAGCCTGACGCACGCGATCCTCGGCCTCCCCCAGCAGTCCGTCTCCCAGGTGGTGGAGGAGCACTGGGAGTCCCTGCTGTCCGCCGACACCACCACAGAGGAGCTGGCGGAGCTCCTGGAGGTGGCCGACGACACCGTCCCCGCCCCGGCCCGGGCGCCGAACCGGTGGAGCAGTCTCCCCTCCCCGTACGGCTCCGACCAGCGCGACCCCGCCTGCCGCTGACTCCCCGCGGACTCCTGCTCACGCACCATGCGTGTCCGCTCCCACGGCCGGTCGCCGACCTCGGTCAAGGGAACCCCGACGTGTCCGGTCGGCCCGCTTCACGCTACCGTGGGGGCGTGAACTACTACTGGCACAAGGTCCTTCCGCCGCTGTGCGCCTGACCGGGCGCACACGCTGACCTCCCCGAACTCGGAGGCCGCACCGATCCGGTGAGCGGCCGCTGCGTCGTGCGCCCGTCAACGATCCCTTCCCAGGCGTCCAGACGGAAAGTACGAACGTGCCAGACCACACCTCCTCCAACGCCGCGCCGCGATCGACCCCGCACCGGTTCACCGGTGGCGCGCTGCCCATCCTCGGTGCCGCCGTCCTGTGGGGCACCACCGGAACCGCCAGCTCCTTCGCGCCCGACGGCGCGCACCCGGCCGCTATCGGCTCCGCCGGGCTGGTCCTCGGCGGGCTCCTGCTCTTCCTGGCCGGACGGGGCTCCACCGCCCTGGTCACCGGTTCCGACGCCCGGACCCGGTGGGTGCTCCTGCTTGGAGCCGTCGCCGTCGCCGGGTACCCGCTGTCCTTCTACCCCGCCGTAGCCAACGCCGGAGTGGCTGTCGGCACCGTGATCACCCTGGGCAGCGCCCCCGTCTTCTCCGGGCTGCTGGCCTGGTGCGTGGACCGGGCCAGGCCCACCGCGCGCTGGGTGACGGCCACCGTCGCGGCCGTGGTCGGCTGCGCGGTGCTGGTATTGGGCCCCGAACTCACCGGCGCCGCCAGCTCCACCAACACCCTGGGCGTGTTCCTCGCCCTGGTCGCCGGGTTCTCGTACGCGCTGTACGCGATCATCGCCGAGAAGCTGATCCGGCGCGGGCACACGTCCGGCGCGGTCATGGGGACGATGTTCGCCGGGGGCGGCGTCCTCGTGCTGCCCGTGGTGCTGGCCGCGGGAACCGCATGGCTGGCCACGGTGAGCGGCGCGCTGGTCGCCCTGCACCTGGCCCTGTTCACGGTGTTCCTCGCCTACTGGCTGTTCGGCCACGGGCTGCGGCGCACCTCGGCCTCCACCGCGACCACGCTGAGCCTGGCCGAACCCGCCGTGGCGGCGGTGCTGGGCGTGGCCCTGGTGGGTGAACGCCTCCCGCTGGTCTCCTGGTCCGGGCTGGTCGTCCTCGCCCTGGGCCTGGCCGTCCTGAAGGCACCCGGGCCCCGCCGCCGCTAGGCCCCGGGGGTGGCGCCCCGAGGCCGGGGCGCCACCCGTCTCGTCGGCCCGAACCTCCCCCCGCGAGGGCGGTTTCGGCGCATCGGTCCGGGTCAGGTCCCCACGGTGACCTTGACGGGCCCGGGGTAGAAGGCGACATGGTCGGCGATGTCGGAGACGGCGTCGTAGGGCTGCTCGTAGGCCCACACCGCGTCGGTGAGTTCCTCGTCGCCAAGGACCAGGTCGTAGTAGGCGGCGGTGCCCTTGTGGGGACAGTAGGTGGTGGTCGCGCTCCGGCGCAGGACACCGGGGTCGACGTCGGCGAGCGGAACGTACCGCACCGGCGGGTAGCCCGCCTCGCGCAGGGTCAGCGCGGTGGTGCTCCGCGCGATCAACCGGTCCCCGACGCTCACCCGCACCGCCTCGGTGGTGGGTTCGACGGTGATGGGGTGGTCCTCCCCCGGAACTCTGCCGTTCTGTGCCATGAGGGCGCTCCTTCGCTGGTGGTTCCCGGTCCCACCGTACGGCGGGGGGTTATCGAAGTGCTTATGGCCCTTCCCCTGGTAGACGGCGTACGAACGTCAGTACGCTTCCCGGCAACATCCCCCACATCCCCTGATCGAAGGAAACCCCTTGCGCAGATCCGCGGCGGCCCTGGCCGCCCTGTCCCTGCTGGCCACGGCCGCCGTGCTCGACGGCACGGAAGCCCCAGCCGAGGCCGCTCCCCTGGACGGAGCCTCCGTGGTGCCCCTCCAGGTCACCGGTGACCCCTCCGAACGGTTCAACCTGGTCCTGCTGGGCGACGGCTACACCGAGGAGGAGATGCCCCTCTTCCGCGAGCAGGTGGACCAGCACCTCAACGTGCAGTGGAGCATCGAGCCCTTCCGCTCCTACCGGAACTACTTCAACGTCTACCTGGTGGAGACCCCCTCGGCGGAGTCCGGTGTGGACTGCGACCCCGCCCACGGCTGGGAACGGCGGGACACGGCGCTGGGCATGGGGTTCTTCAACGGCTGCGACGAGTCCGCCCTGGAACGCCTGCTCACCGTGGACTCGTCAGCGGCCAACGCCGCCGCCGACATGGTCCCCGGGGTGTCCGCGAACAACCGGCAGATCCTGGCCCTGGCCAACAGCGAGACCTACGGTGGCGCGGGCGGACGCCTGGCCACGGCCTCGTCGGGCAACGCGCTCTCCGCGCTGATCAGCCCCCACGAACTGGCGCACTCGCTGGGTGCGCTCCAGGACGAGTACCCGTACTACTTCCGGGACACCAGTCTGGGCCGCTACACCGGCGCGGAACCCGCTTCGGCCCACCACACCCTCATGAGCTCCGAGCGGATGCTCGACGAGGAGGCCAAGTGGTGGCGCTGGCTCGGTGAGGAGAGCGAGTCCGGCGGCACCATCGGCGCCGCCGACCCGGACGGCCACGAGGGCGGCCTCTACCACTCCGAGGACGTCTGGCGCCCCAGCAACCACTCCATGCTCAAGACCCTGGGCTACTACTTCGACCAGGTCGGGCGAGAGGTGATGACCCATCGGATCTCGGGGCTGCGGGACCGGGCGACCCTGCCGGTCTCGTCCACCCCTGAGGGCGAGGTGGGCGCCGAGGACGCAGTGTGGGTCGAGGGCCCGCACCCCGTCCACCACGAGCTGGACTACACCTGGACGGTGGACGGCGAGGAGCTGACCGACGCCTCCGGCGCGCGCGGTCTGGAACTGGCCGGGCTCGACCTGGAAGCAGGGGCGCGGATCAGCGTCCGGGTCCAGGACCCCACCGAGTTCGTCCGCGACCCCGACATCCGCGCGTCCGCGGCGATGACCCGGACTCTCACGTGGACCGTGGGCGAGTCCCTGGAGCCCGTCGAGGCCGAGGCCGGTTTCACCCGCCACCGCGACACCGAGCGCGCCGTCAGCGCCACCGAGGTGGTCTACGCGGAGACCACCCGCCCCACCGACCGGATCATGGAGGTCGCCTGGGAGCTGGACGGGTCCACCGTGTCCACCTCGACCGACGGCCGCACCCTCGACCTGGGCGAGTTCGACCTCCCGGCCGGTGACCACGTGCTGTCCGCGACCGTGACCGATCCCGAGGGGTCGGGGTCCCAGACCCTCACCTGGACCGTGGACGCCACCGCCCCGAGCGCCCCGCGCGAGCTCTCCGAGGCAGCCGCCACGGTCGCGGGCGGCGAACACCACCTGTACCTCAACGAGTTCTCCATGCGCCTGTCCCCCGAGGACGACGGCGAGGGCCACGTGGTCGGTGAGTTCCGGGTCGACGGAGACGGCTGGCACCACTACTACGGCTGGCCGGAGGACTCCGAGGCGCCGTTCCGGTTCACCCCGGACGGGACCAACGTCGACGACCTCGTCTACGGGAGCCTCGGCAGCGGCGGCCTGTCCATGGCGGTCTTCGAGGTCGACTCCCACGAGCCCGGTTGGGGCACCCACACCGTGGAGCACCGGGCGATCGACTCGGCGGGCAACATCGGCTCCCCGGAGTCCTTCACGGCGACGGTCGTACCCGGCGCGGAGCTGGAGTGCACCGAGACCGTGAGCGGCGCGGTCAACGGCGGCCTGCGGGTCGATGAGGGCGTGGTCTGCCTCGACGGCGCCGACGTGCGCGGCAAGGTCACCGTGACCGGGGGCGCGTCCCTCGTGGTCGAGGGTGGATCCCTGAGGGGCGGCCTGTCCGCCTCCGGCGCCCACACCGTGCGACTCTCCGGCACCCAGGTGAGCGGCGCGGTGTCGATCTCCGGCACCACCTCCGAGGTGACGCTCCTGGGTTCCAGTCTTTCGGGCGCGCTGGCGCTGAACGACAACACCCAGGTGCCCGCCGACACCTGGTCCGGTGAGGCGAGCGGCTACGGGCCGGTCCTGGCCGGGAACACCGTGCGCGGCTCCGTGGCCTGTTCCGGCAACAACCCGGCCGTGACCGACTTCGGTGCGGCCAACGACGTCACGGGCTCCGTCGCGGGGCAGTGCTCCGACCTGTGACACCACCGCCCGCGCGTCCCGTCCGGCGCGCGGGCGGCCTTCGCACGACGAGGGCCCGGGACCACTGTGGTCCCGGGCCCTTCGTACGGCTCCGGTCCGGCTCCGCGCCGGACGACGCCAGCCGGGGTCTGCGCCCCGGTCAGGGGTCCTAGGCCGTGTTTTTTGGATCATTCCGCGCTCGCGACCACCAGGCTGCCTCTCACTGCGCCGATGAAGCTCGGACAGCCAAACCCGGGCGGGCCCCCGCTGTGCGACACTGCGGAGCTTGCGTAGCAGCGCACAGTAGGGGCAGCTTCACTCATCGTCTTGCGAGAGATTGCCTGGACGGCCGCTCGCATCGATGGCGGCTCCGCCGCCACCGGCGAAAGCATCCAAAAAACACGGCCTAGTCCTGCTCGGCCTCACGGTGGCGGCGGGCCAGCTTGACGGGCTCCAGCACGGCCAGGCACTCCACGTGGTGGGTCATGGGGAAGGCGTCGAAGGCGCGCAGCCCCACCAGGCGGTAGCCGGAGCGGTCGAACTCGGCGAGGTCGCGGGCCAGGGTCGCCGGGTCGCAGGACACGTAGGCGATCCGGCGGGGCTTCATGCCCGCCACCTTGCGCACCACCTCGACGCCGGCGCCCGCGCGCGGCGGGTCCAGCGCCACGACGTCGGCGCGCACGTCGGCCCACTCACGCATCTGCTTGGCAACGTCGGCCCGCTCGATCCGCACCTGCGGCAGGTCCTTGAGGTTGTACTGGGCGTCGCGCACGGCGTGCTCGCCGTTCTCCACACCCATCACACGGCCCTCGGCACCGACGGCGTCGGCGAGCGCGCCGGTGAACAGGCCCGCACCGCAGTACAGGTCCAGGGCGGTCTCGCCCTCGCGGGGCTCCAGGCCGTCCAGCACGGCGGCGCTCAGGGTCTCCGCGGCGGCGGGGTGGACCTGCCAGAAGCCGCCCGCGCCCACCCGGTACTCACGTCCGGCCACGTCCTCGCGCACGCCCTTGCGCCCGCGCACCGACTGCACCCGGCCGCCCTTGAAGCGGCGCAGCACGGCGCTGGAGGCCTTGAGTTCGGGCAGCGTGCCGAGCTTGGCGGTGGTGGGGGTGACCACGATCGCGCGGTCGGCGCGGGTGGCGGAGGCGACCGCCTCGACGTCCTTGACGCCCTCCCACTTGACCTCGGTGACGCCGAGCTCGCTGACCCCCGGGTGGGCGATCAGGCACTGGTCGACCGGCTCGATGTCGTGGGACCGGTGGCGGCGCAGACCGGCGTGGCCGTCCTCGTCCACGGAGAACCGCACGCGGGTGCGCCAGCCCAGACCGTCGGGGGTCCCGGGAAGCTCCTCGACGGCCACGTCGAGGTCGATCCCGGCGATCCGGCTCAGCTGGTCGGAGACGACCTTGCCCTTCATCCTGCGCTGGGACTCCAGGGTGGCGTGCTGCCAGTCGCAGCCGCCGCACATGCCGGGGCCGGAGAACACGCACGGCGCCTCGACCCGGTCAGGGGAGGCGGTGAGGACCTCGACGGCCTCGCCGCGCAGGAAACGGGTGGTCTTCTCGGTGACGCGCACCCGGACCCGCTCACCCGGCAGGGCGTGGCGGACGAAGACGACCTGGTCGTCCAGACGGCCCACACACCATCCACCGTGGGCGACGTCGTCCACTGTCAGTTCGATCTCGTTGCCCACACTGGTCATGGCGGTGTCCTTCGCTGGTCGGGTCGTGTTACGGGTGACCCTGCGCGCACAGCCACCAACCGACCCCAATCTACCGGCCTCGGGACACCACACGCGCTGGTACGGACACGGTGGGGTCGGGGTGGTCACCCGGATCGGGCCGTTGTGTGCCAAGGTGGAACCGTCGGGGCGCGTGGGTCTGTCCGTGCTCCGGGGGGTGGACGGCTATCCGACGGGAGTGCGGACGAGGTGCACATCGTGATCATGGGGTGTGGCCGCGTGGGTTCCACGCTGGCACACACCCTGGTGGATCTGGGCCACTCGGTGGCGGTGATCGACCAGGACCCCGAGGCGTTCCGCCGCCTCCGCACCGCCGTGGCCAAGCACACGGTGCGCGGCGCGGGCCATGACCGGGAGGTCCTGCTCAACGCGGGTATCGACCGCGCGGCGGCCTTCGCGGCGGTCAGCAACGGCGACAACTCCAACATCATCGCGGCCCGGGTGGCCCGCGAGGCGTTCGGGGTCCGCAACGTGGTGGCCCGGATCTACGACCCCCGCCGAGCGGAGGTCTACCAACGTCTGGGCATCCCCACCGTCGCGACCGTGCGCTGGACGGCCGACGCCATCCTGCGCCGCGTGGTGCCCGGGGACGACCGGCTGGGTGCCGCACCCGAGTGGCAGGACGCCTCGGGCAGCCTCACCATGAACGAACTCACTCCGCCCGAGCGCTGGACGGGACGTTCCCTCGCCGAACTGGAGGACGACTTCCGTCTGCGCGTGGTCTACCTGGTCCGGCAGGGGCGCATCGCGCTGGCCCGGTCCGAGGAGACCATCGCGGAGGGCGACGTACTGCACGTGGTGGGCCGCAGCCGGGACATGGCCGACCTGACCCAGCGGCTGGCCGGGCGGCACGAGGACGAGACGGGGCGTGGGTGAGATGCGGATCGCCATCGCGGGAGCCGGGAGCGTGGGCCGCTCCATCGCCACGGAGCTGGCGGGCAACGGCCACGACGTCCTGCTGATCGACAGGGACACCCGGGCGATCGGGGTGGACGACCTCCCCCAGGTGGAGTGGCTGCTCGCCGACGCCTGTGAACTGGCCACCCTGGAGGACGCCCGGCTGGGTGACTTCGACGTGGTCATCGCGGCCAGCAGCGACGACAAGGTGAACCTCGTCGTCTCCCTGTTGGCCAAGACCGAGTTCGCGGTGGACCAGGTCATCGCCCGGATCAACGACCCGGCCAACGAGTGGCTGTTCGACGACTCCTGGGGGGTGGACCTGGCGGTCTCCCCTCCGCGTCTGATCGCGGACCTGGTCGAGGGCGTGTCCGAGGAGGACCACCCGGAGGAGGGGACCCTTCCCCCGCTGCCGGGCGCAGAGATCGCGGAGTCGGTGCTGCACGCGGCCAGCCCGTTCGCGGACCGGCCCGAGAGAGACCTCACCGCCGAACTGCCGGAGGGTGTGGCCCTGGTCGCGGTGCTCGGTCCGGGCGGGGTGCGACCGCCCGCACCGGAGCGGACCCTGTCCGTGGGCAACACCGTGGTGTTCCTGGCCGAACCGGACGCGCTGGGCCCCCTGGAGGAGCTGCTGGAGCGGGTCGAGGACTCCGAGGAGTCCGCGTCCGAAGGCTGAGCACGGGCCCCGGACGCGCGCCCGGCGCTCAGGCCGAAGCGGTGGTCAGCGCTCGTCCGCGACGTCGCCGGCCGCTGCCCCGTGGGTGTCCTCGGTCCGCTCCAGGGGGGTGCGTCCGCGCGCCAGCACCCACACCATGCCCGCGAAGGCCGCCACCTGGAGCGGCCATCCCATCGCCACCTTGGACAGCCCCAGCAGGGCGAAGGTGTTGGCCCAGTCGTTGGTCTCGGCGAGCCAGAGCGGGTACTGGACCAGCACACGGATGACGCAGGGCAGCACCAGCAGCCAGGTCAGGCGGGAGGCGAGCTTGACCACGGCAGGATTGCCGCGCCAGGAGGTGAAGTCCTCCTTGTTCCCGATGAACGGACCGATCATGAGGCCGACCACCGGCCAGCGCACCAGGACCGAGAGGCTCAGCACCACCGCGTAGACCGCGTTGTAGATGATCCCGGGCAGGAAGGCGTCCTCGGCGTTGCCGCTGCGCATCGCGAAGACGGCCGCCAGGCCGATGCCGAAGAGGCTGGTGAACACGTACTGCAACGAGGAGCGCTGCACGAGTCGGAGCACACCCAGGAGCAGGGCCGCCCCGACGCCGAGGATGATCGACAGCCGCAGGTCCTCACCCGCGACGTAGGAGATCGTGAAGGTCAGGGTGGGGACGGCCGTCTCGACCATGCCGCGCTTGCCGCCCAGAGCCTCGGCGAGCTTGGTCCGGACCAGCGCCTCGACCGTTCCCTCGGTGACCGCGGGCGTCTGCGCCCGCTCCTCGGCCTGGGCCGCCTCATCGGAGGCCCGCTGCTGCTCAGTCATCCCGCTCCCGCTCCGGTGTCGCCGTACGGCCTGTACGGCCGCCAGCCATGATGCACCACCCTATGCGACCTGTCACAGCCGGGGAGTGGCGTTCTCGGCAACCGGAGACCGCCCCGGTACGGGCTTGCCCTCCTTTGTCAGGTGTTGCGGCGTGCCCCTTCTCACCACGGTCACTGGCCTCGGGGCCGCGTCCTTCCGTACCCTGGCGGCCCACCCGCTCTCGTGAGGAGTCAGCCCGATGACCACCAGGCAGGAAGCACCCGAGGAGGAGCACCTCCGCTTCGCCCTCACCCTGGACCCCGAGCTGGTCGAGGAGGGGGCCTCGCACGTGTGGTCCCCGTACTCCGTCGGCGCCGTCCTCAGCCTGTTGGCCACCGGCGCGGGCGGCGACACCCTGAAGGAGCTGGTGGACCTCGTGGCCCCGGCCAGCGGCGATCCCCGGGGGCACCTGGAGGTCCTCGACGCCGCTGTCGAGGCCGCCGACGGCCTGGACCTGGCCACCCTCAACGGCCTGTACGTCCCCGCCGACCTCCCGCTGCGCGCGCGGTTCGAGGAGCGGGTCGCGGCCCAGCCCGACGCCGAGGTGGACCGGGTCGACTTCCGCGGTGACTCCGAGGGGGTGCGCACGCGGGTCAACGGCCGGGTCTCGGACGTCACCCGGGGGCTGATCCCCGAGCTGCTCGCACCCGGCACCGTCCATCCCGACGTCCGCATGCTCCTGGTCAACGCCCTGTGGGTGAAGCTGGTGTGGGCGGAGCCCTTCGACCCCTCCCTGACCCGTGACCTCGACTTCCACGCGCCGGACCGCACCCACCGGGTCCCCGCCATGCGCCGCACGGGTTCCCTGACCCACGCGGCGCACGCGGGGCTGCGCATGGTCACCCTGGAGGGCGAGCACGGTCTGGCCCTGGACGTGATCGTCCCCGACTCCCCCGGGTCCGCACGCGCGCCGGTCCCACCACTCACGCCGCGGGCCCTGCGCGGGCTGTACCAGGCACGCGGGAAGGAACAGGTGACCCTGGCGCTGCCGCGCTTCACCGTCCAGACCGACACCGCGCTGCTCGACCCGCTCGCCGCCACGCCCGCGCGCGTGCGCACGCTGGCCACCGACGCGGCCGACTTCGGCGGGATCAGCGACGAGCCCCTGAAGGTCGACGCCATCGTGCACCAGGCGGTGCTACGCGTGGACGAGAAGGGCGCCGAGGGGGCCGCCGCCACCGCCGCCGTCATGCTGATGTCGGCCGCGGTCCCACCGCCCCCCAAGGAGTTCCTCGTGGACCAGCCCTTCCTCTTCGTGCTGCGCCGCCGGGGCGCGATCCTGTTCACCGGCCGGGTCACCGACCCCGTGGACCCGGGTCCGGCCGCGTGAAAACCGGCCTCAGGACCCCGGCAGGAAGTCGGCGGTGACGTCGGCCAGGGCCTCGTGCGCCTGGTCGTCGGTCAGCTCCGGTTCGGCGTCTCCGGACTGCTCGCCGTAGGCGCCGAACTGGGCGTGGTTCATGCCCTCGACCACCTCCGTGACGGCGTGGCCGGGCAGGTTCGCTCTTCGTTCGGTGACCTCCGCCGGGTTCAGGACGCCGTCCCGTCCCCCGGCCACCGACAGCACCGCGAGGTCGTCGCGGTCCGCGAGGTCCGCGCTCTCGGTGGCGTAGGAGGCCCACAGGATCAGGCCCGCCCACGCGACGTCGCCGTTCCCGGAGCCCAGGTGCTGTGCCGCGAAGGCTCCGCCCATGGAGTGCCCGCCCAGGTACCACTCGCTGATCCCGGGTGCGGCGCCCACCGCGCTCTCGCCCCGCGCGGAGTCCACCAGGGCCAGGTTGAGGCGCAGGTCCGGCACGACCACCGTGGCGCCGGTCCTGGCCACCACCGGCGCCCAGGAGGCCACGTAGGCGTCGGCCTCCACCCGGGCCCCGGGGTAGAAGACGACCCCCGTCCCGGAGGGGTTCTCCGCGGGGGTGATCAGCACGCCGTCGGAGAGCCGCTCCACGACGACGGCCGGGTCCTGTTCGGCCCGGGCCAGCGGCCCGGGCTCGGCCCGGTACGGGTCGAGAGCCCAGACCACGAAGGCCGTGGCCGCCACCAGTACCAGGGCGGTGAGCGCCGCCAGGGCCCACAGCAGGGCCCGCACGCCCCGGCGTCCCCGCACGCGTTCGCCGCCCGCTCCGTCACTGTCCATGTCCGCCTCTTCTCGATTCCGGGCGCCGGTCCTCGGAGCCGTACGGAGCACTGGCGGCGCGCGAACCGTGGTCGGGCACACGCGGGCACGACGAACCGAACTCGCGGCTCACCGACTCCGTAAGCGCCCTCGGCCCGGGCGACTCCACGTCCTTTCGCACCGTATCGCCCTGTTTGCGCCGTCTCGCGTCGGGTGCTCCCCGGCCGGAACCCCACCGCGCGAGAGGCGGTGGGTCAGGTCTCGAAGACCTCGAAGGAGGTGGCCAGGGGCACCCCGGCCCACTCCCCCGAACGCACCGCGCCCTCCCGCAGAAAGGTCCGTTGGTCGAAGCCGTCCAGGTTGGCCAGGTACACCTCGTGCGCGTCCAGTGAGGCCACACCCGCGGCGAGGTCGTCCTCACCCAGTTCGACGTAGTGGGTGGGGTCCGGGGCCGCACCGAAGGCCACGAACCGCACGCCCCGCCAGCGCTCCAGCCCTTCGGCCAGCTGGTCGGTGAACACCCAGCGGTTGTCGGCGTCGCGGACCGCGTCCAGCAGGGCCGGGCCCAGGACCCGGTGGTCGGCGTGGTTGAACCCGCCTCCCCCGGCGAAGTGCTCACGGAAGTTGATGGAGACGATCACGTCCGGCCGGTGTCTGCGGATCGCTCCGGCCAGGGCCCGGCGCAACGGCAGGCCGTACTCCAGGGTGCCGTCGGGGAAGTCCAGGAACTCCACGGTGGAGGCCCCGACCGCCGCCGCCGAGGCGCGCTGCTCGGCCATCCGCAGGGGCGCGCAGGCCGCCGGGTCCAGGGAGTCGATCCCGGCCTCGCCCTGGGTCACGAGGAGTTCGACGACCTCCTTCCCCTGTGCGGTCCACCGGTGGAGCGCCGACGAGACACCGAACTCCAGGTCGTCCGGGTGGGCCACCACCGCCAGGGCGCGGCCCCAGTCCTCGGGAAGCGGCCGGGGAGCGCTGTTCTTCGTTGTCTGAGCCATATGGCCCACATTACGGAACGGCGCACCCCCGGACACGGTTGTCCACAGGCCGGATCCGCGAGGACTCAGGAACCGGTGGTCGGTCCGTCCGCGGAACCGCTGGGCGGTCCGCTCGCCGAACCGTTGGGCGAACGGCCGGCGTTGCCGGTCTGGGCCGCCTGCTGGGCCGCGCGCTGCTGCGCGGCGGCCGCCATCTGCTCCTGGATCTTCTTGGGCACGGTGATCTGGAGGAGCTCGTTGGGCGGCACCGGCTGCTCGCCGCGCACCACCACGATGTTGGCGAAGACCTGCTCGATCTCGGACATCACCTCGGGCTTACTGGCGCCCTCGCCGCGGATCACGCCGCGCAGCACCCACCGCGGACCGTCCACGCCAATGAAGCGCACCCGCTGGCCCAGCTGTCTGCCGTCCTCGGTCTTCTTCCCCTTGATGGGGATGACCGCCTGGAGCTCGGGACCGAAGGTGCCGTCGTGGTCCTCGGCCTTGCCGCCCTGCTGGGTGACCTGCTCGCGCAGTTCCTCACGCATCTCGTCCCACAGCCCGGACGACTTCGGCGCGGCGAAGGGCTGCACCTGGAGCGCGGTCTTGCCGCGCACCAGGGTGACCCCGATGATCTTCTGCTTGTTCTGCTTGTCCTGGGCGACGTTCACCTGGATCTCGGTGCCCTGCTCCATCGGCAGGAGCATGCTCCCCAGGTCCATCCGCTCGGCCTCGGGGGCGTCCTCGGTGGAGTCCCACGGTCCGGTCAACCGGTACTGGTCGGCGTCCTTGGCGGGCTGCTGGGAGGCACGCTCCGGCTCGATCTCGTTCTCGAACGAGACCGCGCCCGCGGCGCCCTGCCGCTGCGACCGGGCCTCCGTCTCCGTGGCTCTCTCGGTCTCTTTGTCCCGCTTCTTGCGGCGGCGTCCAAACACGCCTTCACCTCTCCGCTTCTTCCGTAGGTCCCGGGATCACACCGGGGAGTCAGGGGACGTTCACCGCTGCGCGGCGTGGCCCCCGGTCGAACCGAAACCACCCGCACCGCGCACCGAGTCGGGGAGCGTGTCCGCCTCGACGAACTCCGCCCGCTCCACGCGCTGGATCACCATCTGGGCGATCCGGTCGCCGCGCGCGATCGTGACCGGGGTGTCGTCGTCGGTGTTGAGCAGGGTCACCCGGATCTCCCCCCGGTACCCGGCGTCGACGGTCCCCGGGGCGTTGACGACCGTGACCCCGTGCCGGGCGGCCAGCCCGGACCTGGGGTGCACGAAGGCCGCGAAACCGTCGGGGAGGGCGATGGCCAGACCGGTGGGGACCGTGGCGCGCTGTCCGGGGTCGAGGCGGACGTCGACGGCGGCGTACAGATCCGCCCCCGCGTCACCCGGGTGGGCGTACGCGGGAAGCGGGAGGCCGGGGTCCAGGCGCCGGACGGTGATGGTCAACTGTCCGGCTTCCAGGGATGAGGTACTCACATTCGCCGAGCCTATCGCTCCCAGGGCGCTGCCTTGGTGTCCAGCGTGCCGGAACGACGGGGGCGGATCCGAAACGTGTTCGGACCCGCCCCCGGTGCGTCTTCGCCGGTGTCGCCTACTCGGTGGTCTCGGCCAGGGTGACCTCGACGCTCAGCTCACCGTCGTCGGTGGTCTCGAAGTCGATCCCGGCGGCGCGACCCGCCGCGGCGATGTCGCCGGAGGCCGCGCGGGCGGACTCGGCCTGCTTTCCGGAGACGCGGACGAGCTCGACCTCGGCGCGCATGGACAGCTTGGCCTCCGACTTGGCCTTGCGGACCGCGCGCAGCACCTCCGCGGTGGCGGCCAGGACGGCCGGGTCCCCACCGGCGGCCGCGGCGCGGTACTCGGCGGCGTCGGGCCAGCTCTGGGCGTGCACCGAACCGTCCTGCCACCAGCTCCAGACCTCGTCGGTGACGAAGGGGACGAAGGGTGCGAACAGCTTGTGCAGAGCGCCCAGGGCGATGAGCAGCGCCGCCCGGGCGGAGGCGCCCTCGGCGGCCTCGGTGTCGTAGGCCCGGGTCTTGACGAGCTCCAGGTAGTCGTCGCAGAAGTCCCAGAAGAAGCGCTCGGTGCGCTCCAGGGCCCGGGTGTGGTCGTAGGCGGTGAAGGCCGCTGTGGCCTCCTCGACCACGTCCGCCAGCGCGGCCAGCATCGCCCGGTCCAGGGGCTCGGTGACCTGGGACGGGTCGGTGGTGGCGTTCTCACCGGCGACCGACATGACGAACTTGCTGGCGTTGAGGATCTTGATGGAGAGTCGGCGGCCGACCTTCATCTGGCCCTCGTCGAGAGCGGTGTCGGTGCCCAGACGGCCGCTGGCCGCCCAGTACCGGACCGCGTCGGAGCTGTACTTCTCCAGCAGGGCGACCGGGGTGACGACGTTGCCCTTGGACTTGGACATCTTCTTGCGGTCCGGGTCCAGGATCCACCCGGAGATACCGGTGGTGCTCCAGGGCAGGCTGCCGTTCTCGAAGTGGGCGCGGACCACCGTGGAGAACAGCCACGTGCGGATGATGTCCTGGCCCTGGGGGCGGAAGTCCATCGGGAAGACCCGCTCGAACAGGTCCTGGTCGCGTTCCCAACCCGAGGCGATCTGCGGGGAGAGCGAGGAGGTCGCCCAGGTGTCCATGACGTCCGGGTCGCCCATGAACCCGTTGGCCCGGCCCCGCTGGTCCTCGGTGTAGCCGGCGGGCGCCTGGGAGCTGGGGTCGATGGGCAGCTGGTCCTCGGTGGGCAGCAGCGGCGCGTCGTAGTTCGGGTTGCCGTCCGCGTCCAGCGGATACCAGACCGGGAACGGGACGCCGAAGAAGCGCTGACGGCTGATCAGCCAGTCGCCGTTGAGGCCCTCGACCCAGTTCTCGTAGCGCTGGCGCATGTGCTCGGGGTACCAGGTGAGCTCGCGGCCGCGCTCGATGAGCTGGGCGCGCACGTCCTCGTCCCGGCCGCCGTTGCGGATGTACCACTGGCGGGTGGTGACGATCTCGAGGGGCTTGTCGCCCTTCTCGTAGAACTTCACCGGGTGGGAGATGGGCTTGGGGTCGCCGACGAGGTCGCCGCTCTCCTTGAGCAGCTCGACGGTGCGCTCCCGGGCGGTGTGGACGGTGGCCCCGGCCAACCGGGCGTAGGCCTCACGGGCGGTGTCGGACTCGACGCCCTTGGGCGGGTCCGCGATGACGCGGCCGTCCCAGCCGATGATGGGGCGGGTCTCCAGCTGGAGCTCGCGCCACCAGGTGACGTCGGTGGTGTCACCGAAGGTGCAGATCATCGCGATGCCGGACCCCTTCTCGGGGTCGGCGAGGCGGTGCGCCTTCACGGGGACCTCGACACCGAAGACCGGGGTGGTCACGGTGGTGCCGAACAGGTCCTGGTACCGCTCGTCGTCGGGGTGGGCGACCAGGGCGACACACGCGGCCAGCAGCTCGGGACGGGTGGTCTCGATGTGGACCGGGGTGCCGTCCGGCTTGTGGAAGGCGACCTTGTGGTAGGCGCTGGGACGCTCGCGGTCCTCCAGCTCGGCCTGGGCGACGGCGGTGCGGAAGGTGACGTCCCACAGGGTGGGCGCCTCCGACATGTAGGCCTCGCCCCGCGCCAGGTTGCGCAGGAAGGCGCGCTGGGCGGCCGCGCGGGAGTTCCCGTCGATGGTGGCGTAGGTGTGGCGCCAGTCGACGCTCAGGCCCAGACGGCGCCAGATGGACTCGAAGACCTTCTCGTCCTCGACCGTGAGGATGTCGCACAGCTCGATGAAGTTGCGGCGGGAGATGGGGACCTGCCGCTTGGGGTCGGGCTTGTGCGGCGGCTGGAAGTCCGGGTCGTAGGGGACCGAGGGGTCGCAGCGCACGCCGTAGTAGTTCTGGACGCGGCGTTCGGTGGGCAGGCCGTTGTCGTCCCAGCCCATCGGGTAGAAGACGGCCTTGCCGTTCATCCGCTGGAAGCGCGCGACGGTGTCGGTGTGCGTGTAGGAGAACACGTGCCCGATGTGCAGCGAACCCGAGACCGTGGGCGGCGGGGTGTCGATCGAGTAGACGTCCTCGCGGCTGCGGGTGCGGTCGAAGTGATAGACGCCGGACTCATCCCATACGTCCACCCACTTCGCCTCGATACCGTCCAGCGAAGGCTTGTCGGGCATGCGGAAGGAATGAGAGCGGTTGGTCATGCGGGCAATATTAGCCCTCCGCGCGCCCTGGTCGCTCCCGGTTTTCCCCCTCTGGCAGGGAGAACGGGGGCGGGCCACGGCGGCGGCCGCCGCTGCGCGGCGGGGGTGCGCGTGAAAGGATTCCCCCAGCGGACCGCGTCCGCGCGCACCATCGTACGCACTAGGGAACGGTGAACGATTCACATGGCAAAGAAGGACGGTGAGGTCGCACCGGTCATCATCGGCATGGTCGCGGGATTCGCGGCCGAGTTCGTCACACGCAAGGCTCTGAGCTTCGCGTGGACGCGCGCCACCGGTGAGGAGCCGCCCACGGACCTGGAGTCCCCGGACGTCAGCCTGGGCCGTGCCCTCGGCTGGGCCGTGGTGGCGGGAGTGGGCGTCGAGGTGGCCAGAGTGCTGGCCGTCCGCGCCGCCCGCAAGCAGATGGTCGGCTCCGGCGGGCGGGACCTGGAGGTCTGAGCCCCGCCCGCGCCGGGCAGCTCGCGACGACGGTGGACGGCCCACCACATGGGATCGAACCCACGTGCGGTCGGCCGTCCACCGTCGTTCTGCGAGCCACCGTCCGACGGTCGAACGAATCCGGTTCCGGCACCCCTCAGCATCCTCGGATACCGTGGGGAGACGGGCTAGGAACCGTCGCCGTCAGTGTCAGGCGCACTCCTTGCAGACCAGCTGACCGGCGCGCTGCTCAGCGAGCTGACTGCGGTGGTGCACCAGGAAGCAGCGCGAGCAGGTGAACTCGTCGGCCTGGCGGGGAAGCACGCGCACGGCGAGCTCCTCGCCGGACAGGTCGGCACCGGGAAGCTCCATGCCCTCGGCCACCTCGTCGGGGTCGACGTCGATGGTGCCGGTGCCCTTGTCCACGCGCCGCGCCTGCAGCTCCTGGAGGCTGTCCTCGTTGATGTCCTCGTCAGTCTTGCGCGGGCTGTCGTAGTCGGTCGCCATCTCTGCTAACTCCATCCCCCTCGTTTAGTGCCTCGTCGCGCGGGTGTAACGCTTGAGAGACCTTCGTTGTGCCCGAATCGGCCGACGAGTTTTCCCGGTGTCATCCGACCGTGCCCCCTCCCGGGTCACAGTCCACAGGTCAGCAGCACTTTCACGGGATCGTGACCGGAGGCGGCCAAGGTTGGGTGGCCCCTCACGGGTCGTTCCCTGCGGTACTACCCGACACCGGGTGTCTCGTAGACCCGAACACACGCTTGCGCCCACATGCCGGACCAGCCTGGAGCACTCCCCCGAGTACGGGCGAAAACCCAGACATGCCCACGTCAGGAGGGATTCCCTCCGTGTCCACGCCCGGGGAAGCATACCCACCGCAGGTCGACACTCGTGACAGGGGTGGGCGTGTCTTCGGACACGTATAGATACCACGAAGCTGGGCGGTACGCAGCTTGGCCCCCACCTCTATCGACGTTCCGCGTTCTCCGTCCCGCCACCCGAAGGCACGGGCAGGCACACCGTGACGACCAGACCGCCGCCCGCGCGCGGCCACGCCGTCACCACGCCAGCGTGGGCGCGCACCACCGATCGCACGATGGACAGACCCAGACCGGCGCTGCGCCCGGAGCCCACGCGGTCGCCGGAACCGCGCCGGAAGGGTTCGAACAGGCCCTCGATCTCGTAGGCGGGGATGACCTTGCCCGAGTTCTCCACCTGGACGGCGGGCATCCCCTCGTACATGCCGCTGCGGACGGTGATCTCGCCTTCGTCGACGTTGTACTTGAGGGCGTTCTCGACCAGGTTGGCCACGAGGCGTTCCAGCAGCACGGGGTCGCCGACCACCGGGGCCGGACGCAGGTCCTGACGCAGCGAGAGCCCGGACTTGTCGATGTCGCCGGAGAGCTGGCTCAGGACCGTTCCGGCGACCTCGCTCAGGTCGACCCTGGCCTTGGACTCCAGCTCGCGGTCGCTCTTGGCCAGGAACAGCAGGCCGTCGATGAGGCGTTCGTGGCGGGCGTTGGTCTCCAGGAGGGTCTGTCCGACGGTCTTGAGGTCCGGCGAGACGTCCGGGGCGCTCAGGGCCACCTCCAGGAGGGTGCGGTTGATCGCCAGGGGCGTACGCAGCTCGTGGGAGGCGTTGGCGACGAAGCGCCGCTGCCCGTCGAAGGCCCGGTCGAGGCGTTCGAGCATGCCGTCGAAGGTGTCGGCGAGCTCACGGATCTCGTCGTCGGGTCCGGACAGGGCGATGCGCTCGTGCAGGGAGCGTTCGGAGAGCCTTCTGGCGATGCGGGTGATCTTCTGGAGGGGCGACAGCGCACGGCCCGCCACGGCGTATCCCAGGGCCACCGCGAGCAGGCCCACGAGGAACAGGGCGAGCAGGGAGAACCGGGTGACGTGGGTGAGGACCTGCTCGATGTAGTGGCTGTTCTCGATCAGCTCCGCCGGGCTCTCCTCGGCGAGGAGCGCGTTGAGCAGGACCGCGACGACCAGGTAGTTGACCAGGACCAGCAGGGAACCCGCCGCGAAGAACAGCATCCCGTAGATGAGCGTGAGGCGGGCACGCAGGCTGAGGTTGTCGGTGAAGCGGTGGACCGTGGCGTGGACGGTCGTGTGCGCGGAGGAGCGTTCGGCTCCGTCGCCGCTCGGGGCGACGGAGTTCAGGCTGCGCCAGGTCCCGGTGTCCCCGGGGCGGGTGGGTTCGACCTGCCCGGGTTCCGGGCGCTCCCCCGGTCTCACAACCGGTACCCCGCCCCCGGAACGGTCTGGATGACCGGCGGGTCACCGAGTTTCTTGCGCAGGGTCATGACGGTGACCCTGACGACGTTGGTGAACGGGTCGGCGTTCTCGTCCCAGGCCTTCTCCAGCAGCCCCTCCGCGCTCACCACGGTCCCCTGGGCGCGCATGAGCACCTGGAGGACGGCGAACTCCTTGGGGGTGAGCGAGACCTCGCGGTCGTCCCGGCGCACCTGGTGGTTGGCGGGGTCCAGGGTGATGCCGCCCCGCTCCAGCACCGGCGGCAGCGGGGGCGCGGAGCGCCGTCCCAGGGCGTGCACGCGGGCGATGAGCTCGGCGAAGGCGAAGGGCTTGGCCAGGTAGTCGTCGGCCCCCAGGGTGAGTCCCTCGACCTTGTCATCGACACCGTCGGAGGCGGTGAGCATCAGGATGCGGCCGTTGTAGCTCTCGTTGACCAGGGAGCGGGCGACGTCGTCCCCGTGCGTGCCGGGGAGGTCGCGGTCCAGGACGACGACGTCGTAGTCGTTGACCGAGGTGTACTCCAGCGCGGTGTCGCCGTCGTAGACGACGTCGACCGCCATGGACTCCCTCCGCAGCCCGACCGCCACGGCGTCGGCCAGGACCCGTTCGTCTTCGACCACGAGTACGCGCAAGGTTGTCCTTCTGGAGCGTCGGTGTCTGGAAACAAAAAGGGGGCCGCTGCCGGCGCATCCCCCAACACACCGGCAGCGGCGTTCTTGGTCCCGGCCGCGTCAACCGTTCTCCCACAGTGGAGGTAAGGAGACGGTAAACCCGTGGGTTTCCTCGTTCCCCTCGCCCCCGTGTGGCACGGGCGCTGGGCCGGGAGCCTTGCGGCTCCCCCTGTGCACGGGGCGGCCGCCGCCGGCGAATCCCCCAACCGTCGGCGACGGCTCAACCCCGCACATCTCAAATCTGACACATCAAGAATAAGAAACAAGTAAGCACAAGCCCTGTTCGGAAAATGTGTCTTGCGACACTCTTTGTCGTCGCTTGACCCGTGCTCACGCGCCCGTGTCCGGCTCGGTGCCGGCGTCCCGCTGAGGCGGACCTTTTCATTCTACGGAAGCGGCTCCTCCCCCGCCGGGGAATCACGGAATCGTCACACGCGGGGAGTGGGAGTTTGACCTGGATCACAGTGCGGTAGAGGTAGGAGACGCACGCGTGGACACCGGGAACCCACCCGGACCGCGACGGGCACGCATGTCACAGGGTCGTGACGTCTTCGATTCGTGCGTACGCGCAGGCGTGCGCATACGGATTGCGCCGGGGCACCACCATGCCCCGGTGCCTACCCCTGGAAGAGGTGCAATGGGCGAGTTCATGGCGGAGATCAAGGTCCGTATCCATGAGACCTACCGGTCGATCGAATCGGCGAGGGACGCCGGGGACGAGTTCCTCGCCGACACCCATGCGTCAGAGCTGGAGGATCTCTACCGCATCGCGGCCCGCAACGGCGTCGACGCCCACTCCTGACCGGAGCGGCGGACGCCGCCCCCGGCTCTTGTGGCTCCGGGGCAGGCTACGTCGGGGCGGGGCGCGCCACCTCCTCGTGAGGGGTCGCGACCCCGTCTCCCCCGCGCCCCGGGTGCCACCGGCACCCGGGGCGTCCTCGTGTCCGCGTCAGCCGTCGGTGTCGGCGCCGAGCGGCGCCAGGAGGGCGTCGAGGTCCTCGTAGAGTCCGGGGCGGGCGGCGATCACCAGGTCGTTGCTGGGCGGCCCCGCCTGCGGTCCGCCCACGCGCAGACCGGCCTCGCTGGCGACCAGTCCGGGAGCGGCCCAGTCCCACAGGTGGAGTCCGCGCTCGTAGTACGCGTTGTAGCGCCCGGTGGCGAGGCCGGTGATGTCGACGGCCGCGGACCCGACCCGGCGGATGTCACGGATGTACGGAATCACCTCAGTGAGCACCTTCGCCTGCTGGAGGCGGCGTTCGGGGAGGTACCCGAATCCGGTGGCGACCAGGGCCCGGTCCAGCGGCACCGCCTCGGGTGCGCGGAGCACCCGGCCGTCGAGCCGGGACCCGCCGCCCAGGACGGCTTCGAACATCTGCCCGTGCGCGGGGAGGTGGACGGCGGCGGCCACGATCACGCCGTCGATCTCCGCGCCGACCGCCACACCCCAGTCGGGGCCTCCGTACAGGTAGTTGACGGTGCCGTCGATGGGGTCGACGACCCATCGAACGCCGCTGGTCCCCTCAACCCCGCCGCCCTCCTCCCCGAGGACCGCGTCGCGCGGTCGTGCCGCGAGCAGCCGGTCCCGGATCAGGTCCTCGGTCGCGCGGTCCATCTCGGTGACGACGTCGGTGGGGCTGGACTTGGTGTCCAGGACGGTGATTCCCTCCTGCCCCTTGGCCGCGAACTTCCCGGCCTCGGCCGCCACAGCGACGGCCAGGTCCCGCAGCTTCTCCGGATCGTGGGGGGACTGGATGGTGGTCACATGCACCCTTCCGCTCGTGGTGTCCGGGTCCGTCGTGCCCGGAGCGTCCGCCACCGCACTCTATGCGGCGCTCCCTTCCCCCACCGGAGGAACGGACGGCTCCCGGACGACGGGGGAGGGCCCCGGGCGTGTGCCGGGACCCTCCCAGGAGTGCGTGCGCCGAAGACGCGCTAGAGCAGCTCGGGCTTGATCCACTCCTTGCCGTGGACGTGGTGGTCCAGGAAGGCGAAGATCGTCTCGTACCAGACCTGTGCGTTGCCCGGAGAGAGGATCCAGTGGTTCTCGTCCGGGAAGTACAGGAACTTGGCGTCGACCTCGTGCAAGAGGAGGTCGCGCCACAGGCGCAGGCCCTCGCCGATCGGCACCCGGTAGTCCTTGTCACCGTGGATGACCAGCATCGGCGTGCGAATCTTGTCCGCGTGCAGGTGGGGCGAGTTGAGCTGGTAGCGCTCGGGCTGGGCCAGGGGCGTGCCGAACTCGCTCTCCCAGACCGGCGGGTAGTCGGTGGTGCCGCTGAACCCGTCCAGCTGCCACAGGGAGGCGTGGGAGACGATCGCCTTGAACCGGTCGGTGTGCCCGGCGATCCAGTTGGCCATGTACCCGCCGAACGAGCCGCCCATCATGGCGGTGTGCTCGGCGTCGATGTCCTCGCGGGCCTCGGCGGCGTCGGTGATGGCCATGACGTCCGCGTGCGTGCGCGGGCCCCACTGGCCCCACGCGCGGCGCAGCATGTCCTGTCCGTACCCCGTGGACAGCGCCGGGTCCGGGAGCAGGACCGCGTAGCCCCGGGCCGCCAGGATCCACGGGTTCCAGCGCCAGCTCCAGCCGTTGAAGCTCATGTAGGGACCGCCGTGGACCCACAGCATGAGCGGGGCGGGCGACTCGGCCGAGGCCTCCTCGGGCAGCACCAGCCAGGAGCGGACGCGGGTGCCGTCGTCGGCGGTGGTCTCGATCTCGGTGAGGGTGCCCGGCATGCTCAGCTCGGAGCCGGGGGTGCGCAGGTACGCGGGCTGGCCGTCGGTGGCGTCGGCGTCCAGGCGGACCGGTGCGGGCGGGGCGTCCCAGGCGTCGCGCAGGGCGAAGACGTGGCGGCCGTCCGGGGACGGGTTCAGGGCGCTGTAGGCCCCGTGGTCACCGGTGATCCGGGTCAGCTCGCCGGTGGCCACGTCCAGGCGGAAGACCGGGCGGCGGCCGTTCTGGTCGGCGATGAGGAAGACCGTGCCGGAGTCGGCCGACCACGCGTAGTCCCGGGGCCAGAGCTCGTGGTCGGGCAGCAGGTCGCGGCCCTCTCCGGTGGCCAGGTCGGTGATCCACAACGTGGCGTCGCGGGGCTCGCCGTGGTAGCTGCCCTCGGTGGTCGCCCGCGTCAGGACCCTGGTGCCGTCCGGGGAGACCAGGGGTCCGCCGAACTCGTAGGCGGCGTCGGGGCCGCCCACGACGGTGCGGCGGTCGCCGGAGTCGGTGTCGATGGCGACGACCTCGTCGCGGCGGGAACCGCCGGCGGTGGGCACGGCCCAGCCGATGACCAGGGTGGAGCCGTCCGGGGTCAACTCGGGGGCGGAGCCGAGCAGGGCCAGGCCCGCGTCGGAGGTGAGGTCGCGGGGCTCGCCGAGGCGGGCCTCGTCGTCCTCGGGCGGGGTGGCCGTGAACACGCGGGGGTGGTCGGGGCCGATGTCGCTGTCCCAGGAGCGAACCGGGAGCGCCTCGTGGAGGATCGCGGTCACTCCGGCCTCGTCACGAGCCTTTCGCGCCTCGGTGTCGGCGTCGGCGTCCTCGGAGCGGGGCAGGAGGTTGCTCATGAAGGCGACCAGCCCGGAGTCGCGGGCGACCGTGAAGGCGCCCACACCGGCGGGTCGTGAGGCGACCTGGCGGGCCTCGCCGCCGTCGGCGGGGAGCAGCCACAGGGCGGGCTTGGGCTTGTCCTCGGCCTTGGCCTCGGGGTCGACCCGGCCCGTGGTGAAGAGCACCGAGCCGTCGGGGAGGAACTCGGCGTTGGACTCGCCCTTGGTGGAGCGGGTGAGGCGCCTGGGGGCGCTGCCGCCCTCGGCCTCCGGGGCGACGTCGATCTCCCACAGGGCGCTGCGGAAGGACTTGGCGTCGGGGGCGATGTCGCTCACGGGCGCGACGAGCCGGGTGCCGTCCGGGGACAGGCGCAGCCCGTTGACACGGCGGAGGCGGACGTATTCTGGAAGTTCATACCAGGAACGAACCAAGACAGTTACTCCTGAAAAGGTCGACTTGTGGTCCGAGTCGACCCTATCGCCCCCGGTGACCTGAATCACCCCACCTCAGAGGTGGTCAACATTGTTGACACGGGGGCGCGTGGGGAGCCGGTTTCTCAGGAGGTCGGCGCCGCTCCCCCGCCCATGACGCCCAGGATGTGGCGCAGGCTGTTGTTCACGTGGGCCGACGCCGCGCGCGCCGCCTCGTCCTCGGCGCCCTCGCCCACGGCGGCGCAGATCAGGGCGTGCTCGCGGGCACTCAGCGCCATACGGTCCGGGGTGCGGCGGGCGATCCGGCGCAGCCGCCGCAGGTGCTGGCGGACGAAGGTGAGGGATTCGGCCAGGTAGGGATTGGCCGCCCCTTCGGAGACCGCGGTGTCCAGGCGCTCGGTCAGGGCGTAGTAGTCCGCGTCGTCGCCCCCGGTACCGTCCTCGAACCGGGCCCGCCATCCCAGGAACTCCCGTTCCAGGTCGGAGAACACGGTGCGGCGCTCGGCGCGGGCGCACAGCCGGACGGCGTGGGTCTCCAGCGCCTCGCGCATCTGGAACTGGTGCACGACGTCCCGGAGCGCGATCTCGGTGACGAAGGCGCCCCGGCCGGGGCTGATCCGCACCAGGCCGTCCCGGGTGAGCCGGTGCAGCGCCTCACGCAGGGGTGTCCTGGACACGCCCAGGCGTTCGGCGAGCCGGGTCTCGTTCAGGTGCGTGCCCGGGGCCAGCTCCCACTCCACGATCTCCTCGCGCAGCCGCTCGTACACCAGTTCGCCCTGTCCCACTCCGCATTCCTCCCGGGTTCGCGCCGGAGGGGTCCGGCGGCGTTCGACCGCGCCGCTTGACATCGTCCACCCTGGCGGGCCAAGCTCTGACCGGATTGTATACAAGCGGTATCCAGGGTGTGCACAGCGATTGCGCTGCCCCTGGACACGAGGAGAGGGGCCCGGGCATGAGGGCGACCACACGGCTTCGGGGAATGGTCGACGGGGGCGGGACCCACGTCGCTCCGGGGGTGTTCGACGGGCTCACCGCCCGGTTGGCCGAGCGGAGCGGTGCCGAGTTGGTCTACGCCAGCGGTGGCGCGATCGCCCGCGGCCACGGGGTGCCGGACATCGGTCTGCTGGGCGTGACGGAGGTCGCCGACCGCCTGGCCCAGATCACGGCGGTGACGTCGCTGCCGGTCGTCGCCGACGCCGACACCGGGTTCGGCAACGCCGTGAACGCGGTCCGCACCGTGGGCCTGTTCGAGCGGGCGGGCGTGGCCGGGCTGCACCTGGAGGACCAGACCTTCCCCAAGCGCTGCGGCCACCTCGACGACAAGTCCCTGATCCCCACCGGCGAGATGGTGGGCAAGCTCCGCGCCGTGCTGGACGCGCGGACCGATCCGGACCTGGTCGTGATCGCCCGCACGGACGCGATCGCCTCGGAGGGGATCGACGCGGCGTTGGAGCGTGCGCGCGCCTACCTGGACGCCGGGGCGGACGTCATCTTCGTCGAGGCTCCCGAGAGCGTGGAGCAGATCGAGCTGATCGCCCGGGAGGTCCCCGAGCCCAAGCTGATCAACATGTTCCACGGGGGGAAGACCCCGGTCGTACCCAGGGAACGCCTGGCCGAGCTGGGGTACCGCCTCGTCATCATCCCCTCCGACCTCCAGCGGGCTGTGATCAGGGCCTGCGAGGACGTGCTGGCGGCGATCGTCCGCGACGGTGACAGCTCGGCCGTCGCGGACTCACTCGCGTCGTTCGCCGAGCGCGAGGAGATCGTCCGGACGACGGACTACCTCGCGCTCGGAACCTGAGCCCGGCGCCGTGCCGACGCGACCGGCACCGGTACGGCGGTCACCGGGCCCCGGTTACCGGACGGCGTCGGTCAACGCTGCTTGCAGCACTGACCGCCCGCCTCGGCGCAGCGCGGCAGGGAGGTCAGCCGCCGCTCGTCGGTCCGGCCGGTGTACTCGCGCACCAGCTCGGTCACCATCGACACGAACGCGGGGTGCGTGCCGGGGCTGAGCGCCCGCTCGTAGCCGATCCCCAGCTTCTCGGCGGTCTCGCGGGCCTCCACGTCGAGGTCGAACTTGACCTCCATGTGGTCGGAGACGAACCCGTGCGGAACGACCACCACGGCGGGGACACCCTCGGCGGCCAGCTCCTCCATGCGGTCGTTGACGTCCGGCTCCAACCAGGGCTGACTGGGCGGGCCGCTGCGGCTCTGGTAGACGAGTTCGTGGGGGTATTCGCGGTCCAGGCGCTCCACCACCAGGCGGGCCACCTCGGCGAGCTGGGCCCCGTAGGCGCCCGCCTCCCCGTACCCCTGGTCCGGGCCGCCGCTGGCCTCGGCCATCGCGGTGGGGATGGAGTGCGCGGAGAACAGCAGGCGCACTCCCTCACGCTGGTCGTCGGGGAGCCGCTCCAGACACTCCTGGGTGTACTGCGCCAGGGGCTCGACAAAGCCGGGGTGGTCGTAGAAGGGGCGGATCAGGTCGACCTCGGGGGCGTCCTCCCCGAGCGCGGCGCGGGCTCGCTCGATGTCCTCGTGGTAGGCGGTCCGACTCGACCAGTTGCAGTAGGCGGAGGTGGGCAGCGCCAGCACACGGCGCACACCGTCATCCCGCATCCGCTCAAGGGTGTCGGTGAGCATCGGCTCCCAGAACCGGTTGCCCCAGTAGATCGGCAGGTCGATGCCGTTGGTCTCGAAGTCGGCGGTGACCGCGGCGAGCAGGTCCCGGCACTGCTGGTTGATCGGGCTCACTCCACCGAAGAGGAAGTAGTGCTCACCGACCTCCGCCAACCGTTCGCGGGGGATGTTGCGCCCGCGGGTGACGTTCTCCAGGAACGGGATGACCTCGTCCTCGCCCTCCGGGCCACCGAAGGAGATCAGCAGAAACGCGTCGTAAGGCCTCATGCACCTCATGAAACCAGCTCCCCGCGACCTCCTCGATCCGCCCCGGCCCGAGTGACGGGACTTTCGTTCCTTCCGTGACCAGGGACACTCCTGGTCTGGTCACGCAAGTGACCGATGGGTAATGTCGCCGCATGACTGATGTGTTGTGGCACACCTGGGCCCACACCCACCAGGCCCGCCCGCGCCGAACGGCGACCCCCGACAGCACCGAGGACATCGTCTCCGCCGTCACGTCAGCGGCGGAGGAGGACCTGCGTGTCCGCATGGTCGGCACCGGGCACTCCTTCACGGACGTGGCCGTCACCGACGGCCTGCTCCTGGCCCCCCACTCGCTGACCCGCGTCCGTTCGATCGACGTCGGGGCCGGGACCGCCACCGTCGAGGCGGGGATGCCCCTGTGCGACTTCAACGACGCCCTCGCCGCCGCGGGTGCGGCCCTGGCCAACATGGGTGACATCGCGGTGCAGACCGTCGCCGGAGCCGTGCAGACCGGCACCCACGGCACCGGACGGGACGCGGGCGGCCTGGCCGGTCAGGTCGTGGGGCTGGAGATGGTGCTCGCCGACGGCTCCGTGGTCGAGTGCTCGGCCGACCGCGACCCCGAACTGTTCCACGCGGCCAGGGTCGGGCTGGGCGCGTTCGGGGTGGTGACGGCGCTGACGTTCGCGGTGGTCCCCGCCTTCCTGCTCCACGCCCAGGAGGAGCCCATGCCCCTGGACGAGGTACTGGAACGGCTCCCCGAACTGCGCACGAAGAACGACCACTTCGAGTTCTTCTGGTTCCCGCACACCGGGAACACCAACACCAAGCGCAACAACGTCTCCGAGGGCCCGGCCGAGCCGTTGTCGGCCTTCAAGGGCTGGCTGGACGACGACTTCCTGTCCAACACCGTCTTCGACCGGATCAACCGGGTGTGCCGCCGCTTCCCGTCGGCCGTGCGCACGGTGAACCAGATCAGCTCGCGCGCTCTGTCCGCCAGGAGCTACACGGACGTCTCGCACAAGGTGTTCGCCTCCGTGCGCGACGTGCGCTTCGTGGAGATGGAGTACGCGATCCCGGCGGAGCACCTGGTGGACGTGCTGCGGGAGGCCAGGTCCATCGTGGACCGGGGCGACCACCGGGTGAGCTTCCCGGTGGAGGTGCGGTTCGCCCCGGCCGACGACGTGTGGCTGTCCACGGCGTACGAGCGCGAGACCGCCTACGTGGCGGTGCACATGTACCAGGGGACGCCCTACGAGAGCTACTTCGCCGACATGGAGGCGGTGTTCACCTCCGTGGGCGGACGTCCGCACTGGGGCAAGATGCACACCCGCGACCGCGCCTACCTGGAGGCCGTCTACCCCCGCCTGGGCGAGGCGCTGGCGGTGCGGGACCGGGTGGACCCGCACCGCCGCTTCGGCAACGCCTACCTCGACAAGGTGTTCGGGTGAGGCGGGTCGCCGGTTGAGACGGACTCCCTAGCCGACCGGGGTGGTGGCGGGCTCGGGAGCGGGTTCGCCCTCGGGCTGGGGCCGCGACCCGGGGTCGGGGACCTCTCCGCCGCCCGGCTCCTCCGGCTCTCCCCCGTCCGCCGGAGGACCGGTGGGGTCGGGCTGTCCGCCGCCGGGCGTCTCGGGCTCGGTCTCGACCGGAGGCGTGCCGGTCTCGGGGCCGACCGGCTGCTCGGTCCCCGGCTGCTGGGTCCCGGTGTCGCCCTCGTCGGCGGGCTGGTCCCCGCCGTCGGTCTCGGGCGTCTCGGACGTGTCCTCCTCAACCTGCGCCGGAGCGGAGTGGCCGCCGAACAGTGAGGGCGAGGTGGGCTCGTCCTGCCCCTGGGTCCAGGCGGTCAGTGAGCGCCCGGTCATCAGCTCGAAGGCCAGGATCACCAACATGACCAGGGTGAACACCGCGGCGGCCGAGATGACCGCGGCACGCCAACCGCGTCTGGGCCGGTCCGCGCCGGACTCCCCGTCCGCGTCCTCGTCGTCGGCCGCACCGGTGAGGCGAGCGGTGTGGCCGCTCACAGAGGGGATCAGCGCGGTGGCGTCCGCCTCGGCGGGGCCACCCACGAGGGTGGGGTCCTCGGGGTTGCCGAAGCCGTGCGCGACGGTCTGGCCCGGCAGGTCGCGCCCGACCGTGGGCATGGCCATCGTCCGGGTGGCGTCGTCGTCCTCGGGGAGGTCGAACGGCTCGGGGAACCCGGTGTCCGCGACACGGGTCGCGCCGGGAGCGGCCGGGCCCCCGAACCCGGCCTGACCGGTACCGGCCTGACCGAACTCGGCCGTCCCGAACCCGGACAGCTGTTCGTCGGTGCGCGCCTCGGCGTCGGTGTCGACGAGGGAGCGCGCCACGGTGTGCTTGGCGGCCTTCTTCTCCGCCTTCTCCGCGAGGCCCTTGGCCTGCTCGCCGCTGCGGGTGATCCAGTGCTGGATGATCGGCGCCGCGCTGGTGCTCAGCACGGCCATGACGCCGGTGCCGATGACGGTTCCGTAGACGTTGAGGTAGGAGGCGGCGGTGGCGGCGGTCAGCGTCGCGACCCCGGCTCCGGCGACCTGGGCCAGGCTCAGGTCGATGCGCCTCCTCCTGCCGCCCTCCTCCGGGCCCTCCCCTCGCGCCTCGGACTCGTCCTCGTGATCGGGTCTTGGCATCGCGCCCTCCCCCCTCTGTCGGCCGCGGTCGGCGCGGCGGGGCACTTGGTCGTGGGATGGGTGTGTGGCGGGGCGGACACACCCGCGGACCCCAAACTTCGCAAACAGCCCATAAGTGGAAACTTCACCTTACGGGCGACTCGCCGCTGATAACGCCATGAAATTGGAATGATCACTGTGTGGCATCCAACGGCGTGTCGAGTTGCGAACGACGGGGTGCGTCATGTTCGGACACGGCCGAGATCGGAGTTTTCCCCGGGCCTGGGGGGATTCGAGGCGCCCGAGATACCATCACGGCGGAGCCTTCGTGCGGGATCCGCGACATTCCCCCACGATCGCTCCCGGTCACGGAAGGTTCACCGTGTCAAGATTGGCACCGGAAGTGACCATAAGAGCCCCGGCCCCGGGGCGGCTCCCACCGTGGTGTCCACCACGGGCCGGGAGGCGGGCACAGTTCGGACATGCCGGGCGCGGTACTGGCCGAACCGTTGTCGGCCGACCAGACTTGGAGAACGCGGGGGACGGTCCACCGGATCGACCCTCGACGGGACGCGAAAGGGAGGGCGATGCACGAGCTTCGCCTCGTGGCCGTGAGCGAGGACGGCACCTACCTGGTGCTCGCCAGCACCGGCCGTGGCACCCGCTTCATGCTGCCCGTCGACGACCGCCTCCGTGCCGCGGTACGCGGCCAGTTCTCCCGGCTCGGCCAGTACGAGATCGAAGTGGAGAATCCGTTGCGCCCCAAGGAAATCCAGGCCCGCATCCGGTCCGGCGAGACCGCGGAGGCCATCTCCGAGATCTCCGGGATACCCATCGAACGGGTGCGTTGGTTCGAGGGACCCGTTCTCCAGGAGCGCGGGTACATCGCCCAGCAGGCCCAGCGGGCCACCGTGCGCTCACACGGTGAGACCGGCCCCGGCCCCTCCCTGGAGGAGGTGGTCAGCAAGCGGATCGGCGCCCACCAGTTGGAGACCGGCGACGCCGAGTGGGACTCGTGGAAGCGCGAGGACCGCTCATGGCAGCTCAAGCTGGTCTTCCTGCACGGCGGCGACGAACGGGTCGCCCACTGGCTGTACGAGCCCAGACACAACAGCGTGACGCCCGCCGACGAGGAGGCCGCCCGGTTCTCCTCCAACGAGCCCCTGGACGCCGCACCGGGGCCCGGGACCAACGTCACACCCTTCTCCCCGCGACGCGGCGAGCCCACCGACCTGCCCCGCCTGGACGCGCAGTCCGCCGCCGAGCGACGTCCCGACCACGTCGCCCAGCGCCGCCTGTCACCCGCGCAGGACACGCCGTTGGACGAACCGCTGCGTCCCGTGTCCCATCCGTCCGAGACCGACCAGTTCGGGGTTCCGATCCGCGAGGAGCGCCGCCGTCAGGCGCCGCCGCGCCAGGAGCCCGAGCCCCGGCGCGCCTTCGAGGCGCCCGGTGACAGGTTCGCGGGGCAGCGGAACGAGATGCCGCCCGCCGCGCCCCGGCCCGAGGCTCCGAGGCACACGGCGCACCACCCGGAACCGGCCCCGAGGCGCTACGCCGAGCCCGTCGACTCTCCGCCCGCGCGCCCCGAGCCGCAGCGGTACGCACCACAGCGTCCCGAGCCCCGCAGAACGGTCTTCGAGGAGAGTGCCTCCGCCGCCCACGAGGCCCCGGCGCGCCCCGAGCCGCTCAGGCACGAGGTCCAGCCCCACGAGTACCGGCAGCCTCCGGAGCCGCCCTCGGCGCCGGACTGGCTCGACGCCCGGCCCGCACCGGCGCCCGCGCCCCACGTGGAACCGGCCGAGACCCCGGCGGCTGAGGACCCGCAGCAGCGCCCGCGCCGCCGTCGGGCCACCATCGACCTCAACGACAAGGGCACGCCGCGCCGCGCCGCCGACCAGGCTCCCCCGGCTCCGGCCGTCCCGACGGCCGCGACCGGTTCCCCGGCGGGCGGAGCGGCCAAGCGCAAGGGGCGGGGGCGCCGGGCCTCGGTGCCCTCCTGGGACGAGATCATGTTCGGCTCGAAGAAGAGCGAGTGAGCGAACCCGGCCCCGGGGACCAGTGGTCTCCGGGGCCGGGCGGACAGCGGTGAGGGGCGGTCGCCATCGTGCGACCGCCCCTCACCGCTGTGCCCGGTGGTCCGCCGACTCAGCCCCGGGGCGCCTCACCGGCGCCGTCACCGGGCCCGCGCTGCTCTTCCCCAGCCAGGAAGGGCCGCACCATCTCCGGGGTGATCCGCGCGGCGAAGGCCACGGACCCGTCGAGCGCGGCGTCCTGCGCCGTGTAGCCTCCCGTGCCCGCGCCCACGGTGACCTGGAGGTTGGCCAGCGAGGAGCGGCGTTGGAAGAGCGTCTGGGTCCAGGTCCACCCGATCACCGCCGACCGCTCGACCGTGGCCTGCGAACGGGACAGCGAGCCCGACCGCACGCTCACCCGTTCGCCGTCGTAGCCGTGCCCCAGTGAGCGGTAGCGGTCGATCCCGAGGGGCACCCCCAGAAGGGCCAGGGCCCCGGCGGCCACGGCCAGCCAGGTGACGTCGAAGTACGCGGCCACCGAGGCGACGGCCGCGAAGGGAAGGACCGCGCGGGTCAGACGCCGGAACAACGCGGCGCGGGGGTGCCGGACCAGTCGCCCCCGAAACAGGGTCAGTGCCCGGTCCACCACCGGCTCCACCGTCGACCTCGGACCGACCGGCAGCAGCACGGCGCGCGTCGCGGCGTCACCCAGGCCGGTGACGATGGCGCGCAGCCCCACCACCCCGCGGGTGCGTTCGAGGGGGTTGTCCTGCAACTCGTACCCTCTGATGCGCCGCTTCTCCAGAGTGACGCTGCGCCGGGTGAACAGGCCGCGCTCGGCGACCAGCGACCCGTCTCGATCCCTCAGGGAGAAGCCCCAGTGGGTGATGGCGTAGGAGACCACCGCGAACACCGGCATCAGCAGCACCAGGACACCCGCGAACACCGCCCCGAACAACACGAGGAAGGCACGGTCCGCCGTGGTCACCCAGTCAATGAAGTAGTCGGTCACCATCTGCCCGGCCGACTGCTGCACCATGCCGAACAGGGTCGCCAGCACCACGAACGGCGTCAGCAGGTAGCCCAGGCTGAGCGCCCCGTACAGGTACCACCTCCGGGGCATGCTGAAGTACGTGACGGTCTCGTCGGGGTCCCCCTCTCCCGAGGGCACACCCGTGGTCGCGGAACCCTCGGTGGGGGGCACTCCCCCGGTACCGCCGGACTCTCCGGGCACGGCCGCCCCCGGGCCGCTCTCCTGTTCGGTGAGCACGGCCTTGCGGTGCAGCAGGACCCGGCGCAGCCGCTCTGCCTCCTCGGCGGAGACCGCGTCGAGCTTGCCGTCCTCGGTCCCGGCCGCCGAACCGGCGGCGGCCTCGATCCGAACCACGGCCACACCCAGCAGGCGGTGGAGCAGGGAGCTGGTGACGTCCACCCCCCGCACCCGTTCCAGGGGGATCGTGCGCCGTGAACGCCGGATCAGGCCCCTGCTGATCTCGACCCGGTCCGCACCCACTTCGTAGCGGAAGGTCCGCCACGTGACGAACCCGCCGACGAGGAGCACGACGACACCCATTCCCGTTGCGGCCAGCAACCACGGGTTGAACCCTCCGAGCACCAGACCGGCGAGGACCGGAAGGAGGAGGCTCCTGAGCTGGTTGATCGGCCCGACCACCATGGTGCGCGGGCTGAGTCTCCGCGCGCTCTCCGCCCCGAATCCCGTCGAGGGAGGGGGCGGCTGCGCCTCTCCCCACCAGGATCGGGCGGTCTCGCCACCGGGGGTCCCTCCGCCGGCGACCTGCCCCGGAGGCACGGGGTGCCACGGGTACGGTCCGGCGCCCTGCGGGTGCGGCTGCTGCGGCGGGTTCGGCTGTTGCCACGGGTACGGCTGTTGCGGTTGTTGCGGCGGGTACGGCTGATACGGCTGTTGCGGTTGGTTCCAGGGCGAGGGTCCCGGGCCGTGGCCCGAGCCCGGCCCGCCCGCGCCCCCGCCCTCGTCGCCGGGGCTGTCGCCCGCAGCGCCGCCCTGCCAGGAGGCGGTCCCCTGGCCGGACCAGGCGCCCGGGGCGGTGCCCGGCCCCTGCCGGGGTCCGGGGTCACGGCCGGTCCAGGGGTTCGACCCCGGGGCGGGTCCGGGGGCGGACCAGGTGCGGGGACCCTCGCCCGGACCGCGGACGGGACCGTGATCGGGCGGCCCGGAGCGCGGACCGGGTCCGGGCTGGCTGGCCCCCTGCCCGGGGTGGTTCCCGGTCCAGGAGCGGTCCCCGGGACGGTGATCCACCGGCCACGGCTCCGAGACGTGGCGGGGCGCCGCGCCAGGAGCCGCCCAACCGCCTCCGTCCGGTGCGGTCGGGGGTTCGGAGGGTGTGCTGCCCGGGGCTACCCAGGAGCTCGCTCCCCCGGCCGCGTCGGGATCGGGACCGGCGGGGTCCGTGCCGGGCCCGTCCGGCTCGTCCGGCCCGCGCTCTTCGTGGCGTCCGTGCTGTTCGTCCATCAGGTCGCGTCGTCCCGCAGGGTTCCGGCGCGCACGGCCAGCTCCTCGCTGAGCCTGCGTGCCTCGTCGGCGTCCAGCCCCTCGATGGTCGAGGAACCGGCGTAGGAGGCGGTCTGCACTTGGAGTGTGGCCACGTCGAAGATCCTCTCCAGCCATCCCTGGGTGTGGTCCACGGTCTGGAGCCGGTTCACCGGGACCAGCTGCCAGGCGCGGCTGATCCACCCCTCACGGGTGTAGATCACGTCGTCGGCGACCTCCCAGCGGTGCACTCGGTACCGCCAGGACGGGACGATCGCGATCTTGGCCACGGCGTAGACCGAGTAGGCGACCGGCAGCGCCCAGGCGTTGTGTGAGGCCCACTCGGGGATCCAGCCCCAAGGAGCCGCGCTCGCGGCCCACGCGACCAGGCTCAACAGGACCAGGTTGAAGACCGCGCCGAAGAGCAGCCGGAGCGTCCACACTCCGATCGCACGCCCGCTCACCCTGCGCAACGGAGGTCGTAGCCGCGCGGTCCCGGCCGGTCCGGGCGGATCGGGGAACTGTCCCGAGGGGGGAATGGCGTCGTGGGGCGGGGTGTTCATCACGTGCACGAGTCTAGGACGTCCCCCCCGGACCACAGCGGGCGCCAATGATGTCAGGACGGGGCGAACCATGCTGTCAGCGTTCTGTCAGTGCAGGTCGGCACACTTGGGGACAGACGTTGAAACGGAGGACCAATGACTGACGCCATCCGCGCGGAGGGTCTGGTCAAGCACTTCAAGGGCAAGACCGCCCTTGGCGGAGTGGACCTGACGGCGAGAGCGGGGGCCGTACTGGGCGTCCTGGGACCCAACGGGTCCGGTAAGACGACGACCGTACGCATCCTCTCCACCCTGCTGCGGCCCGACGCCGGACACGCCACCGTCGGCGGCCACGACGTGGTGCGCGCACCACACGAGGTACGCCGCCAGATCGGCCTGACCGGCCAGTACGCGGCGGTCGACGCCGAGCTGACCGGCACCCAGAACCTGGTGCTCATCGCCCGCCTGCTCGGGTTCGGACGCGCCGGCGCCAGGGCCCGGTCCAGGGAGCTGATGGAGCGGTTCGGGCTCTCCGACGCCGCCGACCGCCCCGCCAAGACCTACTCGGGCGGCATGCGCCGCCGCCTGGACCTGGCCGCGAGCCTCGTGGGCCGCCCCGCGCTGCTCTACCTGGACGAGCCGACCACCGGTCTGGACCCGCACAGCCGCAACGGCCTGTGGGACGTGGTGCGCGACCTCGTGTCCGACGGCGTGACCGTGCTGCTCACCACCCAGTACCTGGAGGAGGCCGACCAGCTCGCGGACGACATCGTCGTGCTGGACCACGGCAAGGTGATCAGCCGGGGCACTCCCGAGGAGCTGAAGAGCCACGCGGGCAACCAGGTGTTGCAACTGCGCACCGTGGACCCCGCGCAGCTGCCGCTGGCCACCCGGATCGTCGAGGCCGTCACCAGCTCACCGGTGACGACCGACGGGCTGCTGGCCAGCGTCGCGGTCACCGACGTGGGCGTGCTGCCCGAGACGGTGCGCCGCCTGGACGAGCAGGGCGTGTCCGTCGCCGAACTCTCCCTGCGCAAGCCGAGCCTGGACGAGGTGTTCCTCGCCCTGACCGGCCACCCCGCCGATGACGAGACCGCGGGTCAGCCCGCGAACGAAGGGACCCCAGCATGAGCGCCGTGACGACCCGGCCGAGGTCGGCACAGGAGGGCGCGCCGGTGGCGCCCGCGCACATCTCCCCTCTGACGACCGTCCAGCACGGGCTCCAGCTCACCTGGCGCAGCGTCCTGAAGATCCGGGCCAACCCCGAAGAGGTCTTCGGGTTGATGCTGCAACCGGTGATGTTCGTGACCCTGTTCGTCTTCGTCTTCGGACAGGCGATGATGGGCGACTGGCAGAGCTACCGCGACTTCCTCATGCCAGGCATCGTCGCGCAGTCGGTGGTGTTCGCCACGATGGGCACGGGCTTCAGCCTGAGCCAGGACGTGGAGAAGGGCATCTTCGACCGGTTCCGGTCCCTGCCCATCGCGCGCTCGGCCCCGCTGATCGGCGCGATCCTGGGTGACCTGGTCCGGTACGCGATCACCGTCGTCATGGTCGTGCTGGTCGGCGTGGCGATCGGTTTCCGTCCCGAGGGCGGGTTCCTCGGTGTGCTGGCGGCCAGCGCCCTGATCCTGCTGTTCGCGTTCGCGCTGTGCTGGATGTCGGCCTTCGTCGGCATGCTCGTCCGCACGCCGATGGCGGTGCAGTCGTTCGGGATGATCCTGCTGTTCCCGCTCACCTTCGGCAGCTCGGCGTTCGTCGCTCCCGACAACATGCCGGGCTGGCTGGCTCCGATCGCGGCGAACAACCCGGTCACGCACGTGGTGGACGCCATGCGCGGGCTCATGCTCGGCGGTGACGCCGCCGCTCCCGTGGCCTGGACCCTGTTCTGGACCGTGGTGATCACGGCGATCTTCTTCCCGCTGGCCGTATGGGCCTACCGCCGCCGCACCTGATCCCCGGGCCGCTGGGCGCCGCCGTGTGAGGCGGTGTCCAGCGCGCCGGGGCGCCCTGGGGTCACGCGGGGTCCGGCGGGATCCTCACAGTGCCCAGTCCCCGAGGTCGACGTCGTCCGGGACGATCGGGGCGAGCCACCGCGCCACCCGGTCCCGAGCGGCCTCCCGATCGCTGTCCTCGCCCTCCGCGAGCAGACGCGCGAACCCCTCCGCCCCCAGATCCTCCTCCAGCCGTGCACGGACCCGACGCCCCTTGGGCGTGGCGGTGTCGGCGACCCCACGCAGCTGGGCGGCGTAACCGAGCATGAAGGCGGCCCACTCCGGCTCCTCCCCCGCCACCATGGACGCCATGGTGTCCAGGACGTCGGCGCCGAACGGTCCCAGCCCGAACCGGGCCAGCCACCAGGCCCGGCCCACCTCCCGCCAGGCCAGGTCCGTCTGGCCCTGCGCCCAGGCGAGGTCGGCGGCCTGCACCCGCCACGCGGGTTCGACGTAGGCCGGGGCGAAGCCGCCCAGGGCGGCCACGGACGGTTCGGTCTCCTCCAGGAGCCGCCGGGCCTCGACCATGCGGCCCGCGGCGCACAGCCACTGGATCTGGGTGAGCCGGAGGGACACCAGGTGCTCGTCCTCGGCCGAACCGCCCAGGAGCCGCCTGAGGTCCAGCTCGGCCTCCGCCACCTCACCGAGGTCGACCAGGATCTGGGTGCGCCGGGTCCGGAACATGGCGACGACCCCCTCCAGTCCGCCCTCCTGCGCCAGGGCGATCCCCCCGTCGAGCAGGCGGCGGCAGCGTTCCAGGTCCGTGTAACGGACCACGTCCACCAGGTGCACGATCGCGTTGCACTGCCCCCACACGTCGCCGAGTTCACGCATGGACTCCAACGCGGTGGTGGCCCGTTCCACGGCCCCGCGCGCGTCCCCGTGGACCCCGTCCAGGAGCGAGAGCATCAGGTGCGTCATCCCCCGGGCCCAGGGGTCCCTCTGGTCCCGGAGACTCTCCTCGAGGCGGGTGCGGGACGGGCCTCCCGGATACCCGTCGGTCATCGACCGGTACACCAGGCAGAGGATGAGCACGGGGTGGTCCTCGGCACGGAGCCCGGCCCCCGCCAGCACCTCCTCGACCCGGCCGAGGCGTTCGACGACGGTGGCGCGGCCCAGGTCCATCTCCCCGGATCGGTGGAAGAGGCAGCTCGCGTAGGCGACCTCGTGCCCCTCAGGAGGAGAGTCGCCCACCAGTTCCAGGACCTGACGGGACCACCGGGCGGTCTGCTGCCAGTGCTCGTCCAGGGACCAGTACCACTGGGAGTGCTCGACCAGGTCCAGGGCCAGGGCGGCGTCTCGCCGCTCCACCGCCCAGTGGAAGGCCGCCACGCAGTTGTCGGACTCCGCACCGAGCCGGGCCAACCAGTGCCGCTGGCCGGGGCCGCGCAGTTCGGGGTCGCCCTGACGCCACAGGTCGCGCGCGTAACGGGCCTGCGTGTCCCGGACGCGCTCCTCCTCACCGCTGGCGGTGAGGCGTTCGGTCGCGTAGGCGCGGACGGTCTCCAACTGCCGGTAGCGGGCGGGGGTGTCCTCTCCCTCGGGGGTCTGCGCCACCACGAGCGACTTGTCGACGAGGGCGAACAGGACCGTCCAGACATCGTGCCCGGCCACGGTCCCGTCCGGGCCGTCCGGGTCGGACCCGACCCGTTCGACCGCCTCCAGGGTGGCCCCGCCGGGCATGACGGCCAGGCGGCGCAGGAGGCGGCGCTCGGGTTCGTCGAGCAGCTCCCAGCTCCAGTCGACCACCGCCCGCAGGGTGCGGTGGCGGGGCAGTGCCGAGCGGCTACCGCTGGTGAGCAGGCGGAACCGGTCCCGGAGGCGGTCGGCGAGCTGGGCTGGCGACATCGCGCGCAGGCGCGCGGCGGCCAGTTCCAGCGCGAGCGGCATGCCGTCGAGTTCGCGGATGATCCGGACGACGTGGCCCACGTTGTCGGCGTCGACGGTGAAGCCGGGGAGCACCGCCCGCGCGCGCTCGGAGAACAGGGTCACGGCCGGGTAGCTCCGTACCTCCTCCACCCCCGCGTCCTCGGGCGGCTGGTCGAGCGAGGGCACCGGCAGCAGGATCTCGCCCCCGACTCCCAGGGGTTCCCGGGAGGTGACAAGCACGCGTAGGTCGGGACAGCGCGTGAGCAGGACCTCGACCAGGCGGGCGGCGGCGTCCACCACGTGCTCGCAGTTGTCCAGCACGATCAGCCCGGAGCGTTCCCCCAGGAAGGAGACGGCCCGTTCGAGGGGGGACAGCGGCAGCACGGCGGCGCGTGTCTGGAAGACAGCCTGCCCGCGCAGGTCCAGGGCGGTGGCCAGTGCGTCGGGCAGGTCGGCGCCCTGACGCACCGGGGCCAGACCGACGAACCACACACCTCCGGCGGCGAGTTCCGGTGCGTGTTCGGCCAGGTGGGCGGCGGCCTCCACCGCCAGCCGGGTCTTGCCAGACCCACCCGGCCCGGTGAGGGTGACCAACCGCGCGGCGGAGAGGCCCTTCACCGCCGCGCGCACCTCCGCGTCGCGTGGGACGAAACCGGTCAGGGGCCGGGGCAGACGGACCACCGCTGGCGGCTGCGGTTCCGCTGGCACGGAGCCGTCGGGCACGAGTTCTCCGCGCAGAAGCCGCAGGTGGACCCGCCCGAGGTGGTCGGAGGGGTCCAGACCGAGTTCGTCGGCGAGCCGCTCCCGGAAGGCCTCGTGGGCGGCCAGGGCGTCGGCGGTCCGACCGTTGCCCGCCAGGGCGCGCATGAGGAGTTCGACGGGGCGTTCGCGCTGCGGTTCCCTTGCGGCCAGCGCCTCCGCCTCGGGCAGAGCCTCCACGAAGCGGCCGAGGTCGATCCGGGCCTCCAGGTGGTCCTCGCGCGCGGTGCGTCGGGCCTCGTACAGGCGCAGGGCGATGTCCTCGGCCACACCGTGGACGGTGAGGTCGGGCAGGGCCGGTCCGCGCCACAGGGCCAGTGCCGCCGACAGGGCGCGCTCGGCCTCCTTCGGACGACCGGCGAGGAGCCGCTCCCGCCCGTGCCTGGCGAGCTCGTCGAACTCGTGGAGGTCCACCTGCCCCGGGGTGACCTCCAGCCGGTACCCGTAGGCGTCACCATGGAGACGCACGCCACCGCCCAGGGCGCGGCGCAGGCGGGAGGCCAGGGCTTGGAGCGCGTTGCCCGAGGCGACGCGTGCGTCCTCACCCCAGATCGCGTCGGTGAGCTGTTCGGTGGACACCTGCTGGCCGGGGCGGAGCAGGAGGAGCGTCAGGAGGGCGCGCAGACGGGCGCCGCCGATGGTGAGGGGCTCTCCGGAGGCGTCGTGCACCTGGAGGGGCCCCAGAAGGGAGAACCGCACCGACCCATCATCACCGATCCGGTGGGCGACCCGGGCGTCGTGGCCGGGCCGCGGCGGGCGGGGACGCCCTCGCGACGCGGGTCCGTGAACGGTCCGGAATGCCGTGGTCGCGGCCGATCGCAGTAGGGTTCGCTCAGGACCGTGTCGCGCCGACCGTCGAGGTGCCCGTGCGCACGGTTCCCTCGTGACCGGCCCGGGGTCCCCCCGCGCCCGGTCCGACGTACCGCGAGTCTCGCCTTTTGGCCCGAAAGTCCAGCAGGAGCCCCATTGTTCCCGGTCTTGCCTTCCCTCCGGACCACCGCCGCGCACGGTCTGCCCCGAACCTCTCCCGGTACCCGCGCGGGTGCCGTGGCGGTGGGCGCCGCCCTGCTCGCGTCGACCGGTTGCGGGGTCTCCTCGGAGCTGAGCGGTGAGATGCCGACCGACATCAACGTGACCAGCCCGATGATGCAGGAGGGGCAGCCCCTTCCCGCCGCGTACTCGTGTGAGGCCGACGGCGAGCCGGTGTCGCCGCCGCTGAGCTGGTCGGGTCTTCCCGACGACGTGGGTTCGATCGCGCTGGTGGTGGACGACCCGAGCGCCGCCGTCGTGTTCTGGATGGTCTACGACCTGGACCCGCAGCTGGTCGAGCTACGGCAGAACACCGTCCCGGGCGACGCGAAGCAGGGACAGAACACCGCCGGTGACGCCGCCTACGGGGCTCCCTGCCCCGAGGAGAGCGACGTGCACGAGTTTCGGTTCACCGTGTACGCCCTGGAGGGGCACCTGGACCTGCCCGAGGGGGCGGCCCTGGACCTGACCCTTGAGGCCATCGCGAACCAGGCCGTGGCCCGGGGTACGCTGCTCACCAGCAGCGAGTGAAATGGGTCATAGTCAGCGATTCTCCGCGCTCGAAACCGGACGGACCCGCCCGACCGACCGCACGGGGAACAACTGAGGAAGCACCCGTCGCCCTCTGCACACAGCGCGCGACAGCGCATACAGTGGGTCCGTGCCCCTCACCCCATTTCAGTTGACCGATACCCGTCCAACCGCCCCGCGGCACCCTGACCCGAGACCGCGTCGGATCACCGGCGGTCGCGCCCTGCCAGCCACTGGGCCCCGGCACGTCGGGTCCACGCGGAACCGGGCCGCCGCCTTCCACCCCCGACCGGTACTCGCCAGGCCGGTCCCAGGCGCTCCCCGGGCGCGGCCGACCTCCCCAAGGTAGTGCGTACACCATGACCGTCACCGTCATCATCATCACCGCCGTCATCGTCGTGCTCGCCGTGCTCGTGCTCCTCCTCCTGGGGATGCGCGCGCTCAGCATCGGCTCGCGTGAGGACGACTACGACGACGAGTACGAGTACGACGACGTCGAGGACAACGACCGCGACGACCGGCGCGACCGGCGGGAGCGGGACGATGACCCCGAGGACGACGAGGTCGCCCCCAGGGGCCGGTCCCGCAGATCGCGCCAGGACGCCGGGGGCAGGCCGGAACGGCGTTCCAAGGGCAAGCGCCAGCGCGGTGTGGACTGGGAGGACGACTCCGACGGGCTCTCCGACAATGACTTCTGGTCGAGTCTGAGCGACGAGGACGCGGCCCCCGCCCGCTCCGGCGGGCGCGCGGACGCCACCGGACCCGGTGACGACGACGGTTACGCGGACGACTACGAAGACGACTACGAGGACGACCGGGCGTCGGCGCGCCAGGACACCGTCATCCAGGCCCCGCCCGCCGGGGCGAGTGCCCTTTCTCCCGCCCAGCCGGAGCGCGGCCCCACCGGCCCCACCGACCTGGCGATGCTGGCCAGTCTGGGACAGAGCAACACGCCCGCGCCGCCCGAGCCCGCTCCGCGCCACCGGGAGCAGCGCCCGCCCGAGCAGGGGCTCGGCCAGGGCCCGGCGGCGCTGCCGCCGACCCAGGGTCTGCCCCCCACGCAAGGGTTGCCCCCCACGCAGGGGCTCCCCCCGGCCCGGGCCGCGGCTCCCTCCCCCTCCTCTTTGGACGACGACCCGCTGGGGCCGGGTTCCTGGAGCCCGCGTCCCCCCTCGACCGGTGACCCCTTCGAGGGCCGCGAGCCGATCCGACCCTCTGAGCGGCGGGAACCGATCTCGCAGGACCCACTGGGTGGCGGCTCCTTCGGCGGCGGACCGCTGGGCGGCGGCAACCCGGGCGGCGGTTCACTCGGCGGTGGACCGCTGGGCGAGGGGCGTTCGTCGTACGACAGCGGGTCGACGAACCACTCCGACTACCCGCCGCTGAGCGGCGGCACGGGTCCCGGCGGCGGTGTCGGCGGGTCGGTTCCCGCGTCCTCCGACCCCCTGGACCCCGGGTTCCGTCCGACCCCGGCCAGCGGCCACGACCTGAGCTCACCGATCTGGTCGAGCATGGACACCGGCGCCCACCAGCGCCCCGACCTGTCCTCGCTGGGTGGACTCGGGTCCGGAGCGGGCCACGGTGGCCCGAGCGGCGCCCACTCCGCTCCCGGCGCCGGCGCGCAGCCCTCGCCGGGTCAGCCGATGGGCGGCCCGACCGTCCCCGGGCACCAGCTCCCCGGTTCCACCGATCCTCTGACCGGTGGGTACGCGGCGAGTTCGTTCACGTCCGGCTCGTCCTACGACAGCGGTTCCTTCACCCGGCCCGAATACGACACCGGCACCCACCAGCGCAGCCCCTACGACACCGGCGCACACACCCGCGACTACCAGTCCGGAATGCCCGGCCAGAGCGGAATCGGCGGACAGAACGGACTGCCCGGACAGAACACGCCCGGTGTTCCCGGTGGCTCGAACGCGCCGCTGTGGGGCGGTCAGGACGACTCGGGCGGCTTCGGCCAGCCGAGCCAGCCGACGGCGCCGGGCGGGGGTCACCACGCGGGTCAGCCCTCCCCGTTCGGACAGGGCCCCGTTCCTCCCGGACCGGGCGGCCCGGTCGGCGGCCACGGCGGTCCCGCCTACGGAGGGCCGCCCGCCTACCCGACCGGCGCCTATCAGGCGGACCAGCTGCGCGGTGAACTCCCGACCACGTTCCCGGGGCACACCCAGCAGGGCGACCCCTACGGTCAGCAGCCGCACGGAGGACAGGGCGGCTTCGCAGGACCGGACCACACCGACCCGATGAGGGGCGGGTTCGCGCCGCAGCGGCCCGAACCCGACTACGGTTACCCGCCGGTGGAGGGCTGGCAGCCGCCGCTTCCGGAGGGTGCCAACGGCCAGGGCGGACCCGGCCAGCAACAGGGCCAGGGCCCCTACGGGCAGGCGCCCTACGGCCACCCCGCCCCGGAGCAGGAACACTACGAGGGCGGCTACGAGGACGGCCGGTTCCGCTAGGTCTCCGCGGACCCTCCTGGCGCGACAGGCGCCATCACCACTTCACACCACCGAGGTGGCGGGAAACCCCCGCCACCTCGGGTTTTTTCTGTCCTGATTCGTCCCCGCGTACATGTGAAGTCGGGAAAATGGTCACCAAGAGCACAACAGCCCGTAACACACAGTCATTCTTGTTGACTACAGTTAGTTATTGACGAAGCACCCTTCGCGGTCTCGTCGTCGTGACGCGTTCAGCCACGTACCCCCCGTTCGGACTCTGCCGTCCCCGTGCGCCTACGCATACGCCTTGCCTGGTCCAACCCGAACGGAGTAACCATGCGCAACGACGCCCAGGGAGCACCACCCGGCCGACCGGAGACCACCTCCGAACGGCCCGGGACCCACACGGATCGCAAGGGGGTCGCCGCCGACTTCGGCGCCTCTCTCGTGGTCTTCCTGGTCGCCGTCCCCCTGTCCCTGGGGATCGCGGTCGCCTCCGGCGCCCCGCTGATCGCCGGAATCATCGCCGCCATCGTGGGCGGTATCGTCGCCGGTCTCGTCGGCGGATCGGTGGTGCAGGTCAGCGGCCCGGCCGCCGGACTGACCATCATCGTCGCCGACCTGATCATGACCTACGGATGGCGGGTCACCTGCCTGATCACCCTGCTGGCCGGGCTGGTCCAACTGGCCCTGGGCGCGTTCCGCATCGCGCGGGCCGCCCTCGCCGTCTCCCCCGCCGTCGTGCACGGCATGCTCGCGGGGGTCGGCGTCACCATCGCCCTCGCACAGCTCCACGTGGTCCTGGGAGGGGCCCCGCAGAGCTCGGCCCTGGCCAACATCGCCGACCTGCCCGAACAGATCGCGCACAACCACACCGCCGCGGTCGCGGTCGGCGTCATCACGATCGCGATCATGTTCGGCTGGAACCGGCTGCCCGCGATCGGCAAGGTCCGGCCGGGGATGATCCCCGCCGCGCTGGTCGCGGTGGGCACCGCCACCGTCATCGCCACCCTCGGCCGCTGGGAGGTCGAGACCGTGGCCCTGCCCGGCTCCCTCGCCGACGCCTGGAACGGGCCGATGCTGCCCGAGGCCGGGCAGTGGCACGGCATCGCCCTGGCCGTGGCGGCCGTCGCCATGGTCGCCAGTGTGGAGTCGCTGCTGGCCGCCATCGCGGTGGACCGGCTGCACAGCGGCCGCCGGGTCCAGCTCAACCGGGAGCTGTGCGGGCAGGGCGCCGCCAACACCGTCAGCGGTGCCCTGGGCGGCCTGCCCATCGCCGGTGTCATCGTCCGCAGCACCGCCAACGTGCGGGCCGGGGCCCGCAGCCCGCTCTCCACGATCCTGCACGGAGTGTGGATCCTGCTCTTCGTCGCGTTCTTCGCGCACGTGGTCGAGCTGATCCCGATGCCCGCCCTGGCCGCGCTGCTCGTCTTCATCGGCGTGCAGATGGTGTCCCTGGCCCACCTGCGCGACCTGCGCAAGCACCACGAGGCCAGCGTCTACCTGGTGACCCTGTTCGGCGTGGTGTTCATCGGACTGCTGGAGGGGGTGTTCATCGGCTTCGCGCTCGCGATGATCGTGTCGCTGCGCCGCCTGACCAAGCTCACCGTGGTCACCGAGGAGCGCGCCGGGCGGGTGCACGTGACCGTGCACGGATCACTCACCTTCCTGGGGGTTCCCCGGCTGGCGCACGTGCTGCGGACCATCCCCGAAGGGGCCAGCGTCGACCTGGACCTGCACGTGGACTTCATGGACCACGCCGCCTTCGAGGCCATCCACGCCTGGCGGGTGGACCACGAGCGCACCGGCGGCAGCGTCGACATCGACGAGGTCCACGAGAACTGGTACGCGCGCAGCTCCGAGAGGTCGGCCCCGGCGGCCAAGACCATCCCCAAGGGCCGCTGGTGGGCCCCGTGGGACATGCGCCGCGAGTCCGGCGCCGACCTGGCGGTGAACCCGCTGGGGCTGCTCACCGCGGGGGCCCGCGAATACCACGCCAGCACCGCGGACCGGATGCGCGCGGTGATGAGCCGCCTCTCACACCGCCACAACCCGACGGCCCTGTTCATCACCTGCGCTGACTCACGCGTGGTGCCCAACCTGATCACCGCGAGCGGTCCGGGCGACCTGTTCACCCTGCGCAACGTGGGCAACCTGGTGCCCCGGCACGGCAGCGCCGACGGTTCCGCGGGGGCGGCGGTGGAGTACGCGGTCAACGTCCTGCGGGTGCCCTCGATCGTGGTCTGCGGGCACTCGCACTGCGGGGCGATGCGGGCCCTGGCGGAGGGGGCGCACGAGGGACCCGTCGAGGAGGAGAGCTCGCACATCCGCCGGTGGCTGGCCAACGGACAGGGGAGCCTGCGCCGGGCCGGGGCGGACCACGGTGAACTGGCAGGGCTGCCCGCGTCGGAAGCCCTGCGGCGGCTGGCCCAGGCCAACGTGATCGAGCAGCTCGGCAACCTCATGGGGTACCCGGTCGTGCGCGAAAGGGTGGAATCGGGGCAGCTCACGCTGTCCGGGATGTACTACGACCTGGAGACCGCCAAGGTGCACCTGCTGGACGCCGAGACCGGGGAGTTCTCCCCCGTTCAGGGCGTCCAGGACGTGCCCGAGGCCGTGCCGCTCCCTCGCGAGGGAGCGGCCGAGGGTCAGTCGCTGGACGAGTCGTCGTCGGGAGTGTCGTCCCGTCCGTCCTGCTGAACACCTGAGGCCTGGTAGGTGGCGAGCAGGATGATCGCCACGATCGCCAGGATCGGCAGGCCGAAGAGGACCACCCAGAAGGCGGTGGAGTCGAACAAGAGTCACCCATTCCCGTGAACGCGGATGCCCGTCGGGCCGTCGACCCCGGTCGGCCCACGGGCGTTCGCGCTCCGGGGCTTCCGGGGTACGGAGCGCAAGGGTCAATCTACCGCCCCACAAGGCGATCCGGCCATCACCGTGGCGATTCAGGAATGTGTCCCCGAAGCCCTCCCGTCCGGCCGAAAGTGCCGCGAAACCCCCTGTACACATCGGACCGCGCACCCTAATCTCCAGGGGACCGAAGGAAACCATCCATTCCAGACCCTCCTTCGGCATGTTCCTTCACAGGAGACAAGATGTGCGAGTCCTGCACGGCGCCCGTCTCTGACCCCCGCGCCTGTGAACCCTCCTCCCCCTGGTCGCGCCGCGTGCTCTTCGGCACCGGACTGGGAGCGGTCGTGGCCCTGACCGGCCTGGGCGGCACCGCCGCGCACGCCGCGTCCGCGATGAACGCCTCCTGGTGCAACCCGGCCCTGGGCTACTTCCCCTCCGGCGGGCACTTCGGTGCTCCCCGGGGCGGCAGCACCCACGCCGGTCAGGACGTCACCAACAGCACCGGCACCGCCGTGTACGCAGCGGCCGCCGGAACCGTGGTCGGCCGTTCCTGGGGAGGCGGCCTCCCCGGCCGGACCGGCGAGGCCATCGTCATCTCCCACGGCAACAACGTGTACACCTACTACGGTCACCTGAGCGTCTACCGGGTCGCCCTCAATGCCCGGGTCAGCGCGGGCCAGCGCATCGCCGACATGGGGGCCACCGGAAACGTGACCGGCCCCCACCTGCACTTCGAGACCCACACGGGGCGCCTGGGGGGCATCACCAACCCGGTGCCGTTCATGCGGTCCCGCGGTGTGGACCTGGGCGGCGGCTGGCCGAGTGTCGACCCCGAGGCCAGAGGGGTGACGGTCTCCGTCATCCAGCACCTGATGACCCAGCGCGGCACATCCCTCGTGGCCGACGGGTACTACGGCCCGACGTCGGTCAACGCGGTGAAGGCGTTCCAACGGTCCAAGGGGCTGGTGGCGGATGGCCAGGTCGGGCCGAGGACCTGGCCCCACCTGGTGTACGAACTCAAGCAGGGTGTCCGCGACGGATCCCACGTGCGAGCGCTCCAGACCGCGATGAACAAGCGCAGCGCCGGGCTGGTGGTCGACGGCAACTTCGGGCCGGTCGTGAACACCGCCGTCCGCGAGTTCCAGCGGGTCAACCGACTGGTCGTCGACGGCGAGGCCGGTCCCCTCACCTGGCGGGCCCTGGTGGGCTGAGTGAGCCGCTCGGCCCCGGCCCGACCCGGGGCCGAGCACCCGGACAGCGGACCTGGGGGAAGCTGAAAGAGAGGGAGTCGGCCGGTAAGCCGGACTCTGAGCCACACATAGCCTCTGACCTGCCATGGAGGCCGTTTCACAGGCCTCTGATCCCGGTTTCATCCCGGGAAGCGGTACTACGCAGCGAGGTTGAGCGCCTGGTCGAGAACCCCGCGCCCGATGTCCTCGTGATCGGGGAACAGGTGCCCGTAGGTATCGAACGTCTCCGTGATCGAGGCGTGCCCCATGCGGCGCTGGAGTACCTTCGCGTTCACCTGGGCAGCGATCAGCGCCGAGGCGTAGAAGTGCCTCAGGTCGTGGAAGCGGGTGCCCTTGGGCAGCCCGGCGCGCTCGACGCCCTTCGCCCAGGCCTCGACGAACCGGCCGCGGATCATGGCCGCACCCTTGGTGTTGGTGATCAGGACGCCGTCCGCGCCGGGCGGGTACGCGTCCATGTGCGCGGTGATCTCAGCCAGCAGACCGGAGTCAACGGGGACCGTGCGCCTACTGCCCTTCGTCTTGAGCGGGGCGAGTTTGCCGCCCTGCATCTGCTCCCGCAGCAGCAGGCGTGACCCCTCGACGTCAACGCGGCGCCCGGCGAGCCCCAGCGCCTCACCTTGCCGGAGCCCGGCCCCGGCCGCGAGAAGTACGGCGAGCCGGTACCGGGGTGAGATCGTCTCGGCGACGCGCAGCACATCCGCAGCGGGGAAGATGATCACGTCCCGCTCTGGAATCTTCGGGAGCTTGACCCCGGCACACGGGTTGCGCCGGATCAGCTCGTCATCGACCGCCGAGGAGAGCACGGTCGACAGGGTGGCCCACGTGGTCTGCACAGTCCGCGCCGACACGGTGCCGGTGATACGCCCCACGAACTCCTTGACGTCCGCCTTGCGGATGCTGTTCAGCGACCGCGCTCCGAGGGCGGGAAGGATGCGGTTCCTCAGGTGGCGGTCGTAGGTCTCGCGGGTGCCGTCGGCGAGGTGAACCTGTGCGGGCCACCACTTCTCAGCGACGTAGGTGCTCAGCGCGGTCTTGCCCCGGTCGGGGTCGATGTAGTCGCCGACCATGAGGTCGTGCTCGATCTGGGTCTTGAAGCGCTCGGCGTCCGGCTTCTTGGCGAACGACTCGTTCTTCTCGTCACCGGCGGGGTCGGTCCACACGACGCACCAGCGCTTGCCGATGCCGTCGCGTGTGGACCTCGACCCGTCCTTGTTCTTCCAAAGGTCACGTATCCGTGCCATCTGGGGATTCGTCTCCTGGTTCGTGTTCTGTATCGTCGTCGGGGAGCCAGTCGCCCCCGTGGAACTTCCGTTCGACCCGCTCGAAGAGCCACCCGGGCCGCGCGTAGGCCCGGAACAACGCCTCTCGCTGGTACCGCTTCCTGCCGTCCTCCACGGAGCCCGACCCGGCCACCTCTGCGGACAGCGGGCGGAGCCCGATGCCCCATGCCCAGGCCGACACCGCAGACGTTTCCGAGCTCCCGGTGACCTCGACACCCGCGTAAGGGTCATCAGTCACTGGCAGCAGCAGAGCAAGCGGTGATGTGTTGAGCGCCTGGGCCAACACGACAAGGTCATCGACATCGACGCGACGAACTGACGCGGCTTCGAGGTTCGCGGCTGCCTCGATCTTCTTGACGGAATCTCGCGAGAGCCTTCCTCGCGTGCCGTTGACGAGGTCGTCGAGGGACATGCCCTGTCCCTGACGGAGCCGTCGCACGTTCTTCGCTACCTGGACCGATGTGGCCCCGAGTTCCTGCCTCTTCTTAGCCATGCCTGGCACTGTATCGACCCATTCCCTCTTTCACCCACTTCGGCTGGCGTTTACCTCTGTTGCAGTGGTAGCTTTGCCCACGATGGATGAAGTTGTCAACCTAGATGGATGAATTTTTCACCCAATGGGGATGAGATGAACGCTCGATACTTGACACCCACTCAGGTCTCCGACCTGACGGGCTACTCCGTGAAGACGCTCAGCATGTGGCGCTACGAAGGACGCGGGCCGAGGTACGTGAAGACCAGCCCCGCGCGCTCAGGGCGCATCCGCTACGCAGAGGCCGAGGTGATCGCGTGGATGGAAGCGCGGCAGCAGGGCGGCGCGGCCGCATGAGCACGAACGCAAACGACCCCCGGCCGGGCCTGGCCGAGGGTCGTGAAGTGGAACTCACCACTGAACTAGCTGAGCCCATCGTAGCCGACCCGGCCGTGCGCCTGAAGGCAGCTCTCTACTACGCCGCCCGCGGCTGGCCGGTGTTCCCCTGCGAACCGGACGGCAAAGCCCCACTCGGCACCCTCGTGCCGCACGGCGTCAAGAACGCCACCACCGAACCGGCCCGGATCACCGCGTGGTGGACACGCCGCCCCGACGCGAACGTAGCCATCGCCACCGGAGCCCCGGCCGTGGACGTCATCGACGTGGACAACAAGCCGGACGGCGACGGATTCGCCGCGTTCAACCGCCTCGTGCGCGCCGGAGTCCTGGCCGGAACCCTCGCGCTCGTGCGCACCCCGTCCGGCGGCATCCACGCCTACCGCACCGGCACCGACCAAGGGTGCGGGCGGCTGGGCTCCCACTTCATCGACTTCAAGGCCCGGGGCGGCTACGTCATCGCCCCGCCCTCGACCGTGCAAGGACGCCCCTACGTGCTCACCGAACACCGCCCCACCGGCACCCCGGTGGACTGGGCGCGCATCAAGCGCATCCTCGACCCGCCCCGCCCCGTTCGGCCAGCCGCGCCCCGCGCCGGCCACACCCCGCAAGGAGTTGCCGGCCTCGTCTCCTGGCTCTCCGGCCAGCGGGAGGGCAACCGCAACAACGCCCTGTTCTGGGCAGCCTGCCGCGCGGTGGAGAGCGGCGCCGAGGGCAGCGACCTTGACCGACTCCTGAACGCCGCGCTCAGTATCGGTCTCGCCGAAGGTCCGGCGCGGGCCACCATCCGCTCAGCGATGCGCCACAAGGGGGTGAGCGCGTGAGCGACCAGACCGAGTACACCCTGGGCGACCTCGACCAGGGCGACACCCTCGCCGCGCTCCTCGATGACGTGCACGCGGCGTTCACCCGGTACGTGGTGCTGCCCAGCGCCGAGGCGGCCGACGCTGTGGCGCTGTGGTGCGCGGCCACCCACGCCCAGGCCGCTGCTGACCACGCCCCGCGACTGGTCATCAAGGCCCCAGAAAAGCGGTGCGGCAAGTCCCGCTGCCTGGACATCGTCGAGGCGTTGAGCTTCAAGCCCATCGTGGCCGTCAACGCCACACCGGCGGCCATCTTCCGCAGCATCGAGGCCGAGGAACCCCCGACGCTGATCTTCGACGAGGCCGACACGATCTTCCCCGCCAAGGGCGGCAAGGTCGCCGAGAACAACGAGGAGCTACGCGGCCTGCTCAACGCAGGACACCAGCGCGGCCGCCCCGCCCGCCGCGTCGTGGGCAAGGGCACAGAGCAGACCGTGGCCGAGTTCCCGACCTTCGCCATGGCCGCGCTGGCAGGGATCGGGTCCATGCCCGACACCATCGAGGACCGGGCCGTGATCATCACCATGCGCCGCCGCGCCCCGGGTGAGCGGGTGGAGAAGTTCCGTTACCGCCGCGACCAGCTCCCCCTGCACGCGTTGCGCGAGCGCCTGGGCGACGTCATCGCGACCCACCTCGACGCCCTGGGCGAGGCCGAACCCGACATGCCGGTGGAGGACCGGGCGGCCGACACCTGGGAACCGCTCATCGCGTTGGCCGACGTCGCCGGGGGCTCCTGGCCGGAGCGCGCACGCCAGGCAGCCAAGACGCTCACCAGCGCCCATGACACGGACGGGACCACGTCCGTAGGCGTTCGGCTGCTCACCGACTGCCGGACCGTGTTCGCCGAGCTGGGCCACCCCACGGCCGTGAAGTCCGCCGCGCTCGTCGAGGGCTTGAAGAAGATCAGTGAGGCGCCCTGGGCGGAGTGGGGACGCGACGGTCTGACCGCGCGCAAGCTCGCCGATCTCCTCGTGGAGTACGACATCAGGTCGAGCAACATCGACTTCGCGCCGGGCCGCACCGACCGCGCCAAGGGCTACCTCCGGTTGAAGTTCTCCGACGCCTGGGCACGCTACTGCGCCCCGGAACAGGCTGACACGGCACCGAACGGTGAGGGTGACCCGTACCAGCCGTACCAAGCTCATCTGCCCAGCTCAGACCAGGTACGGCAGAACGGGCCGGTACGGAACGATCCGTACCAGGAAAACATCCGTACCACGCTGACCAGCACAAACGATGTTGGTACGGCTGGTACGGCACAGGGCGAGAAAACCGCCACGCAGAACTGTCAGACCCCCGGATGCGGCACCCGCGTGGCCCTGGACCTGTACCCCAACGGCCACTGCTACGCCCACCAAGCCACCGCCGCCTGACCCACCCACAGGGCGCCCGCACCCGGCGGGCGCCCACCCCGAAGGAAGGAACCCACCATGAGCTATCTGACCGCGCTGGAGAACGCCGCGCTCTCCCACTCCGGAGTCCCCCGACCCACACCCCGCGCGTCCCGCCCTCTGGCGGCCGCCCTGGACACCATCCCTGAATGGAAGGCGGCCTTCGCCGGACGCGACAAGGTCGTCGCCGCGTTCCGCGCCCTACCCAACACCAACCACGAAGCGCAGATCGCCGACCTGACCCGCGCCCACTCCGCGCAGATCGTGGACGCCATGGTGCACAACCAGCCGCTCCCCGCCCCCATCGGGGAACAGGTCACCGAACTCCGCGACCGGGCGGCCGTCGCCGGGATCGAGCACGAAGCGCTCCGCAACGCAGCCGCCTCACTGCTCGATCACCTCGCGCACATCTACCGCGCCAGCCCTGACACCGTGGCCGCCCACCTGCACACCCGGCTCGGGCAGATCATCGACCAGGCCCGGGACCTGGGCATCACACCGGCCGACATCCCCACCGGCAACGACGCCCTGCGCCTGGGCGAGGAACAGCGGGCCGCGCTCCTGCGCCTGGAGGAGCTGACCGCCGACCTGGCCGAACTCCGCCGCTCCCAGGCCGAAGCCCTGAGCCGCACCGAACTGACCAGCGCCCACTACTTCGCCAACACCGACGAACTCCAGCCCTGGGGAGAAGACGCCCCCTGGCCAGGTGACCCCGGCCGCCCCACCGCCGCACACCTGGCCTGGGTGGCCACCACACCCGGAGCGCGCACCTGGGTACCCACCAGCGACCAGTACGCCGACGCCCACCAGCGACTCAAGAAAGCCCACCAGCGCGCCGAGTACAACCACCTCAAGGCCGCGCGGCGCCACAAGGGCGCCCCGCTCAGTGCCGCCCAGGAACATCGCCTGGGCCAGCTGGAGCGCGCCGTCAAGAACACCCCACCCGAGGACATGAGCCCCAGCGAGAACTACCGCCCGCACCCGGAAGTGGCCGCGGCCAAGCGTCGAATCGACGCCCGCAACCGCGCCGAGAACCACCGGCCCATCTGGCGCTGACCCGCTGGCTTCAGGGGTACACGCCAGCGTGCCCCGGGGGTCCGGGCTACCTCGGACCCCCGGGGCCATCCCCACACACAAAGGGGTAGCGAATCGCTACCCCCGTAAACCACTGGAAGGACACACGATGACGACCGTGGACGACGGACGGCGCGAGTACCAGCGCCGGTACGGCAAGACCAACCAGACCCGTTTCGAGGCGATGGACGACACGCCGATGAACCGGGGCAAGCTGACCGCGGCCGCCCGCCGAGGTGACGCGGCCGCCCGCCGCAAGCTCCGGGAGTGGAAGCAGACCAACGAGCGCGGCGGTGTGCAGCTCGACGGACCGCCGCCGGAACCCGCAGACGTGAGGTTCGGCAACGCTGACTAGCGCGAGCAGTTCCAAGCGCGAAGAACTCGAAGTTCGCGAAGAGGAAGAAGCGAAGAAGAGTTGTGAGCGCGAAGAGGAAGAGCAGCGCGCGGCGACTGCGCCACGCGAGACGTTCGCGCGCTGTTCGCGCAGGTCACAGCACTGCTAGGAGGGTTGCCCCCAGGGGGGCGCCCCCTCCCCCCGGTGACCGACAGACCGCCTTGTCATAGCCGCTGCCAGGGGCTGAGACCTGAAAAGACCCTATGACAACCCTCTGACCTGCGGTTTTGCCGGACCTGAAACCGTCCTCACGGTGCCGCTCGACGCCCCCCACACCCCGAGTCCACAAAAACGCAGGTCAGCGACCTACTTCCGTAACAGACAGAGGTGATGAGCATGGAAGAGAAGATCCCCGGCCCACCCCCGGGCACCGGTCCGGCCGGGCGCAAGCTCTGGGCATCGGTGGTGACCGACTTCGGTCTCGACCCCCACGAAGAGCTGCTCCTGGTCCAGGCCGTGCGGTGCGCCGACCGCCTCGACGCCATGGCCGAAGCGCTCACCGGTGCCTCGCTGACCGTGGCCAACCGGCACGGCGACCAGGTCTCGCACCCGCTGTTGGTGGAGTCGCGCCAGCAGTCCGCGTTGCTGGCGAAGCTCCTGGCGTCGCTTCGGTTGCCCAGTGGCGACGAGGATGCCCGTCCGCAGCGGCGCGGCGCCGCCCGGGGCGCCTACGGTGTGCGGTCACTCTCGTGAGGCGCCGACACCGGCCCGTACCAATGCAGGTGCCGGGCTGGGTGCGGCACTGCGTGGTCGAGCACTGGGACGCCGAGGGGGACACGGTCCGCGCGGTGTTGCTCTGGTTGGCCGCGTGCGACGCCTGGGAGCGCCGGACAGGCGTTGAGGCGTGGCCAGCGTGGGAGGGGCCGGGCCGGATGTTCGGGCCGCTTCCGGCCGCCCGGTTGCCGGATGTCGAGCCTCCCCCGCCCGGGGTGGTCGAGGAGGCCCACCAGTTCCGCGACCGCCAGCTTCCGCAGCCGCGGGTGGTGGAGTGAGCCAGGGCCCGTCACAGTGTGATGGGCCCTTCCCCGCGGCGGTGGCTGCGCTTTTGCGTCACGGGCTCTGACGGAATCGGGAGGGTTCCGATCCGTTACCCTTCGGGCCGGATTCGGTCCGCTCGACGGATGAAACCCTCACCGCACCCGAACCTCGGACCACCAACCGCTGGTCTGTCCGAGGCCTTCCAGCTCGACCCTGACTGACTGGTCGAGCATGCCGGGTGGGGTGGCCGCGCCCCGTCATCCCCCAACGCGGGGCGCGGCCGTCTGGGTCCCGCGCGCCCACCGGGGAGACGACCCCACACAGGGATACGGGGCGGGCGCGCGGGGGTCTAGTTCGGCCGGGGCGGGCCGGGGTTCTCTTCGGGACGGCGCGGCGCAGGGACGACACCGGCCGCACGGGGGACTCGGCGCGGGAGCGGTCCACCGAAATGGGTGGGGGCAGGGTCACGGGTCACGCGCGGTTGGGTGAGTCGGGCGAACTCGGCGAATGTCACCGGGGCACCCCCTGCGGGTACAGGTCGCCCTGGAGGCGCTGCCACGCGACGCGGATGGTGGACCAACGGCCACTGTCGACGATGGCGCGGTCCATCAGCGTGCCGTCACGGGCGATGGCGTCCCCGGCCGCCTCGGTGGCGACCAGTTGGACGAGGTCGGCGAGTGCCTGCCGCTGTCTCTCATCCAGGGCCCCGCTGGCGATCGCTGTGACCAGAGGGTCCGGAGAATGAATGCTCTTCGCTCTCCGCTCGCGGACTCGACCGTGGTTACCTTCCTGCTTCATCACACCCACCAGCCCAAACGTCGTCTGTATTCTGGGTACCGACGCTACGGATTTCCCCGGTCCGCCTGTAGTGACCCCCAGTACCGGTATGCGTCCCGCAGGAGGCACCGATGCCGAAGTCCCCCACCGCCGCCCTGACTGCCGGTCAGGGAAAGCAGTCACGGCCCCGAAACGGCGTGATCGCCGGGTACGTCCTGAGGCTCACCCGGGAACAGCTCGGCCTCTCCCAAGAGGACCTCGCCGACCGACTCCGCGTGTCCGTCGACACCGTCGCTGGGTGGGAGACCGGACGACGGGCGTTGACCGCTGTCCCGGTCTCGCAGATGCTGGTCCTTCGGCACCGGCTCTTGCGCCTCGGCACACAACCAGCTCTGCTTGCTGCGTTGGACAAAGCCATGGAGGCCGACGTCCTGTTGGCCAGCGTCATTTCCGACGACCCTGATGACGCCCCGTTGGGCGCGTGGGTGATGCAACGAGACCTGGTCGAGGTGATGGCATGGCCGCTGACGGGGACACCGCCCGAGACCTTGCGAGACATGCCAGCGCCGCGCAGGCCCCGCCGCGGCCCCGTCCCCTCTGGCCCCGAGATCACCCCCGCCGAACGGGTCCAGCTGTTCACGAACCTGCGCCGCACCGCCGAACAAGCCACGGCACCACGGGACTTCCTCTTGCGCCGCCAGGCCCTGTACCTGTGCGGCTACGACAACGGCGCCGACATGTCCACGTGGTTGGCCGAGCAACAGCGGCATCCAGCGCCTGACGACTGGTTGTCCCGGTGGCTGACCTCCCGCTCGGTTGCCTCGGTTGCCACCCGATACGGCGACACAGACCGGCTCACCCACTTCATCGACTCCACGCTCATGGACAACGATCGAGGCGAAGCGGCGAACCTCGCCTACTGGGCGTACTGGGTCGGGGAATTGGACCTTGAACTCTCCGACGACTTCATGGCGTCGAGCCGCCTCGGTGTCTGGGAGGGCCGACGGCTGCTTCGGCACCTACTGGACCGTCTCGCCCCGGGGCACGGGTACCTGGACCTGTACGTGCACACCGTATGGGCACTACTGGCCGCTCGGCCGCGCCTGCTGGCATCGGACCCCGAAGCGTCCGCGCGGCTGGCCGCGAGCGTGGGTGTGCTGTTGGATAGCCCTGACACCTCGGCGTCCGCGCGTCGGGAGTTGGACGGCATCCGGTACGCGATCCGCCTCACGAAGGCGTAGAAGGAAGACCCCTCATGAGCGACGAGACCACTCGGGCCGCGCATTTGCTGTACGAGGCGGGCACCCTGAAGAACCAGCGTCGGACAGGCTGGTGGATGGCCGGTGTCCGCGACCCTGAGTCGGTCGCAGAACACTCCTGGCGGACAGCCCTGATCGCGTCGGTGATCGCGGCCATGGAGGGTGCCGACCCGGCCAAGGCCGCACTGATCGCGGTATGGCACGACACCGGAGAAACCCGGTCCGGGGACATCAACCACCTGGGGCAGAAGTACGTCGGAACCAAGCCAGACGCCCGGGACATCGCCGCTGACCAAACAGCCGGACTTCCTGCACAGGTGGGTGAGATGGTGCGTGCCGCGGTCGCGTCCTACGAGGAACAGGACTCCGTCGAGGCGTTGTGTGCGAAGGACGCCGACAAGCTGGAATGCATGGTCCAGGGCATCGAGTACCGCGCCCAGGGCCACGCTGCCGCTCAGCGATGGATCGATGGAAGCAGGGGCCGCATCAAGACGAAGAGCGGACAAGCACTCGCGGACGCGACGTTGGAGCAAGGCACGCTGGACTGGCTGTATGCCGCGATGGAGCGGTAGGAGTTCCTACTCCCCGCCCGGGAGGCGGAGAGTCGCGAACCCCCGCAAGGGCCCGCGGCTCTCCGAGTCACCCCCGGCCGATCACCCGCTCTCGGCTTCCCGGATGCGCGTCCGGCCCCATGAGGCGGAGCGGCCGAACCGGGCGGCAAGCTCCTTTCCGGTGAGCGGCACGCCCTCGGCTCGCGCGGCACGGTAGGCCTGCCGCGCTCGGGCCCGGTCGTCGCCGGACTCCTCGGCGGGTTCGTCGGCGCCCCCATGGGCGTCATCGAGCGGCACGGTCACCATGTCGCGTGTGCCGCTCGTGCCGCTGGCGGCAGACACCGGAGCCGGGGCGGCAGGGTGAACGAATCGTTCACCCTCGGTGGGAGCGGCAGGGGTGCGCGCTGAGTGCGTACCCCCCGCCCGCTCGTGCTCCTCGTGCCGCGCCACGGCCGTCTGCCCTTCGGCAGGAGTGGCCAGCGCGAGCGAGGCGACCAACAGCAGACCGTCCACGGACAACGGCAGCAGGTGCGCGACAAGGTGACTCTCCCCGTAGGACAGCAGCAGGTCCCGCATGTGCCCGTAGGACACCACCGCGGCCACACCAGCGACCACGGCCGTGCCGAACCAGCGCAGAGCGATGATCCACTTCGGGCCGGACTGGCGGGCGCGTGCGACCAGCTCGGCGACGAGCAGCAGGGCGACGGGTGCCCAACCGGCGGCGATCAGCCGTCCGAGGTCGGTGGGGCCGTCGCCCTCCAGGGCGTGAAGGACGTTCGCGCCGACCGACACCACGGCGCCGGTGATGAACGCCAGCCAGGCGATGAGGTTCCCGCGCTTCACCGGCTCGCCTCCTCGTCTCCCTGGACGCGCGGCAGGCGGGCGGAGTTGATCCGGCCTTCGTAGGCGTCCACCACGTCGGCCAGCAGGATGATGGACGCGCCGACCGCGCTGTCATCGCCGCGCTGGTACCCGTGGGCGTCGAGCACGGCGAAGATGTCGGCGACCAGCCCGACCGTGGGGTTCGTGCTCATCGGTTCACCGCCTGGGCGCCGCGCCGGGTGATCTCCTCGGCGATCTGGTCGGCGAGTTCCGCCGAGAGCACCGTGCCGCGCTCCGCTGCCTGCTGTACCCATCGTGCACGCGCGGCGGTGGTCTGCCTGGCGTTGAACACCAGGCAGATGAACAGGAGCCCGTGCCGCTCCTGCGAGCGGAGCATGAGCGGGTACCGGGCGGGCAGCTCTGCGTCGTGCACCAAGACGGCGACGTTCGGGGCCGGGCGGATGACCGACGCGCCGGGGACGTCACCGGCGGCCACGGCTAGCTGTTGCCGCGCCGGGTCGAGGGCGGTTCGGGTGTCGTCGCCCAGGGCGTCGAGGTCGGGCAGTGTGCTCAGAGCAGCGCCGACGTCGTCGAGGGTCTGCCGGGTGTATCGGTAGGGCCCGGTGAGGTCGTTGTGCGCGTAAGTCAGGGCGCGGTGGGCCTGGGTGGTGAGGGGGTGGTGGTCGAGCACCAGGCCGAGGGCGGCAACTGTGCGCGCGACGGCTTCGACCACGGAGTCAGGGGTGAGCTGGGTAGGGTGATTCATGGTTCGGGCCTTCTGAACAGGGCCCGCCCACCGCGCCCGACCAGGTCTAGCCACCCGGTCGGGCGTCCCGTTTCTCATCCCGGATTCATCCCGGGACAAGCCCGGATAGCTCCGGATAACCGCAGATAAACAGGGGTGTTCAGTGGTGCGGACACAAGGCTGATATTCGAAGTATCAGCAGGTCAGAAGGCTAAGGAGGAGGGAGTCGGCCGGTAAGCCGGATTCTGTCGGTCTCTCGACCGGACGGTCATCCATCTGGGGCCGCCGTTGCCGACGACCTCGGTGCGGTCTACCCGCGGACTCGGGCGGGCCGCCCTCGAACATCCGCGCGGGAACCCGGAGGTTCCCTTTTTGACCTTGCTCCGGGTGGGGTTTACCTAGCCAGCCGGATCGCTCCGGCCGCTGGTGGTCTCTTACACCACCGTTTCACCCTTACCACCGCGAGAGGTGGCGGTCTGTTTTCTGTGGCACTGTCCCGCGGGTCACCCCGGGTCGGCGTTACCGACCACCCTGCCCTGTGGAGTCCGGACTTTCCTCGAACCCGCGCCGGGCGCGGGTCCGCGACCGTCTGGCCGACTCCCTCTGCGACCCAGTCTAGCGGGCTCACGGGGGGCCGGAACCGCTACTGGTCCAGGTGTGCGGTGTCGTTGAGGGAGCGCACCACCTGGGGTCCGTCCGCGTAACAGTCCACCTCGGTCAGGCAGGCGGTGTCCAGGTGCATCCGGTACAGCGCCGTGATCGGCGCGAGCACGGCCTGCTGGACGGTGACCTTGATCGGGGTGACGTGGCTGACCACCAGGACCCGGCGGCCCCGGTGGCGTTCCAGCAGCGCGTCCCGTGCCGCGCCCACGCGGCGGGCCACCTCGGCGAAGCTCTCCCCTCCGGGCGGGCTCGCCTCGGGGTCCGCCAGCCACCGGTCGACTCCTTCGGGGTCGCGCTCGTGCGCCTCGGCGAAGGTCAGGCCCTCCCAGGCCCCGAAGTCGGTCTCCACGAACCCCTCGTCGGTCTCCACCGGGAGACCGAGGAGCTCGGCCGCGTACCCGGCGGTGTGCCGGGCACGCGACAGCGGGGAGGAGACCACCGCGTCGATCCCCCACCCGGACAGGCGCCGCGCGGCCGCTTCGGCCTGGGCGTGCCCCTCCTCGGTGAGGGGGACGTCACCGCGTCCGGCGAAACGCCGTTCGACGGACAGCGGGGTCTGCCCGTGGCGGAGCAGGACCAGGCGGGTCGGCTCGCTGTCCGGCGCGCCCCAGCTCATTCGGCGGCGGGGGCGTTGAGCCCCGACTCCTCGGTGCGCACCAGGATGCGGCGGCAGTCCTCGCAGCGAACCACCTCGTCGGCGGCGGTCGCGCGGATCTCGTTGAGCTCCACGGTGCTCAGCGCCAGCTTGCAGCCGTTGCAGCGGCCGTACCGCAGCGGGGCGGCGGCCACCCCGTCGTACTGGGACCGCAGCTTGTCGTACAGCTTCAGCAGGTCGGCGGGGATGTCCTCGCTGACCCGCTGACGGTTCTGGGTGACGCGGGTGCGGTCCCACTGGATCTCGGCGGCGGCGGTGTCCCGGCGAGCGGTGACCTCCGTGAAGCGGGCGACGGCCTCCTCGCGTTCCCCGGTCAGGCGCGTGACGTCCGAGCTGACGGACTCGGCCTCCTCCATGACCTCCAGGACGACCTCCTCCAGCTCGGCCTGGCGGCGGCCCAGCGAGGCGATCTCCGACTGGAGGTTCTGGAGCTCCTTGGCGTTGGTGATCTGCCCCGACTCCAGGCGCTTGGTGTCGCGGTCGGCGCGCGAACGCACCTGGTCGACGTCGCTCTCGGCCTTGCGCTGGTGGCGCTCGATGTCGGAGGCGCGGGTCTGGGCGGTGATGAGCTCGGCGTCGATCGCGTCGACCCGCTCCTTGAGCCGGGCCGCCTCGGCGATCTCGGTCAGGCTCCGGAGACGGTGGTCCAGGCGCTGGAGCTCGGTGTCGAGCTCCTGGAGGTCGAGCAGTCTGGCCTGAGCGGCGGGTTCGGCTTTCACTTGGAGTCTCCTGGGAATCGCGGTTGGGAGGCCGGGGAGGCCGCCCGCGCCCTGTGCAGTTGTGGTCGTCGAGGGGGTGCTACGCGTGTGGGAAGGTCCGTGACCAGGCATCTGTCACGGTGGTCGACACGCGGGTCTCCACGTTAGCCCCATTCGGGCCGCCCGTGCGCCGGAGGGCGTCGGCCAGGTGGGCGGCGCCGTCGGCCAGCCACGGCCACTCGCTGGCGAAGTGGGCGGTGTCCACGAGTGCCGGGCCGCCCGGTTCCCCGACGAACTCCGAGGCGGGGTGGTGGCGCAGGTCGGAGGTGACGTAGGCGTCCACCTCGGCGGCGCGGGCGGCGCCGAGCAGGGAGTCGCCCGCCCCGCCCGAGACCGCGACGGTGGTGACGAGGCGGTCCAGGTCACCGGCCACGCGGACGCCCCCGGCGGTGGCGGGCAGCCCCTGGGCCACCCGGGCCGCGAAGTCCCGCAGGACCATGGGCTCGTCCAGCTCGCCGACGCGGCCGATTCCGCGCCGTCCCTCGGGGTCGGTGGAGTCGGGGTCCAGCGGTCGCAGCGGACCGGTGAGGCCGACAGCGCGGGCCAGGGCGTCGGACACCCCGGGTGCGGCGGTGTCGGCGTTGGTGTGCGCGGTGTACAGGGCCACCCCGGAGCGGATCAGGCGGTGCACGATCCGGCCCTTGGGGGTGTTGGCGGCGACACTGGTGACGCCGCGCAGCATCAGCGGGTGGTGCGTGATGATCAGGTCCGCGCCCCAGGTCACTGCCTCGTCGACCACCGCGTCCACGGGGTCGACCGCGAACAGGACGCGCTCCACCGGCTGCGCGGGGTCCCCGCAGACCAGGCCGACCGCGTCCCAGGAGGCGGCCCACTGGGGTGGGTAGACCTCCTCGAAGGCGGCGGTGACGTCGGACAGGGTGAAGGGCTGCGCGGTCGAGGTGCTCACGGGCACGAGACTAGCGCTCCGTCCGGACCGGCGGTCAACGGGACGGGCGCGGCAGAGGGGCGTCTCCGGTTCTCAGCCGTTCCTCGGCCTCGGCGGGTGCGCCGGTGTCGGGGGGAGGGCGCCGTCGCCCCGTACTGTCACAGCTCCAGGGGCTCCGCGCGGATCCACCCGGCACCGGTCGGCACCGAGGGGTGCGACTCCACTTTCCTCCTCGACCGATCCGACGCCCGTTCCGCCTTGTGGGCGTCGACCGCGGCGTCTAGCGTGCGATGAGGTCGAGGGAAGAGGGTGCGTGCGGCATGCGGGACGCGACGGTCGAACTCCACGGGCGCACGGTCGCCTACACCGACATCGGCGACCCGGCGGGGACCCCGGTCCTGTACGCGCACGGCGCCCCGATGAGCCGACGCAACCTGGGCGACCAGGACGAGGCGTTCGCCGCCGCCGGGCTGCGGGTGATCACCGCCGACCGGCCCGGCTACGGCGGCTCCTCCCCCGCCCCCGGGCGCACTCTCACTGGCTGGGTCGACGACGCGGCCGCGCTCGCCGACTCCCTCGGCGTCGACCGTTTCCTGGTGGCGGCGCACTCCTCGGGCGGGCCCTACGGTGTGGCCGTCTCCGCCCTGCTGCCGGAGCGTGTGCGCGGCACCGTCGTCCTGGGCGGGGTCACCGACTTCGCGTGGGAACCCGGCTGGGAGGGCTATTCCGAGGTCGAGCGGGCCATGATGCGCCTGCCGGACGAGCGGGCCGCCCTGGAGTGGGGCGAGCGCCACCTGGGTTCCTCTCCGACCGAGTGGCCCGAACCCGACAGCCGGCTGTTCGCCTCTCGGTACGTCCCGCACCTGGCGGCCGCGGCCAAGGACGCGTTCGCCCAGGGTGTGGGCGGCTACACCCAGGACTCCTGGGTGCAGGGCCGCCCCTGGGCCTTCGACCCGGCGGCCGCGCACTCCCCGTTCGTCGTGGTGCACGGTGACGCGGACACGATCGTTCCGATCGCGCACTCGCGGCACACCGCGGGCCTGGTCCCGGGGGCCGAGCTTCGCGTGCTCCCCGGGCACGGACACGTCACCGTGCTGTGGGAACTCCCCGACCTGCTCGCCGAACTGCGCGACCGGTCCTGACCGGCCGGGCCGCGTGAGGACGCCGCGCCGAGTGGGACACCGCAGACCACGCCCACCCGCTGGTCGGCCCTAGAGTTGGTTCGCGATGAACAACACTGAGCAGAAGCGGCCCCGGACCCCGATCGGGGCGCACGTGCCCGTGGCGGGCGGCATGGCCACCAAGGGCCTGGCGTACGCACAGCAGATCGGCGCGGAGACCGTCCAGGTCTTCGTGTCCAACCCGCGCGGCTGGGCGACCAACGCGGGCGACCCGGCGCAGGACGCGAAGATGCGGGAGCGCACGGACCTGCCCGTGTTCGTGCACTCCCCCTACCTGATCAACCCCGGCGCCCCCAACGAGGAGACCGCCGAGAAGTCGCTGGTCTCCCTGGAGCACGCCCTGCGGCGCGGTGCGGAAATCGGCGCCCTCGGCGTGGTGATGCACACCGGTTCGGCGGTCTCGGGCGGGCGCGAGGCCGGACTGGAGCGGGTCCGTTCCCGGATCCTCCCCTTGCTGGAGCGGCTCGGCGACGACGTCCCGCCGGTGCTGCTGGAGCCGATGGCCGGGCAGGGCCAGGTGCTGTGCGCCACGGTCGACGACCTCGTCCCCTACCTGGAGGCCCTGGACTGGCACTCCAACGTGGGCGTGTGCCTGGACACCGCGCACCTGTTCGCGGCCGGTCACGACATCTCGACCGTCGAGGGCATGCGCGAGACGATGGACCGCTTCGGCGAGGTGGTCGGCGCCGACCGGCTCAAGCTGATCCACGGCAACGACTCCAAGGCGCCCTGCGGCAGCAACAGGGACCGGCACGAGAACATCGGTCTGGGCCACATCGGCGCCAAGCCGTTCACGGAGCTGTTCCGTCACCCGGTGACCGCGGGTGTCCCCATCACCCTGGAGACCCCGGGCCCGGAGGGTCCGCACGCCGAGGACGTGCGGACGCTGAAGAAGCTGCGCGCCGAGGCCTGAGCCCACGCGCTCCGGTCCGGTCCCGTCGTAGGGGCCGGACCGGGGCGTCGGTAACCCCCGGTCACCCTTGGACCGGTCGGCTCTCCTGTTCGCTCACGGCGCGGTCACACAGGTCGGAGGTCTCGAAGATGGTGCGCACGTGGCACAGCACGACGAGACCGACGATCACGCCGCCCACCAGGTAGGGCAGGCCCAGGTCGATCCGGCCCAGCACCCCGCCGAGCAGCGCGCCCACCGGGGTGGCGCCCCAACCGACGGCACGGTGGACGTTGCCCGCCCTGGCCCGGATGCGGTCGGGCACCACGCTCTGGAAGAAGACCGAACCGGCGATGTTGGACACGGCCATGCACAGGCCCATCCCCACGAGGAGCAGGCCCGCCACGGCGGCGTGGGTGGTCACCCCCAGTCCCAGCAGGACGGCGGCCGCTCCGAGGTAACCGCCCAGGAAGGCGGTGCGCCGCCCCAGCCGGCGCAGCACCCAGCCGACCACGAAGGTGCCCGACACCCCTCCGACCGCCAGCCCCGCGACGAGGACCCCGTACAGGGACGCGGGCAGTTCCAGGCGCTGACCGGCGTACAGGACCAGCACAGCCAGGCCCGTGTTCAGCCCGATCATGGTCCCGGCGTTGCACGCCGCCAGGCGTCGCAGCAGCCGGTCCCCGAAGACGTAGCGCAGCCCCTCCGCGAGGTCGCGCAACGGGCCGCGTGAGGAGGCCTCATCCCCCTCCCGGGGTTGCTCCACCTGGTGGTCCAGGGGCCTTCGGCGCAGGATGACGACGACCGTGCCGACCAGCACCGCGCACAGGGCGTAGGAGACCATCGCCCCGGCCACGGGGATCACGGCGGCCACGGCGAACAGCACGGCGGCCACCGGGGCGGCCCCGAACTCCTGGGCGACCAGTCGACCGCCCTCCACTCGGCTGTTGGCCCGGTCCAGCAGCCTTCGCGGGACGAGCCGGGTGAGGCCGAGACGACTCGCGGGGTCGCTGATGGTCTCGCAGCACATCACCACGAACATCGCCGCGTACAGGACCCACACCGTGGCGTGTCCGCTGGCGAGGGCGACCGCCAGCAGTGCCACCGTGGCCGCGGCCACGGTGTTGGACACCACCAGCGCCCGCAGGCGGTCCACCCGGTCCAGCAGCACCCCGCTGAGGGGCGCGACGAGCAGCCAGGGCAGGAATCGGGCCACGGTGAGCCCGGCGACCAGAAGCGGGTCCCCGGTGAGGGTGGCCGCGAGGAGGGGGAGGGCGACGGCCAGGAGCCCGTCCCCGAAGTTGGTGGACACCCCCGCGGCCCAGAAGCGGTGGAAGGTGCCACTCAACCGTTCCCGCTCCGGGGCTCCGGGGACCTTCGGGGCGGGTGGAGTGGTGGTCATCGGTTCTCCTCATCGAACACGGGCCGCACGGCGGCCTCGGTCAGGGCCAGGTCCGCGCGGCGGGCGGTCTCGGCTATCACCCGCCGGGACAGAAGAACGGTGCCGGCCATGATCACACCGCCCAGGAGGAAGGCCAGCGCGAGGTCGATCCGGCCGAGCAGTCCGCCCGCCAGGGCGCCGAGCGGTGTGACGCCCCAGCCGATCATCCGGCTGACCCCCGCGACGCGGCCGCGCACGGCGTCCGGGACCACGGTCTGGTGGTAGGGGCTCGCGGCGATGTTGGACACGACCATGCAGAAGCCGGACACCGCGAGCAGCGCGAAGGCCGAGTACGGCTCTCCGACGAGGGCCACGCCCGTGAAGCAGACGGCCATCCCCAGGTAGCCGCCGATCACGGACGTTCGTCTGCCGAAGCGGGTGATCACCCGGTCGGCCGTCAGACTGGCGAGGACTCCCCCGATCGCGGAGGAGGTCATGAAGGCCCCGAAGAACACTGCGGGAACCCCGAGGCCGTCCTGCGCGTGGAGCACCAGCACCGCGCCGCCCATGTTCGCGCCGACCATCATCCCGGCGTTGCAGAGCATGTTGCCGCGCAGGATCGGATCGCCGAGGACCTGCCGGAACCCCTCACCGGTGGAGCGCAGGAAGCCCTCGGTCCGCGCGGGCTCCCCCTCACTGGGAACGGAGCGGCGCCACACCAGCGGCACGGCGCACAGCAGCACCACGCACAGCGCGTAGGATCCCGCGATCCCCACCAGGGGCGCGACGGCACCGGCCGCGAACAGGAACCCGGCGACCGGGCGGCCGAGGCATTCCTGGGCGACCAGTCGGCCTCCCTCCACCCGGCTGTTGGCCCGGTCCAGCAACCGGGCCGGGACCAGCTGGACCACGGCGATCCGGCTCGCCGGGTCGGTCACGGTCTCACAGCAGATCAGCGCGAACATCGCCGCGTACAGCAGCCACACGGACAGGCTCCCGGTGACCACGGCCAGGATGAGACCGGCCATGACCAGGGTGGCGACCGTGTTGGACACGACCATGGCCCGCACGCGGTGCACCCGGTCGATGAGTACGCCCGACAGCGGGGCCAGCAGCAGCCAGGGCAGGAAACGCACGGCGGTGAGGCCCGCGACGAGGAGCGGGTCCTGGGTGAGGGAGACCGCGATCAGCGGCAGCGCCACGACGAGCATGCCGTCCGCCAGGTTGGTGAACACCCCGGCGCCCCAGAAGCGGTGGAAGTCCGCGCCGAGGCGTTCGGACCGGGGTGGGCGCGTGGTGGGAGGTGCGGTGGTCATGGGGCTCCTGAGTGGGGGGTGGGTTCAGGTGGCGTCACGGCTTCGCCTGGTCAGCGAGACGTGGGGCCGTCGTCCTCGCCGCTCCGTGCCGGGGGCTTCCCGTCGTCCGCGTCGGGCGCCCCGCCGAGGTGGGGGAACAGGTCGGTGTGCAGTTCCACCGACTCGGTGTCGGGGTGGCTCCGGGCGGTGCGGCCCTCGAAGCGGCGGGTCCAGGACCGGACGAACTCCTGGAGCGCTCCGGCGAACTCCTCGGTCTCCTCCGGGGTCATCCGCGCGTGGGACAGGGAGTCCTGCATGGCCGTCTGCCAGCGCCGCACCACCGGGTCGTCCGGCTGTGTCCTGACCCGGTTCCGCCACTGGTCGAGCCGTTCGCGTCGGCCGCCGTAGTAGCGGTCCAGGACGATCTCGGCCGCCTCGCGGGTGGCCGGGTTGCGCAGGTGGTCGAGACCGCTCATGCGCCAGCCGCCGGGGCGGATGCGCCACCAGCGGTCGCGGCGCCCACTGTGGCCGGGGTCGGCTTCGACGAACCCGTACCGCGAGAGTTGGCGCAGGTGGTAGCTGGTGGAGCCGCTGCTCTCGCCCAGTCGTTCGGCCAGGATGGTCGCGGTCGCGGCCCCCTCGAGAGTGAGTTCGTCCAGGATGCGGGCCCGCAGGGGGTGGGCCAGCCCGCGCAGGGCCTCGGCCCCCACCTCCATGGACGCGTGATCCGGTTCCGTCGCTTCCGGCTGCTCTTCCTCGTACATGCCTGAACCGTACTCCAAAGACTTCTTTGCAAAAAGAACTTTGCAGAGCTTTCTTTGGAAAACTTTCGACGTACGGGTTCGACCTACCGGGGCACCCCACCCCCTGAAAAGCGCACCCATGGGCGACAATGGGCGCAACCCCGTGGCGGGACGGGACCCCGGAACCGAGGAGGGTGTCAGCTCATGGAGCCGTTCTTCATGGTCATCGGCGCGGCGATCGCGGCCGCCGGTTTCCTGGCGGGGCGGCGCACCGCTCGCCGCGAGGCCCGCCGCGAACTCCAGCAGCACCAGGGCACCCCGCAGATCCCGGACCGCGGGCAGCGCACCCCCCAGCCGGTCTGCGGCTGCGGCCACAACCTGGTCTTCCACGACCACGAGACGAAGCGCTGCCAGACCCAGGTCGTCATCCCCGGCCGCTGGACCGGCCAGGCCAATTCCACCTACCGCCAGTGCATGTGCCAGGGCTACCGGGGCCCGCTCCCCGTGGACGAGTACTACGCCCCCGACTACCTCGACGGCACCGGCCCCTGAGTCACGCCTCCACACACGCCTCACAAACCTCATTCACCACTAATCCCACCGAACCACCCGAACCCGCCCGGCTTCCCTACCCGCCTCCACACGCCCCCGGGTCCGGGCAGGGGTGATCGTGCGGGAACCTGGGAGTGCGGACGGCGACGCGCCGGGATGACAACGGTCCCGCGCACCGCGAGAATGTCCGCGCACCGAACAGCCAGAGAGTGGACGTTAACTCGTGACGACCCCTGTGACACCCACGATCGACCAGCGCATCGCCGAGGAGCTCGGCGTGGGCGCGCACCAGGTCAGTGCCGCCGTCGACATGCTCGACGCCGGGTCGACCGTGCCCTTCATCGCCCGGTACCGCAAGGAGGCCACCGGAGCGCTGGACGACGCCCAGCTGCGCGCCCTGGAGGAGCGGCTGCGCTACCTGCGTGAACTGGCCGAACGCCGGAGCGCGATCCTGGAGTCGATCCGTTCCCAGGGCAAGTTGGACGACGCTCTGGAGGCCCGGATCAACGAGGCCGACTCCAAGGCCCGTCTGGAGGACATCTACCTCCCCTACAAGCCCAAGCGCCGCACCAAGGCCCAGATCGCGCGCGAGGCCGGTCTCGAACCGCTCGCCGAGGGGCTGATCGGCGATCCGAACCAGGACCCGCAGGAGGTCGCCGCCGCCTACGTCGACGCCGACAAGGGCGTGACCGACGTCAAGGCCGCCCTCGACGGGGCCCGCTCGATCCTGGTGGAGCGGTTCGCCGAGGACGCCGACCTCACCGGCACGCTGCGTGAACGGCTGTGGGAGAAGGGCCGTCTGGGTTCGACGGTCCGCGAGGGCAAGGAGGAGGCCGGGGCCAAGTTCGCGGACTACTTCGACTTCTCCGAGCCCCTCACCGCGCTCCCCTCCCACCGGGTCCTGGCCATGTACCGGGGCGAGAAGGAGGAGGTCCTCACCCTCAACCTGGAGCCGGAGGAGACCCCCGAGGCGGGCGCGGACGGCACCGTCCCCCGCAGCTCCTATGAGAACGCCATCGCCTCCCACTTCGAGATCGTGGACCGGGGCCGCCCCGCCGACCGCTGGCTCCAGGACACGGTGCGCTGGGCCTGGCGCACCCGGATCCTGGTCCGTCTCGACATCGACGTGCGCATGCGCCTGTGGCAGCAGGCCGAGGACGACGGCGTCAACGTGTTCGCCGCCAACCTGCGCGACCTCCTGCTGGCCGCGCCCGCCGGAAGCAGGTCCACCCTGGGCCTGGACCCGGGCCTGCGCACCGGCGTGAAGGTCGCCGTCACCGACCCCACGGGCAAGGTCGTGGCCACCGACACCGTCTTCCCGCACGTGCCGCGTCGCGACTGGGACGGCTCGATCGACCGCCTGGCCAAGCTGTGCTCCGCCCACGACGTCGAGCTGGTCGCGATCGGCAACGGCACCGCCTCGCGTGAGACCGACAAGCTGGCGGGCGACCTCATCAAGCGCCACCCCGAACTCCAGCTCACCAAGGTGATGGTGTCGGAGGCGGGCGCCTCCGTGTACTCGGCCTCGGCCTACGCCTCCGAGGAGCTTCCGGACCTGGACGTGTCCCTGCGTGGCGCCGCCTCGATCGCCCGGCGCCTCCAGGACCCCCTGGCCGAGCTGGTCAAGATCGACCCCAAGTCCATCGGCGTGGGCCAGTACCAGCACGACCTCGCGGAGGCGAAGCTGTCGCGCTCGCTGGACGCCGTGGTCGAGGACTGCGTGAACGGCGTGGGCGTGGACGTCAACACCGCCTCCGTCCCGCTGCTGACCCGGGTCTCGGGCGTGACCTCGACCCTGGCCCGCAACATCGTGTCGCACCGTGACGCCAACGGCCCGTTCCGGAGCCGCGAGGCCCTGCGCTCGGTGCCCCGGCTGGGCCCCAAGGCCTTCGAGCAGTGCGCGGGCTTCCTGCGCGTGCCGGGCGGCGACGACCCGCTGGACACGTCCGCGGTGCACCCCGAGGCCTACCCGGTGGTGCGGCGCATCCTGGACCGGACCGGCAGCGACCTGCCCTCGCTGATCGGTGACAAGAAGGCCCTGAAGGGTGTCCGTCCCGAGGACTTCGTCGACGACACCTTCGGCCTGCCGACCGTCACCGACATCCTCAGCGAGCTGGAGAAGCCCGGCCGCGACCCGCGTCCCGCCTTCACCACCGCCACCTTCAAGGAGGGCGTGGAGAAGCTGGACGACCTGGAGCAGGGCATGATCCTGGAGGGAGTGGTCACCAACGTGGCCGCCTTCGGCGCCTTCGTGGACGTGGGCGTGCACCAGGACGGACTGGTCCACGTGTCGGCGCTGTCGCACAAGTTCGTGGAGGACCCGCGCGACGTCGTCAAGCCGGGTGACATCGTCAAGGTCAAGGTGCGCGAGGTCGACATCCCGCGCAAGCGCATCTCGCTCACGATGCGCCTGGACGACGACGCCCCGGCCGCCGGCGGTCAGGGCGGCGGTCGCGGCGAGCGCGGCAACCGTGGCGGCGAGGGCGGCGGCCAGCCCCGTGGGGGCGGTCGCGGCAGTGAGCAGCGCCGTGGCGGCGGTCGTCAGAACAACGGCGGCCGTGGCAACGGCGGCGGCCGCGGCAACGGAGGACGGGACAACGCGCCGGCGCCCTCGAGCGCGATGGCCGACGCCCTCCGCCGCGCGGGCCTGGGCAAGTAACGCGCGCCGCCCCCACGAGGAGGGGGCCGCGCGAGGTGTGGTGAGGGGGTTCCCGCCGGTCGGGGACCCCTTTCCCCTGCTTCGGACGTGACCGCGATCCACGTGGCGCGCGGCGGATCCGTGTCAAGGCCCCGAAGCGCCGACGACCCACGGGAGGCCTTGGACGCCCTGGAGGGGGCTCTGGCACGCGCCAGCCGGGTGGAGTCCGAGGGCCTCGGACACCTGGCGGCCGACAGTGGACGACCCGCACGTGTCGCGCGCGTACTGGCCGGGTCCTTCGACCCGCCGGTCAGTCGGAGCGCTCGGAGTTGACCCGTTGGGCCAGCGCCCGCAGCAGCTCGTCGGCCAGGGGCAGCTTGCGCAGCTCCTCCGGGCCGGGCAGCGGCCCCCTGGCCCGGTCCCCCTGTTCCCGGACCTCGCCGTGCAGGCGCTCCATGGTCACGTCCAGCTGGTTGGCGGTCTCGGCCGCCTCGCGGATCTCGTCCAGCAGACCGACCGGAACCGACTTCCCGTACTTGTAGTAGATCTTGTGTTCCAAGCTGGCCCAGAAGTCCATCGCGATGGTGCGGATCTGGATCTCCACCGGCACGTCCTCGGTCCGGTCCGACATCCGCACCGGCGTCTCCACCAACAGGTGCAGGCTCCGGTAGCCGTTCGGCTTGGGTGAGCGGATGTAGTCGCGCTCCTCCATCACCCGGATGTCCTCGTGCCCGGCCAGCATGTCCCGGATCGTGTAGGTGTCCGAGACGAAACTGCACGTGACGCGGATCCCGGCGATGTCGAGGATGGACCCGCGGATCTCGTTGAGGTCGTAGGGCACCCCGCGCCGCCGCGCCTTCTCCATGATGCTGGACGGGGTCTTGAGCCGGGAACTCACGTGCTCGATCGGGTTGTGGTCGTGGGTGTAGCGGAACTCCTCGTTGAGGATGTTGACCTTCGCCATCACGGTGTCGATGGCGAACTTGTACGAGAGGAGGAAGCGCGCGACGTCGTCACGAGCCGCCAGCAACGCCTCCGGAACGTCTTCCACCACGAATCGACCCCCGTCACACCAGTACCAAACCCCGTAATCGAATGCTATCGACCACCGGAGCCCACGGGGATGCGGGAGCTACCTCGGCGCGAAGGTCGCCCCGGACCACAGGGCGCGCAGCGGGGAGCGGCCCCCCTCGCTCAGTGAGTCCTTCAGGTCCCACACCCGGGCCGTGGTCGTTCCCGGCCGGACCGGACCCCATCCGGGGTCGCCGCCGGACACGAAGGCGCTCCAGGCCGCCGTCATCCTGTCGGACAGCGCGAGGTGGGCGGCGTCCGGGGGGCCGTCGCACAGGAACCGGGCCAGTTCGCAGTCCATGTTCCCGAACGCGAAGGGCAGGTCGAAGGCGTGGCAGGCCCCCAGGGTGCCCTCCAGGACCCGGCTGCGCGCGGCGAACCGGAAGAGGTGGGCGCTGCCGCCCGCCGCGGCCTGCGCCTCGGCGACACGGGTGGAGTACTCGCAGAACATGGCGTCACCGCGCATCGCGACGTACAGCTCGGCGAGGGACGCCTCGGGGTGGGCCGCGCGGTAGACCTCCACCGCGTCCTCCCCCAGACCGAGGCGGTCGGCGGTGACCGCGAGGGCCGACTCGTCCTCGACCTCCACCTTCTGGCCCAGGCCGGTGAAGAGGGTGAACTCGTCGGTGTTGTGGCCCACCAGGAGCGCCACGTCGGCCGCGACGCCCCGAGCGATCGCTTCGAGCGGCGGTTCGGGCAGTTCGGGGCAGCCGACCACGGGCCCGTAGCAGGTGAACGCCTTGGTCCGCACGCCCTTGCCGGTCCTTCCGGTGCCGGAGAGGATCGTGTCGGTCGCCGCCAGCAGCTTCTCCGCCGGTACCCCGGCCAGGGCCCCGGCCTCCAGCGGCACCCCGACGATGTCGGCCACACCCCGGGCGACCTCGCGCGCGGTGTCCACGGTGATCATGTCGCCGGGAACGCTGTGGGCGATGGCGCGGTGGAAGAGCCCGCGCGCCTCGGGTGAGGCCATCAGGCAGACCACCGAACCGGCCCCGGCTGACTCCCCCGCAATGGTGACGTCGGCCGGGTTCCCGCCGAACGCGGCGATGTTGTCACGGACCCAGCGCAGTGCGGCGACCTGGTCGAGGAGCCACCGGTTGTCGGGGCGGCCGGGGACGTGACCGAAGCCCTCGAAGCCCAACCGGTAGTTGACGCTGACCACGACCATCCCGGTCTCGGCCAGACGGGTGCCGTCGTAGGTGGCCTCGGAACCGGAGCCGACGATGTAGGCGCCGCCGTGGATCCACACCATGACCGGGGCCGTGCCGTCCTCGGGGCCGATCCCGGTGGTCGGCGACCAGACGTTGAGGACCAGGCAGTCCAGGGAGGTGCCCGCGTCCCAGGGCTCGGTACCGATGAAGCTGGCGCTCTGCGGCGCGGGCGGACCGGGCTGGGTGCAGTCGCGGACCCCGTCCCAGGCCGGGGCGGGCGCGGGGGTGGTGAAGCGGTGTTCCCCGAAGGGCGCGGCGGCGTAGGGGATGCCCCGGTGCACGGTGACCCGTCCGTCCTCGGACCGGGGGGAGGAGGTGCCGCGCACCGGTCCGTTCGCGGTCTCCACGATGTGCTCGGCGTTCACGGATGCCTCCAGGGGGTCGATACCACCACCTAACACCGTTAGGTTTGTCCGCGCAAGACCCACGCGAACAGGCGGAACCCGCGAGGGCACCGCGTCGTCGAAGCGACGATAGGTTTTCAGCTGGATTATCCCGAATTTCCCCGCTGCGCAGACCCAACCGCCTCGCACCCAACCGACCACGTCGCCCACGGGCCGACGGCGCCGGAAAGGCCCCCACATGCACGCACCCCTGTTCACCGCGCCCGTGTTGCTGGTCGAACAACCCCGCCGCCTGTTCGCCGCCGAAGGCCACTACGAGGTCCTCAGCGACCACGGCCAGCCGCTCGCGTACGTGAACGAACACATGACCGCGTGGTCGCACTCCCACCGGCGCAGCTCGCAGCTTCCGCACCGGTTCACGATCTACGCGCCCGACGGCCACCCCCTCCTGACCCTGGACAAGCCCTGGGACCGCGGCCGCCCCTACATCCACGTGAGCGGCCCGCACAACGAGCCCTACGGCAGCATCGTCCAGGACCGCTCCTTCCTGGGCTCGCGGTTCCGACTCAACGACCCCCGGGGCCACACCGTCGCCGAGATCCGGGGCGACTGGAGGGGCTGGGACTTCACCGTCCTCGACCACGCCGGGATCGAGATCGCCCGGATCGGCAAGGAGCACCCCGGGTTGGGCGGACAGTTCTTCACCACCGAGGACCGCTACGCGCTGGAGTTCGCCTTCGACCTGCCCTGGCCGCTGCGCCGCCTGGTGATCGGCGCCGCGATCACCATCGACGTGCTGCTGCACGAGCGCGAACCGGAGTTCTATCACTCGCACTACGCGGACTTCCGCCGCTACCCCGAGTACGGGTACCAGCCGCGCCACCACTGGCACCACCCCCGGCGCGGCTACGTGGTCACCCGGCGCCAGCGCCGCCCGCTGGTGGTCCACACCTTCCAGCCGGTGCGCCGCCGGTCCCGCGCGACCCCCAGCGCGTCCGTCGGGGGTTCCCGGCGCGGCTACCGACCGCTGTCCAGCCGCTCCGAGGCCCCCGCGCCCCGTGCCACCAGGACCCCGAGGGTGGAGCGCAGGGGCGGGGCGGGGTTCGCCTCGAGGTCGGAGGCCCCGGCGAGCGGCTCCACCTCCCGCCGCGAACGCCAGGGACGTTCCCATGGCGGAGGAGGCACCTCCCGTGCCGCCAGGGTCAAGCGGGACGTGTCGGGGAACAGGACGGCCGCACGCGCCAAGGACGGGATGACCGGGAGCTCCGGCGGCTCCTCCTGGAGCCTGCCCATGGGGATCAACCGTTCCTCGCGCAGTTCCTCCCGCGGGTCGTCCTCCTCGCGCGGCACCTCATCGTCACGGGGGACCTCCTCAAGGGGGACCTCGTCCTCATCGTCACGGAGCGCCTCAGCGTCGCGCGGCACCTCGTCCCGGAGTTCCGTCTCGCGGGGCGGGGCGGCCCGCGCCTCGGGTGGTTTCCGCAGGTCCGGGGGGAGCGGTTCCAGCCGGTCCAGCCGGTCCAGTGGCGGCCGTTCGGGCGGTTCCAGCCGGTCGAGCGGCGGCCGCTCCGGAGGCGGGCGCTCCAGTGGCGGTTCCTCTCGCCGCAGGTAGCGACCGCCACACGCGCACAGGCCCCTCGTCCCGGTGACCGACCGCGGGCGAGGGGCCTGTTCCGTTCCTGACGCCACACGCCCATGGAAGGGGTACACCCACGGTACATACCACCTGGTCGGTATGATGTGCGCCCGACACCGCTCCACCATCAGGAAGGGCCCACCATGCGCGCCATCCAGATCACCGAGTTCGGCGGACCCGAGGTCCTCGTGCCCACGGAGCTGCCGGACCCGGAGCCGGGCCCCGGCCAGGTCCTGGTCGACGTCGCCCTCAGCGGGGTGAACTTCGCCGACACGCACCAGGCCGAGAACAGCTATCTCTCCCCCTCGTCGCTGCCCATGGTCCCCGGCAGCGAGGTCGCCGGGCGCACCGCGGACGGCCGCCGGGTCGTGGCCCTGCTCAACGGGGGCGGGGGGTACGCGCAGCGAGCGGCGGCCGACCCCAACCTGGCCTACGACATCCCGGACGACGTGACCGACGCGGCCGCACTCGCCCTGATCGTGCAGGGCGCCTCGGCCTGGGTTCTGCTGCGCAGGACCACCCGGATCGAACCCGGGGAGTCGGTCGTGGTGCACGCCGCGGGCGGCGGCGTGGGCACCCTCGCCGTGCAGTTGGCCAAGCGGTTCGGCGCCGGTCGGGTGATCGCCGTCGCGAGCACCGGGGACAAGCGCGACCTCGCCCTGGAGCTGGGCGCGGACGCCGTCGTGGACTCCTCCGCTCCGGACATGACCACCGCACTGATCGACGCCAACGAGGGCAGGCGGGTGGACATCGTCCTGGACATGGTGGGCGGCCGGATCACCGACGAGAGCCTGCACGCGCTGGCGCCGTTCGGCCGACTGGGTTTCTACGGCATGGCCTCGCGCGAGCTGCCCTCCCCGGTGAAGCTGCCCAACCTGATGCGGCACTCCGCCTCGGTGGGGGGCATGTGGCTGCCGCACGCCTTCCTGCTGCCGGGCGACGTGGTCGGTCAGGCGATGAGGGAGCTCTTCGGCCTGGTCTCGGAGGGAGCCCTCCGGCCGGTGCTCGGGACGATCTATCCCCTCTCCGAGGCCCGGCGCGCTCACGAGGACCTGCGGTCCCGCGGGACCGTGGGCAAACTGACGCTCGACCCCTCGGCCTAGATGTGCTGTTCGGTGGACCGTTCCCTCCACCCGTCGCCCGCCAGCACCCTTGACGGACGCCCGCGGTGTCCGCGTAGCGGGGCGCAGCAGTAGGAAGACGGCCGCTCGCACGGAGGGGCTCCGCTGGCACCGCCGAAGGCATCAAGGAAGACGCCCCGGGAGCGGATCCTCCACCTCGCCACCTTTACGAAGTAGATTCACTATTGCCCGATTCCTCCGTTCCGGATCGGTGCCCCGGAACGGAGGAATCGCCCCGGCCCGTCAGGTCCGCGCCGCCCGCACCGCCTCGCGGACCGCTGGAGCCACCTCGGCGGCGAAGAGATCCACCTGGGCGGCCGAGTCCTCCGCCGGACCCAGCACGAACGTGTCCATGCCGTGCTCCAGCACGAACCCCGTGATCGCCTCCACCCACGCCTCCACCGGACCGCGCAGCGGATCACCCGGATCGCCCTGGACGCCGTGGCCGGTGATGGTGCCCCACAGGTTGTACACGCGGCGCACGGACGCCGGGTCCCGATCGGCCTCGGCGGCGCCCGCGTCGATCCGGGCGTGCGCCTGCGGCAACCGGTCCGGTCCGACATAGGCGTGCGAGGCCACCCAGCCGTCCGCGCCGCGACCCACCGCGCCCAGCAGCCGGGGGCCGGCCACTCCCAGCCAGATCCCCATGTCGTGTACGGGCGCGGGCCCCGGCTTGACCCCGGCGAGCCGGTGGTGCTCCCCCTCGAAGCGGACCGACCGCTGGTCGGACCACATCAGCCGGATCACCTCCATCGCCTCCAGGAGGGAGTCGGCGGCCTCGCGCGGGGTCAGGCGCTCACCGCCCATCGCCTCGATCGCCTCCCAGAACGCCCCGGCGCCCAGGCCGAGCTCGAACCGGCCACCGGAGAGCACGTCCAGGCTGGCGGCGTTCTTGGCCATGACCGCCGGCGGCCGCAGGGGCAGGTTGGCGACGTCGGGGAAGACCCGCAGCCGCTCGGTGCGGGCCAGCGCCGTGGCCATCAGGCTCCAGGTGTCGAGGTGGCGGCGCTGGTAGGGGTGGTCCTGAAACCCCGCGAAGTCGAGGCCGCCGCGTTCGGCCGCCCCGACCACCTCCCAGGTCCGTCGCAGGGAGTCCGGGTCAGCGTTCGGGGAGGGGAAGACCCCGAAGGCGATCTCGCGCCCGTAGTCGGTACTCACGCTCGCGGCTCCCTTCCGTGCGGGCCCGTCACCGGTACACGAGGTCGGCGTACTCGCGGTGGCGCTCGATCCACCCCTTGACGAAGGGGCACAGCGGCAGCACGGCGAGCTCGCGAGTGCGCACGTCGTCCAGCGCCTCGCGGACGAGGACGCTGCCCAGCCCCCGCCCCTCGAAGGCGGGGTCGATCTCGGTGTGCGTGAAGGTGATCAGCTCGTCGGTGAGGATGTACTCCGCGTACCCGGCGACCTCCCCGTCGGCTCTGACCTCGTAGCGGCGGCGCTCGGGAACGTCGGTGACCTCGGTGGCCATGGTGGAACCTCCTGTGTGCGCGACGCGGGCGACCGCGCCCTCGTCCGATTCATTGTCCCCTGGCCTGCCCGCGGTCCCCTTGCGGCACGCGCCCTCGCGGACATAGAGTCTCCGTGACATACCGACCAGTCGGTCTAGGGAGTACGCATGACATCGCGGTTCGGCGGGCGCACCGCCATCATCACCGGTGCCAGTCGCGGCATCGGCCTGGCCGTCGCCCAGCGGCTCATCTCCGAGGGGGCTCGCGTGTGCGTCACCGCGCGCAAGCCCGAACCCCTGCGGGAGGCCGTCGAGGCCCTAGGCGGCCCCGAACACGCCATCGGGATCCCCGGCCGGGCCGACGACCCCGAACACCAGGACACCGCGATCGCCGCCACCCTGGACGCCTTCGGCAGCGTGGACCTACTCGTCAACAACACCGGCATCAACCCGGTCTACGGCCGTATGGTCGACCTCGACCTCGACGCCGCCCGCAAGATCTTCGAGGTCAACGTGCTCGCCGCGATCTCCTGGGTCCAAAGGGCCCACCGCGCGTGGTTCGCCGAGCACGGCGGCGCCATCGTCAACGTCTCCTCCGTGGCCGGGACCAAACCCGCTCCCGGCATCGGCTTCTACGGCGCCACCAAGGCCATGCTCACCCACGTCACCGAGGAGCTCGCGGTCGAACTGGGCCCGGGCGTCCGCGTGAACGGGGTCGCCCCCGCCGTGGTCAAGACCCGCTTCGCCGAGGCACTGTACGAGGGACGGGAGGAGAAGGTCGCCGCCCAGTACCCGCTCGGTCGCCTCGGCGTGCCCGAGGACGTCGCGGGCGCGGTCGCCTTCCTGCTCTCCGAGGACGCCGCGTGGGTCACCGGCCGCACCCTCGTGCTGGACGGTGGGGTCACCCTCACCGGAGGGATGTGAACGGCATGGAACCGAACGGGATCGGAGCCGTGGTCACCGGCGGCGGCAACGGGATCGGAGCGGCCGTCGCCCGCCGACTGGCCGACGCGGGGGCGCGCGTCGTGGTCAACGACCTGGACGCGGACGCCGCCCGGGCCGTGGCCCGGGAGATCGGTGGGACCGCCGTCCCCGGTGACGCCGCGAGCGAGGAGGGCGTGACCGCCCTGATCACCGAGGCCGAGGAACGGCTGGGCGGCATCGACCTGTACGTGGCCAACGCCGGGGTCGCCGTCACGGGCGGACCCGAGGCGCCGGAGGCCGACTGGGAACTCGCCTGGCAGGTCAACGTGATGGCGCACGTGCGTGCCGCCCGCGCGCTGGTGCCGGGGTGGTTGGAGCGCGGCCGGGGTCACCTGCTCACCACCGTGTCCGCCGCCGGGCTGCTCAGCATGCTGGGCAGCGCCCCGTACTCGGTGACCAAGCACGCCGCGCTGGCCTTCGGCGAGTGGATGTCGGCCACCTACGGTGACCGGGGCATCACCACCCAGTGCCTGTGTCCCCTGGGCGTGCGCACCGACATGCTCGACGCCAGCGGACCGGAGGGGCAGGCCATCCTGGCCGGGGAGGCCATCAGCGCCGAGGAGGTCGCCGACGCCGTGATCGCGGGGCTGGCCGACGGGCGCTTCCTGATCCTTCCGCACCCCCGGGTCGCCGACTACTACGCCGCCCGCGCCACCGACACCGACGCCTGGCTGGCCGGTATGCGCCGCATCCAGGCGCGGGTGTTCACCACCGAGGAGCAGGCATGAGCGAGGAACTGCCCGGCCTGGACCTGGGGAGGCTGCGCGCCCACCTGGACCGCCGGGTGCCCGGGCTGGTCGCGGGACCGCTCAGGGGGCGGGTGATCACCGGAGGCAAGTCCAACCTCACCTACACGGTCACCGACGGCACCGGTTCGTGGGTGGTGCGCCGCCCTCCGCTCGGGCACGTGCTCGCCACCGCCCACGACATGCCCCGTGAGTACCGGGTGATGACCGCGCTGCGGGAGACCGCCGTACCGGTACCGCGGACCCACCTGCTCTGCGAGGACACCGACGTGCTGGGGGCGCCCTTCTACGTCATGGAGCACATGGCGGGCACGCCCCTGCGCACCCTGGACGAGATCGCGCCGCTCGGGGCCCCGGGGGTCCGCGCCGTGGCCGACTCCCTCATCACCACGCTGGGCGAGCTGCACGCCGTGGCCCCCGGGGAGGTGGGCCTGGACGACTTCGGCCGCCCGGCGGGTTTCCTGGAACGCCAGGTGCGCCGGTGGAGCAGGCAGCTGGAGGCTTCCCGCAGCCGGGACCTCCCCGGGATCGACGAACTGCGGGACCGTCTCGCCGCCACGCTCCCCGAACAGGGCGCGCCCGCGATCGTGCACGGTGACTACCGGCTCGACAACGTGCTGGTCACCCAGGACGGGCGGCTCACCGCCGTCCTCGACTGGGAGATGGCCACCCTCGGCGACCCCCTCGTCGACCTCGGCCTGATGCTGGTCTACCGGGAGCAGCCGGTGACCGGCGGTGGGCGACCGGCCACCTCGGCGGAGGGGTTCCCCTCCTCCCCCGAGCTGGCCCGGATGTACGCGGCCGCGACCGGCCGGGACGTGTCCCGGCTCGGTTGGTACGTGGCCTTCGGCTGTTTCAAGCTCGCGGTGATCGCCGAGGGCATCCACTACCGGCACGAGCGGGGACTGACCGTGGGATCGGGCTTCGACGGGATCGGCGACGTGGTCGTCCCCCTGGTGCGGCGCGCCCACTCCGTGTTGAGGGAGGACTGAGGACCGATGGACTTCGCATTCGACGCCCGGACCGAGGAGCTGCGCGAGCGGCTGCTGGCCTTCATGGACGAGCACGTCCACCCGGCCGAACCGGTGTTCGCCGCCCAACTGGCCGAGCGCGAGGACCCCTGGGCGGTCCCGCCGGTGGTCGGGGAACTCAAGGCCGAGGCCCGCCGACGGGGGCTGTGGAACCTCTTCCTCGCCGGGCACCCCGAGCACGGCGGTCTGCCCAACCTCCAGTACGCTCCGCTGGCCGAGATCACCGGGCGCAGTCCCCAGCTGGCCCCGGTGGCGCTCAACTGCGCCGCCCCGGACACAGGGAACATGGAGGTGCTGACGATGTTCGGCACCCCCGAGCAGAGGGAGCGGTGGCTGGAGCCGTTGTTGGACGGGCGGATCCGGTCCGCCTTCGCGATGACGGAGCCCGAGGTGGCCTCCTCCGACGCCACCAACATCACCACCCGGATCGTCCGGGAGGGCGACGAGTACGTGGTGAACGGGCACAAGTGGTTCATCACCGGGGCGCTCAACCCGGCCTGCGAGGTCCTCATCGTGATGGGCCGGACCGATCCGGACGCGGAGCGGCACCGGCAGCAGAGCATGGTGCTGGTGCCGCGGGACACCCCGGGGCTGCGGATCGAGCGCGGCATGAGCGTGTTCGGCTACCACGACAGCGACCACGGCGGCCACGCCGAGGTGTTCTTCGAGGACGTCCGCGTGCCGGTGGGGAACCTGGTGGGCGGCGAGGGCGAGGGGTTCGCGATCGCGCAGGCCCGCCTCGGCCCCGGGCGCATCCACCACTGCATGCGTTCGATCGGCATCGCCGAGCGCGCCCTGGAGCTGACCTGCAAGCGGGTGCTGGGACGGGTGGCGTTCGGCCGCCCGCTGGCCGAGCAGGGCGTGGTCCGGGAGTGGATCGCCGAGGCCCGGGTGGCGATCGAGCAGCTGCGTCTGCTGGTGCTCAAGACCGCCTACCTGATGGACACCGTGGGCAACAAGGGGGCGCACACCGAGATCCAGGCGATCAAGATCGCCACCCCGCGCACGGTCGAGTGGATCCTGGACCGGTGCGTGCAGGCGCACGGCGCGGCCGGGGTCAGCCAGGACACCCCGCTGGCCGGGTGGCAGGCGGGGGTGCGCTCGTTGCGGCTGGCCGACGGTCCGGACGAGGTGCACCTGCGCTCGCTGGCCCGCGCGGAGCTGCGCAAGTACGCGTGAGAGAGGAACGCCGGTAGCCGCGCGTGCGGGTCCACGTGAGAGGCCGGGGGGCGGTACGCACCCCGGCCCCTGTGCGTGTCACCCACCGCCGCTGGGCCCCTCCACCGCTCAGGTCTGCGGGCGCAGGCCCGCGACGAGCAGGTCGGCGAAGTGGCGGCCCACGTCGTCGCCGGTGAGCTCGCCGTCGCGCCGGTACCAGGTGCCCAGGTGGTGCACGGAACCGAAGAAGTAGTCCACGACCAGGTCCGCGGGAACGTCGGTGCGGAAGACTCCCTCGTTCTGGCCCTGTTCGATCATCGCGCGGAAGATCTCGTGGTATCCGCGGCGTTCGGCGCGCACGCTGCGCTGCTTCTCGGGCGCGAGCTGGTGCATGGAACGGAAGAAGATCTTGGTGTCGTCCATGTTGGCGACGCTGGTGACGATGACGTCAGCGGCGGCCGCGTGGACCCGTTCGGCCACGGGCGCCTCACGCGAGGAGATCTCCCGGAGGTGCTCGGTCTGCATCCGCAGGACGCGGGCGTAGACCTCGTGGAGCAGGTCGTCCTTGGAGCCGAAGTAGTGGTACATCGCCCCCTTGGTGACGCCCGCCGCAGCCACGACCTCCTGCACCGAGGTGCTCTCGAACCCCTGCTCAGCGAAGAGCCGGGTGGCCGCCTCCAGCAGTCGTTCGGGCACGGATCCGCGCCCGGCTTCGACCTCGGTCGTCCGCCGTCCTCGCGCCATGTCCCGCCTCACCTCGTGTCCCCCACGGTTCCCCCGGCGGGGTGTCGAACACCAACCCGGCCAGCATACCGACCGGATGGTACCCCGAGCACGCGCCAGCAGCCGACCGGAGGGCGAAGGCGACGAGGTGGGCGTGTAATCGACCCGCGAACGCCAGGCCGGAGTCGCTGCGCACCGCCCCCTGAGCCGCCCCCTGAGCGAACCTGCCCCGACCGACGGAAGGCCGCCCGCGTGGGCGATATCGTGGCCCCCATGACGCAGGGTGTACGGGGGGAGCGGGCTTTGGAGGCGGGTGCGGTGGACGGGACGGCGCGGAGGCGTTCCGCGACGACTTCGTCGCCCGCTTCGCCGCCTACTGGCAGTCCCAGGGACGGCCCAAGGCCGAGGGCCGCATCGTGGGCTACCTGCTGGTGGCCGACCGGGACGCGGTCAGCGCGGAGGCCGTCGCCGAGGGCGCGGGGGTGAGCCGGGGCTCGGTCTCGCAGTCGGTCCGCCGCCTGCGCGAGCTGGGGTTCGTCACTCTCGTGGACTCCCCCGACCACCGCTCACGGCTGATCAGCATGGACGAGGACGTCTGGGGCGGGTTCCTGCGCAACGAGCGCTCCTACCTGCGCCAACAGCGCGACCTCGCCGCCTCGGCGCTCGATCGCCTCCCGGACCTGGGCGAGTCCTCCCGCACCCGGCTGCACAACATGTACGACTACATGACCTGGCTCGACGGCTACCACGACGTGCTGCTGGAGCACTGGGAGGAGTACAAGGCCGCCCGTGACCAGCGAACCCCGCCGGATCCGGTGACCACGGACGCCGAGCCCGAAGGGCCCTCCTGAGGTCAGGCTGACGCGGGCGCCCTCTCGTGCGGGATGACCAACGGGGTGCCGGTCCGGGGGTCGGGGACCACGTCGCAGGCCAGCCCGAACACCGACGCCACCCGCTCGGCTGTGACGACCTCCTCCGGGGTGCCGTCGGCCACCACCGCTCCCCCGTCCATCATCACCACCCTCGTGGCGAACCGGGCCGCCTGGGCGAGGTCGTGCAGGACCGCGACCACCGTGCGACCGCTTCGGTGCAGGTCGGCGAAGAGTTCCAGCAGGTCGTACTGGTGCGCGATGTCCAGGTAGGTGGTGGGCTCGTCCAGCAGCAGGGTGCCGCTGTCCTGCGCCAGGACCATCGCCACCCAGGCGCGCTGGCGCTGCCCTCCGGAGAGCGACCCCACCTGGACCTGGGCGAGGTCGGTGAGCCCGGCGAGCTCCAGGGCACGGGAGACGGCGGTCTCGTCCTCCGGGCTCCACTGCCGCAACAGGGTGTGGTGGGGGAAGCGTCCGCGCGCCGCCAGCGCGCGGACGGTGATCCCCTCGGGCGCCAACGGGCTCTGCGGCAGGAGCGCCAGCTGGCGGGCGACCGCCTTGGGCCGCTGCGCGCGCACGTCCCGGCCGTGCAGGAGCACCCTTCCGGTGCTCGGCCGGTTGACCCGTCCCAGCGCCTTGAGCAGGGTGGACTTGCCACAGCCGTTGGGGCCCACGATCACGGTGAACTCGCCCTCGGCGATGGTCAGGTCCAGGTCGCGCACGACCGGGTCCGCGCCGTAGCCCAGGGTGAGGCCCTCGGCCGCCAGGACCGGGGCGGTCTCTTGGCTCACAGTCGTCCCTTTCGCCATTCACGGATGAGCAGGTAGCCCAGGTACACGCCGCCGATCGCCAGGGTGAGGACGCCCACGGGCAGGCCCTCCGCGACGGGCGCGTGCTGGACGGCCAGGTCGGCGGACACCAGCAGGAGCGCGCCCACCAGGCCGGACAGCGCCAGGTTGGGTCCTGGCGCGCCGCTGAGCCTGCGGGCGATCTGCGGCGCGGTGAGGGACACGAACGCGATCGGCCCGGCCACGCTCACCGCCGCCGCCGACAGCACCACGGACAGGACGACGGCCGCGGTGCGGCTGCTCGCGGCCCGGGCGCCGAGGGAGTCGGCGAGTTCGTCGCCCATCTCGTTGACGGTGATGGCTCCGGCCAGGGCCACGACCAGCGGGATCGCCAGCGCCAGGGTGAGCCAGATGGTGGTGGAGTGCTCCCAGGAGCGGGCCCCCAGGCTGCCGTTGACATAGGCGGCCAGGACACTGGCCTTGTCGCGGGCCATCACCGACACCACGAAGTGGGTGAAGGCCTGGGCCATGGCGGCGACACCGATGCCCGCGACGATCAGCCGTCCGGGGTCGCGCAGCCCGGTGCCGGTCACCGCGGCCACGACCACCACCGCCAGGGCGGCCCCGGCCAACGCCCCCAGGGGTACCGGCACGATCCCCGGGAACATGAGCGCGGCGAGGGCGGCGCCCGCCCCCGCACCGGCGCCCAGTCCGATCACGTCGGGGCTGCCCAGCGGGTTGCGGGTCACGGACTGGAAGAGCGCCCCGGCCAGTCCCAGGGCGACGCCCGTTCCCACGGCCACGGAGAGCCGGGGGCCGCGCAGCCGTTCGAGGGCGAACAGGTGCGTGGCCTCACCCCGCCCGGACAGGACCGCGGGCAGCTGGGTGAGGGGCACTCCCAGCCGTCCCAGGCTCAGGGTGGCGGCGGCCGCCGCGAGCAGGAGCACCAGAACGAGGAGGCCCACCACGAGTGAGCGCCGGTGGAGGGGCAGCGCGACGCGGCGGCCCAGGCGCAGGACCGGGAACGGCGGACGCGGTGCGGGCGAGGGCTCCGGCGGGGTGCCGGTCGGGGCTTCGGAGGCCCGGTCGGACGCGGAGGCGGATCGCAGCGGGTGGTTCACGTCGCCGACCTCGACTTCCGGACCACGTACAACAGCACGGGCGCCCCCACGAAGGCGGTGACCACGCCCACCATGAGTTCCATGGGCCGCACCAGGACGCGGCCCACGACGTCGGCGACCAGCAGCAGGGAGGGGCCGACCAACAGTGCGAAGGGCACCTGGAGACGGAAGTCCACCCCGACCAGCCCGCGCACCACGTGCGGGACGGCCAGGCCAACGAAGGCGATCGGGCCCGCCGCCGCAGTGGCCCCGGCAGCGAGCACGGTGCCCGCGAGCAGCCCTCCCGAGCGCGCCAGGAACACGTTGGCGCCGGTGGCCACGGCCGCCTCCTCCCCCAGGGCCAGGGCGTTGAGCGACCCCATCACCAGCAGCGCGAGCAGGACCCCCGCCCCGATCACCGGCAGGACGGCGAGGACCACGTCGTAGCCGCGACCGGCCAGAGAGCCCACCACCCAGTAGCGGTAGCTGTCGAAGACGTCGGGCATGCTCAGTGAGACCGCCTGGACGTAGGCCATGAGCACCGCCGAGACCACCGCACCGGCCAGCACCAGGCGGACCATGCCGCCGTCGCCACCGCGGGTGCCCACCGTGTGCGCGGCCAACCCGGCCAGCAGCGCGCCGGGCAGGGCCCACCAGACGGTGGCGGTGGTGGATGCGGGGCCGAGCAGGGCGGTGGCGGTGACCACCGCGGCGGCCGCCCCCGCGTTGACACCCAGCAGGCCGGGGTCGGCCAGCGGGTTGCGGGTCACCCCCTGCATGAGGGTGCCGGACAGGGCCAGCGCAGCCCCGGCCACGATGCCGAGGAGGGTGCGCGGGTAGCGGCTCTCGACCACGGCGGTGGTGTGGGGGTCGGCCTCGCCGAGGAACACCTGCCACACCTCGACCGGTGAGGTGGGTTTGCTGCCCGCGACCAGGCTGAGCAGGACCGCCGCGAACAGGACCGTCCCGGCCGCGCCCAGGACCAGCGCGGCGCGGGCGGGGCCCGTACGGGGCGGTGCCGCGAGTGTCTTCACGATCACGTCGTCGGGTCGCCTCAGTCGTCCAGGGTCCCGGCGGCCTCCTCGATGAGGGGGACGTAGCGGTCGATGACCCAGGGCACCGTGAGCGGGTTGATCAGGGAGGAGGCGGTGACGAACGAGTTGTCGTCGCTGGTGACCACGGAGCCGCGTTCGATGGCGGGGATGGAGCCGTACAGGTCCTGGGACTCGATCTCGGCGCGCGTCTCGGGGTCGGAGTAGAACGTGAAGATGAGGTCACTGCCACCGAACTGGTCGGCGTTCTCCAGGCCGATGAGGGCGGAGTCGGTGCCCTCGGTCTCGGGGAAGGTCTCCACGACCGGGTCGACCTCGAGGCCCAGACCGCGCACCATGGCCACGCGCTGCTCGTCGGGGAGGAAGACGCCGAGCGTGCCGGGACCGTCGGTGTAGACGTAGGAGAAGGTGAGGTCGGCGAACTCGGGGTTCTCGGCTGCCGCCTCCTCGAACCGGCCCTCGATCTCCGTGACGAGGTCCTCGGCCTCCTCGGGCTGGCCGAGCGCCCGGCCGATGATCTCGATCTGCTCGTCCCAGTCGGTGCTCCAGGCGAGGTCGGGGTAGGCGACCGTGGGGGCGATGTCGGTGAGGATGTCGTACTGCTCCTGGGTCACTCCGGACCAGGGGGCGAGGATCACGTCGGGGGCGAGTTCGATGATCGCCTCGAAGTCGATGTCGTCGGCCCCGGCGAACTGCTCGGGCAGCTCCTCGCCGGACTCGGTGACGGCCTCGTGGATCCAGGGCAGGTAGCCGGTGTCGTCGCTGCCCCACTCGTAGCTCTCGATGCCGACCGGAACGGTGCCCAGGGCGATGGCGGTCTCGGCGGAGCCCTGGCCGAGGGTGACGACGCGTTCGGGGCGCTCGGGGATCTCGGCGGTACCGAGGGCGCTCTCGATGGTGGCGGGGAAGGTCCCGTCCGCGTTGGCCTCCGAGGGGGTGTCCTCGCCGTCGGTGCCGCAGGCGGCCAGACCGAGGGCGAGGGCCGAGGTGAGTGCGATGCCGCCGACTCGGCGCAGGGTGGAGTACATGCTCACTGCTTTCTTAGTCACGGGGAGCGGCCGCGTCGCTCAGGGCGGGCCGCTTGCGCGCAGGGGGAGTCCTCGGAGGAGGGCAGCACGAGGGAACCAACAAAACGGGAGAACCCCGACATCAAGCAAGGTTAGTCTAACCTCACTTGGGGGATTTCAAAAAATCTGAACCGGGAGGGGCTGTCCCCTCCCGGTTCGGAAGCGCCCGGTCACGGCCCTGGCCGGACCTCGCGCCGGGTATGAGCCTTCGTACCGCTGACGGGGGGCGCGACCACCGCCACCGGTGTGTGACCGCGATTCACGGGCGGCGGTCGGTGAGAACGTTGCTCACCCCGCCGAGGTAGCCGATGAACTGGCGGGTGACCATGGCACCCAGCCGTTCGCGGCCGAGGAACCGGGGCGGTGTGAGGCGCGTGATCGCCTCCGCGCCAGAGGCCAGCGACGCCAGGTTCACCGGCCCGCGCCGCACCGACTCGTACCGGCGCAGCGCGGCCGCGGGGTCGGCCGCGGCCGCCTCGTCGGAGAGCGCCAGGCTCAGCGCCCACGCGTCCTCCAGTGCCTGGTTGGCGCCCTGTGCGGTGGAGGGCGGGAAGGCGTGCGCGGCGTCGCCCAGCAGGGTCGCCCCGCCCTCGCCCCAGACCCGGCGGACCCGGTGGCGGACATGCTCGAACAGCGTGAGGTCCTCGCCCTTCGCGTGGTCCAGGACGGCGCGCACGTCGGGGTCGGTCCAGTCCTCGAACAGGCGGCGCAGCACCCTGGCCGGGGAGGCGGGCCGGGGGATCTCCGGGCGCCAGCGCACGTCGAACCACCACTGGACGAGCCCGTCCCCGGCGGGCATCATCCCGCACACGCCCTGGCGCCCCTGGACCACGGCCGCGACCGTGCCCGCCGCCAGGTCCGTCGGCACCCGCGTGAGCCCCTGCCAGCTCGCCCAGCCGGTGGGGCGGGCCGGATCGCTCTCCCACAGGTCGCGCCGGGCCGCCGAACGCACGCCGTCCGCGCCAACCACCACGTCACCCGTGGCGCTGGTGCCGTCCCCGAAGAGCGCGCTCACCGTGCCGTCGAAGTTGATCCGCACCCTGGTGCACACCCGGCCGTACCGCACGGTGCCCTCGGGCAGTCCGTCCGCGAGCAGGTCCAGGAGTGCGCGCCGGGGCACGGTGCGGCTCTCGAACCCGTAGTGGTCGCTCACCGCGTCGACGTCGAGTGTGTAGCGCGGCCGCCCTGCGGGGTCCCGGTTCTCCAGTCCGTCGAGGCGACGGCCGATCCCGCCGGGGTCGACCCCCAGGGCCCGCAGGGCGGCGGTCCCGTTGGAGTGGAGGCCGAGTCCGGCGCCTCCGGAGCGCGGTTCGGACGCGCGCTCGTGGACCTCGACCTCGTGGCCCCGTCCGGTGAGTCCCCGGGCCAGGGCGAGCCCGCCCACACCGGCTCCGACGATGACGACTCTCATGAAGGTCCCCGCTCCCGCTCGATCGGCTGCCCAACACAGTACTCACCGACCGGTCGCGGGAGCAGGGCCCCTCAGAGGTGGATCATCGGGCCAGGTGCACGCGGGCCTCCCACGGGCGCAACGGGGCCAGGACCGCTCCGGGGTCGGGAAGGTTGCCGATCAGCAGCTCGGGGTCGGAGCCCGCCACGTCCGCGGGCAGGTCCACCTCCACCGTCCGGTCGCTCCAGTTGGCCAGCACCAGCAGCACCTGGCCGTTGTACGCACGGGTGTAGGCGTAGAGACGGGGGTCCTCCTCCAGCAGCGGGGCGAACCGTCCGTACACGATGACCGGGTACTCCTTGCGGAGCGCGATCAGACGTCGGTAGTGGTGGAACACCGACCCCTCGTCGGCGACGGCGTCCTCCGCGTTGACGTCCACGTGGTTGGGGTTGACCCCGATCCACGGTGTACCGGTGGTGAACCCGGCCTGCTCCCCCGCGGTCCACTGCATCGGGGTGCGCGCGTTGTCCCGGCTCATCCGGGCGATCCCGGCCATGGCGGCCCCGGCGTCCACCTTGCCGGTCTCCACCATGGTGCGGTGGTAGTTGAGGGTCTCCAGGTCGCGGTAGTCCGCGATGTCGCCCAGGTGGGCGTTGGTCATGCCCAGTTCCTCGCCCTGGTAGACGTACGGGGTGCCCTGCATCATGTGCAGCGTGGTGGCGATCGCCGTCGCCGACTCCACCCGGTACCGGCCGTCGTCGCCGAACCGCGAGACCGAGCGCGGCTGGTCGTGGTTGTTCAGGTACAGGCTGTTCCAGCCCCGGTCGTTGAGCCCCGACTGCCAGCGGTTGAGCGAGGCCTTGAGCCGGACCAGGTCCAGCGGGCGCGGGTCGAACTTTCCGCCGGGCCCGTGGTCCAGGTCGACGTGCTCGAACTGGAACACCATGTCCAGCTCGCGGTTGACCGGGTTGGTGTGGACGCGCGCCTGCTCCACGCTCACCCCGGGCATCTCCCCCACCGTGAGCGCGTCGCGCCCGGCGAAGACGGTCCCGTGCATCTCGTGCAGGAACTCGTGCAGGCGCGGCCCGTTGACCGCGTGTTCGGCGAAGTCACCGTGGTCGCCCGACTCCGGCCCGTCGGGAAACTTGGGGTTCTTGGACACGAAGTTGATGACATCCATGCGGAAGCCGTCCGCGCCACGGGCCAGCCACCACAGGGCGACCTCGTGCACGGCCGCGCGCACCCTGGGGTTCTCCCAGTTCAGGTCGGGTTGCGACGGGCTGAACAGGTGGAGGTAGTACTCGCCGCGCCCCTCGTCGTAGGTCCAGGCCGGGCCCGAGAAGACCGAGCCCCAGTTGTTGGGCGGTCCGCCGTCGCGGCCGGGCCGCCAGAAGTAGAAGTCGCGCTTGTCCTCGTCACCCTCACGGGAGGCGGTGAACCAGGGGTGCCGGTCGCTGGTGTGGTTGACGACCAGGTCCATCACCAGGCGCATGCCGCGCTCGTGCAGGCCGTCCCTCAGCCGGTCCCAGTCCTCCAGGGTGCCGAACCGGGGGTCGATGCCGGTGTAGTCGCTGATGTCGTAACCGTTGTCGTCCCACGGCGAGGGGTAGACGGGCGACAGCCACACCACGTCCACGCCCAGCAGCCTGAGGTAGTCCAGCTTCTCGATGATCCCGGGCAGATCGCCGACACCGTCGCCGTCACTGTCGTTGAAGCTGCTCGGATAGATCTGGTAGACGACGCTTGACTTCCACCAGTCGGCGCTGGGTTCGGGCATGTGTTCCTTCCGCTCGTGGCCGGCTCACCATTCAATCGTTCCGGGCTCCCGTTGGGGAGGGGAATCGCGGCGGCTTCCGTCGGTGGATTTCGCGGGGGAAGCCTCTGGAGGGAACTGGTCTGGACCGGTAGGGTGCACGGGCCCTCACGATGCGCGCGGGGTGACGGAAGGGTGCTCCCATGGAGCGTGGCGAACCCACGGAAGGGCTGGACCGGGCGGCAGGAGGACCGGAGCGACAGACGGAGGCCGGGCCCCGGTTGTGGTCCCGGGACTTCGCTCTCTTCTTCGCCGCGCGGGCGGTGGCCAAGACCGGTGACGGGATGCTCCCGGTGGCGCTGGCGGCCGGGCTGCTCGCGCACGGGATGGGGGCCGCCGGTGTCGGGCTGGCGATGGCCTCGTTCTCGGCTTTCTTCGTGGGGTTCGTGGCCTTCGGCGGGGTGCTCTCCGACCGCTGGGGCGCCCGCCGCATGATGGTCGCCGCCGACCTGGTGCGCGTGGTCACCCAGGGGACCGCCGCCGTCCTCTTCCTGTCGGGGCACGTGGTGCTGTGGCAGATCTGCGTGGTCGGCGCGGTCAACGGGATCGCGGCCGGGGCGTTCCAGCCAGGGGTGGCCTCGGTGGTGCCGAGGGTGGCCCGGGACGTGCAGGGCGCCAACGGGGTGATCCGCACCGCGGAGGCGCTGGCGATGCTGGTCGGCCCCGCAGTGGCGGGGCTGCTGGTGGCGGTGGTGTCGGCGGCCGGGGTCCTCGGTGTGCACGCGGCCACCTACGCGGTGGGGGCGCTGTTGCTCGCGCTGATCCGGCTCCCCGAGCCCGCCCGGCGGCGGGGTGAGGGGCCGGGGTATCTGGCCGACCTGCTGGAGGGGTGGCACGAGTTCCGTTCGCGGACCTGGATGTGGTCGGTGATCCTGCTGTGGATGGTTCTGATGGTGACCATGTGGGGTCCGCAGATCCCCCTGACCTCGGCGGAGATCGTCCTCGGGCACGGCGCCCAGGCGTTCGGGCTGGTCAGCTCCGCACTGGGGGGCGGTACGGCGTTGGGCGGGGTGCTCGCCATGCGGATCCGGCCGCGTTTTCCCCCTGCGTGTGGGAGCGATCGCGCTGTTCGGGGCGGGCGCGTACTCGGTGGCGGTCGGGCTGGGGCTGGGGGTTTCCGCGCTGGCGCTGGGCGCGGCGGTGAGCGGCGCGGCCATGGGGTTCTGGGGAGTGATGTGGATGACCAGCGTGCAGACACAGGTTCCCGGCCCCGTGCTGGGGCGTATCCACGCCTACGAGGTGGCCGGTTCGTTGGCGATGCTCCCGGTGGGCCAGGCCCTGGCCGGTCCGGTCGCCGAGGTCCTCGGGGCGCGGACGGTGCTGCTGGTCGGCGGGACCGCGACGGTCGCGGTGGGGTTGGCCCTGCTGCTCCTGCGCCCGGTCCGGAACCTGCCCTCGGTCCCCTCAGCACGTTCCTGACCGGGTTCCCCGGCCGTGACGGTGGCGGGCCGGTGCGTGACCCGCTCACCGGTGACCGTGGGGACCGTGAACGAATTCGCTCGGCGCCGACCTCCCCGAGCCGCTACTTTTGACCCGACTCTCCCCAGGGCACTCCCGGGGACTCGCTCGACGAAGGGGACGCCATGTGCTTGCACGGAACAGGTGAGACCGTGAGGGCCCGAACGGAGCACGCGGCGCCCGCCGGGCCACCGACCGCGCCCGTCAGCCCCCTCCCCTGGCCGAAGGGGTTCCGGCGGGTCGTGGACCTCAGCCACACCATCTCCCCCGACATGCCGTCGTGGGACGAGGAGAAGCCCGTCCGGGAGACCGTCGTCCCGAGCGCGGCCCCGGGTGAGTTCGGGCTCTACCTGCAACGGTGGAGCATGACCGAGCACACGGGGACGCACCTGGACGCGCCCGGCCACGTGATCGGCGGGGGCCGACTCGTACCCGACATCGACCCGGCCGAGCTGGTGGCCCCGGCCGCCGTGATCGACATCCGCGCCCGGGCCGCCGAGGACCCCGACACGACGGTGACGGTGGACGACGTCCACGCCTACGAGCGCGTCCACGGGCGTATCCCCGCCGGGGCGGCGGTCCTGATGTGCTCGGGGTGGAGTGCACGCTGGTCGGAGGGTGACGACCGCGTCCGGGGCGTGGCCGAGGACGGCTCCTGGCACTTCCCCGGTTTCTCACCCGAGGCCTGCGACTTCCTGGTCTCGCAGCGGGCCGTCGCCGGTACCGGGGTGGACACGCTCAGCACGGACCCCGGCTCCTCCACGGACTTCGCCGCCCATGAGGTGGTGGGGCGGGCGGACCGCTGGGGGCTGGAGGCCCTGACCGGGCTGGACCGGCTCCCGCCGAGCGGGGCGTTGATCACGGTGGGCGTGCTGCCCGGGCTCGACGCCTCCGGGGGTCCCAGCCGGGTCCTCGCCCTCTGGTGAGCCCTCCGGGGCTCAGAGGTGGCCCCGGACCGCTCCGCCCGGGGTCCACTCCAGCAGCATGATGGTGGCGTCGTCGGTGAATCCGCCGCGCTGGTGTGCGTGGATGTCGTGGATCAGGCGCCGCAGGGTCTCGGGGGCGGGCTCGTCGGCGGAGGCCGCTCTGATGACGAAGTCGGCGAAGCGCTCCAGCCCGAACATCCTTCCGTCGCTGTCGTGCGCCTCGGTGACGCCGTCGGTGTAGAGCAGCACCTGGTCGCCGGGTTCGAGGGTGGTGTGGTGGACGGTGCGCGCAGTGGTGTCGGCGACCACCCCGTCCAGTCCGAGCGGGAGCTCGGGGGCGCGGTCCAGGGCGCCCTCCACCAGGCGCTGGTCGCGGATGAGCAGCGGCGCGGGGTGGGCGCAGTTGGCCCAGGAGAACACGCCGGTGGACAGGTCCAGGGTGGCGAAGATGGCCGTGCAGAACCGCTCGGGGAGCCAGGTGACCAGTGCGCGTTCCACGTTCTCGGTGAGTTCGGCGAGGTCGGCCCCGTTGCGGCGGGCGCTGCGTGCCCCCGCCATGGCGACCGACGCGGTCAGGCCTGAGGCGAGGTCGTGGCCCATGGCGTCCAGGATGACGGCGTGCAGGGTGTCACGGGTGAGGGAGTGGTCGAAGGCGTCACCACCCAGTTCGTAGGCGGGTTCGAGGACGGCGGTGGAGACCCCGCGCCGGGTTCCGAGGGTGCGGGGCGGGAGGAAGGCGCGCAGCATCTCGGCGCGCAGCTGCACGTCCCGGGCGCGGGTGCGGCGCACGTAGGTGTCGCTGTACGCGCGTTTGGACGTGATGACCAGGGCGAGCAGGGCGGCAAGGGTCTGGCAACGGCGGAGCGTGGGTTCGTCGAGCCAGGAGGTGCGGATGTGCACGACCCCGATGCGGTCGGCACCGTCCTTGAGCGGGAGCCACAGACTGAGCGCGTCCGCGCCGCCCTCCGCGAGTCGCAGGGTGTCGGAGCGGTAGGTCTCCCCGGCGACGGTGGTCTCCACGTCGAGGATGGGTCCCCCGGTGAGCGGAACCAGCAGGCGCTGTTGCAGGTCCACGAGGTGGACGGTGATCTTGCCGAGGCCGATCGCCGCTCCGTAGCGGTCGGCGGCCTCCAGCACCTCGATGGGGCCGCTGACGTGCACTGACCTGACGAGGTTCTGGAACAGCAGTTCGCTCTCCCCGAGCGGTACCTCGTCGTGTTCCTCGTCCATGCCCACCCCCACCGGTCGGGCCGGTCGGGGGTCCCCGGCTTCCGCACCCCAGTGTCGCACCGGGGACGCCGCTCTCCCAGCCTTCGACTGGCGTGTCCCCTAGCAGGTCAAACCGGTGGATTCGACCCTCACCCCACAAGAGTCAACTTTGATTGACTTTTTCGGGAAGTCAACCTAGATTGACTAGAGGCGGGGTTGGCGACACCCGCGCCCCCTCCACGACCCAGGGAGGACCGATGACCCTCACCTTCGACGATCCCGCACCCGAACCCGTGAGCAGACGAGGCGGACCCCGTGCGGCCCTCCGACGCCCCGGCGGGCGAGAGCACCCTTCACCGGTTACGCACGGCACTCCCGGCGGTCCCCTCGATCAGCGAGCGGTCCGAGCCCCGTTCCCGCCCTTCCTCGCGCCTCCCTGCGGAACCGGGGCGCCCACCGCGTGGGCCGCACCGCGCCCCTCGGATCGGGCGACGACCCGGCCACGGTGCAGACGGAGCGCGCTCTCGGTGTCGTCGTGCGGGTCGGTGACGCCGACCGCCATGGCCAGCCCCGGGTCGAGCACGAACCTCGGCCGCGCCCAGGCCCCGGCGGGAAAGGACGAGAACAGGCAGGAGCGGAGTTCGGCCAGGACCAGCCGGACCAGGGGAAGGAGTTCGGCGGGTTCGGAGGTGACGGGCACGATCGTCACCGGCACGTCCTCGGAGACGGCGCGCAGTGCCTCCTCCACTGCCTCCAACCGGTGCAGCCCCAACACCGCCACGATCCCGTCCTCGACCGGGAACCGCTCACCGTGCAGGACGTCGCGCGCGGTGGGTGCCGACCAGGGTTCGTCCACGGGGCGGGCGTCCGGGACGTGGGCGATGTGCGGCAGGGGCCAACCGTCGTCCAGGTCAACCCCGGCCAGGCGTTCGCAGGACCGGATGACCGTGAAGGGGTCGACGAACCCGGGAGCCGCCGCGGCCAACTGCCCGGCCCCGTGCAGGCTGGTGAGCACGCTCTCGGCGACCCTGACCCGGCGCCGACCCGCAGGGGACTCGGGGGCCAGACTCTCCAATGCGCGTCCGAGCAGAATCGCCTGCACCGCCGTGGCCTGCGCGAACACCCGGCTCACGCGTGGGTCGGCGGTCACCTCGGCCATGAGTTCGGCCCCGACCCGATCATCGGTGCCAGTGAGGGGCAGGCGGGCCACCCACGCGCGAGCGAAGGCACCCAGGGCCCGGGGGGCGTCGCCGACAGGCTCCGCGGCCCCGGCCAGGGGTTCGCGCTCGGCGGCCTCGGCCAGCACGGCGAAGTACAGGGCGCGTTTGCCCGGGAAGTTGGAATAGACGGCGCCCCGCGTCAGGTCGGCGCGGTCCGCGATGCGGTCGATCTTGGTCTCGCGGAAGCCGCGTTCGGCGAACTCCTCGCGCGCCGCCACGAGCACGCGCGCCCTGTTGGCCTCCTGCTGCTGTGCCCTGCTGAGCCGGACCATCTTCCTCCTCGTCTCGGTCCCCCCATCCTACGTTGAGATACCACCAGCACTCAGATACCCTCAACATCCAAATGACAACATCATCTGAACTTCCGGAAGAGGGAGTGAATCATGCCTGAATACGCGTTCCAGGCCCGCGGCCTGGTCAAACGGTTCGGCCGGACGACCGCGCTGTCCGGGGTCGACCTGGCCGCCCGGCCCGGGTCGGTCCTGGGCGTCCTGGGCCCCAACGGCGCGGGCAAGACCACCGCCGTCCGTGTCCTGGCCACCCTCGCCCGCCCGGACGAGGGCACCGCCTCGGTCGGCGGCTTCGACGTCGTACGCGAGGCACCAAGGGCACGCCGCCTGATCGGGCTGACCGGCCAGGGTTCGATGGTCGACGACGAACTCTCCGGTCACGCCAACCTGGTGCTCCTGGGTCAACTCCTGGACCTGCGAAGAGGAGAGGCCCACGCCCGCGCGGACCACCTCCTGACCCGCTTCGGGCTCACCGAAGCCGCCCGGCGCCCCGTCACCACCTACTCCGGAGGCATGCGGCGCCGCCTGGACCTGGCGGCCAGCCTGGTGGGGCGGCCCAGCGTGGTCTTCCTCGACGAACCCTCCGTGGGACTCGACCCCGGACGGCGCGAGGACCTGTGGCGGATGATCCGCGAACTCACGGCGGAGGGGACCACCGTGCTGCTCACCACGCAGTACCTGGAGGAGGCCGACGCCCTCGCCGACGAGATCGCGGTGATCGACCGGGGCCGCGTGATCGCCGACGGCACGCCCGCCGAACTCAAACGCGTGGTGGGCGGGCAGGCCGTTTCCCTCCGGACCGCCGACCCCGCTCGAGCCGAGGAGGCCGCGGAGGTCATGCGGCGGGTCACGGGCCGTGAACCCGAGCACACCCGCCACACCCTGTCCGTCCCGGTCGAGGGTGACTCCTCGGCCTGGGACGTGGCCGGGGAACTGCGGGAGCGGGGGATCACGGTGACCGAGTTCTCCCTGCACCTGCCCAGCCTCGACGAGGTGTTCTTCGCGCTGACCGGAGCACCCCGGAACACCGACACGGAGAAGGAGTCCGCCGCATGAGCACCGTCGAGACACGAACGGCAGCCCCTCGCCCCGCGCCCCTCATCCGGCACAGCCTGGTGCTGGCCCGGCGCGGCCTGGCCAAATCCCTGCGCAACCCGGGTTCGCTCGTGAACGGCGTGATGACCCCGGCCCTGTTCATGATCCTGTTCGTGTACCTGTTCGGCGGGTCGGTGTCCGGCTCCACCGGCGCCTACCTCCAGTACCTCTTCCCGGGCGTCCTGGTGATGGGCGCGGGCATCGCCGGAATGCTCTCGTCGGGACTGACCATCAACATCGACATGAAGAAGGGCGTCTACGACCGCTTCCGGAGTCTGCCCATCGGCCGCTCGGCCCCTCTGCTCGGCTCCGTCCTGGCCGACCTGGTCCGCTACCTCGTCACGGTGCTGGTCCTGTTCGCGATCGGGCACCTGATGGGCTTTCGCGTGGAGACCGACCCCGGTTCCGCGATCGCCGCCTGCGCGCTGGCCATCGGCTTCGGATTCGGCCTGAGCTGGGTGATGGTGTTCCTGGGCGTGCTGCTGCGCGACGAGGGAGCCGTCATGGCCATCACCTTCGTCGCGATCCTGCCGCTGCTGCTGGGCACCAGCATGGCCGCGCCGGTCGAGACCCTGCCGGACTGGCTGCGGGCCTGGGCCGGGGCCAACCCGGTCACCCACGCCATGGACGCCGCCCGAGCCCTGCTGACCGGCACCCCGGCGGGTGACTCGGTCGCCCTCACGCTGGCCTGGTCGGCCGCGCTGGTCGCGGTGTTCGCCCCGCTGTCGGTCTGGGCCTTCAACCGCGAACGCTGAACCGGGTCCCGCACGCGGCCCGGCCCGTGGGTTCGACTGCCCCGGGTGGCCAGGGAGGGGTAGTGCCGCCGCTACCCGGGAGCGCGGCGGCACCATGGTGCCCTTCGACCCCGACCCGGCCCTCCGGTACGCCCTCCACGTCGTGGCCATGCGGGCGGGCCGCGTCGGCGCACAGGGGCCGCCGTCCGAAGTGGTGGCGCAGGCGCGCTCCACGAGGCGTTCCCGGTGGAGCCCTCGGGGCTCACCGACCCGGAGTCGGGCACCCCGGTGATCGTTCCCCCAGCCGACCGCGGGTCCCCGGACCGGGGCGGCGGTGGCGTGCCGACGTCCGCCCCGCTCCCCTAGGCTGACCCCCGCCGGTCCGGTCCCCCTCGTCGGGTTTCCCGGCGGGGGTACGAGAGGAGTCGCGTTGAGCGTCCAGCACCACCACGTCGAGGTGAACGGCCTCCGCCTGCACGTCGCCGAACAGGGCGAGGGGCCACTGGTCCTGCTGCTGCACGGGTTCCCGGAGAGCTGGTACTCCTGGCGGCACCAGTTCGCCGCCCTCGCCGACGCCGGGTACCGGGTGGTCGCCCCCGACCAGCGCGGGTACGCTCGAAGCGACCGTGCGCCCAGCTCGGAGGAGTACACGCTGCCGCACCTGGTCGGCGACGTCACCGCGCTGATCGGCGCGCTCGGCGCCGAGGAGGCCGTGGTGGTCGGCCACGACTGGGGAGCGGTGGTCGCGTGGACCACGGCGCTACTGCGGCCCGATCTGGTCCGTGCCGTGGCCGGGCTCAGCGTTCCGCCGCTGCCGCCCGCCGGGCTGCCCTCCGTCGAGTCCTCTCGCCGTGCCTACGGCGAGGGCTACTACCAGGCCTACTTCCAGGAGCCCGGCCGAGCCGACGCCGAGATGTCGGCGGACCCGGCCTCGACGCTGCGGCGGATCCTGGTGGGGGCCTCCGGGGCCAGCCCGCCGCGGCCGTGGGTCGTCCCCGAGGGGGTACGGCTGATCGACACCCTGCCCGAGCCGGAGGAGCTGCCCGAGTGGCTCACCGCCGAGGACGTCGAGGTGTTCGCCGGGGACTACGCGGCACCGGACGCCTTCACCGGCCCCCTTGACTGGTACCGCAACATCGACCGCAACCAGGGCCTGATGGCCGCGTTCCAGGGGCTGCGCATCGAGGTTCCGGCACTGTACGCGGTGGGCGACCGCGACATGGTCTCCGCCCTCCGGGGCGTGCCCGAACTCCGCGCGGCGCTCACCCTGATCGCTCCTAAGCTGCACACCGACCTGACTCTGCCCGGCTGCGGCCACTGGACCCAGCAGGAACGCCCCGAGGAGGTCAACCGGGCCCTCCTGGACTTCCTCGCCGCACTGTGAACGGAACCTGACCGATGTCGATCGCCGAACGCCTCCAGAGCCTGTTCGTGGCCCTGGCCGCCGTGGCCGGCCTGGTGGCGGGGCTGCTGGTGCCGATCGGCCCGGCGGCCGAACACGTGGTGCTGCCCGCGCTGCTCGTGATGCTCGCCGCCGTGTTCGTGCAGATGGACGCCGCCCACGTGGGCGAGGTCCGGCGGGCCAGGACCCTGGTGGTCCTCAGCCTGGTCCTGAACTTCGTGTTCACCCCGGCACTGGCCTGGGCCCTGGGCGCGGGCCTGCTCGGCGGGCAGCCGGACCTGCGCATCGGTCTGCTGTTGCTGCTGGTCACCCCCTGCACGGACTGGTACCTGGTCTTCACCGCCATGGCGCGGGGCCACACCGGTATCGCCGCCGCCCTGCTACCGGTCAACCTGGTCCTCCAGCTGGCCCTGCTGCCGGTGTACGTGCTGCTGCTGGGCGGGCGGGCCGCCATGGTCGACGCGGGCACCCTCGCCGAGGCGGTCCTGCTCGTGCTGGTGGTGCCGCTGGCTGTGGCGGTCCTGGTCCGGTGGGGAGCGGCCCGGTTCCGGGACGCCGACTGGCGCGAGCGCCACGTGACCGGACCGGCCGGGCGCCTGGTGCTACCGCTGCTGTACGCGGCCGTGTTCGCGATGTTCGCCTGGCAGGCGCGCACCGTCCTGGAACACCTCGGCGACCTGTTCGCGCTGCTCCTCCCGTTGGCGGTGTTCTTCGTGGTCCTGCCACTGGTCGCGGTCGGTCTGTCCCGGCTGGCGCGTCTGCCCGCCGACCAGAGGGTGGCCCTGACCATGGTCACCACCGCCCGCAACTCGCCCATCGCTCTGGCGATCGCGGTCGCGGCCTTCCCCGACCGGCCGCTCATCGCGGTCGCCCTGGTGGTCGGACCGCTCCTGGAACTGCCCGTTCTGGCCCTGCTCGCCCAACTGGTGCGCGTGCGCCACCGGAGCGGGCAGGGGAGCACCACGACCTGACCCGCGTGCTCCCTCTGCGAACCACCCACACCCGAAGTGCGCGTGTGTCGACCCCGATGTGATGACCTGGGGGAATTCGGCTATTTTTACGGTGTCGGCGCAGGTCGTCGGCGGTGGCTTCCCGGAGCGGAGGGAGTGGGGCGCCAGTGGGTGTGACCGAGTTCGCCGTGGCCTCCGAGGGCGCCGGGGCGGGGGCCTGGCGCCGTGAGCCCAGGACCCGTCTGCGCCGGGCCTCCGCACTGCCCGAGGGAGCACCCTCCCCCTTCGTGATCGTCTCCGAGTCGCACGAGCCGGGAGGACCCACGGAGTGGGAGCCGCACGCGCATCCGGCACACGAGCTGGTGTGGGTGCGCCAAGGAGCGCTGACCGCCCGTGCGGGAGACCGCCTGTTCACCGTCTCGGCGGGATGCGGGCTCTGGGTGCCCGCCGGTGAGGTGCACACGGGTCGGCTGACGGCCGGAGCCGGGCTGCACAACGCCTTCTTCTCCCCGGACCGTACGCCCCTCGCCTTCGCGGAGCCGACGGCCATCGCGATGACCCCGGCGCTGGAGTCGCTGCTGATCCACCTGGCCCGGACGGACATCGGCACCGGGGCGCGTTCGCGGGCGGAGGCGGTCGTGTTCGACCTGCTGGAGCCGACCGCTCCGCGCCTGGCACTGCGACTGCCGGGCGACGCCCGCGCCGACAGCATCGCCGGGGCACTCATGGCGGATCCCTCGGACGACCGTTCACTGGAGGAGTGGGCGCGCGGCCTGGGAACCAGCCCCCGCACGATCACTCGTGTGTTCCGCGCCTCCACGGGTCTGTCCTTCGCGCAGTGGCGACAGTCACTGCGCGTCCACCGGGCCCTGGCGCTGCTCAGCGAGGGAAACGAGGTCCAGGAGGTCTCCGAACTGCTCGGATACGCCCAGACCAGCACGTTCATCGACGCTTTCCGCCGCGTGATGGGCACGACCCCGGGCGCGTTCACGGGTCACTCACGCGGGCAGTGACCGGTTCTCCGTATCGACTGTCCGGATGTCCTGATTGCAGCCAGGACGCACCCGAACCTATTCTGAGTGAGTGAAGGCTAACCTAACTTCTTGCCGCGTCGGCCCTGCTCACGTCCGATGCGCCACACTCTTCGGGCGGGTGGTGCGCCGAGCACCGCACCGCGCGTGAGCGCCCTGAACGGGGACCGGCTCGTCCTGCGCTACGGCGGGACCACCGTCGTCCACGGAACCTCGCTGACCCTGACCACCGGTCAGGTCACCGCACTGGTCGGACCGAACGGCAGCGGAAAGTCCACCCTCCTGCGCGCAATGGCCCGCCTCCACCGTGTCGACGGCGGCCAGGTGACACTCGGAGGCGGCGACGGTGCGCCGGACCGTCCGGTGTCCCTGCTCAGCGCACGCCGGTTCGCCCGGGAGGTCACCCTCTTCGCCCAGTCCCGGCCCGTGCCGGAGGGACTGACGGTGAGCGAGGTCGTCGCCTTCGGTCGCCACCCCCACCGCCGCGGTTTCGCGGGCCCGTCCGCCGAGGACCGGGAAGCGATCGAACGCGCGATGCGGGTCACCGGGGTGCGGGACATGGCCGACCGGGCCGCCGGGCAGCTCTCCGGCGGGGAGATGCAACGCGTCTGGCTCGCCGCCTGCCTGTCCCAGGACACCGGAGTGGTGCTGCTCGACGAACCCACGAACCACCTGGACCTGCGCTACCAGATCGAGACCCTCGACCTGATCCGGGACCTGGCCGAGGACCACGGGGTCGCGGTCGGGGTCGTCCTGCACGACCTGGACCACGCCGCTCGCGTCGCGGACCGGGTGCTGCTGTTGAGCTCCGGTCGCGCGCACGCCGAGGGGCCGCCCTCCGCAGTGCTCACCACCGACAACCTCAGCGAGGTCTACGGCCTCCGGATCGAGGTCACCCGGGACCCCACCGGCCGGCTCCGCATGGACCCGGTCGGCCGTCACCCGGCCCACCGGTAGGTCCTTCCCTTCCTGACCGGCACCGCCCCTCGTTTGCCCGTGCCCGGCGCCCCCACCCCTCAGCGAAGTCCCCAGAGCAGTTCGAAGCAGAGAGAACCCACCATGACCAGTGCCAGCAGACTCGCGACCCTCACCGCCGTGGCCGTCGCCCTGATCGCTTCGGGGTGCGGCACGACCAGTGTCGACGAGACCGAGCCCGAGGCCCTCGCGGCGCCCCCTTCGGAGGACTGCGCCGAGGACGCCACGGCCACCTCGACCGACCCGGTGACGCTGACCGACGGCGTCGGCCGGGAGGTGGAACTCGACCAGCCCGCCGAACGCGTCGCGGTCCTGGAGTGGCAGCAGGTCGAGGACGCCCTCACGCTGTGCGTCACCCCGGTGGCCGTGGCCGACCCCGAGGGCTACAGCACGTGGGTGAGCGCGGAGGAGCTGCCCGAGGGAGTGACGGACATCGGCAACCGCGAGGAGCCCGACCTCGACACCCTGTACGCGCAGGACCCCGACCTCGTCGTCGTGGAGGCCGCCGGACCCGACGACGAGATCATCGCCCGGCTGGAGGAGCGCGGCGTGCCGGTCCTCGTCACCCGCGGCGCCGACCCGGCCGACCCCATCGGCAACATGCTGGACGTCTTCGAGATGATCGGTGAGGCGACCGGCCGCACCGAACGGGCCGACGAGGTCGTTCGGGAGTTCGAGGACCACCTGGCCGGGGCCCGCGAGCAGGTGGCCGACGTCGACCTCCCCACCACCGACTTCCTGTTCTTCGACGGATGGCTCCAGGGCGGCAACCTCACCATCCGCCCCTATGGTCAGGGCGCCCTGTTCACCGCGCTCGGCGAGGAGCTCGGGATGACCTCCGCCTGGACCGACGACATCAACGACGCCTACGGCGACGGCGGCGTCGACCCCTCCTACGGTCTCGCGCAGACCGATGTCGAGGGCCTGACCGCCGTGGGTGAGGCCACCCTCTTCTACGCCAACGACGAGGGTGTCGGCGGCTACGTGGAGGAGCTGGAGAAGAACCCGATCTGGACCTCCCTCCCGGCCGTCAAGGAGGAGCGGGCGCACGCCTTCCCCCCGAGGGTGTGGGGCGCGGGCGGCCCGCGTTCGACCGCCCAGGCCATCGACGCCTTCGTCGACTCCCTCACGCGGTAATGGGCGAACTCCGTTCCGCCGGGCCCCGGCCGGTTCCGTCCCCGGGCCCCGGCCCGCGCGGCGGGGCCGCCGGGGCCGCGGTGGTCACGGCGCTGGTCACCGCGATCTGCGCGCTGGGCCTGTGGCACCTCACGCAGGGCACCTCAGGTGTGGGGTGGTGGGACCTCGTACGGTTCCTCGCGGGAGACCGGGAGGAGGTCAGCGGGGTGCCCGTCGGCCACGTGCTGGAGGGTTCGCGGCTCCCCCGCCTGTTCGCCGGTGTGGCCGTGGGCTTCGCCCTGGGCGTGGCCGGGGCACTCCTCCAGTCCGTCACACGCAACCCGCTGGCCTCCCCCGACACGCTCGCGGTCACGGCGGGCTCCTACTTCTCGCTGACCCTGGTCGCCTCGTTCGGCCTCGCCGTGCCGCTCTGGGCGTCGGGCCTGGTGGCCTTCGGCGGCGGCCTGCTGGCGGCGGCACTCGTGCTGGCGATCGCGGGCAGCGCCGCCGGAACCGCCACCACACGGCTGGTGCTGGCGGGTTCGGCGCTGGCGATGGCCCTGGACGCGGCCACCGGGATGCTGCTGATCCTGTTCAAGGAGAACACCACCGGGCTCTTCGCCTGGGGCAGCGGATCCCTCGCCCAGCTCAACGTCGACGCGTCCCTGCGCGCGATGCCGCTGATCGTGGCGGTGCTGGTGGTGGCGCTGCTGCTGAGCCGTCGGCTGGACGTCCTCGGGCTGGGCGAGGACACCGCGTCCTCACTCGGTGTCCCCGTGCGCTCCACCCGGATCACGGCGGTGGTCTGCGCGGTGATCCTGACGGGTGCGTCGGTGACGCTCGCCGGTCCGATCGCCTTCGTCGGGCTCGGCGCCCCCGTGCTGGCGCGGCTGATCGCCTCCCGCGTTCCCGCCCTGCACCGGCACCTGTTCCTGGTGACCGTTTCCGGGCTGCTCGGCGCCGCGCTGATCCTGCTCGCGGACGCGTCCCTGCGCGCGCTGCTGGGCGCCGAGGGCGCCGCCTCCATTCCCACCGGCGTGCCCACGGCGCTGCTCGGCGGCCTCCTCATCGTCGTACTGGCCCTGCGTCTGCGCGACGCGGGCCCGCTCCGCCGCCCACCGGGGGCGGGGGCCGGTCCGCGCTCCACACGGCGGTTCGTGGTGGTCCTGCTCGTGGTGGCCGCGCTGTTGGCGGCGGCCGCACTGGTCGGCGTGCTCGCTGGCAGCCTGTGGCTCCGCACGGGAGACCTCGCGCTCTGGTTCCAGGGGACCGCCCCGGACCTGGTCGGCCGGGCCCTGGACGATCGGTTTCCGCGTGTGGCCGCCGCCGTCCTCGCGGGAGCCGCGCTCGCCCTGGCCGGAAGTGTCGTCCAGGGCACCGTGCGCAACCCCCTCGCGGAGCCCGGCCTGCTGGGCATCACCGCCGGGGCGGGCCTGGGCGCGGTGATCGTCGTGACCTCCAACCCGGCCGGGGGCGTGGCCTCGCTCACCACGATGGCGGTACTGACGGGCCTGGCCACCTTCGCCCTGATCTGCGTACTCGCCTGGCGGGGCGCGCTGCGCCCGGACCGCTTCGTCCTGATCGGCATCGGGTGCGGGTACAGCCTGAGCGCCGTCACCACGTTCCTCCTGCTGCGCGCCGATCCCTGGCAGACACCGCGCATCTTCACATGGCTGTCCGGGACCACGTACGGCCGGACCCTGCCCGACGTCCTGCCCGTCGCCGTGGTCCTGCTCGTGGCGACACCGCTGGTGCTGGTGCTGAGCCGCCACCTGGACCTGCTGGCGGTGGACGAGGACACCCCGCGCGTCCTCGGCATGCGGGTGGGCCGGACCAGGCTGGCCCTGCTGACCGTCGCCGCCGTCCTGGCCGCCGTCAGTGTGGTCGCGGTGGGGGTGGTCGGCTTCGTCGGGCTCGTGGCTCCCCATCTGGCGCGCGCCCTGGTCGGGGCCCGGCACGCACGGAGTGTGCCGGTGGCGATGGTCTCCGGTGCGCTGCTGGTCTGCGTCGCCGACACCCTGGGCCGCACCCTCATCGCCCCCGCGCAGGTCCCGGCGGGACTCATGATCGCCCTGGTCGGGGGCCCCTACCTGATCTGGATCCTGCGCCGCTCCCGCGCGTGAACGACCAACGGCGCCCGCGTGGCCCCCGTCCGCCCCGAGAACTCACGGAGTACCGAATGCACTCCCACCACGCGCGACCTCCGGTGCACCGGGTCGTCGTCCCGTTCGACCCGGCCGCGCCGCCACCGGAGCTGGTGCCGGTCGTCCCGGCCGGGGTACGTGAACGCTGGGGGGCTCCCGACCGCTCGACCCACTCCCCCGTGATCGTGGCCGTCACCGACGGGGCGTCGGGCGCCTGGACCGGGGCGGCCCTGGTGACCTCCCGGCCCGGTTCGGCGTACGCGAAGATCGTCGACGCGGTGGGCGACGCGTCCAGCGCCGTCGCGGCGGCCGTCGCACTCGCCGAGGAGCGGGGGCTCTCCCAGGTCAAGTGGGAGGGGTGGACCGTGAGTCCCAGGCAGGCGGGCGCCCTCGGTTTCACCCCGTTGGAAAGCCCGCGCGGTCAGGTGGACGACCCCGGTCAGCCGTCCTCCGGCCACGTGCGCTGGCTGGTGGACTCCGAGGTGGCCGAGCCCCCGTACTACCGGCAGACCACCAACTTCACCTGCGGGGCCGTCACCGCGCTCACCGCCGGTGTCCGGGCGGGGGCGCTGTCAGCCGGGTCCCTCGACCGCGCGGCGGAGTTGGCCCTGTGGCGTGAGGCCACCAACTTCCCCGCCTGCGAACCCGTCGGCCTGGGCCTCGCTGTCCACCGCGCGCGGCCGGACGCGACCGTCACGGTGCGTCTCGACACCGACGCCCCCGTGTTGCTCGACTCCTACTCCGGGGACGAGCGGGAGTGGCGCGCCGTCCTCCAGCGCGGTTCCCGGGCCGACGCGGCCCGGGCCGGGCTGCCGGTCGACCCCCGCCGCCTGTCCCCGGAGGAGCTGCGCGCGACCGTCACCGGGGGCGGACAGGTCCTCCTGCTGCTCTCACTCGCCACGATGCAGGGGTTCGACGTACCCCACTGGGTGCTCTGCCACGGCGCCGTGCCGGGGGCCGTGGTGGTCGAGGACCCCTGGACCAACGCCGCCACGGGCGACACCTGGGTGGACGCGCACCTGCTGCCCGTCCCCGACGCCTCTCTCGACGCGATGTCCACGATGGGTCCGGACGGCTACCGGGGCGCGGTGGCCCTCGGCCACGCCACCGGCCCCGGGACCTGACCAGGCTCCACCACCTCGCACGGGGAAATGCAGTGGACGGACCCTGGGGCCGGGGAGTGGGATGGGGGTACCGCCTCACGAGCAGACGAAGAGAAGGACGTGGCCCCTGATGACCGAGACCGCCCCACCCGGGTGCCCCGATATCGACACCCGTCTGGTTCGGCGGCTCGTGGACGACCGGTTCCCCCGGTGGGCCGGGCTGCCGCTTCGGCCGGTCAGCCCCGGCGGCCTCGACCACGTGATCCACCGGCTGGGCGACGACCTGTCCGTCCGGCTCCCCCGCCACGCGGACGCGGCCGGGCAGGCGGACAAGGAGTCACTGTGGCTGCCGCGCCTGGCCCCGCACCTCCCGCTGGCCGTGCCGGAACCCGTGGCCGTGGGCGAACCGGGGTTCGGGTACCCGTGGCCCTGGGCGGTGTCGCGCTGGCTGCCGGGTGAGACGGCGACGGTCGAGGCGCTCGCGGACAGCGCCGTCTGCGCCCGACGGCTCGCCCGCTTCCTGGCCGCCCTCCAGCGGAGCACACCACGCGACGTCCCGGAACGCCTGGCGGGTGAACCACTCGCGCTTCGCGACCCGGACACCCGGTCCTCCATCGCCATGGTCGCCGACACCTTCGACGCACGGGCCCTGGCCTCGCTCTGGGAGTCCGCGCTCGACGCCCCCGCGTGGAACCGGCCACCGGTCTGGTTCCACGGCGACTTCCACACCGGCAACCTGCTGACCACCGGTGGTGAGGTGAGCGCGGTGATCGACTTCGGCAGTCTGGGCCTGGGCGACCCCGCACGCGACCTCATGATGGCCTTCACCCTGATGTCCCCGGCCACCCGGGCGGAGTTTCGCGCGGAACTCGGAACGGAGTTCGGGTTGGGTCCCGGGGAGGATGACGCGCTGTGGGCGCGCGGCCGGGGCTGGGCCCTGGCCACCGGTCTGATCGCGCACGTCGTCCACGCCGCCGCGCACCCGGACATCGCCGCGCAGACCACCCGTCAGATCGAACAGGCCCTCCTCGGCTAGGTGCACCGACCGCCCGACTGCCCGACCGCGCGGACGCCCGGCGACGGGGCGGAGCGGACCGGTGGTGGTGCCGGTCACCGGCGATCCGAAGGGTTCCCCAACGCGGGCCGAACACCGGCCGAACTCACTGGCGGGGCCCCTCCAGACCGTGGGGGCGAGTTCGCCAGCGGCCTGCCTGGTCAGCGCAATGACGCCCGTTTTTCACCTTGATGTCCGAACCCGCCCGGCGTGAGTCCACAGACCGCAGACCCCCTGGGGCAAGAGATTTGGGAGTGACGCAAGATGTAAAAAGTACCCAAAGTTTCATTAGACTGGGCGCTTCGTCGCCTCCCAGAACAGGATGCCCGTGGCCCCCCGATGCCCGTACGCCGAGCTGCACTCCGCTGAATTCACCGCCGACCCGCACGCGGTCAACCGGCGCATGGTCAAGGAACACGGCCCCGTGTTCCCCGCCGAGATCTTCCCCGGGATCAAGGCCTGGGTCGTCGCCGACTACGCACTGATCACCGCGTGGTGCCGGGACACCCGCACCTTCCGCCGCGACTCACGCCTGTGGCTCGACTGGCGTGAGGGCCGCATCCCCGACGACGCCCCGGTCGTGGCGATGATGATGCACCGGCCCAACCTCCTGTACTCCGACGGCGACGAGCACGCCCGCCTCAAGCGCTCGGTGATCGACTCCCTGGGCCGCGTCCCGGAGAGCCGGATCGGGGACATCACCCGCCAGCACGCCGACATCCTCATCGACGCCTTCTGCCAACGCGGTGAGGCCGAGCTCGTATCCGAGTACGCCCGCCTGCTTCCGCTCCTGGTCCTGTGCGAGATCTTCGGCTTCTCCCGCGACGTCGGTGAGCGCGTGCTGAACTCCCTGAGCGCCCTGTGGGACGGCATCGACGTCGTCAAGTCCAACGGCGAGTACGAACGGGCGCTGTCCGACGCGATCTCCGCCAAGCACGCCCAGCCCGGCGAGGACGTCACCTCCTGGCTTCTCCAGCACCGGTCCGGACTCAGCGACGAGGAGCTCCTGCACCAGCTCGTGGTGACGATCGGGGCCGGGGCCGAACCCACCGCTAACCTCATCTCCGGGACCACCCACACCCTCCTCGCGGACGACGAGGTCCGGCAGGCCTTCCGAGGTGCCCGCGTGGGGATCGGCGAGGCGATCGACCAGCTGCTCTGGATCGACCCCCCGGTCAACAACTACCCCGTCCTGTACCCGGTGAAGGACGTGCGGGTCAGCACGGGCACGGTCATCCGGGCCGGTGAGCCGATCCTGCTCGGGTACGCGGCCGCGCACGCGACCATGGCCGGAGAGGGCCCGGACATCGAGTCGGGCAACCGCGCACACCTCGCGTTCGGGGTCGGACCTCACCGATGCCCGGCGCAGGGGTTCGCGTACGCTATCGCGCAGGTCGGAGTCGAGACCCTTACCAAGCGTCTGCCCGACCTACGGACGAACAAGGAGGACGTCCACCGACGACCCGCCCCGTTCGCCCTGGCTCTCTCCCAGCTGCCGGTAACGTTCACCCCCGTCTCTTCGAAGGGCACGACACCTCCATGGCAACAGACATCCCCGTCCTCCACCCCTACGACCTCCACCGACAGACCACAGAACTCCGCTCCCGAGGCCCCGTCGTCGAAGTTGAGATCGTTGGTGGCGTGGTTGTTCGGGCGCTGACCGGACACGATGTGCTCATGGAGGCGCTCTCCCACCCCGGCGTACGCAAGGAGGCGCGTCACTGGCGTCCCTGGGCCGAGGGCGAGATCCCCATGGACTGGCCGCTCATCTCCTGGGTGGCCCCGGACAACATGCTCACGGCGGACGGGGACAGGCACCGGCGACTGCGCGCCCTGGTGTCCCAGGCGTTCACCCCGCGCCGGGTCGAGGCGCTGCGTCCCCGCGTCGAGGCGATCACCGCGCGACTGCTCGACGCCGTCGAGGCCGCCGGGCCGGGTCCGGTCGACCTCCGGGCGGGCCTGGCTCTGCCCCTGCCGATGACGGTGATCTCCGAGCTGTTCGGTGTCGGCGAGGAGCACCGCGACACCCTGCACACGCTGATCCACCGGGTCTTCGACGCGACCATCACCCCCGAGGTGGCCGCCCAGACCAACGCGGACCTCCAGAGCTTCCTGGGCGAGTTGGCCGCAGAGAAGGCCAGGAACCCGGCTGACGACATGACCAGTGCCCTGCTCGACGCGCGCGCCGAGGGCGACGAGCGGCTGTCGCAGAGCGAACTCGTGTGGACCCTGATCCTCATGATCGGCGCGGGCTACGAGACCACGATGAACCTCATCGGCAACGCGGTCCACGCCCTGCTCACCCACCCGGACCAGCTCGCCCTGATCCGGAGCGGCGAGGCGTCCTGGGCCGACGCCGTGGAGGAGACCCTGCGCTGGGACGCCAGCGTCCAGTACATGCCCCTGCGCTACACGGCCGAGGAGGTCACCCTGGGCGGGGTGAGCGTGCCCAAGGGCGAGGCCCTGCTGATGGGCTTCGGTGCCGCCGGCCGCGACCCGGCCCAGCACGGAGGGGACGCGGACGTCTTCGACCTGCGCCGCGCCCAGAACTCGCACCTGGCCTTCTCGCACGGCCCGCACTTCTGCCTCGGCGCCGGGCTGGCCCGACTGGAGGGGGTCACGGCGCTGGAGCAGCTGTTCACGCGGTTCCCGAACCTCCGCCTGGCCGAGGGCGAGGAGTTCCCCGAGACGGCCTCCATCGTCTCCAGCGGTCTCGACCGCCTGCCCGTCGTCCTGGGCTGACCCCGACTCCCCACGGAGCCCCGCGAGCCGCACGGTCGGCTCGCGGGGCTCCGTCGTCCCCGAGATCCTTTACCTCAGCCTCCACTTATATAAGCCAAGGTTGATATACTCTGGTCATGCATGCCTTCGACGTTCTCGGTGACCCGGTCAGACGGCGGCTCCTCGAACTGCTCTCCGACGGGGAGCTCAGCTCCGGCGAACTCACCACGGTGGTCCGCGAGGAGTTCGGGATCAGCCAGCCCGCCGTCTCCCAGCACCTGCGGGTGCTGAGGGACCACGGCTTCGCGACCGTGCGCGCCGAAGGGGCCCGGCGGCTGTACTCCATCGACGCCGAGGCGCTGCGCCCCGTGGACGACTGGCTGGATCCGTTCCGCCGGTTCTGGGCGCCGCGGCTGGCCGCCCTGGAGACCGAGATCGCCCGGGGAAAGCGACAACGACGCACCCAGGAGTGACCATGAGCGAGCGCGACCCCGTCGACGTGGACGGGCAGATCGAAGCCGTCTCCCGAGCGTTGGAGACCGGGGAACGTGACGGACGCCGGACGTTGGTGTCGTCCATCAGCCAGCGCTACTCCACCACGGTCGAGGACCTGTGGGAGGCCTGCACCTCCGCCGAACGGCTCCCCCGCTGGTTCGCCCCCGTCTCGGGCGACCTGCGACCGGGCGGCCGATACCAGGTGGAGGGCAACGCGAACGGCACCGTCGAGACCTGTGAGGCACCCCGTTCCTTCAGCGCCACCTGGGAGTACGGCGGGGACGTCAGCTGGATCGCGGTCCGGGTGGACCCGGACGGCGACGGCGCGCGGCTGACCCTCGAACACACCGCGGACGCGGACTCGGTGGCTCAGTTCTGGGAGCAGTTCGGCCCGGGCGCCACCGGTGTGGGCTGGGACCTGGCCCTGCTCGGGCTGGCCCAGCACCTGCACGCGGGCGCGCTCACGCCTCAGGAGGCGGAGGGCTGGGAGCGCACCGACGAGGGCCGCCGATTCATCACGGCGAGCAGCGCGCAGTGGGCCGAGGCCGGCGTGGCTTCCGGGGAATCGCGTCCCCAGGCCGAGGCGGCCCGGGACCGGACCACCGCCTTCTTCCTCGGAGAGGAACCGCCGAGCCGGGACTGAACGGTGCGGAGGGAGGCCGCCACGACGCCGTTGTCGTGGCGGTCTCCTCGCACAGGAGCCTGTCACCGGTCACCCCACCGGATCAACCCATGTCCCCGGCTCGGCGTGTTCGACGCGCCGCCGGCATGGCGGCCGCCTACCCCGGATCGTCGGACCCCGGTGGTACAAAACCCGGGACAGCCAACGCCCCAGCAGCGAGGTAGCCACCATGCGCAGCCTGATCGTCACCGCCTTCGTGTCCGTCGACGGGGTCATGGAGGCCCCGGGCGGAGAACGCGGGTACCGCAACTCCGGCTGGACCATGAACTCCGTGGAGCCTGACGAGGCCGCCTTCGAGATCAAGGGCCGGGAACAGGAGGAGGCTGGCGCCCTGCTGCTGGGCCGGCGCAGCTACGAGGCGTTCGCCGGGGTGTGGCCCCGCATGGAGGAGTTCGCCGGGTACAACCGCAAGCCGCGCTACGTGGTGTCCACCACGCTCACCGAGGAGGACCCGCGCTGGCCCGCCACGATCCTGCGCACGGTCGAGGACGTCGCCGAACTGAAGAGGACCGAGGGCGGTCCGCTCTCCGTCCAGGGCAGCGCCACCCTGGGCCACGCCCTCGCCGACGCCGGACTGGTCGACCGCTACCACCTGCTGGTCTTCCCGGTGCTCCTGGGAGCGGGCAAGCGGCTGTTCAGCGACACCGACAAGGACCTGACCCGGCTCGCACTCGTCGAGCACCAGGTGTACTCCAACGGCGTGCAGAAGCAGATCCTCGACGTCGTTCGGTGAGTCCCGGGCGGCACCGTCCATGTCAGCCCGTGACCGTTCGGCGCCGCCCGAGCACCTCAGCGCCTGGTGAAGCGGTATCCGGCGTGGTGCAGCACGTCTCCGTCGAACTCTCCGAAGGCCCAGAAACCCAGGTCGTCGAGGTAGTCGATCCGGGATCCGTCGATCCAGTACCGGCCGGTGTAGGCGCTCTCCCTGTCCCCCCGTGCCTCGTCGTAGCGACCGTTCGGCAGCAGCTCCTGGCGGACGAACCCGTTCTCCTCCACCCACAGCCCCGTGTGGGGGTGGTGCGGGTCATGGACGGGCTCCTTCGCCCGCTCCGGGGCGGAGCCCGGCCCTTGGACCGGCTGTCCGTCCCAGACCCGGACCCGCCCGCCGGTGATCTGCACGTCGAGGCGGCCGTTCCCGGCCGGGGCGGTTCCCTTGGGGGCTCCGGGCTCGTCGGCGACCCGGAACACGGCGACATCCGCGGGCCCGCCCGGGGTCAGGGTGCCGCCCACGTGGTCCCGGGTGAGATCGAGGGTGGCGGGCAGGACGACGGTTCCCGAGCAGTCGACCACGATCATGCCGTCGTCTCCGGCCGCCGTCAGCAGGCCCGGACCGACCCCGACGATCACCTCTCCTCCGATGAGGACGTCCGCCCGCTGCCAGTCGCCCATCAGCGGGTTGTTCGTGATGACGACGCCGCCGGTCAGCAGCAGCGGGCGTCCGCCGGGTTCACCTACCTGGGCCAGCAGCGCCTCGTCGCGCCTCGGCTGGATCGCGGGCCCCGTGCCGCTCGACGCGGGGGTGGTCGTCGGGATGTTGTTCATGGTGCTCCGTGTGTCCTGTTCTCGCTTGGTGGCGTTCACGCGTCGGTGGTCGTTCGGTTCCGCTCGTGCGGTCATCTCCGGGCCCTCGCCTGAGCGAGGAGCCGGTCCCGTGAGACGTGGACCTGTTCCCGCAGGTCGGCCAGGTCGACGTCCAGCACCCTTCCGCCCCATTTGCGGGGCTCGCCGTTGACCAGGACGGCGGTGATGTTGCGGGCGTCCGCGCCCAGGACCACGGTGCCGACCGGGTCGTTCAGCGGCATGTTGTTCAGGTCCTCGGCGCCGATGACCAGGAGGTCGGCGCGTTTGCCGGGGGTGAGCGAACCGGTCACTCCGGCCAGCCCGTTGGTCCGTGCCCCCTGGAGGGTGGCGAAGTCCAGCACGTCGTGCACGCCGATCCGGACCGGTTCGGTCTCGGCGCCGTAGGCGGCGTTGACCGCGCGCATCCGCTGCACGGTGTGCAGGGCCCGCATCTGGGTGAACATGTCCCCGGCCAGGGCCACCTCCACATCGATGCTCAGCCCCGGGCGCACTCCCACGGCGAGTGCCTCGTCGACCGCGGGGATCGCGGTCTCCAGACCGATCTGGGCGTCGGAGGTCGGTGCCAGGGAGACCGTGGTCCCGGTGTCCCCGATCAGCTTCCACGCCTCGTCGGTGAGGCCGGTGGCGTGGATCAGGGTGACGTGCGGCCCCAGCAGCCGCTGGTCTGCCCAGGCCCGCACGGACCGGGACGACGCGGTACCGAAGACCGCGTCAACGCTGACCCCGATATCCAGTTCCCTGGCGACGCGCGCCAGCTCCGGCCCGTAGGCCAGGGACGGTCCGGCGATCTCGTCGGTGGCCAGCGCCCCGACCCGCAGGGTCAGCATCCGGTCCGAACCGTCCGCGTACTCCTCCCGGAGCCGGGCGAGGTCTCCGGGCCACTGCTGGTCCCAGGCGCCGAAGTGCGGCCCCATCGCGGCGTGGACACCGCGGACGCCGCTGTCCACCAGCGCCCGGACCGCGGCGTCGGAGTGCTCGCGCGACCTCGAGTTGTGCGAGAAGTCGAGCATGCAGGTGATGCCGCTGTCGATCGCCGACAGCGCGGCCAGCCGGGTGCCGACGTACATGTCCCGGGGCTCGTAGAGAGGCGCGTAACCGGCCAGCGTGGTGGTCACGTAGTCCACGAGATCGTCCACGTCCGGCATGATCCTGCGCAGCTGGGACTGCCAGGCGTGCCGGTGGGTGTCCACGAAACCCGGAGTGATGATCGTGCCCGTGGCGTCGACCACCACCGCGTCCCCCGCCTCCAGGCCGGGACCCACCTGGGCGATCGAGTCCCCCTCGACCAGGACGTCCGAGCGCTCCAGGGTCCCGAGTTCCGGGTCCATGGTGACCACGGTCGCGTTGGTGAACAGGACACGCCGCCCGGGGTCGTCGGCCCGACGCCGGATCTCCTCCAGGAGGACGGGGCTCCCGGGGTCGTGTTCGATGGTCTCGGAGCTCATGAATGCTTCCTCGGTCGGATGCCGCGCGGTGGAGGGTTCCACCGCCTTCACCCCGAAGTCTCGTCCCGCTCCGGCGGGGCAACCAGGTCGCCGTCATCCCTGGTGCGCGACTCCCAGTCACCGGGGCGGCGCCTCCCGGAACCCCGGTCTCGAATCGAACCGGTCCCGGCCGTTGCGGTCCAGCTCCGTCTGGTCGCCCCGATCGTGGACATCGGCGTGCAGGGATCCGAGCAGGGCCAGAGCGCCCTCCGAGGGGCTCCCCCGTTCCGCCTGGTAGACGATCAGCTGCTGCCCGGGTGCGCCGTTGACCGTGAAGCTGTCGTAGCGCAGGTCCAGGTCACCCGCCTCGGAGTGGTGCAGCGGTTTGGCGTCGCCTGTCTTGCCCCGCACGTCGTGTCGCGCCCACAGCGAACGGAACTCCGCGCTCTTGAGCGCGAGCTCACCGACGACCTCGTTCAGCCGGGGATCGTCCGGGTTCAGGCCCGCCGCGCGGTGGAGTTCGGCGACGGTCGCCGAGGCGGTCCGGCGCCACTCGCGGTGGAATCGGTGCGCGGCCGGGTCGAGGAAGACCATGCGCGCCAGGTTGTCGTCCAGGGCGAAGTCGGAGTGCAGGGCCTCGGCGAGGCGGTTGCGTGCCAGGATGTCCAGGGGGTGGTCCAGCACGAAGGCCGGAGTGTCGCTCCAGCGTTCGAGGAGACGGGCCAGGTGCGGGGAGACCCGTGTGTCCCGGCGGGCCCGCCCGCGCGGGCGTCCCTCGGCGCGCGCCAAGCGACGCAGGTGGTCCGCGGCGTCCCCGTCCAGGTCCAGCGCCCTGGCCAGCGCCTCGACCACCTGCGCGGAGGGGTGGCGTTCGCGACCCTGTTCCAGGCGCATGTAGTAGTCGGTGCTGACCCCGGCCAGGAGCGCCACCTCCTCGCGGCGAAGGCCGGGAACCCTGCGGCGGCCGTACGCGACCAGCCCGAGGTCCTCGGGACGCAGCCGTGAACGTCTGGCGCTCAGGAACTCCCCCAGGTGGAAGCGGGGATCGGAGCTTCGGTCGGTGCCCATGGCGTCAAGGCTAGGCCGAGGGCGGTTTCGGCCGGAAGTGGTGTGGGTGGGTGGGCCGCACCCACCCAGAGCCTCGCCCGTCCTGGTCCCGTCTGCCGGTCAGAACCCGCTCGCCTCCGCCCGCTCCGACACCGTGTCCGACTGCGGTACCAGCGGAGCCCCGAGCTGCGGGAGCGCGCGTTCGGCCGCGTCCAGGTCCTCCTGGAGGTCGCGGTCGCCGGTGTCGTCGTCCTCACCGCCCTGTGCGCGCAGGGCGTGCCGGGCCCGGTGGAACACGGACGCGTCGCTCCCCCGCAACGACAGCGCGCGCAGGGCGGTGAGGAGCTCGCAGGCCAGGAGGGTGCGCAGAGCGGCGGTGGCGGTCTCCGTCTGCCGCACCGCCAACGGCGCGAAACTGGCGTCCTCCTCCGCCCCCCGGGACAGGACCACGGTCTCCAGGGATGCCGGGGCCGCCGACGCTCGGAGGACACCGTAGGCGGAGGCCGCCGTGTACTCGATGATCATGGTGCCCGAGGAACCCGCGGGCCCCGTGGCGAGGAAGGCGGGCAGCCCGGTGACCGCCGGGTCGGACAGGGCACGCAACCGCCCCAACAGCGACGGGGCCGCCTGGGCCAGGCCCAGCCTCAGGGCGTCCAGACGCAGGGTCAACCCGGCCATGTGGAACCCGCCGTGGTGCACGACCCCGTCCGCCACGACCAACGGGTTCTCCTGCGCGGCGGCGGTGAGCGAGCCGACCAGCCCGGCGAGTTCGGTCAGCGCGTCGACGACGACCCCCTGGACCTGGGGCGCCGCTCGGAACCCGAACGCGTCCTGGACCCGTGCGGGCCGAACGGGTCCCATGAGTTCACGCAGCCCCCGGGCGACGGTGGCCGCGCCCGGCACGACGGCGGCGCGGGCGGCCTCAGCGGAGAAGGCCTCCGGGTTGGCCCGGCAGGCCAGCGCGGACAGGGCCGTGGTCACCGTGGCGACGCGCAGCAGCGGGTCCAGGTCGGCGACCGCGAGCGCGGCCCTGCCCAGGGTCAGTGCGTTGCTGCTGATCAGCGCCAACGCGTCCGTCTCGGGGAAGCCTCGCATCGGCGCCCAGGGGGCGTCCGCCGGCCGTTCGCCCACCAACGTCAGCCCCGCCCCGGCGAGTGCCGCCAGGTCACCGGTGCCCACGGTGCCGTGCTCCCGGACGCTGGGGAGGGCCCCGGTGTTGAGCATGCTGAGAAGTGCCCGGGTGGTCTGCGGGGAGATCCCCGAGCCGCCCACCGCGATCTGGTTGATCCGCACGAGGAGCATCGCGCGCACCGCCTCCCCGGGCAACGGCGCCCCGCCCGCCGCCGCGTGGCTTCGCAACAGGCGCAGGCCGTGCCCCTCGGCTCCGGCCGCGACGTCCCGGTTCGCACCCACCCCGGTGTTGCGTCCGTAGACCGGACCGCGCTCCGTGGCCCTCGCGGCCCCGCGGTGCGCGGCCGCGACCCGCGCCCAGGCCTCGGACGTCAACGCGACGGGCTCCTCGAACCGTGCCGCCCGCGCGATCCGGCCACAGTCCAGAGGAGATCCGTCCAGGTTCAGCATGCCCGCCTCCCTCAACCTCCCGGGGCGATAGTCTGCCATCAGGTGGCAGCTTGATTCCATTGTATGAAACGAACCCGAGGTTCGCCCGTCTCCCGGGCGGATTTCTCACCGGAGGAACGACGTGGCTGAGCAGTCGACCCGGACCGTCGAGAGGGCCCTGGAACTCCTGGCGGTTGTCGCCGAACAGGGCGAGGTCTCGCTCACCGAATGCGCGCGCCGAACCGACCTGGCGCCCAGCACCGCCCTGCGCCTGCTGCGCACCCTGGAGTCCACGGGGTTCGCCCTCCGAGGGGAGGACGGTGCCTTTCGCCCGGGTCACCGGCTGATCGGCATCGGGGCCAGGGCGCTGAGCCACGACTCACTCGTCGCCTTCGCGCAGCCGTCCCTGGGCGAGCTGGCCCGCGCGACCGGCGAGTCCAGCTACCTGTGCGTGGGCACGCCGGACCAGGGAGTCCTGTACATCGCCCAAGCCGAGGGCAGCCACACGATCCGCCACGTCAGCTGGGTGGGGCACCGCTTCCCGCAGGACGGGTCCGCCGTGGGTCAGGCCCTGCGCGACGCCACCCCTCCCGAGGGGTTCATCGCCACGGTCTCCATCGTGGAACCCGAGGTCATGGCCGTCGCCGCCCCGGTGCGGGCCGCGACGGGAATCGTCGCGGCCCTCAGCGTCGTGGGTCCGGTCTATCGTCTGGACCAGCCCCGCGTCGCCGAACTGGGCGCCCTCCTGACGGCCGAGGCCGAGCGCGTGTCCGCCCTCCTCAGCGCAGAGTCCTAGACGCGCTTCGGGGCGCGGACGATCGTCCTAGGCGGCGGCCTGGGTGATGGTCTGGACGTGGATCCGCAGCTGCTTGCGGACGATCCAGTGGAGCAGGCGGTTGGCAATCCGCCGGTGGCGCAGCGCGCTCGGCCAGCTCCTGCGCACCCGCAGCCGGGCGCGCTCACCGAGCGGCTCGACGACGATCAGGAGCGCCCGACTTGCCCCCTCGTCGTCCCGCGTCCAGACGATCTCCCGTCCCTCGACCCGGTGCGTGACCGCCTCCCTCCGCACGGGCTGGTCCGGCGACACGAGGTCGACCGCTCCGTCACCGACCACCCGCGCCTCGGTCGGGCCGGGCTCCCACTCCGCCCGACGCTCAGGGTCGGAGACCAGGGCCCACAGGCGCGCGGCCGAGACCGGAACCTCCCGTTCGTATGTGAGGCTGTCCCACCCGTCCGGCACGGAACCCGGATCGGCCGCCCCGACGGGCTCCATGGAGCCCGGGGAGAGCCCGTCGAGGCCCTCGCGCACGAGGTCGGGGTCCACACCGGAACGCTCCAGCAGACGCCGGACCCGCCCTCCCTCGTCGTCGATGAGCGCGGCGATCAGGGCGACGTCGCCTCCGGCCCAGGGGCAGTCGACGAGGAGTTCACTCACGCGTTCGGACTGGGGAAGCCGGACGGCCTCCTCCTTGCCGCCCGGTTGAGCGGTCAGCGACGTGTCGATGTCCAGCAGGGCGAGATCGTCACGCAGCAGAGTACGGATGGCGGCACGCGCCTCCGTCAGGTCCAGCCCCGCGTCCATCAGGTGGCGGGCGCCGGGACCGCCACTGACGAGGGCGCCCAGCAGAAGGTGCTCGAACCCCACCTCGGCGTGACCGGCGAGGGAGGCCTCCCGGCCCGCCGCGATCTCGATGGCGGCGCGGTCGCTCCCCATGCTCAGCAGGCCCTGTCTCGCGGACTGGTTGGTCATGCCCGGCCTCTCTCCGTGATGTGGCGCAGTCTCTTCCCGTACTTCTTGTGGACGGCCTGCCGGGTCACCCCGAGGGCCGCCGCGATGGAGGTCCATGACTCTCCGGATCGCAGCGCCTCCTCCACCTGCCGCAGCTCCAAGGCGTCAACCAGGGTGCGCAGCGAGGAGACCGCGCGCAGCCCCTCGACGGGGGTGGAGGTGTCCGAGGCGGTGGCCGCCAGTTCCATCGCGTCCATGGGTGTCAACCTAGGTTGCGCGGCCGATCTCTGTCAACCCAGGTTGCGCACCGGGCCGGGACAGTCGATCCGGCCCATGACATCTGTCATGGCCACTCCATGCGGAACACCGAACCAGACCCTGACTGGTGACACTGTGTGACAGGGCTTCGTCTGCCTAGGTTCGGGACATGAGCCTCAACGACACGCTTCCGCAGCCCGAAGCCGGAGAACAGCACGTCCGCGCACGCGGACACGTCCCGCCCGGGGTCGAGTACCACCGGGTCCTCGCCGGAGGGAAACGCCGCGTCGGACGCGGGCTCCTCGCCATCGCGCTCCTGATCCTCGGCATGTTCGTCCTCAGCTTCGCCGCCGCCCAGGCAGCGGGCTTCGCCGACCTGAGGATGGGCAGGGTCAACCCGGCCATGGGCGGAACCGACTACACACCGCTCTACCACGGCGCGACCATGTTCTCCCTCGCCCTCCTGATCCCGTGGAGCATGGTGCTCCAGCGCTGGCTCTACGGAGTCAGGGGAGCCTCGCTGCACTCGGTGGCCTCCCGGTTCAGGTTCGACGTCCTCGGTCGGGCCCTCGTGTTCATCGGCCCGGTCTGGCTGCTCTCGCTACTCGTCCTGAACCTGTCCCCCGCCGGGGAACGGACGCACTGGTCGGCCGCCTCTCTGGTGGTCCTGATCGTGATCACCCTCCTACTGACCCCCCTGCAATCAGCGGGTGAGGAGTACGGGCTGCGCGGCCTCGTGTTCCGGATCGCGGGGAGCTGGGGACGCGGACCACGCGTCTCGCTCTTCCTCGGCGTCCTCGTCTCCAGCGCACTGTTCACGGTCCTCCACGGCGCGGACGACCCCTGGATCAACCTCTGGTACTTCACGCTCGCGGCCAGCCTGGCCGTCATCACCTGGCGCACCGGCGGCATCGAGATCGCGGTCGTCATCCACGCCCTGCTCAACACGGTCACCTTCGTGCTCGCCGCGGCCCTGCACACGGACATCGGCTCCGCCGTGACGGACCGGTCCGCGGGTGCGGGGTCCGCGGTCCTGCTGGTTCCCACCCTCACGGTCGCCGTGATCGCCGCCGTGGTGTGGTGGCGTTCGCACAGGACCGGACCGGCCCTGACCCCCGCGAGCCCGCACCCCGAGCAGCGGTGAGGGGAGAATGAGGGCCATGAACGCCTCCCCCTCGGTCGGCCCGCGCAGGTTCGAGGCGTACCTGCGCTGGTCCACCTACTTCGCCACCACGATCCCCTCCGGGACCCTCTTCAGGAGCGTGGTCGAGGCCGGGGGCCCGACCGCGGCGCCCACAGTGTCACTGGTCGCGCTGGGGGCGCTGACCCTGGTCCTGGTCACCGGAAACGTCCTCGTCGCCAACTGGAGCGTCGACTCCGTGGTCGGCCGCGCGGGGCGGTTCCCCCTGATCTGGGTGTCAGCGTGGGTACTGGTCCTCGCCGCCTTCGTCGCGGTGACCCTCACGCTTCCGTTCCCCGCTCCGGGCCTGACCGTCGCGGCGGCGATCGGTGCGAGCGGCGCCAGCATCGGGCTCTCCCTCAGCGGAGACCGGATGCTGCTGCTCAACGCCGCGGCGCTCGCCCTCACCGTCGCGCTGGTGGGTTGCGGCGATCCCGTTCTCCTGGTGGTCGGGCTGGTCATGGTCACCGTCGTCCTGTGGCTCTGCTGGTCGAGCGCGTGGATGCTTCGAGTACTCCTGGACCTCCAGGCCGCACACGAGGACCGCGCGGCGCTCGCCCTCGCCAACGAACGCCTGCGCATCTCCCGCGACCTCCACGACGTCTTCGGCCGGACCCTGGCGACCATGGCGGTCAAGAGCTCCCTCGCTTCGGAGCTCGTTCATCGTGGCCATTCCCAACGCGCCGCGGCGGAGATCACCGAGGTGCGGCGCCTCGCGGAGGACGCGGGCAGCGAGGTCCGCCGAGTCGTGCGGGGCGAACACCGCACGACCTGGGAGGACGAACTGTCGGGAGCGAGATCCCTCCTGGAGTCCGCTGGCATCCGCTGCACGGTGACCGGGGATCCCGTACCCGCGGCGCACGCCGAGGCGCTGGCACGGGTCGTACGAGAGGGCGTGACGAACCTGCTGCGTCATTCGACGGCGACGCGGGTCACGCTCACCACCAAGGAGGAGGACAACGAGATGCACCTGAGCGTGGCCAACGACGGAGCCGGTCCCGCCGATCCCGCGCGGCTCGCCGAGGGGACCGGGTTGGACGCGATGTCCGAGCGCGTGCGCGCGATCGGCGGACGGGTGCGCACCGGCCATGACGGCGACTGGTTCCGGCTCCACGCCGCGATCCCGCTCCGCAGAGGGGGCCAGGCGTGATCCGTCTCCTCGTCGCCGATGACGAACACCTCATCCGGGACGCCATCGCCGGACTGCTCGCTCTGGAGGACGACTTCGAGGTGGTCGGCCAGGCGGCGTCGGGCGACGAGGCACTGGCCACGGCGCTTCGTGTCAGCCCCGACGTGGCGCTGCTCGACCTGCAACTGCCCGGGCCCGACGGCATCGAGGTGACCCGTCGGCTATCGACCGAGCTGCCGGGATGTCGCTGTGTGATCGTCACCTCGCACGGACGCCCCGGTTACCTGAAGTCGGCACTCGCCGCGGGCGCGCGCGGCTTCCTGCCCAAGACCGTGTCCTCCCGGACCTTCGCCGAGGTCGTGCGCAAGGTCGCGAACGGTGGTCGGCACGTCGACCCGGACCTGGCCGCCGAGGCGATCAGCGCGGGGGACTCCCCGCTCAGTCCGCGTGAGTCCGACGTCCTCGCCCTGGCGCGCGACGGCGCGCCGGTCGAGGAGATCGCCCGACGTGTCTGCCTCAGCAGGGGGACCGTGCGCAACCACCTCGCCTCGGTGATCTCCAAGCTCGACGCCTCGAACCGTCATGAGGCCGCGCGGATCGCCTCGGAGCACGGTTGGATCTGACCGGTTCGCCGTGAGCAAGGGCCGCACCCCTCGGGGTGCGGCCCTTGTGCGTGGAGGGCCCGTCGCCGGTCGACTGGGGTCTCCAGTCCCAACCGACCGTCATCCAGCCGTCCCTCCCATTTGGCATTATGCCGCAATGCGGGTATCCGCAAGACCGAAAATGGCCCGAACAAAGACCCGCGACCGAACACACTCATACCCATCAGTCCACATTCTAAAGCCGTCGAACGACATTCGACGCCAAACGAACATTATCGAACACTTCCGAACACCATAGGACTGCACCGGTGACAAATCCGTGCCTAATGGCGACACAGTCAATTACGACACCTAAGCGACCAGGGGCGGACATACCTCCAGTGTCCTGGTGGGCATGCGGCCTCTTGGTGAGGTAATTTCCCCTCATCGGTCATCGGTCACCTCCCAGCCGGTCTGCGGCGTCTCCAATCCCTCGCCCCGATCTGCACACAAATGGGCCAGGCGATCATCCAGCCGACCACGAAAACCCCGAACATGAAAACCAGCCATGAAGGGTTCTCCCATTTTGACCGCACATCGACACCCGGATTCCCCGGGAAACCGACGTTCCCGGGAGGCGAGCTGATGGACCAGGCACGCGGACCCAGGTACGTCGTCCAGACCGACGTCGACCCCCAGAACATCCGTATGGACGAGGACGGCAACCTCTGGGGCGAAGTCCCCGTCCTCCTGGTCCAGGGACCGGTCGGTCCCGAACGCCGGACCCACATCTGGTCCCCGAGTGAGCGGAGTTTCGTGCAGGCGCGATTCGTACCCGAGGTTCCCGAGGATCTGCCCGGTGCCGGGATGAAGCCGGACCCGGTGCAGGCCAAGAGCGTCCCCGAGTTCATCGAACTGATGAACAAGTACCGGCGCTGGGCCGGATCGCCGTCCTTCAGGGTGATGGCGGACCGGGTGGGTGTGAGGTCCTCGTCCCGCTTCTGCGAGGCGCTCCGATCCGACAGGCTCCCCACGTTCGCCCTGCTCAACGCCTTCGTCGTCGCTCTCGAGGGAACGTCCGCCGACTTCCAGCGGTGGGCGGCCGCCTGGAGGGCGTTGGAGGGGGAGTTGCCGGTCGGTCCACCGGCGCTCCCGCTCCCGCTCCCCGCCGGTGAGGAGATGGAGTAGGCACCAGCCCCCGCCACCGGTCCGGGTGGTGGGGGCACCCGTCTGGGGATGGGCCAGTCGGCATGCTCAATCCTCGGGGCAGGTGCCGAAATCGCTCCACCCCAGATCGGTCGCCTTCCAGCTTGAGCGATCGTGGAAGTCAACCGTTTCCTCGTTCACGGTCACGCCGCCGTCGTCCTGACGGCCGGTGAAGTGGTTGACTGCTCCGTCTCCTGCGGTCTGGAACACCTGGAGTTCGGCGCGGCCGTCGCCATCCTGGTCGGTGGCACGTACTCCGTACACGAACCCGCCCCAGCCGATGCGGATGGGGCCCACCCTGTCGCTCGACAGGTCACGGGCGAGCGGCCCGTAACGCACTTCGTGGACGGGCATATTGTCCACCGGATCGTCGCCCAGGTGTGGTTCGCTGAAGAACAAGGCCAGGTCGACATAGCCGTCACCGTCGAAGTCTCCGAATGTGCCCCGCGCCTCCAGGCCTGAAGTCCTTGAGTGCCACCAGTCCAGGGCCTGATCGAGGTCCGCCCGCCACGGGTCTCCATCACTATCGGAGACGACGGCGACCGTGCCCTCACGTTCCGGGTCGCGTACTTCGTCCAAGCGGCCGTCACCGTCCAGGTCAGCGCGCAGAATCGTCCCGTCTGCGCTGGCGCATACCGGCATCGGGGCATGGTCTCCGGGCCCCACCGGGGGCGGGCCACCGAGCTCCATCGGTCCTGTTGGGAGTACGAGCCAGGCGATCCCGACTGCGGCAAGCACGCCAGCTCCCGCCGCAAGGATCAACCGGCGCGAGGGGGTTCGCCTTTGCGACTGGAAGGAGGACGAACCGGTGGATTCTGACGGTTCCGGGCCTGCGGGGGTTGGCATGCCGACACCCTAAGCGGGCCCGACGGATCGCATCAACGCATCCTGTACCGGCCGGGTCCGGGTTCCGCAGGGGCCCCATCCCCGCGTGCGCGGGGCTCACACTTAATGACCTGCGGCGATGCGGGCCGTTATCTCCGCTTGATAATCGCCTGGCTCGTATTAGCGAAGGCTTGGCGGACATCATTCCACAGGGACACACGGAAACGGCCAGCCCCCAGAACGGGGCTGGCCGTTTCCGTACCGTCTAGTGCTTCATGCCCTTGGCGATGGCGTCGATGATGCTCGGGCGCAGCTCGGCGGCGCTGATGATGGCGTCGACCGAACCCACCTCGACCGCGCGCTGAATGCTGTGCACGCCGTCGAACTCCGTGGCGACCTCGCTCAGCTTCTCGGCGCGCACCGAGGCCTGCACCTCGGAGAGCTCCGCGTTGAGCTCGGCGCGTTCGGCGGCACTGGCCTCCGACACCCGGGTCTGCAACTCGGTCACGCGCGGGTCCGTCGCGGTGCGCTTGTTCACCTCACCGGCGAACACCACCGCCGCGGCCGGAGCGCCGCCCAGCACCGACGCGAACGACCCCTCCAGGGCCAGCACCGTCATATTCGGGTTCAGCGCCTTGGAGAACACCACGAACGCTCCCCCGTGGTAGCGGGAGATCACGCAGAACACGATCGGGCCGTCGAAGTTGACGATCGCCCGGCCGATCTCCGCGCCGTACTCCAGCTGGAGCTTGCGCATCGACTCCGGCGAACCGTCGAAGCCGGACAGGTTGGCCAGCACCACCAGCGGGCGGTTGCCCGAGGCCGCGTTGATCGCCCGCGCGGTCTTCTTGGACGAACGCGGGAACAGCGTGCCCGCCGTGTAGGTGTCGGGCCCGTCGGTGGGCGGGAACCCGCGCCGCGCCACCGAGCGGGACTCAATGCCCACCAGGCAGACCGGCCAACCGCCGATGTGCGCGTCCTGCACCGCCGAGGTGTCGGCGTCGGCCATCCCGGCCCAGCGCTCCAGCACCGGGTGGTCCTGGTCGGCCAGGGCCCGCATCACCGTGCGGATGTCGAACGGCTTCTTGCGGTCCGGGTTGTGCTCGGCGGAGAAGATCTCCCCCACCGTCGTGAAGTCGCTGCCCTCGACGGAGTGCGGGAAGTCGGAGACGTCCCGGTGGTCGGGGTCGCTCGTGACGGCCCGGCGCGGCCCGTCCTCGCCCGGCAGCACGTAGGTGTGGTCGTAGTGCGCCATCAGCACGTCGCGGGCGGCGGGCAGGTTCGGCGCCCAGTACTGCGCCTGGCCGTTGGGGCCCATCACCCGGTCGTAGCCGCCGATACCGAAGTTGTCCTCGGCCGACACACCACCGGAGAAGTCCAGCGACTGCTTGCCGGTGAGCACCATGGCGGAGTCCGGCGTCATCACCAGGATGCCCTTGGTGTGCATGAGCATGGTCGCCTCGGCGTTCCAGTACGGCTGGGCGCCCACCGTGATCCCGGCGACCACGATGTTGATCTCGCCGCCGTCCTGGGTGAACTCCACGATCCGCTTGAGCGCGGCCGCGACCCAGTCCATGTTCTCGGTGCCGGAGGTCATCGAGATGCGCGCGCCGGCGGAGAGCGCGAACCACTCCAGGGGCACCCCCGTGTTCTCGGCCAGGTTGATCGCGGCGATGACCCGCGAGCACTCGGGCTCGGACAGTGCGCCCAGCGCCTTGGTCGGGTCGCCGAGCAGCACCACGCGGGTGACGCCCTCGGGGTGGCGCTCGGTGGGAGTGGTGACCACGCCGGCCACGATCGCCGCCGTGTTGCGTCCCCGGGGCCGGTCGACCGGAACGAGCACGCCGTTCTCGTCGAGGTCGTGCTCGACGAAGGTCCCGTCGGTCCCGGTGAGCATGTCGGTCAGCTCGTACGGGTAGACGGTTCCGCGCCGGGCGGCGCGCAGGACCTTCTGACGGTAGTCGTCCAGCGGCAGCACCGGTTCGGTGGACGGTTCCCCGACGTGCACGCGGGCGTCGCTGCCCGGTTCGAGGGCCACGCGCACGGCCATCTCGGTGAGCTCGCCCTCGTCGGTGCGCTGGCGGGCCACGAACTGGACCTCCTCCAGCCCGGCGCCGTCGGTGGTCGGCAGGATGCGCTCCACCAGGGCGTTGAGTTCGTCGATGCTCAGCTCGGTGGGCGGCCACACGTACATGAGGATGCGGTTGGTGTCGAAGCGCTTGTTGTGCGGGCGCTGCGCCTGGATGTTGCGGATCGCGTCCAGGCAGGCGGCGAGCGTGCCCTCCACGGCGGGCAGCGCGACCAGGCGGCCCTCGGCGTCGCGCAGCGGGGTGAGGTCGCGGACCTGGCCCAGCGCGATCAGCCGCTCGTCGGACGGGTTGCTGCGCGCCACGGCCTTGACGAGGTAGACCTCCTCGTCGGCGGACGGCAGGCGGGTGAGGTCGAACTCCCGCAGCCGCTGGAGCTGGAGGCGCTGCGCGATCTGCGGGTGCAGACCCCGGATCAGCCGGTCCTCGACCAGTTCGCCGCCCTCAGGACGGAAGGTGAAGTGGTGGTGCATGACCGCGCCGCTGGTCCCGGCCACGGTGGCGGTGACGCGGCGCACACCCTTGGGCAGCGTGTGGTCGGCCAGGATCCGGGCGAGCCGCACCGCCATGGCGTCGGCGTCCGGCTGGTCCTCCCAGGTCACGTACAGGTCGGCGACCAGTCCGTGCTCCGGGGCGTCGGCGGCCAGCTCGGCGACGGCCCCGAGGGCGTCGGGCAGGTCGGCGAGGTCCACGGCGGTGGCGACCACACGGGTCACCCCCTGGGCGTTGGTGTGCTCGGTGGTGACCAGCTGGCAACCGCCGCTCTGGCTGGCCGAGACCTCGGACAGGCCACGGTTGCCGTAGTAGCGGCGGGTCAGGACCTCGAGCAGCGGGGCGTGGTCCTTGCCGGGGCGGCCGATCCGCTGGCCGATCAGTCGCACCAGCGGTTCGGAGCTGGCGACCATGGTCTGGATCCGGTCGGCGCGGTCCGGGGAGTCCGGTTCGCGGTCCAGGTGGCGCAGCTCGTCACGGACGGACGCGTAGACCCTGGCGCGGTTGCGGCGCAGCAGCGGCTGCGTGAACCAGCGGAACACCACGCCCCGGGCCAGGTCGGACACGGCCGGGAAGCGGACCTGGGTGGCCTCGATCAGGTGCTCTAGGGCGAGCCCTGCGCGCTCGCCGAGCGGCTCCTGGGGCGGAGCGTCGGCCAGCCAGCGGCGCAGCAGCTCCGTCACGATCGTGACGTAGCCGCCCATGCGCTGCTGGGCGAGGAAGATCCGGAAGACCGCGTCCTCCAGCTCCGGGGTGCGGTCGAGGTCGGTGACGCCGTAGTGGGCGAGGACCCGGGTGAGCCTGTTCTGGTAGCCCTCGATGACCCCGGCGCGCTCGACGTCGAGGCTCTGGAGGTAGCTGTGGAAGTACTCGCGGGGGCTGTGCACCCGGTGGTCCTGCTCGGCGTCGACGGCGCCGCCCGGCTTGTTGCGGCTCAGCTCGGACAGGTCCGCGAACACGGTGAGCAGGTCGAGTTCGCCCTCGATCGGCTCCGCGCCGAGTTCCTCACGGGCGGTGAGGTAGCCGGCCAGCACACGCGAGCGCTCCTCCGGGGAGAAGTCGAAGCCCAACAGGAGACCGCGCAGGTCGCTGAGCCCCTGGTCGGCGCGCTGTCCCGCGGAGGCGGCCGGAACCGGTGCGGGCAGGTCGATCTCGACGGTCCCGGCCTGGTCGTCGGTGTCCTCGGCGTCGTCGTCGCCCAGGGGCTCCAGACGCATGAGCGGGGCTCCGGTCTCGACCTGGCCGCCCACCGCGACGGGGCACTCGCGCACCCGGGCGCGGAACGGCGCCCGCAGCACCGTCTCCATCTTCATGCTCTCGAGGACCAGGATCGGGGCGCCCGACTCGACCTCGTCGCCCACGGACAGCGGCGTGGCGACCACCAGGGCGGGGGCGGGCGAGCGAACGACGCCGCCCTCGTCGCGGCTGACCCGGTGGGTGACGCCGTCGATCTCGACGAGGTGGACCGGGCCGTGCGTGGCTGACACGAGCCGGTACCGGCGGCCGTTGACGGTGATGTGCCCGCTGTGGGCGTCGAACCGCTCCACCTGGACGTCGGCGGGGTGGACGTCGCCGCCGCCGGACACGCCGACACGGAAGCGGTTGTGCCCGATCCGCGCCACGCTCACCCGGTAGCCGACGCCGCGGAGCTTGAGGTCCAGGGGACGGCCGGTGTCGTGCTGCACCTGCGGACGGCCGCCATGGGCGGTGGACAGCAGCTGCTGGCGGCTGGCCTCCTCCTCGTCTCGGTAGGCCTCGATGGCCGCCGCTGCAAGGGCGACGGCGGAGTGCCGGTGGGCGACCAGACGGCCCTCGGCGCGCACGCGGTCGATCCACCCGGTGTCGGCGCTGCCGTCGATCACCTCGGGCTGGTCGAGCAGGTCGAGGACGAAGCTCTTGTTGGTCGCGCCGCCCTCGATGATGACGGTGGTCTCGGACATGGCGCGGCGGAGGCGGCCCAGCGCCTGCTCGCGGTCGCGGCCGTAGGCGATGATCTTCGCGATCATCGAGTCGAAGTCCGCGGGGATGCTGTCACCCTCGCGCACACCGGTGTCGACGCGGATGCCGGGGCCGGAGGGCATGTCCAGACGGGTGATGCGGCCCGGGGAGGGCGCGAAGTCGCGGTCGGGGTCCTCGGCGTTGAGGCGGGCCTCCACCGCGTGCCCGATCTCCCCGGGCTGTGTGCCCTCCAGCTTCCCGCCGGAGGCCACGAAGAGCTGCATGCGGACCAGGTCCGTGCCCGTGGTGATCTCCGTGATGGGGTGCTCGACCTGGAGGCGGGTGTTGACCTCCAGGAACGCGAAGAGCCGCTCACCCGGGTGGTACAGGAACTCGACGGTGCAAGCGCCCCGGTAGCCGACGGCCACGGCGAGGCGTTCGGCGGAGGCCTTGAGCTCGGCGGCCTGCTCGGGCTCCAGGACCGGGGAGGCGGACTCCTCGATGATCTTCTGGTTGCGGCGCTGCACGGAGCAGTCGCGCACGCCCAGCGCCCACGCGGTGCCCTGGCCGTCGGAGATGACCTGCACCTCGACGTGTCGGGCCCCCGTGACCAGGCGCTCCAGGAAGACCACACCGGAACCGAAGGCGCGCAGCGCCTCCTGGCTGGTGCGCTCGTAGGCGTCGGTGAGGTCCTCGGCGGAGGCGACCATGCGGATACCGCGACCGCCGCCGCCCGCCGTGGCCTTGAGCATCAGCGGGTAGCCGATCTCGTCACCGGCGCGCAGGGCGTCCTCCAGGGTGGCCACCTCGCCCCGGCTCCAGGGGGCGACGGGGACGCCGACCTCCTCGGCGATCAGCTTCGAGCCGATCTTGTCGCCGAGTTTGCGCATGGCCTCGGGGCTGGGGCCGACGAAGGTGACGCCGATCCGCTCGCACAGCTCAGCGAACGCCGGGTCCTCGGCGACGAACCCCCAGCCGACCCATGCGGCGTCGGCCTTCGTCTCCAGCAGGGCGCGTTCGAGGACGGCGAGGTCGAGGTAGGGCCGGGCCGAGGCCGGGCCGAGGTCGTAGGCGACGTCGGCCTCGCGCACGAAGGTCGAGTTGCGGTCGGCGTCGGTGTAGAGGGCGATCGTCTCGATCCGTGCCCCGGTTTCCGCCGAGAGGTCCCGGACGGCGTGGATGAGCCGCATCGCGGCCTCTCCACGATTGACGATGGCGACACGACTGAACACCGAATGCCCCTCCCAAGTACCTCAACGCAGAAGGCGACGTCCGGATCTCGGAGCGCCGCCTGCACCTTCCTCTAGCTTGGTGGATCAGTTGGAGGTACACCAATGTCCCGAATTGCTCACGCCGGGGCCGAGGCTTTGTGGGATCTCCACAAAAACCGTCTCTCCAGGGCCCGCTGGGGGTCGCCGAACGCGAGGTTTGCCACAACCAGGCGGTTCTGACGTGCTGTCGGCGGTTGCGGAGGGAGGTGACCGAATCTCCGCAGGAGGCGTCCCGCTCCCGTCCGGGCGCCTCGGTCAGGCCCTGGCGATGGGCAGGAGGATCCGGACCGTGGTTCCCTCGGGGCCGCTCTCGAGGTCCACGCCTCCGCCCTGGGCCGTCACCAGGGACCGCACGATCGACAGTCCCAGGCCGACGAGCCCGCCCGCCCCGTTGGGGCGGGTCGTCACGAAGGGTTCGAACACGAGGGGGAGGACGTCGGGGTCGATCCCGTTCCCGTCGTCCGCGACAGTCAGGGCCACCGTGTCCCCCTCGACCCTGGTCGCGACGTCAACGAGGACGTGCGCCGGATTGTGGTCGATCGCGTTGGAGACCAGGTTCATCAGGCACTGCTCCAACCGGGCCTGGTCCCCGAGCACGACCTGCGGGGAGGCCTCGTGGAAGACCACGGACCGCGCGTGGGAGAGGGACCCGACCCTGGCCCGCACGGCGTCGAACAGGTCGGGCAGGAACACCGGGCCGCGGTCGGCGTCGATCCCGTCACCGCCGCGCGCCACCGCCATGAGGTCCTCCAGCACACGGCGCAACCGCTCCAGCTCGGCGTGGACGATCTCCGCCTCCGGGCCGCCCAGCAGCTCCAGGTGCCCCTCCGCGACGGCCAGGGGGGTGCGGATCTCGTGGGAGATCGCCGCCAGGTAGCGGCGCCGCCCCGTGTCCGCCTGCTCGATCCGGGTGAGCATCCGGTTGATCTCGGAGGCCAGCTCCGCGATCTCGTCGCCGGTGTCCGGCACCGGCACCCGGGTGGCCAGGTCGGTCGGTGAGATCCTCTGCGCGGCCGCCGACACCTTCCGCACCGGAGTCAGGGTGCGCCGCACCACCAGCCACAGCGCGACCCCTCCCCCGCCGATGCCGATGGCCCCGGCCACGGCGGTGAACAGCAGGACCGTGGTGGCCGTGTCCTGGACCGTGTCCAACGGCGCGGCGACGGTGACGACGGCGATCTTCTCGTCGGCCGCGTCGGTGAGGGGCGTGTCCAGCACCCGGACCCGACCGATGTCGGTGTCCAGGGTGCGGGCGACCCCGGGCGCCGAGGCGGGCGCGTCGTCCCCGCGCATGAGCCCCGCGACCTCGGCCGGGCCGCCGGTGCTCTGGAGACGGACCCCGTCGACGTGCACCAGCGACACGTGCCGGGGGCCGCTGGGGCGGATCGCCAGTGCCCGGTGCGCGGCGCGCTCGGCCTCGGGGCCCGACACCATGCCGTCCAGCCCGGCGGCGGCGGGCAGCTGCTCCCCCAATGTGTCGCTCAGCAGCGCGGACTCCTGGCGCAGCAGGTCGTCGACGTCGTTGCGGCCCGAGACGAGGACCAACTGGTGGGTCAGGGCGGTGACGCCACCGATCACCAGCACCATCACCGTCAGTGCCCGCAGGACCAGGCGCCTGGTGAGGCTCACCCCTCGCCGCCGCTCAGCCGGTAGCCGACTCCGCGCACGGTCTGGATGCGGTCCGCTCCGAGCTTGCGGCGCAACTGGCTGACGTAGACCTCGACGACGTTCGAGGCCCCGTCGAAGTCGTAGCCCCACACCAGGTCGAGCAGCTGAGCCTGGGAGAAGACCTGGCTGGGGTGGTGGAGCAGGACCGACAACAGGGCGAACTCCCGCGCGGACAGGGCGACGACGACTCCGTCCACGAAGGCGGTGTGCCCTCCCATGTCGAGGGTCACGCCCCGGGCGGTCACGGCGTCGGCGCGGTCCGGCGCGCTGGTGCGCAGCCTGGCACGGATCCGCGCCAGCAGTTCGTTCACGCTGAACGGTTTGACCACGTAGTCGTCGGCCCCGGCGTCGAGGTTGACGATCCGATCGCTGACGGCGTCCTTGGCGGTGAGCACGATGACCGGTACCGAGGGACGGCGCAGCCGGAGTCGGCGCAGGACCTCCTCGCCCGCCAGGCCGGGCAGCCCGAGGTCGAGGACGACCAGCTCGACGTCGGTCGACAGCGCCATGACCAGCCCGTCGACTCCGTCCGAGGCGGTCACCACCGTGTGGCCGGCGTTCTCCAGAGCGCGCCGGAGGAAGGAGACGATGCCCTCCTCGTCCTCCACCACCAGAATCGCCACCGCGCCCAACCCTCCCCTTGCCTCGGACAGCCCAGCATGCCGGTCGATGCTGAGCCCATGATGAAGGAAACCTGAAAGCCGTCTTCAGGTTGGTTTCAGGTTCCCATCATCGACCTGATGGACAATGGGGTCCTCTCGACACCCGGAGTTGGAGGGACCGATGACGCGACGCCGCAGGACGATCCTCGTCACCTGCGCGGCGGCCGCCCTGTCGGTCCTGGGCGCGGGCGGGTACGTCGTGCTCAAGGACCCGGAACTGACGGTGGAAACGATCCGCCTCGACGGTTTCACCGGGGCCCCCACGCTCCGCTACCCGGTCGGTGAGGGAACGTCCAGGCCGGTCGACGGCTTCGAGCAGCTGATCGGCGAACTGCGTGCCGGCGGCGCCCCCGAGGACTGGTACGTCGCCGGAGTGGGTGTCGACTTCGGCCCTCGGGCGTGGCTGCTCACCGACCCGGTGGTGGAGGACTTCGACGGTGACGGCACCGCGGGCACGATCCTGGAGGAGCTGCGAGCCCTGGAGGGAACCGAGGTGACGCTCGGAGTCCGTTACGGACCCGAGGGCGACGGTGCCCGCGACGGCGCGGTCGTCTTCACCGTCAACGGGCTCCAGTTCCGTGACACCGACGGCGGCCCCGCCCCGTGGGAGGACACCGGGGACGGGCGCGAGGCCGACCGCGAGGAGGTCTCCGCCACCGCCCAGGAGGCCGTCGGCGAGGGTGCCAGCGCCACCGGTGTCGAGCGGCTCGACGAGGGCGCCGGGCAGGGGTGGGCGGTCCGGGTCCTGGGTGCGGACGGACAGGACTACGAGGTGATCCTCGACCTCTCCGGCGCGGTCGAGGACGTTCGCGCGCACGACTGAACGTCCCGCGCTCGCGGTGGCGCGACGCCGCGCCACGGCTTCCGGCCCCAACCTGAAGGGCGTCTTCAGGTTGTCCTCAGGAAGTACTCAGAAACCACTGACACGCTGTTCGGGTTCGGCCGGAACGAGAGGAGACGGGGATTTGTCGGGTTCGCCATCCCTGGGGCTTTCCACTGGAAAGTGGGTCGCCTGCGCCGCGACAGCGCTGGTCATCATCGCGAGCCTGCTCAGTTACGGCTGGTACCGGGGGTTGGTCGGCAACATCACGACCGCCCAGGTCGACACCGACGAGTGGGACCGGCCCACGAACGTCGAGGGCGTCCTGAACATCCTCGTCATCGGCTCGGACGTGCGCTCCGGCGAGAACGCCGACTACGGTGCCGCCGAGGGCGAGCGGCCGGACACGATGCTCATCGCGAGCATCAACGTGGACAACGGCGCAGCCACGCTGGTGAACCTGCCCCGCGACCTCATGGTCGACCTGCCCGGCTGCGACGCCGTGGAGGGGTACGAGGGCATGCAGCCGCAGGAGGGCATGATCAGCTCCGTGATGACCTTCGGCGGGGTGGGCTGCCAGTGGAAGGTCGTCGAGCAGGTCACCGGCGTGCACCTGGACCACTTCCTGATGATGGACTTCATCGGGTTCAAGGACATGGTGGACTCCATCGGCGGGGTGGAGATGTGCATCCCCGAGCCGGTGGACGACCCCAAGGCGCACCTGGTGCTGGACGCCGGACTCCAGAACCTGGACGGTGAGGACTCGCTCGGCTTCGTGCGCTCCCGCTACTCCCAGGG
>NZ_QGTF01000008.1:0-366810 GCF_003182025.1 Nocardiopsis sp. L17-MgMaSL7 | reverse complement strand
GTCAGAAGGGCGTCAAGGTCTTTGGTCACACACTGATCCTCGACGCCCTTCGTCATGCCCGCAGCAGGTTCAGAAATTTCCCATCAACGATCTAGGGGGCGTTAATTCGCGTGCGGCGCGGAGCCGGGTCCGATAGGAAGGGGGCCCGGCACCGTGCCGGCACCACGTCAAGGAAAGGGAGGGATAACGCGATGAAGACTTCCGCCACCCTCACCGCGCCCGAGTCCATCCGACCAGCGGAGCACCGCTGACCCCTCGGGCGCCCTCCCACCGGAGCGTGCTTTGACCACCGAGAACGACCGCTTCACCCTGCGCCCGATCACCGGGCGCCCGGAGCTGGACCTCTTCAACCGGCTCCCCTACACCCTCAACCACGAGTTCGCCGACGACCTCGACGCCGGACGACGGCGTCCCGACTGGATGTGGGTCGCCCTGCGCGGCGACCGTTTGGTCGCCCGAGCGGCATGGTGGGGTTCCCCGGACGACGACGCTCCCTTCCTGCTGGACGTCCTCGACGTCCACGACGAGGACGGCCGTCCCGGCCGCGTGGACGACCTCGAACGGCTCCTGCGCACCGCGACGGCCCGGGTCGTTCCCCCGGACCAGTCCCCGCCGAACCACGTCCGCTACGTCCCCCTCGACTGGCGTACACGCCCCGAGGCGGGACGGCCGGTCCGGGATCGGCTGACCGCCCTGGAACGGAACGGCGCGCGCCTGCTCGTGGAACGGGTCCGCCTGGAGTGGCACCCCGGAACCCCGGTCCCGCCGCCGAGCGGGCGCCTCCGGTTCCGCCGGGTGCGGGACACCGAGGAGCTCCTCGGTCTGATGACCCGTGTCCTGGACGGCACCCTGGACGAACACAGCCGAGTCAACCTGGCCCGGACGACCCCGCGCGAGGAGGCCGAGCGCTTGTTCGCGGACGAGCTGGCCCGCTACACCAGCCCCCGGGACTGGTGGCGGATCGCGACCCTGCCCGACGGGACTCCCATCGGCTTCGTCACGCCCGCGCGCAACGAGTACAACCCCGTGATCGGCTACCTCGCCATCGTGCCCGAGCACCGGGGCAACGGGTACATCGACGATGTGCTCGCCGAGGGCACGCGTATCCTCGCCGACCTGGGGGTCCCGCGGATCCGCGCCGCGACGGACCTGCACAACACACCGATGGTCGACTCCTTCCTGCGGACGGGGTACGTCGACACCGAACGGGTCCTCCACACGACCTGGGACTGATCCGGCAGGCCTGAGGGGCGGGCTGACCAGCGGCCCGCCCCTCGTAGGCTGGAGTCCCCGGGCGCGTCACCGCGCCCGCGACCCGCCACCACGGCACGACCCGGATCGGATCTCCTTGTACCTGTCCCGCATCAGTCTCAACCCCCAGCGCAGCGCCGGAATGGACCAGTGGGCGGTGATGAGCAAGGCCGTACAGAGGGCCCTCGCCCCCGCCCCCGGCACCGAGGCCCGGGTGCTCTGGACGCGCCTCTCCCCCACCATGCTGGTGGTCAGCTCCGACACCGCCCCCGCCTGGGGCAAGATCCCCGGCGCGGTCTCGGCCTCGATCCAGCCGATGACCCGGCACGTGGAGGGTGAGACCGTGCGTTGGGAGCTGGTCACGGCGCCGACCGCTCAGCGCGAGGTGGCACCCTCCGAAGAGGGCGGGAAGCCGCGCAGCAAGAAGGTCGCGCTGCCGGAGGAGGAGTTCGAGGCGTGGCTGGACCTGAAGCTGGGTGAGGCCCTCCAGGTGACGGCGGCGGAGTGGAAGCGCCTGGGTGGTCGGCCCGCCCGCCACCACTTCACCGGGGAGGCCGTGGTCCGGGACAGCGAGGCACTCCAGGAGCTGGCGTTGAACGGCGTCGGCGGGGGCACCGCCACCGGCGCGGGCCTGCTCCTCACTTCCCCGCTGGAGACCCCCTAGCGCGTCGGCGGAGGCCGAGGTGTCGGCGGGCGACTCCGGAAACCCCCATAGCGGGATTTCCACGAATCAGTTCGCATTTCATCCATCTGTCGCAAACTCGCGTAGGAGTGTTGCAATCGGCGGGCAAATCATGAAGGTTTTCTCCTAAGCCCGAGCTGACCGTCGCACACGGGCACCGGAGCGCCCGACGGGGGCGTGCCGTGTCCCCGGCCGTGCGGCGCAAGCCTGAAGGAGCAACCTTGGCGTACCCGAACCGGAACCGGCCCTCCACCCACCACGAGATCTCGGCTCCGTTCCCCCGCACCGCCGCACCACGCACCCGCCCACGGACCGCGCTCTTCGCGGGAGCCCTCGCCACGGCGCTGACCGCAGCGCTGGTCCACGCCCCGCAGGCCGCCGCCGCGCCGGAGCCGGTGAACCAGCCGCCCTGCGAGAACGCCCCCGAAGCACCGCCCAAACACCAGATGCGGGCCGAATGGATCGCCGGGGTGCAGAACATCGACTGGCCCACGTCGCAGGGCCAGACCCCGGAACGGCAGCAGGCCGACCTGACCGACCTGTACGACGAGGCCGTGGACAACGGACTCAACGCGGTGTTCGTGCAGATCAGACCCACCGCCGACGCCTTCTGGCCGTCACCGTACGAACCCTGGTCCGAGTGGCTCACCGGTGAGCAGGGCGGCGACCCGGGGTACGACCCGCTGGAGTTCGCGGTCGAGGAGGCGCACGCCCGCAATCTGGAGTTCCACGCCTGGTACAACCCGTACCGCGTGGCCATGCACGACGACGTCAACGCCCTGGTCGAGGACCACCCCGCCCGCCAGAACCCCGACTGGGTGTTCGAGTACGGCGGGAAGCTGTACTACGACCCGGGGGTCCCCGAGGCCCGCGAGTTCGTGATCGAGGCGATGATGCACTCGGTCGAGAACTACGACCTCGACGGTGTGCACTTCGACGACTACTTCTACCCGTACCCGGTCTCGGGCGAGGTGATCCCGGACGCGGACACCTACGCCGAGCACGGGAGCGGGTTCGACGACATCGGGGACTGGCGGCGCGACAACGTCGACCTCATGGTGCGGGGGATGAGCGAGGCGGTGAACGACGTCAAGCCGTACGTGAAGTTCGGCATCAGCCCGTTCGGCATCTGGCGCAACTCCGGCACCGACCCCAACGGCTCGGACACCAACGGCTCCCAGTCCTACGACAACCAGTTCGCCGACAGCCGCAAGTGGGTGCTGGAGGGCTGGCTCGACTACATCAACCCGCAGATCTACTGGGAGATCGGTCTGCCCGTCGCGGACTACTCCGTCCTCGTCCCCTGGTGGGAGGAGGTCGCGGAGGGCACCGGCACCCACCTGTACGTCGGGCAGGCCGCCTACAAGGTGGGCAACGCGGGCGCCTGGCAGGACCCGAACGAGCTCTCCTCGCACCTGGACCTCAACCGCGACCACCCCGGTGTCCAGGGGGACGTGTACTTCAGCGCCACCTCGCTGCGCACCAACGCGCGCCAGGCCATGGAGATCGTGGTCGAGGACCACTACTCCAGCCCGGCGCTGGTCCCGGTCAAGGAGGACCTCGGCGGGACCGTCCCGGCTCCGCCGAGAGTGACCGCGAACGGTGAGGGCGCACTGGAGATCGCGCCCGGCCCGGGTGAGGCCCCCGCGTACTACGCGGTGTACGCCTTCGACGGCCAGCCCGCCAGGGGCCAGGCCCCCTGCGGGATCGAGGACCCGCGCGCCATGCTCGGCACCGTGCGGGCGGGCGACGACGGCACCGCGACGTTCACGGTGCCCCGGTCCGCGGACACCACGTACTACGTGACCGCCGTGCACCGGCTGCACCACGAGAGCCGCGCGAGCAAACCGGAGTACCTGCCCTAGGGCGGCCAAGGGGCCCGGCACCACGCGTGCCGGGCCCCTCGTGCGTTCGTGTGGCCTCCGGGGAAGGTTCGACAGACCCGCTGACGTACCCCAGCGGGGTAGGGGTATGCTGGCGCATATGTCGCCGTCGGAGCCGAGCAGCCGCCCGGGGCCCGCCTGGACGCGGGTCCTGTTGATCGCCGCGCTGCTCTTCGGGTTCTCGGCCATGCACACCCTGGGCCACCTCCAGCACGAGGCGCACGCCTCGACCGGATCCCCGGAGGTCCAGCTCGCCCAACCCACGCAGGCCCCGCACGCGCCGCCCGTCGCGACGGGGACCACGACAGACGACGCCACGGCATCCCATGACGGTGCGACCGGAGCCGGTCACGCACCCGCGACGGCCTCAGCGCTCCCCGATCTGGACCCGACCTCGGTCTGCCTCACCCTCGGCTCCTTCGTGGTCGTGTTGCTGGGAGTGGCCGCCGTAGCCTTCGCGCGCTGGCCCGGGGCCCCGGCCGACCCCGTCGCCCCGTTCCGGCGCGCGCCCCTGCCGTCCTTCCCCACCCCGGACCAACCCTCCCTGGCCCGTCTCCAGGTGCTGCGCGTCTAGATGCCCGCGCGGACCCGGCACACGCAGTGCGGGCTCCGCGCCCACGCGCCACCGACGGCCGCGCCGGACCCGGTTCCCGCGCGGCGAGGAGACTCCCAAGAGGAAGGGTCGACATGACCTCGTACCAGCGTGCCCTGAAGCAGCGAGCCCTCACCACGGCCGCCGCCGCACTCGCCACCGCCCTGTTCGCCACCGCCTGCGGTGACACGGGCGGCGACACCGCCGACACCACCTCGGAGAGCGAGGAGCAGGTGGCGGAGCACAACGACGCGGACGTGATGTTCGCGCAGATGATGATCCCCCACCACGAGCAGGCCGTCACGATGGCCGACCTCGCCGACACCCGCGCGGGCAACGAGGTCGAGGAGCTGGCGGTGGAGATCCGCGACGCCCAGGGGCCCGAGATCGAGCAGATGGAGACGCTGCTCGACTCCTGGGGGGCCGACCGCGAGTCCGAGATGGACCACTCCGACATGGACGGCATGCTCACCGAGGAGCAGATGACCGAGTTGGAGGGCGCCGAGGGCGAGCGGTTCGACACCCTGTTCCTGGAGTTCATGGTGCTGCACCACAAGGGGGCCGTGGACATGGCCCGCACCGAGCTCGACGACGGCGTCAACCCCGAGGCCCGGGAGCTGGCCCAGGAGATCATCGACGCCCAGGAGAGCGAGATCCAGCAGATGAACGAGCTGCTGGGCGTCGAGGACTCCGGCGAGGACGGTGCCGAGGCCACCGAGGAGGGCGACCACTCGGAGCACTGAGGTCCACGAGGGGGCGGCGCCCGAAGCGCCGCCCCCGTGAACCGAGGTCGGACCGAGAGGGAGAGACATGAACAACGGAACACGCACACGGGCCCTCACCGCGATGGCCGCGGCGGGGCTGATCACCGTCACCTCCGCCTGTGCCGGAGGGGAGGGGGACGCCGTTGCCCGGGCGGGTGACGGCGCGGCCAACACCGTGGGCGTCGCCCTTCCGGACGAGGCCCAGCACGTGCACGGTGCCGGGGTGGACCCGGAGTCCGGGGAGGTTCTGGTGGCCTCGCACGCGGGCCTGTACACGCTGCCCGCCCCGGACCGGCTCACCCGGGAGGCGACCGTCCCGAGGCACGTGGGACCCGCGATCGACCTCATGGGGTTCGCGGTGCGGGGCCCCGGCCACTACCTGGCCAGCGGGCACCCGGAGGGGGACACGGACATGCCGGACCCGGTGGGGCTGATCGAGACCCGCGACGGCGGGCGCAGCTGGGAGGCCCTCTCCCTGTCCGGAGAGTCCGACTTCCACGCGCTGGCCTCCGCCGGTGACCTGGTGGTCGGTTTCGACGGCGCGCTACGTGCGACCGAGGACGGGGTCGACTGGACGGACCTGGACCCGGGGGTGGAGGCGGCCGCGCTGGCCGTCTCGGACGACGGCCGGACCGTCGTGGCCACCACGCCGCGGGGGCCGGTGCGCTCCACCGACGGCGGGGCCGGGTTCGAGGCGGTGCCGGAGGCTCCCCCGCTGGCGCTGGTCGACTGGGTCCCCGGGGGTCCGACGGTGTTCGGGGTGGCCGTGGACGGCGGCGTGTACCGCAGCGACGACGCCGGTGGGAGCTGGGAGCGCACCGGTGGGCTGCCGGGCGGTCCGGAGGCACTGCACGCCGACGAGGACCAGGTCATCGTGGTGGCCGACCTCCACGTGGCGCGGTCCACGGACGGGGGCGCCACCTTCGACGCCTGGTGACGGGCGTGGAGGGGGCTCCCCTACCGGGGAACCCCCTCCACAGGTGCACCCTCCATGGAGTGCCGGGCCGGACGGCACCGCGAGACGCCGTGAGCGGGACTGCCGGACTCGGGTGAGGGGAGAGTTCGTCACCGTCCGGAACCGGCCCGAGGCCTGGCTCGACGCGTTGGACGCGTTCCTGTCCGAGCCGTGACCCCGGGCCGTCCGACGGGTGCTCCTCCGGGCCGGGTCAGCCCTTGGTGGCGGGGATGACGCTGCCCTGGTACTCCTCCTCGATGAACCGGACCGTCTCCGGGGAGGTGAGCAGTTCGACGAGGGTGGCCACGCGCGGGTCGTCGGCGTTGTCGGAGCGGGCCGCGAGGACGTTCACGTAGGCGTTGCCCTCGACCTCCTCCAGCAGGATCGAGTCCTCCTCGAAGTCCAGCCCGGCCTCCTGCGCGTAGTTGTTGTTGACGATGGCCGCGTCGACGTCGTCCAGGGAGCGGGGCAGCTGCGCGGCCTCCACCTCGCGGAAGTCGAGGTCGAGCGGGTTCTCCTCGATGTCGTTCAGGCTGAAGGTGGCCTCGTCGATCCCGTCGGCGAGGGTGATCAGGCCGCCCTCCTCAAGCAGGAGGAGCGCGCGGAACTCGTTGGTGGGGTCGTTGGGGAGCGCGACCTCGGCGCCCTCCTCCAGCTCGTCGAGGGAGTCGACGTGGTTGGAGTAGAGGCCGAGCGGCGGCAGGTAGATCTGCTCGACGGCGACCAGGTCGGTGCCGTTGCCCTCGTTGTACTCCAGCAGGAACGGCTCGTGCTGGTAGAGGTTGACGTCCAGCTGCCCCTCGGCGAGGGCTGCGTTGGGCGCGATGTAGTCGGAGAACTCCTGGATGTCCAGGTCGAGCCCGGCGTCGGCGGCCAGCTCCTCCTGGACGAACGCGAGGATGTCACCGGCCGGGACGGCGGTGGCCCCGACGACGAGGGTGTCCGCGTCTTCGGAGGGGGCCGACGCGTTCTCGGAGGGGGCGCCGCAGGCGGTCACCGCGAAGAGGGCCAGGGCGGCGGGGACGGCGAGTGTGGCGCGGCGCATGAGGGTCCTTTGCATACTGCGGACTGGTGGTTCCAGGAACGGGAGAAGGGTCCCACATTTCCTATTAACCCGATCTTAAATCAGATATAACCGGGAATCCCAGTCCTCGTGACCAACCGCACAGGCCCTGACCAGCCCGAAGGACCATGGTCAACCCTTGAAGCATCGCACACCGGCCTGTGCGCGCCGCACGGCGGGGGCACCGGGCGAAAGGACCGCTCCCCGGGCCGGAAAGCCCTGCCGCGTCAGGCTTGTACGCGGGGAGGATGCCGCCTAGCATCCAGCAATGCGTACCCCCTCACCCCTTCCTGACCGGTTGACCGGCTGCCTGATCGGCGGAGCGATCGGTGACGCGCTCGGCGCTCCCGTCGAGGGCCTCGGACTCGACCAGATCCTGGAACGCCACGGCCCCCAGGGGCTGACCGAGTACGTCGAGGGCTCCTACGGGATCGGCGCGATCACGGACGAGACCCAGCTGACCCTGCGCACCTGCGACGCCCTCGTCCGGGCCTCCGTGCGCGCACGGAACAAGGGGATCGGCGGGGCCGCGGTGGACATGGTCCGGACGGCCTACGTGGACTGGGCGCGGATCCACCGCGACCCCGCCGGGTCGGGTCCGACCGTCGACCCCCTGTACGCTCCACGCGGCTACGGGGCCGCCACCGTCGCGGCGCTGCGTGAGACCGGGGCGTGGAAGCCGGTCAACAAGTCCAAGGGGTGCGCCGCCGTGGTGCGCGTGGCCCCGTGCGGGTTCGGTGCGGGGGACGCCGAGCGCGCCTTCGAGCTGGCCACCGAGGTGGCGGCCCTGACCCACGGTCACCGGACCGCCCACCTGGCCGCCGGTGTGTTCGCCTCGACGGTGTGGGGGCTGGTCCGCGGTGCCGAGGTCGCCGCCTCCCTGGCCCGGGCCCGGGAGTTGTTGGAGGGGCACACCGGCCACGGCGAGGTCTCACGGGCGCTGGACGGCGCCGTCGCGAGGGCGCACTCAGGGGTGCCCACCGCCCGGGACCTGGCCGAACTCGGCGACGGCTGGACCTCCGAGGAGGCCCTGGCGGTGGCGGTGTGCGTGGCCCTGCGCGCCGAGGACCTCGCTGCCCGGGGCGGCGCCCCGAACACGGCCGGGATCGGCCGGTCCGCGCTGCGGTTGGCGGTCAACCACTCCGGGGACAGCGACACCCTCGGGTCGCTGTGCGGGAACCTGGTCGGCGCCCGGTACGGGGTGCACGCCTTCCCCGGGCACTGGCAGTCCCAGTTGGAGGTGCGGGAGCGGGTGATCGGCCTCGCCGCCGACGCCGCCCTGGAGTACGGTCCCTGCCCTCCCGCCGCGCTGGGCCACGACGGCGCCCACGAAACCTGGACCGTCGCCCACTTCGAGCGGTGACCGGGTCACGGTGGCACGCAGCTAGGCCCCCGTGACCGCGGCCCGGCGTTCGAGTTCGAGGTGGCGCTCCTCGACCCGGAACCCCAGAGCCACGTTGATGTCGCGCATGTAGCCGTTGCCCACGGCGTTCCAGGTGCGCACCGCCGGGCGGTCGGGGAAGTCCCGGACCAGGCGCTCCAGGTTGTGGACCTTGAGCGCCTGGCCCAGACGATGGCCCCGGTGCGCACCCGTCACCAGGGTGTCCTCCTGACCCACGACGTCCTCCCCGGCCACCAGGGACAGGACGGTGAAGCCCGCGAGTCCGCCCGAGGGCGCCTGCGCGACGGTGACCAGGGCGACCGTGCCCGCCCTCGCGCGCCGCGCCTCCAGCGCGCGGACGCGTTCCACGTCCCAGACCTCGGGGACGTACGACATGTCCCCGGAAGGCATGTCCCGCTGCATGACCGTGTACAGGTCGGCGAAGGCCTCGACCAGGTCGTCGGGGCAGGCTCCGGTCCACTCGCGCATCCGGTAGTCGCCCACGTCCGGGCGCAGCCGGGCGAGGAGCTCCGGGGCCACGGGAAGGTCCAGTAGGAGGGAGTCCTCCTCCAACCCCACCGTGAAGCCGTGCCCGAGCGCGAACCGGGACCCCGGCCAGGACCGCCGCGACCACCCGGACGGCACGGGGGCCTCCGCGACGGCCACCGTGCGGCCCAACTCCGCCATCCGCCGTTCCGCCTCCGCCAGCAGACGTGCGCCCAGGCCGCGACCGCGACGGTCGGGGACCACGGTCACGCACACCTCGGCGTACTCGGTGTTCTCCTTCAGGGACAGTTCCAGCATCAGGGTGCCCACGATCCGGTCGCCCTCCCAGGCCGCGTGGAGCTGGTGGGCGGCGTCGTCGCGTTCGGCGGTCACTGCCCCGCGCAGGGCCTCGCGCGGGATGACGCCCCCGGTCTCCCGGCCATCCAGCCAGGCCTCCCGGTAGGCCTCGTACCAGGAGTCGAAGGCGTGGGCGTCGTGCGGATCGATCCGACCGATCATGGGCGGGTACCTCCAGGCGTGGTGTCGGCCCCGACATCATGCACGGAGCGGCCCGGCCGGGGCCACACGTTTACGCCGTGTCCCGGGGGCGGCCCCGAGCGGAGGCTCCGGCCACCCCCGACACGCGGATCAGGCCATGTGAGAGCGGACCGCCTCGCGGATGTGCTCCGAGTGGAGGTAGATGTCGTCCAGGGAACCGAGCAGGTGCCGGGTCTCGTTCTTGGCGGCGTCGAAGGTGCCGAGGTACTTCCTGGACTTGCCGTTGAAGTGCAGACGGGCGATCGGCTTGCGGTTGTTGTCGTCCAGCAGGACGGCGAAGTAGGACTTCGAGTCGCGGTGGACGACCCGCTGGGGCTTGACCTCGCTGCACGCGATGGCCTTCACGATCCGGTAGCCCTCCAGTTCCTCGAGGGTGGTCTCGATCCCGTCGCCGCGTTCGACCTCCTCCGTCTCGTCCACCTCCTCGGCGCCGTCGGTCTCCGCACCCGGCTCGGGGAGTGTGAAACCGGTGGTCAGGGCGGACTTCAGCCGGCTGTTGACCTGGTCGTTGAGGAACTGGGCCCCGGCCTCCCGGACCAGGGGCCCGAACTGCTCACGGGCGCGGCGGGTGAACTGGCCCGTGTGGACTCGGCTGGTGAAGAACCTGATCCAGTCGTCCTCCGGCTCCTGGAACTGTGCGGCGAAGGTGCGCTTGATCTCCCCGAGGTACTTGAGCTTCTCGGCGGAGCTGATCACCGACTCCAGGTCGAAGGCGTCCTTGGTGAGCTTGCGCAGTTCCGGGAGGAGCGACTCGTCGACGTCGTTGAGGTCCAGGACCAGAAAGGGCTTGGAGTCCATCCGGTTGGGCGAGTCGAGGTCGGTGTAGAACTGGTAGACGACACCGTTGGTGAGCACCGCGACACGCGCGTTGGTGACGCTGAAGTAGCGGTAGAGCTGCGAGGCGTGTTCGACCGTGAGCGAGCCATTCGACTTCTTGCACTCGACGAGTATCCGCACCTCGTCGTCCCACATGATGGCGTAGTCGACCTTCTCACCCTTCTTCACGCCGACGTCCGCCGTGAACTCGGGGACGACCTCGCGGGGATCGAAGACGTCGTAGCCGAGAACCGTCGAGATGAACGGCATCACCAGGGCGTTCTTCGTCGCCTCCTCGGTTCCGATGAGGTCCTGCTGCTGCCGCGCCTTCGCGGCCACAGCGGCGATCCGCTCGCTGAATTCCATGCGCACTCCTCCGCCACAATTCGATGCGAAGACACTAGCAACACGGGAAGTACAACAAGAGACCAGAAACTCATTCGTTATGCCCTTTGTTCGGAGAAATGATCGTCTCCGGCTTTTCAGTGCTTCCGGTAAACGAAATTCCCCGACCCGCGTCGTGGACGCGGGAAATGCGGAACGGGCGGAGCGGGCCCGAACTCGGAGCCGCGCCCCACCCGAGGGTCCGCACTGGTCAGAGGGCCTCGTCCGGCTGTGCGGGAACACCCACGGCCTCGGCGAGCGCGGCACCGAAGGCGGCCATCCCCTGGGCGTTGGGGTGCAGCGGCGCGGCGACGCTGGTGGGGATCAGGCCCTCCAGGTAGCGCTCGCCGTGCGGCGCGCACACGTCGTGCCCGACGCTGACGGCGGCGAGGTCGACGTAGGTGCCGCCGTGCGCGAGGGTCTGGCGCTCCAGGGTGTCGTTGAGTCGGTTGACCGAACCCTGGACGTAGTCGGCGTCGCGCCCCCACACGGGTTGGACCGGCCAGCAGCCGCCCTCGCGGACGTAGGTGCCGTAGCCCGCGACCACGATCTCCGCATGGGGAGCGCGGTCGCGGATCTCCCCCAGGGCCTGGGCGAGCACGGGCTCCCAGGCGTCGATGTCCTCGGCGATGCGGTCGGTGGTGCCGCCCTCGGTGAAGCGTTCAGCGCAGGAGCGGCCCAGGGGTTCGCGCAGGAGGTTGACACAGCTCAGTGCGGCGCCGACCAGCTCGACGTCGTTGCCGCCGATGGTCAGGGAGACCAGGTCGGTGTCCTCGTCCAGGGCGTCGTACTGCGGCGGGAGGAAACCGAACTGCTGGCCGGCGAAGTCGGAGACCTTGGCACCCGAGCAGGTGACGTCGGTGAGGTCGGCGCCGAGGGCGTCGGCGGCGACGCGGGGGTAGTTGCGGTCGGAGCGCAGGCAGGCGAGGTTCGGGTCCTGGTCCGGGATGAGTGGCCCGGCGGCCGCGGAGTCGCCGAGCGCCACGTAGGCGAGGGGTTCGACTTCTCCTTCCTCCGCCTGGGCCGGAACGGCCGTAGCCATTCCCACACCCAACGTGACCACTGTGGTCACCGCGATCCTGCCGAACCCTTGCCTGCCCACGGGGCCTCCGTTGGTCGTCGTCGTGTGGCGCTGCTCTCACATGATGTCGAGCCGGGTCGGCCCGTGGGCACGGAAACCACGGAGAGTGATCACAACGATGCCTTCCGTCTGGGGTTTGCGCAGGTAGGAGCGGCGGCGTCGACCTCACGTGACGATGGCCCCGAACGCGGGCGTCACGGTGGTCCCCGTGGTCCCTCGCCGCGCTGGAAACCCTTACGGGGTACTTACTCCGGGCGGGTAGAAGGGTGCATACGACTCCCAACCGGGCTTCGGCCCACGGAAGAAACGAAGAGCGATGATCAGTGACGTGATCGACTGGTTCAAGGGTCTGTTCGGCGATACGGCGGAGCAGGTCACGGACGGGGTGAGCCAGACCCTGGACCAGGTGGGCGGCGGGGCCGAGGAGGCCGTGGGCACCTTCCAGGAGACCGGCCAGGACCTGGTGGGCCAGGACTACGGCCAGGTCGCCGAGGACGCCCTGGGTGGTGTGACCGAGGGTGTCACGGACAACGTGACCGAGAGCGTCCAGGGGTTCCAGGAGCAGGCGGAGACCATCGGCGGTATCGCGGAGGACCCGATGGGCGCCGCCGTGGACGAGGCCCGGGACCGCTTCGGGCAGGGCTGACCCCCCAGCGCCGCAGGCACCCCCGGGACGACCGGGGGGCCGGGAGAACCAGGCGCCCTCCGGGACCCGTCGGGGCTGGCCTCGTCCAGGGGCGGGGCCGGATCCGGGCCGTACGCGACTACTCGCCCCCCGGGCTTCCTGGGACGTCGTCCAGGTTCAGGAAGCGCTCCCCCAACACCTGATCGCCCAGAACCTGCCCGGTCGGTGAGAATCCGACCCCCCGGTAGAAGCCCTCCGGTCCGCCCTCCCCCGGCACCCAGAGAACGGTGAGCCGGTTCCGCCCTCGGCGGCGGGCCTCACGGGCCACCGCCTCCACGGCGAACCGCCCGTAGCCGAGCCCCTGGTGCGCGGCGGACACGTTCAGCCGCCAGATCCCGCAGCGGAAGGCGTCGATTCCGGAGTCGGGATCGAAGCCGCCCATGACGAAACCGACGACCTCGCCACCGGCCAGGACCAGCCGGGGCCAGGCCACGTCCGAAGGGGCCGCGTAGGCCTCGGCGAGGGACCGCTCCACCGGCGCGACGAAGCGTTCCTGGTCGGGGTGGACACGCAGATCACAGGCAGCTCCGACGTTCTCCGGGGTGATCCTGGCCAGACGCGGAGCGGGGGGTGTGTCGTTCATGGACACGACCCTAGGAGGCCCCGGGGCGCGAAGAAGCCGCTGTGGTCCGTTGTCAGTGACCAGGCAGGGCGCCGCCGTTCACACCCAGGACCTGTCCGGTGGTCCAGGACGCCTCGGGGGAGGCGAGGAACCCCACCACCGCCGCGATGTCGTCCGGGGTACCCGCTCGACCGACCATGGTCTCGGCGGCGAGGGTGTCGTGTCGGGACGAACGCCCCTCCTCGGTGAAGAACTCGGTGTCCTGCACGTAGCCGGGGGTGAGGGTGTTGACGGTGATACCGTCGGGGCCGCCGCGCCTGGCGAGGTCGATCCCCCAACCGCAGAGTCCGGCCTTGGCCGCGGCGTAGGCGTCGCCACCGCCCCGATGCGCGGCGATGGAGCTGATGTTGACGACCCTGCCTCCCGGGCGGCGGAACGCGGGCCACAGCGCCTGGGTGAGCATCATCGCGGACAGCAGGTTGGCGTCGATGGTGCGGCGGTAGAGGTCGAAGAGGCCCCTGGTATCGACGGGGTTCTCCTTGATGATCCCGCCCGCGTTGTTGACCAGGACGTCGACGGGTGCCTCCGACAGCCTTTCGGCCACGGCCAGGACGGCTTCCTCGTCGGTGAGATCCACTGGAAGGGGGACAACGCGACCCCCGGGGTGGGCGGCAGCGACTCGCTCGAGGGGTTCCCTGCGCCTGCCCAGGACGTACACCTCGTCCCCGCCCGAGACGAACATCTCGGCGATCGCCCTGCCCATGCCGGTACCGCCGCCGGTCACGATGACTCTGCGCATGTGTGCCTCTCGCTGGGGTGGTTCCGTGAAGACAACCACGGGGCCGTCGCGAGGAGCAACGCCTTTCTTGGGAGCTGGCGATCGCCCGACACCCGGGCTCGGGGAGCCACTCACAATGACTACTCCAAGTAATATCACCGTGACCGCAAGTCGTCGATCCGCTCCGGAGTACTCGTGAAACTGCCCCTGCGGCCTCACCAGCTGGTCCTGCGCGTAGCGACCGGCGCGTCCATCCTCAACTCCGGGCTGAACAAGCGCGGCGCGGACGAGGACACGGCCATGGGTCTGCACGGGATGGCGGTGGGCACCTACCCCTTCCTGGACAAGCTCGACCCGGTCACCTTCGCCCGCCTCCTGTGCGCCGGGGAGATCGCCCTGGGCACCGCGCTGCTGGTGCCGTTCGTGCCGAACAAGCTCGCTGGAGCCGGGTTGAGCGCCTTCGCCGCCGGGCTGCTCGGCATGTACCTGCGCACACCCGGCATGCACAAACCCGGCAGCCTGGCACCCACGTCGGACGGCGTCCCCCTGTCCAAGGACCTGTGGCTGCTCGGCGCGGGGCTGTCGCTGATCCTCGAGGGCTGCGAGAAGGACTGAGACCGGGCGGGCTCTCCGGACGAGGGACGGCTACTGTGGTGCGGGCCCCTAGCCCTCCCCGACCCGAAGGGCCGCCCCCATGTCCTCCGCCCCCCGCCGCACCGCGCTGGTCACCGGCGCCTCCTCCGGGATCGGCGCCGCCGTCGCCGCCGCCCTGGTCCAACGCGGCTACCGCGTGTTCGGCACCAGCCGCGACCCGGCGGCGGTCCCGGCTCCGGTGCCGGGGGTCGAGTACCTGGCCCTGGACCTGACCGACTACGCGTCCGTCGAGGCCTGCGCGCACGCCGCCGGTGAGGTGGACGTGCTCGTCAACAACGCGGGCGAGAGCCAGAACGGACCCATCGAGGAACTTCCCATGGACGCCGTGGAGCGGGTGTTCCGACTCAACGTGTTCGGCGCGGTCCGCCTCACTCAGCTGGTCCTGCCCGGGATGCGCGCCCGTGGCCACGGGCGCGTGGTGATGGTGGGATCGATGCTGGCCAGCTTCCCGCTGGCCTACCGGTCCTCGTACGTGGCGACCAAGGCGGCGGTGAAGGGGTTCGCGGACGCCGCGCGGCGCGAGGTCTCCCCCTATGGAGTGGGCGTGACCACCGTGGAGCCGGGGTCGATCAACACCGGGATCAGCGAGCGGCGCACCCAGTACGTGGGTGAGGACTCGCCCTTCCGGGACGAGTACCGGACCATGGTGAACACGCTCAACGCCAACGAGGCCAAGGGGATCTCGGCCGAGCGGGTGGCGGCGACGGTGGTGCGCGCGGTCGAGGCGAAGCGGCCGCGGCCGCTGTACGCGGTGGGCAGCAACGCGCCGCTGGTGTTCGCGCTCCGTCGGTTGCTGCCCCGGGCCGCGATGCTGGAAGTCGTGGCCCGCAAACACGGGCTGAGGTGACGCCCCGGGCCGGCCTGCTGCGGGGAGCCCGCCGCGAGCGGGCGCGCCGGGTCCCTTAGGTTGGCCCTGACAGGCATCCGACCTCCGGAGGTACACGCGTGACCAGTGTCGTGAAGTTCAACGTCCTGACCGTCCCCGAGGGCGGCGGTTCCACGTTGGAGGAGAGGTTCGCCAAGCGGGCCGGACTCGTCGAGGACCAGGAGGGGTTCGAGGAGTTCCAGCTCCTGCGGCCGGTCGAGGGTACGGACAAGTACCTCGTCTACACCCGCTGGCGGTCCGAGGAGGACTTCCAGAACTGGGTGAACGGGCAGGCCTTCCGCAAGGGCCACGCGCAGGCCGCGGCCGACGCCAGGAAGGACGGCCAGGCCCACGGCGGTCACGGCGGCCCGGCGGCGTCCAACAGCGAGATCTGGGGCTTCGAGGTCGTCCAGCACGTCAAGGCGGGCTGAGCCCGACCGGCCCCTGCCTCACCGCCGCGACCGCTCCGGCCTGCGGGCCTCGATCAGGTGGCGGGACGAGTGGGCCACGAACGGCCCCCGCTCCTCGATCTGTTCGTGCAGCTCCCGGAGCCGGTCGCGGTGGGTGTCCACGGTGAAGCCGGGGACCATCCACACGACCTTGCGCAGGAAGTACGCGACGGCGCCGATGTCGTGGAACTCCATCCGTAGCCGCTCCGACCTCAGGTCGACGACCTCCAGACCGACGGCCTCGGCCCCGGTCCGGTCGTGGTCCGGGTGGCGGGCCTCGCGTGTCTCCCGGGGCTGCGGGCCGAGGAAGAACTCGACCAGTTCGAACACGCTCGACGGCCCCACGTGCTGTGCCAGATAGGTGCCGCCGGGGGCGAGGACTCGGGCGATCTCGTCCCACCGGACGGTGACGGGGTGGCGGCACACGACCAGGTCGAAGGCGCCGTCGGCGAAGGGCAGCGGGGGTTCGTCGGGAGCGGCGACCACCGCCACTCCCCTGGGGTGCAGCAGACGGGTGGCTGCGAGGACGTTGGGCGGCCACCCCTCGGTGGCGACGGTCAGCGGCGGGTACACCGGGAGACCGGCGAGGACTTCGCCGCCCCCGGTCTGGATGTCGAGGGCCGCGGTGGCGCGGGCCATCCTCTCGCCCATGAGGCGCTGGTACCCCCAGGAGGGACGCTGCTCGGTGGCACGCCCCTCGAACCAGGAGAAGTCCCAGCCCTCGGTCGGTTCGGCGGCGGCCTCGTCGAGGAGGTCCTGGAAGTCTCGGCTCATGGACGCATGGTCACCCAACACCGCAGCCCGGTCCAACCGTTTTCGCCGGGCCCGGGGACGATCCGCGACCCGGCGCGTCCCGGATCGACCGGCGCAAAAGGGCTTGCGGGGCTCCGAGAACCACCGGTATAACTCCGAGGGTCGCGACGACCCCCCGGCGCGGCGACGACGAGAAAGGAGGCACATCCGATGTTCCCTGTGATCACCGCGTCCGTGTCCTCCCGGGTCGACGCTCACCGTTGACCCCGGCTGCGGCGGGCGCACACACCGAAGGTGCAGCCTTGACCGTTCTTCCGAACGACCTGACCATCCGCCCCATCACCGGTCCCGAGGAGCTCGAACTCTTCAACCGGCTCCCCTACCTGCTCAATGACGAACTCGCCGACGATCTCGCGCGGGGCCGTCGACGCCCCTCCTGGATGTGGATGGCCCTCGACGGCGACCGTCTCCTGGCCCGCCTGTCCTGGTGGTGTCGGCCCCAGGACGACACCCCCTTCCTCCTGGACCTGCTCGACGTGGACGACGACGCCCAGGACGTCGACCTCATGGCCGTGGCCGACGAGCTGCTGCGCACCGCCAACGCCGCTCTGTTTCCCGACGGTGTCCCGATCGCCCTGGGTGACACTCCCCCGCCCGAGTACTTGCGCTTCGACGTCGCCGACTGGCGCTCCGAGGAGCGCTCCCGGAACCGGGTGGGACGACGTCTGGCGGTGGTCGAGCGCTCGGGTGCCGTGCCGCTCGTCGAGCGTCTGCGCTACGAGTGGAGGGACGAGACCCCACTCCCCGAGGGCAGCGGCCGCCTGGTGTTCCGTGGAGTCGAGGGCACCGAGGACATCCTCGGCCTCATGACCCGTGCCCTGGAGGGCACCTTGGACGCCCACGACCGCCTGGACCTGAGGGAACACTCCGCCGAGGAGGTGGCGGCGGCCAACTTCGCCGACGAGTTCGCCAACTACCCGACACCGCGCTCCTGGTGGCGAGTGGCGACACTCGCGGACGGCACGCCGGTGGGCTTCGTGATCCCGGCGCGCAACGCCTACCACCCGATCATCGCCTACATCGCGGTGCTGCCCGAGCACCGGGGCAACGGGCACATCGACGACCTGCTCGCCGAGGGAACCCGCGTCCTGGCGAGCGAGGGCCTCACGTACGCCCGAGCCGCCACGGATGTCGGGAATATGCCCATGGCCCGGGCCTTCACCCGGGCGGGGTACGACACCATCAGCGGCGTGGTCAGCATGACCTGGTCGCGGTAGGTCCCCGTCCCCGGGGCGAGAGGGACGTCGCGTCGTCCCTCTCGTCCCGGACCACGACCGCAGGTCAGCGGATCCCGGCCAGGGCGCATGGTCAGCGGTCCCTGGTCCGGGGCCCCGGGCCACGGAACCCCGGTCAACGAGCCCCAGCGATGATGCGACCGGTCTCCGCGACCGCCGCGAGCAGGTCCTGGGGGTCCGCGGTCATCCCGGCGACCACGAAGTCCACCTCCTCCAGCCCGGCTCTGGACAGCAGGGTCTTGTCGTTGGTCACCCATTCGCCGCGCGCCGCCAGCACGGCGTGGGCCGCGTACGAGGCGGCCTGGGCGATCATCCCCGTGCACTGGGCCACCCGCCCCTGCGGTGCGTGGCCGCGCTCCGCGTAGGCGAGGGTGGCGGAGGCGAACCCGCGCCAGCGCGGCGGGGCGTCGCGTCGGAGTGCGTCCGGGTACGCGGGTCGGGGCAGGTCACCGACCAGGACCCGGCCCACGGCGAGTTCGGCCACCACCAGGTAGGTGGGGATGCCCACCAGGTGGAACAGGAGCGGCTCCACGTCGAACCGCCCGTGTTCGGCCTCGGCCAGCTGGTGCTCCACGGCGTCGAGGTCGCGGTAGTGCACGTCCACCGGGCGGCCGTCGATCCTCAGCCAGGCGCCCCCGTTGAACACGCCCTCGCTCCAGCCGCCGAACTCCGAGACCTCACCCTCCCAGCCGACGTCGCGCAGGGCCTGGGGCGAGAACTCCCCTCGGGAGCCCCGGTAGTAGACGGCGAGGTCCCAGTCGCTGTCGGGCCGGTGGGTCCCCTGGGCGCGCGACCCGCCGAGGCTGACCGCCTCGATGCCCGGGAGGTCGGCGAGCCGGTCGGCGGTGGCCGTGAGGAAGTGTTCGTCGGAGAGGGTCATGACTCCCATGATGGCCGTTGTGGCCCGAAGTGCGCTCTCCCGTTCTCCAGCCTGTGGAAAACCTGTGGCCAGCGGATCACGGCGGTTCCTAGGCTGCGAGGTATGGAACTGCCCCGATTCGAGGACGCCGTCCTGCGCTCACTGCGCACGGAGGAGGTGCACGTGGGCCTGTCCGGGGCCCGGGTGTTCCGTATGTACGACCACGCGGACCGGCCGGTCGCGGTCTTCAAGGGGGTGCCGCCCGACCGCCCCGACCTCGCGAGGGAGCTCGACGGCGAGATCTCCCGGACCGCGTGGATGGCGCGCTTCGGTCTGGCGACACCGCGTGTCCTGGAGCACGAGTCGCGAGAGGACGGGCCACCCCGGTGGGTGGTCTCCAGCCACCTGCCCGGCGTCCCGGCCCACGAGCCGGAGACCGCCCGTGAGCACCCCCGGCTGGTCGAGCTGCTGGCCGAGGCGGCCCGAACGATCCACGCCTCGGAGGTCGGCGCGGTGGAGGTCGTCCGCGAGCGGTTGGCGGAGCAGCTGGAGCGGGCCCGGAAGCGGGTGGCGGCGGGTCTGGTCCAGCGCTCCTGGCAGGGCAGCCGCTACGCGGGTACCGACCCCGCCCGGGCCCTGGCGGAGGTGGGGCACCGGGTCGAGCGGGCGGGCCCCCTCCCGGAGGTGGTGACCCACGGGGACTTCTGCCTGCCGAACGTGCTGGTCACCGCCGACGGCGCATGGGGGCTCGTGGACCTCGGCCAGGCCGGTGTGGCGGACCCGCACCGGGACCTGGCCGCGATGGTGGGGAGCCTGCTCAGCCCGTTGAACCCCCAGTTCGGCCAGGCGGACGCGGACCGGTTCCTGGACGCCTACGGCCGGGACCGCGTCGACCCCGAACTGCTCTCGCTGCACTTCGGGGTCGACGACTTCTTCTGGCCGGTGCCCCCGGCGTGACCCGGCCCCGGCGGTTCAGGGCTCCAGGGCGTCGTCACCCCGCTTCCCGTGCGGCCTGCCGTTGCCATTGCCGTTCCCGTTGCCGCCGTTCGACGGCCCGCCCTTGCGCCGGTGCTGGCGGCGGAGCCTGCGTGACCGGGCGGACAACGGGGTGCGGCGGACCCGCTGGGCGCCGGAGCCCTCCGCCGTCTCCGCCTGGAGCGCGCGCACCAGGGAGAACATCATGAAGAAGCCGATCACGAAGAACGGCAGCCCGAACACGATGATGGTCTGTTGCAGCGCGTCCAGTCCGCCCACGCCTGAGGCGGTGAGCACGGTCGCGGCCACCACGCCCTCGGTGATGCCCCAGAACACCCGCTGGCGGGTCGGGGACTCCTCCGTTCCCGAACAGAGCATGTCCACCACCAGGGACGCCGAGTCCGACGAGGTGGTGAAGAAGATGATCACGATGACGATGCACATGGCCGAGACGAAGGTCGTCCACGGGTAGTGCGTGAGGAAGGAGAACAACGCGCCGGGGATGTCTCCCTGGTCGACGACCTCCTCGACCAGGCCGCCGCCCCGGTTCATCTCGATGTCGAAGGCCGACAGGCCGAACACGCTGAACCACACGATGCTGAAGGCCGTGGGCAGTCCCAGCACGCCGAGCACGAACTCGCGGATGGTGCGGCCCCGCGAGATGCGTGCGATGAAGATGCCGACGAACGGTGACCACGTGATGGTCCAGGCCCAGTAGAAGACCGTCCACGTGCCCTGCCAGCCCGTGTTGCCGAAGGTGTCGTTCCAGAAGGAGAGGGGGATGAGCCACTGCGCGTACACGCCGGTGGTCTCGATGACGCCCTTGGCCAGGTAGAGGGAGGACCCGGCGGCGAACACGAACACCAGCAGCGCCACCGCGATGATGATGTTGATCTGGGAGAGCCACTTGATGCCCACGTCCAGGCCTGTGGCCACGGAAATCACGGCGACGCAAGTGACGACGGCGATGAGGATCAGCTGGTTGACACGGCTCTCCTCGACGCCGAAGAGCGTGTTGAGCCCGCTGTTGATCTGCATGGTGCCCAGACCGATGGTGACCGCGACACCGAAGAGGGTACCCAGGACCGCGAAGATGTCGATCAACCGGCCGAAGGGCCCGTTGACCCGGTCGCCGAGGAACGGGTGGAAGATCGAGCTCACCCTGAAGGGCAGGCCCTTGCGGTACACGAAGTAGGCGAAGGCCAGGGCGGGCAGGCAGAAGATCGTCCAGGTGTGCAGACCGAAGTGGTACAGCGTGAAGCCCATGGCCTGTTGTGCGGCCTCGACGGTTTCCGGCTCGGCGTTGCCCTGCGGGGGGTTGGCGTAGTGGCTGATGGGTTCGGCCACGCCCCAGAACATGAGGATGCTTCCGATTCCGGCCGCGAACAGCATGCAGAACCACGTGATGTTGCTGTAGTCGGGCCTGCTGTCGGGCGGACCCAGGCGAATGTGCCCATATCGACCGAAAGCGATCCATATAAGAAAGACGAGAAAGGTGGTCACACCCAGGATGTAGAGCCATCCCAGGTGGGACAGGATCCACTCGGAGGTGGCACCGAAGACCAGGTCCACCGTGTCAGTGAAGGTGATCGCGCACACCACGAAGAACACGGTCAACGAAGCCGAGACGAAGAAGATCGCCGGGTTCGTCTCCAGACCCAGCTTCCGTGCCAGTTTTTCGAACATACCGGCTGCTTTCTGGTGGTTCGGGCTGGTTCGACCAGTGGGGTTTGTTCTTCACCCGACCAGCCGGCGCCTAGGGCAGGGGCACGTAATAGGAAGACGTCCTCTCTTCTGTCACATGCCCACATTCTGACAGCGAAACCAGTCCTCACGGGACAAAGAACCACCACCCCCGGAAATCCCTCAAAAGACGGTCGACAAAACCCGACAAAACATCATCGACTTATTTATCATCCAAAATAGGGATAAACCTTGCCGAACACACACCGTTTCCGACCGTCCGCCAGGCGTGCTCGCCCCCGGGACGGGGCGGGCGAGGGCGAAGGTTCGTGGGGGGTCCGTGGGGGAAGGAGGCCTGCGAACCCGAACCCGTTCGACCCTGGGAGTGCCTCGTGGACGCAGTGCTGTTCGACATGTTCGGTGTGGTCGCCATGGACCAGTCACCGACGGTCCGAGCCGCGATGGTGGAGTACACCGGGCACGACCACGACGCCTTCTGGGCCGCCTACTGGGCCCCGCGTCAGGACTACGACCGCGGCGACCTGGACGGGCCCTCCTACTGGCAGGCGGTGGGCGAGCTGCTCGGAGAGACCTTCGATCGGGAGCGGGTCGAGCGGCTGCTCGACCTGGACCTGGACAGCTGGTCGCGGCTGAACGAGGATTCGGTGGCGCTGGTGACGGAGCTCTCCGACGCGGGCGTGCCGCTCGGCCTGCTGTCGAACATCCCGCCGGAGCTGGCCGCGCGCTTCGAGGAGCGGCACTCCCGAGTGCTGGACCTCTTCCCCGTGCGGGGGTTCTCCTGCCGGATCGGCCACGCCAAGCCCGAGGCGGGCGCCTACCGGTGGTGTCTGGAGCGCATGGACGTCCCCGCCGGCGACGTGTTGTTCGTGGACGACAACCGGGCCAACGTCGACGCAGCCGGGAAGCTGGGGTTCCAGGGACACGTGTTCACGTCGGTGCCCGAGCTGAGGCAGGCCCTGGGCCGGGACTGACCCACGGGCTGGTGGCGGTCGCTCGGGCCGCCACCAGTGGCGCGTCGGTGTCGTCTCCGAAGCTCTACCGGTCAGACGTCGAACTCGCGCAGGAGCTCGGCGATCCTCTCCGGCTGCTCGTACAGGGACAGGTGGCCCGCCCCCTCGATGGTCCGCACGCCGGTGTTGAGGAACCGGCGGGCCGGTCCGTGCAGGCGCGCGGGTGAGAAGAACGGGTCGTGCGACCCCGTGGCCACCCGGACCGGAATACCGGACCAGGCCAGGAAGGACTCCGCGTTCAGCGGGGTCGGGGTGGAGTGCGTGCGGCAGTAGCGGGCCACCAGCGTCAGCCACTCGGCCTCGGACCGGTGCTCCGCGCAACCGGTGTCCGTGGACGGTCCGCTGAGGAACTCGATCAGCCGGGTGCTGGTCTGCTCGTTGGGGTGGATCATCCACGGCAGGGTCGCACGCATCGACTCCGAGCTGACCCCCGCCGCGGTCAACCCGGCGGGGTTGAGCAGGAGCATCCCCGCGACCAGCGGGTTCGGAGTCGAGGACAGTGCGATCGCGGCGCCCCTGGAGTGGCCCAGCACGATGACCGGGCCGTCCGTGATCTGGGGCAGCAGCTCGTCGAGCCACTCACCGTAGGCCTCTATCCGGGCGCCCGCGGTCCGTTGGTTGCAGCTCAGACCCGGCTGTCCCGGAAGGTCGACCAGCAGGACCGGCCGGTCCGCGGCGAGCGCGCGGGCGGCGGGAACCGTGGTGGCGGCGTTGAAGTTGGTGCCCGACAGGACCAGGACCGGCGTACCGGTCCCACCCGAGGCGCGGAAGGCCTGAGTGGGGCCCAGCCGGGTCTCCACGGGCGGAAGGGGTCCGAGTTCGGGCCACTGGCTCAGGGCCTTGTGACACCAGGCGTGAACTGACCGCTCAGCGGTTGCGGAGCGGTACACGCGCGCTGTGCGCAGGGGGACGACGGTCATGGATCTGGTTTCGCGTAGAGAGAGATGTGGTGTCCGCCGCGTGAACTTTCCCGGCGCACCAGAGAGGACTGTACGCCTCTGTTCGGCCCCCCGCCACTCCAGAGCGGAGGTGCCCGGTGTGGTGTCGCCGACCAGTCGCGCACAACGGACTCATACCCTTCTCGGTGTGTCACCAGTTGTGGGTGTTTGCCCTGGTGTGAGGGTTGCTCATCTCGTCCGAAAGCGGCCATCGGCCGGAACGGAGTTTGGTTCGGACCCGGTGCGGTTCCGGAGGTTCGGGGACCGATGATCCTCACTCCGGCCGGACCGGTCATCGGATGGCGTCACAAGGGGTGATGGGACGACGCGGGCCCGCCGAGCGGTGCTCGGCGGGCCCGTGTGCGGCGACCGTGACGAGGAACACGGCCGGACGTCCGGCGCTAGTTGACGTGGTCGGGGTCCGGACCGATCCGGCCGTCGCGGTCCAGCGAGCCGATCCGGTCGATGTCCTCGGCCGTGAGCTCGAAGTCGAACACGTCGAAGTTCTCCCGGATACGTGCCGGGGTCACGGACTTGGGGATGACGACGTTGCCGAGCTGGAGGTGCCAGCGCAGCGCGACCTGGGCGGCGGTCTTGCCGTACGCGGCACCGAGCTCGGCCAGGACGGGGTCGTCCAGCAGCCCCTTGCCCTGCCCCAGGGGGCTCCAGGCCTCGGTGAGCAGGCCGTGGGACGCGTTGGCCGCGCGCATGCCGGACTGCGAGAAGTAGGGGTGCAGCTCGATCTGGTTGATCGCGGGCACGACCTCCGCTTCGCCCACCAGACGCTCCAGGGTCGCCGCCGTGAAGTTGGACACGCCGATCGCCCGGGCACGGCCCTCGGCGTGCACGCGCTCCAGCGCCTTCCAGGTCTCCACGTAGGTGTCGTGGGCCGGGGTGGGCCAGTGGATCAGGTACAGGTCGACGTAGTCGGTTCCCAGACGGTCCAGGCTGGCGTCGAAGGCTCTCAGGGCCCTGTCGTAGCCCTGGTCGTCGTTCCACAGCTTCGTGGTGAGGAAGATGTCCTCGCGGGCCACGCCGGACTCGGCGATGGCGCGGCCGGTGCCCTTCTCGTTGTCGTAGACCCGAGCGGTGTCGATGCTGCGGTATCCGGCCTCGATGGCGGTCGAGACGGACCGGTGGGCCTCGTCGTCGGGGACCTGCCAGACACCGAATCCGAGTTGCGGCATGGTGAGGCCGTTGTTCAGCGTGACGTACTGCAAAAGGGGAGGCCTTTCGACTGTGGGGTGCGGGTCGCGGGTCGGGGCGGTGCCACGGGCGAACCCTCGCGCAGGTGGGGCCGGGTTTCGGTCGGCCCACGGGACCCGAGGGTAGACCCGGGTGGCATACGGCGACCAATAGAATCCATCGGATGAGCAATAGGATTTCCAATGGTTCGACCCCGCCAGGGATACTTCCCCGCACCGAGGGTCCGTTGGACCTCCAGTTGCTCCGCACCTTTTTGGCCGTGCACCGCTCGGGGTCGTTCACGGCCGCGGCCCAGCTGCTGCGTCTGTCACAGCCGACCGTGACCACCCAGATACGGTCCCTGGAACGGCGTCTGGGCCTCGAGTTGTTCGAGCGTCTGCCACGCGGCGTGGCTCCGACCCCGGACGCCAACGATCTCGCCGTCCGCGTCTCGGGACCGCTCGACACCCTGGAAACGGTGGCGTACGGGGACGGCGCCGATCCCGGCTCGGTGCCGACGGCGCCCCTGCGGCTGGCGGGCCCCGCCGAACTTCTCTGCGAACGCGTGCTGCCCCTGCTCGCGCCGCTGGTCTCCGACGGCCGGCTGCGGCTGCGTGTGCGCACCGGGCTCGCTGACGACCTGTTGGAGGAGCTGCGGGCCGGGCGGCACGACCTGGCTCTGTCCACCATCCGCCCCCGGGGCCGGACCCTCCTCGCGGAGCCTCTCATGGACGAGGAGTTCGTCCTGGTCGCCGCGCCCGTGTGGGCGGAGAGGATCGGACTCTCCAGGGTGCGGCGCCAGGGGTGCGCGGCCCTGTGCGAGGTCCCCCTGGTCGCCTACGCGGACGACCTGCCCATCGCCCGCCGGTACTGGCGCCACGTGTTCGGCGCGCGGTTGACCCGCTCCGCCGAGCTCACCGTCCCCGACCTGCGCTCGGTGACCGCGGCCGTGGCGCACGGGGCCGGCATGACCGTCCTGCCGCGCTACCTGTGCGAACGGGAGCTGCTCGACGGCAGCCTGGTGGCCCTGCTGGAACCGGAGGACCCGCCGTTCAACACGGTGTACCTGGCCCGCCGCCCCGGAGCGGCCGACAACCCCCACCTGGATCTGGTCCGTTCGCGGCTGGCCGTCGCCGCCCGCTCGTGGTGAGCCCGCGAACGCCGACGAGCGGTTTCCCAAGCCCCACCCCCGCGACGACCTGGCGGGATACGGTCGCCGGATGAGCGAGCCGACCCAACCCCGCCTCCAGGTGGTCCTGCCCAACGAGTCACCGGCGACGCCCCCGCGGGCCCTGGTGGACCTGGGCGTTCGCGCCGAGAAGCTCGGCGCCCACACCGTGTGGCTGCCCGACCACCTCCTGCCTCCCGAGCCCTACGGCACCACGTTCGGGGGCGTGTACGAACCTCTCGTCACCCTGGCGTACCTGGCGGCCCGCACGGAACGGGTCCGACTGGGCACGTCCGTCCTGGTGCTGCCGATGCGCGACCCCTTCCTGCTGGCCAAACAGGTGGCCACCCTGGACCGCCTGTCCGGGGGACGGTTCACGCTCGGCGTGGGCGTGGGGTGGTCGCGCGAGGAGTTCGCCTCGGTCGGGTCGGACTTCGCCACCCGGGGCCCGAGGGCGGACGAGACCCTCGCGCTGCTGAGGCACCTGTTCGAGGGCGAGGGGCCCTTCCACGGTCGCTTCCACGACTACGAGCACGGCGTGTTCGCGCCGCGTCCGTCGCGGCGGATACGGGTGATGGTCGGCGGGGGCTCGGAACCCGGGCTGCGCCGAGCGGCCGCGTGGGCCGACGAGTGGCAGGGGGTCGACCCGGACCCGGAGGCATTCCGGGCGGCCGGCGCCCGGCTGGGGGAGCTCACCCGCCGCCCCGTGGGCACCGGGGTGCGGATGGCATGGACCGGGGGCGAGGAGGCCTTCGCACGCACGGTCGCGAGGTTCCGAGAGCTGGCTGCGTCGGGCGCGGACTCCGTCGCGGTGTGGTTCGGCGAGGTGGAGGGTTTCGAGGAGCGCATGGTGCGGTTCGTGGCCGCGCTGCGCTGACCTACTTCCTGTCGCCGAGCAGGCCCCGGCCCCCGTACTTCTTGTGGATGGCCTGTTTGGAGACCCCGAGGACCTCGGCGATCCGCGCCCAGGTGGCTCCCTCGTTCCTCGCACGGCGTACGAGGACCGCCTCGGCACGCTCGGTCTCACCCCGCAACCGCACCACGGCGTCCAGTCCCGCCAGGGGATCGTCGCCGTCCATGGCGCGGGCCAGAGCGCTGAGGTGTTCGGTGTCCATGGGTCGACTCTAGTTGCCCGCTCGCGGGATCGGGAGAGTCCACGACCAACCGGGGGGAACCGGTTCAAGCCTCCGGGCCGCGCGGAAAGGGCTCGCTAGGTTGGGCCCATGCTCACCATCGAACGCGCCCTGAAGACCGACGTGGAGGCGATCGTCGCCCTGCTCGCGGACGACCCCCTGGGGGCCCGCAGGGAGACCCCCGAAGACCTGTCCCGCTACCTGGAGGCCTTCGAGGTCATCGACGCCGATCCGCACCAGTATCTGGCGGTGGCCCGCCGCAACGGCCGGGTCGTCGGCACCCTCCAGCTCACCGTGGTGCCGGGCCTGTCGCGGCAGGGGGCCACCCGCGCCCAGATCGAGGCGGTCCGGGTGCACACCGACGAACGCGGCGGCGGCCTGGGATCCACCCTGCTGGAGTGGGCCGAACGCGAGGCCCGGGGGCGCGGCTGCGTGATGTTGCAGCTGACCTCGGACGCCAAACGGCAGGACGCCCACCGCTTCTACCAGCGCCTCGGATACGAGCCCAGCCACATCGGCTTCAAGAAGAGACTGGTCTGACCCGGACCGTGGGAACTGCGGGGTCCGCGCCCCGGGGCGGGGCCTACCGGGAGGGGCGGGTTCGTCCGTGCGAACTCGCCCCGCAGGATCACGGGCCCGGCGGTCGTGGACCCATGACCGGATCGGTCCGGTGGTGAGCGGGATCGTGTCTGGTCCGCTCCCCGGGCGCCTGCGAGGGTTCGGGCATGAGCACAGAGATTCGGACCGGCGCGGCGTTGCTGGTCGTCGACGCACAGCGGTCCTTCCTCCAGCGCGAGAGCTGGAGCGCCTCCTCCGACCCCGAGGTCGCCGTGCGGATCGGCCGCCTGGTCGACCACTTCCGGGAGCGGGGCCGGAGGGTCGTGTGGGTCATGCACACCGAACCCGGCACCGGCAGCGTGTTCGACCCCGTGCGAGGGTTCGTGGAACCGCTGCCCGGACTCGCCCCCACGGCCGGCGAGACGCGGTTGACCAAGACCGCGCACAGCGCCTTCACCGGCACCGACCTGCGACGGCTGCTCACCGGTTGGGGAGTCCGGGAGGTCACCGTCTGCGGGGTGCGTACCGAGCAGTGCTGCGAGACCACCACCCGCATGGGGTCGGAGCTGGGGTTCGCCATGACCTTCGCGGTGGACGCCACGGCCACGGAGCCCATCGAGGCCCCCGGCGCCGCACCCGGGCGTTCACTGCGGGAGGTCCTCGACGATCCCGCGACCCTGCTCCCCCGGGACGTCGTCACCCGCACCGTCTACGCCCTGTCCGGGCGCTTCGCCGAGGTGCGCACGGTGGACCAGATCGTCACAGGGAAGCTGGAGTAGGCTGACCGGATCGTGCGCAAGGTCGTCTTCCTGCTGCTTCCCGGACTCCACCTGCTGGACCTGGCCGGTCCGGCGCAGGTGTTCTCCACCCTGGCCGGGCTCGACCGCCCGGTGGAGCTCCACCATGTCGCCGAGCGGCCCGACGTCCCCACCGCCCAGGGGGTCGGGCTGCGGGCGCGGGTCGGCTGGCCCCGGCTCGGCTCGGACGACCTGGTGCTCGTCCCCGGATGGCGGACCTCCGGTCCCCCGCCGCTGGCCACTCCGGCGCAGGTCGAGGCGCTGACCTCCCACCACGAACGTGGCGGCACGGTGGCGAGTGTGTGCTCGGGGGCGTTCGTCCTCGGGACGGCCGGTCTGCTGGACGGCCGCCGGTGCACCACCCACCACTCCCTCCAGGAACGCCTGGCCCAGCGCCATCCGCGTGCCCGGGTGGTCCCGGACGTGCTGTACGTGTCCGACGACCGGGTGGTGACCTCGGCGGGGATCGCCAGCGGCATCGACCTCGCACTGCACCTGGTCACTCGGTGGCACGGACCGTCCGTGGCGGCCTCCGTGGCCCGGGAGATGGTGGTCTACGCCCGCCGCAACGGCGACGAGCCCCAGGCCAGCGTGGTGCTGAGGTTCCGGAACCACGCGGTGGACCTGGTGCACCGGGCCCAGGACACCATCGACGCCCGGTTCGCCGATCCCCTGCCCCTGGCCGCGCTGGCCGCCTCGGCCGGGGTCAGCGAGCGCACCCTCACCCGGGCGTTCACCGAGGCCACCGGGCTGACCCCGCTGCGGTACCAGCAGCGCCTGCGGTTGGAACGCGCCGAGCTGCTGGTGGGTGAGGGGGCGACGGCGGAGGCGGCCGCACGGGCCGTGGGGTTCCAGGACGCCCGTATGCTCCGCCGCCTGCGCGCCAGGCCCTGAAGGTCACTCGCGTCGCAGAAGGGCCAGAAGCCCCAGGGGCAGGGCGAACAACAGACAGAACCCGACCGCCCCGGTGGCCGCCATCCCCGACACGAACGCCTCAGACTCCGCTCCCGCCGGGCCACGGGCTGAGCCCCGGGCCCCGGCCGGTCACTCTTCCCCCCGTCAGGGCGTGACGATGTCGAAGGAGGGGTCCGGCCGGTCCAGCAGTCCCATCAACCGGTCCAGCAGCTCCCCGTCCCCCGCGAACGCCATGCCCTCGGTCCCCTTGCCCGCGAGCAGCCGCAGCAGGCGGAACTTGTTCAGGGTCACCGTGAGCCCGGGCTCCCCACGGCGCGGCTTCTCCCTCGTGGTCAGGGCCCCGTTGGAGAGCGTCGTCCGGAACGTGGTGTCCAGGTCGGTGAACACCCAGTCGATGACGAAGTGCTCCTCCCAGGCCCGGGGACCGTTGACCCGGATCGCCACCGACTCGAAGAGCTGGTCCAGCGACAGCGCCGCCGCCATGCCCGTACCCAGGTTCGACGGCAGTTCCGGTTTCCCCCGCCGCAGCTCGGCGGCGCCCTGGAGGTAGAAGTTGCGCCAGGTGCCGTTCTCCGCACCGAACCCCAGCCGCTCGTACACCCCGGCGAGGGCGGCCCGCGCCCGGGCGTGCTCCGGTTCCGCGAACACCGCGTGGTTGAGCAGCGTGGCGGCGAACCTCAGGTCGCCCCGGTCCCGGTACTCGTCCGCCCGGAGCACCACTTCGTCCACACCGCCCATGCAGTCCACATAGCGGCGCGCGGCCTCCTCCGGCGGGTGTTCCCACAGGTGGGCGGGGTTGCCGTCGAACCAACCCATGTAGCGCTGGTAGATCGCCTTCACGTTGTGGCTGACCGACCCGTAGTAGCCCCGGGTGTGCCACTCCCGTTCCAGTCCGGGCGGCATCCGGAGGTTCTCGGCGATCTCCGCGCCGACGAAACCCTGGTTCATCAGGCGCAGGGTCTGGTCGTGCAGGTAGGCGTACAGGTCCCGTTGCTGGCGCAGGAGCGCCACGAGGTTCTCGGTGCCCCAGGTGGGCCAGTGGTGGGAGGCGAACAGCACGTCCGACTCGTGCGCGAAGATCTCCACGGACTCGTCCAGGTAGCGCGACCACACCCGGGCGTCCTTCACGGGCGCCCCGCGCAGGGTGAGGATGTTGTGCAGGTTGTGGGTGACGTTCTCCGCCATGCACAGGGCGCGGTGGTCGGGAAAGTAGAAGTTCATCTCCGTGGGCGCCTCGGTCCCGGGCGTCATCTGGAAGACGATCCGCACCCCGTCCACCACCTCCTCCTGGCCGGTGCGGGTGATCTCCCGGTTGGGCGCGATGAGCGTGACGGTGCCGACCGACCTGGTCTGGCCGAGCCCCACCCCGATCTGGCCCCGCGGCCCGGCCTCCAGGTGGGAGCCGGTGTGGTAGAGGTTGCGGCGGGCCATCGCGGGGCCCGCATGGACGTTCTCCGCCACCGCGTTCTCCAGGAATCCGGCCGGGGCGAGGATCGGCACGGTGCCGTCGGTGACCCCGCCGACCCCGCCGAAGTGGTCCACGTGCGAATGCGAGTAGATGACCCCGCTGACCGCCCGGTTCCCCCGGTGTTCCCGGTACAGCTCCAGGCCTGCGCGCGCCGGTTCGGCGGAGATGAGGGGGTCGATGACCAGGACACCCTGGTCGCCCTCCACGAGGGTCATGTTCGACAGGTCCAGGCCCCTGATCTGGTAGATGCCTTCGGTGACCTCGAACAACCCCTGCTTGGCGCACAGCTGGGACTGGCGCCACAGGCTGGGGTTGGCGGTGTCCGGGCACTCCGCGTCAAGGAACCCGTAGGCGTCGGCGTCCCACACCACGCGCCCGTCCCCGTCCCTGATCTGTCCGGGTTCGAGCCGGGCGACCAGTCCGCGCTCGGCGTTGGCGAAGTCGGTGTCGTCGTCGGGTCCGTGACCGGTCATCGCTGCTCCTCGTCGTACGGACGCGGTTCGTCCGGCCGGGTGCGGCCCGTTGTGCCCCAACCGGAGGGAGCCGCCGGTGCGAGTGGCTCGCGTCGGCGGCGTGGGAGGGCCCGGTGCCCCGTGTTCGGGTCCGGCCCGGTTCCTACTGGGCCTGGAGGGCCTCGACGAGTTCCCTCTCGCTGTCCTTGGACAGGTTGGTCTGGATGACGGTGGGGTCCAGCGGTCGGAAGGCGTCGACGACGCGGTCGATGGTGGCGTCCGCCGCGAGCAGGAAGACGGCGGCCCGGCCCTGCTGGAGCTGGGCACCGATGTCCTTGATCACGTCGTCGTCGATACCGACGTCGCTCAGCCTGCCCGCGATGGCGCCCGCGCCCGCGCCGACGGCCAGGCCGAGGAGCGGGTTGAGGAAGAGGAGGCCGATGAGCGTTCCCCACAAGGCACCGCCCGCCGCACCGTGGCCGGTGAGGTTGACGGTCTGGTGGATGCGGGGACGGCCCTTGTCGTCCTTGTAGGCGTACGCGGCGTCCTCCAGCTGGAGGAGCTCCTGTTTGTTCAGGTCGGAGGCGGTGTCGAGCGCCTTCTCGGCGGTGTCGCGGTCGGCCACCCCGAGTACGATCAGCTGCGCCATGGGTGCTGGTTCCCCCGTCGTCGTTGCCCGGCCCGCTGAGCGGGCCCGATCTGCGGGAGCGTTCCCCGGGGCGTCTCTGGCCAAGGCCAGCGGAAGGGAGTGATCCCGTAAACCCCGGGGCGGACGGGTCCCGCGAACCGCCCCCGCTCACACTCGGCGGGCCACCACCAGCTGCGTGGTGTAGGGGATCACGACCCGGCCGTCGGGGAAGTGACGGTCGGCGACGGCCCTGATCTCGGCTCGGGTGCGTTCCTCGCCGAGCTCGCGCGCGGCGGCGGCCATCCTGCTGGAGGACAGCGCCATACCCAGGTACTCGTCGCTGGTGAGCACCCGGGTCCAGTGGTGGGTGTGCTCGGTGGCCCCGGCGAGTCCCGGGACCTCGGACATCTCTCCGACCAGGTCGAACTGGCGGTAGCGGCGGTCGTAGCCGGGGCTGTACCGCTCCAGCAGGGCCTCGTGGTCGTCGACGAAGGCGCTCCCGGTGTAGTCGCGGTTGTTGTTGAGCACCGCCAGGGTGCCGCCCGGAGCGAGGAGGCGGGCGGTCTCGGCGAAGAAGGCGGGCCGGTCGAACCAGTGCACGGCCTGGGCGGTGAGGACCAGCACGGCGGAACCGTCCGGGAAGGGGACGTCCTCGGCGCGGGCGTTGACGTACTCGACCCCGCCGCCCTCCGCCTCGGCGGCATGGAACATGTCGCGGCCGGGTTCGACACCGACCACGCGGGGCCGGGGACCGACGAGGGAGCGCAGGGCTCGGGTGGAGATACCGGTCCCGGAGCCGACGTCGAGCAGGAGCCAGGGGCTGGGCCAGGCGTCGGTGGCTCCCGCGCGCAGGTGCTCGCCCAGAGTGTCGAGGATCGGGGCCGGGTAGTCGGGGCGGAAGGCCTGGTAGTTCTCGGTGAGCCCGGTGAAGGACTGGGTCGGGTCCGCGCCGGTCCGCTCCCGCTTCTGGTGTTCGCTCATCGGGGCCCTCTCTTCGGGGTGTGGGGGTCGGTCCGACCGTAGCGGAGGGCCGGTCACGGTGACGGCCAGCATGACGTTTCGGTGTCCGGTGTGAACGGCGTTTGAACGGCCCCCAACCCCTCTGACCTCCCCATCTGCCTATTCATGGTTTTCCTACTCATTTGGTTGACTTTGAATGTCAGAGGGACCTACCTTCAAGTCACCCGCCGCGAACGGACCGCGACCGAACGCGTGAGGTGACCGCCGCGCACCCGCTGCCAGAACGGAGCACCAACGTGACCACCACCACGGACCTGACCGTCCGCCGCGTCGCCGGACGGATCGGGGCCGAGATCTCCGGCGTGGAGATCGGCCCCGACCTCGACGAGGCCACCGTCGCGGGGATCCGCGAGACCCTGCTCGCGCACAAGGTGATCTTCTTCCGCGACCAGCACCACCTGACCGACGAGACCCAGGCCGGGTTCGCCTCCCTCCTCGGCCCGCTCACCACCCCGCACCCCACCACCGGCCGGGTGTTCGGCCAGGAGCACCACGTCCTGCCGATCGACTCCGAGCGCGGCAAGGCCAACAGCTGGCACACCGACGTCACCTTCGTCGACCGCCCACCGCAGGCCAGCGTCCTGCGCGCGATCCACCTGCCCCCGTACGGCGGGGACACCACCTGGGCCAACACCGTCACCGCCTACCAGGACCTCCCCGAACCGCTGAAGGCGCTCGCCGACGGCCTGCGCGCGGTGCACACCAACGACTACGACTACGCGGCCTCCACTCCCAGGACCGAGGTGAACGGGGAGCTGAGGAAGTACCGCGAGCAGTTCGTCTCCACCCTCTACCGGACCGAGCACCCCGTGGTGCGGGTCCACCCGGAGACCGGTGAGCGGGCCCTGTTCCTCGGTCACTTCGCCCAGCACTTCTCCGGCCTGAGCAGCCGTGACTTCACCGCGCTGTTCGAACTCCTCCAACAGCGGGTCACCCGCCCGGAGAACACCGTGCGGTGGAGCTGGCGCGCGGGGGACGTGGCGGTGTGGGACAACCGCGCCACCCAGCACTACGCGGTGGCCGACTACGACGACCAGGCCCGCCGCCTGCACCGGATCACCGTGGGCGGCGACGTCCCGAAGGGTGTCGACGGCAGCCCCAGCCGCTCGCTGGTGGGCGGCTCCAGCGAGTACACCCCGGCGCTCTGACCCTCCGGGCCCCGGCGGGCCCGCCCCCGCAGCACACCCCCTCGACGACGGCGGGTCGCACGCGTGCGACCCGCCGTCCTCCGGAGCCCACACATGCACACACGACGCGACATCCTGCGCTACACCGCCTCGGCCGGGGCCGTCCTGCCCCTGGCCGCCGCCTGCGGCACCCCGGACCCTTCCGCCAGCGACCCGGACGCGACCGTCGTGCGGTACCAGGGGACCGCCGGTTCGGTGGTCTTCCCCGAACTGGCCGCCGACCTCGGTTACCTGGACGGCATCGAACTGGAGTGGATCGGCGACACCACCAGCGGACCCCAGGACATCCAGGCCGTGGCCACCGGCGACACCGACGTCGGCGGGGCTTTCAACGGGGCGATCGCCAAGCTGGTCGCAGCCGGGTCCCCGATCACCTCCGTCGTGTCCTACTACGGGTCCGACGAGGAGTCGTTCAGCGGCTACTACGTGCTGGAGGACAGCGACATCACACGGGCCGGGGACCTCGTCGGCCGGAAGGTCGCGATGAACACCCTGGGGGCCCACCACGAGTTCGTGGTCAGAGAGTGGCTGGCACAGGAGGGGCTGGCCGAGGACGAGATCGCCCGGGTGGAGCTCACGGTCGTGCCGCCCGCCAACACCGAGCAGTCCCTGCGCTCCGGGCAGGTCCACGTCGCGACGCTCGGCGGGATCCTGCGTGAGACCGCCCTGGAGCGCGGCGGCATCCGACCGCTCTTCACCGACCAGGGCCTGTACGGGACCTTCAGCTACGGGTCCCTGGTGCTGCGCGACGAGTTCGTCGAGGAGCACCCCGACGCCACCCTCACGCTGGTCAGCGGGATCGCCCGGGCCATTCGCTGGTCCCAGGTCACTCCGCGGGAGGAGGTGGTGGACCGGTTCGCGCGCATCGTCGGGGAGCGCGGCCGCAACGAGTCGGCCGAGGTCATCCAGTACTGGCGGAGCAGCGGCGTGGCCGGTCCGGGCGGGGTCATCACCGAGGAGGAGTTCGCGATCTGGCTGGAGTGGCTGGACCGCAACGGAGAGCTGCCCGAGGGCTCGGTCGAGGCCTCCGAGCTGTACACCAACGAGTTCAACCCGTTCCACAACGGCACCTTCCCCGAGGACGCGGGGCCCGACGGCGAGCCCGCGAGCGGACCGACCGAGAGCGAGGACGTATGAGCGACCACCCCAAGCTGCGGCTGGACGGGGTCCGGCGGACCTTCCCCGTCCGCGATCCCAAGGGGAGGCCGGGCCCGCCCCTGACCGCCCTGGCCGACGTCACTCTGGACTTGGCGGAGGGCGAGTTCCTCACCCTGGTCGGCCCGAGCGGCTGCGGGAAGTCCACCCTGCTCGATCTGCTGGGCGGGCTCACGAGGCCCAGCGGCGGGAGGATCCTCCTCGACGGGCGTCCCGTGGAGGGGCCCGGGCTCGACCGGGGCCTGGTGTTCCAGCAGTACGCGCTGCTGCCCTGGCGCACCGCCCTGGACAACGTGGCGTTCGGCTTGGAGGCCAAGGGGCTGGCCCGGCCCCTCCGGGCCGCGCGCGCCCGCGAGTACCTCTCCCTGGTGGGCCTGGAGGGGTTCGCGGACCGCTATCCGCACGAGCTCTCCGGCGGAATGCGGCAGCGGGTGGCGATCGCCCGCAGCCTGGCCTTCGACCCCGAGGTGCTGCTCATGGACGAGCCCTTCGCGGCGCTGGACGCCCAGACCCGGGAGTCCCTCCAGGACGAGTTGCGGACCATCTGGCGGCGCACCGGAAAGACCGTCCTGTTCATCACGCACGGGATAGACGAGGCCGTCTACCTGGGGCAACGGGTGGCCGTGATGACGTCGCGGCCGGGGCGCATCAAGAGCGTGATCGACATCGACCTGGACCGGGAGGCCAGCCGGGACCCGCGTTCGGACCCGGCCTTCGCCCGCTACCGGAACCGGGTCTGGCAGGAGCTCCACGACGAGGTGGCGCTGGCCCGGCAGTCCGAGTACGCACCCGTACCGTTGGAGGCCGACCGTGGCTGACACCCTCACCCGCGGCACCGCTCCCCCGGCTCCCCCCGCCGAACCGCCCGCGACCCGGCCGAGGCATCCCCTGGTGGTCATCGGCTGGTCGTGGTTCAAGCGGTCGGCCGCGATCGTCGTGTTCCTGCTGCTCTGGGAGGCGGCTCCGCGTGTGGGGCTGGTCGACCGGGTGTTCCTGCCGCCGCTCTCGGAGGTCCTCGTGGCCACCGCCGACCTGGCGTCGAGCGGCCAGCTGTGGGCGCACGTCTCCGCGAGCCTGTCGCGCGCGCTGGCCGGGTTCGTCCTCGCCGTGGTGGTGGCGGTGCCCCTGGGCCTGCTCATCGCCTGGTACCGGCCCGTGTCGGACTTCCTCATGCCGGTCCTGGAGCTGTTCCGCAACACCGCGGCCCTGGCACTGCTCCCGGTGTTCGTGCTGATTCTGGGGATCGGTGAGGCGTCCAAGGTGGCGCTGGTGGTGTTCGCCTGCACCTTCCCGATCCTGCTCAACACCGTGACCGGTGTGCGGACGGTGGACCCGCTGCTGGTGAAGGCGGCGGTCTCGCTCGGCTTCGGGCCGCTCGCCCTGTTCCGCAAGGTGATCGTGCCCGCCGCGGTGCCGTCCATCTTCACGGGGATCCGGATGGCCGGAGCCGCGTCGATCCTGGTACTGGTGGCCGCCGAGATGGTGGGGGCCCAGTCGGGCCTGGGCTACCTGATCAACTCCTCTCAGCTCAATTTCCAGATCCACGACATGTACGCGGGCATCCTGTCGATCGCGCTGCTGGGCGTGACCCTCAACGGCGGGCTGGTCGTCCTGGAACGACGGTTGTCCCGCTGGCGCACGACGACCGGGTGAGGCCGGGTTCGGCCCGGTTGTCCACAGGCGCCGAACCGGAGCTGGCGCGCGGCCCCTTTTTGGTGTCCTGGAACGGCCCCCGTTCCGCGACGCCAGGGAGGGGCCCGATGCCGTCGCCGTCCAGGACCACCGTCCGCCGTACACGTCCACGATCCCCGTCGTCCGGTTCGCCCCCTTTCGGGGGGGGCGGCCGGGCCCCGGCCTCCCCTGCCCGCGGAGACGCGCCACAGGTGCGCTCTCCGGATGCGCATCGTTCCCCGGCGGTCCATGGCACACGTTCGGAGCGACGGGGCAGTGTGTGCGGGGATCGCGTCGACCAGAACGACACCCTCATGTGTCTTGTGACACAAATTAACCAACTGGTAGATTCTGCACCCCGCACGGCGCGGCTCGGTGGACGCGTGCCGGAGGAACGAGGGGCCCGACCGTAGTCTCGGAGCGACCAGGGCCTTCGCCGTCACGGCGCACCGTGGCGCGACCAACCGCGAGGAGACCGCCAGTGGCGGACGCAGACCCCACCCGGCCGAGCAAGGGCGAGCGCACCCGACAGCGCATCATCGACTCCGCCTCGGAGCTGTTCTCGCGGTCGGGCTACCGTGCGGTGTCGCTGCGCGACATCGCGGCGCACGCGGGCATCACCCACGCGGGCGCACTGCACCACTTCCCCAACAAGGAAGCCATGCTCATACACGTCCTGAGCAGGCGTGACGAGGCCGACGCCCCGCTGGTCCTCGGCGAGCACCTGAGCCACCGCGAGCTCATCGACAACATCGTACGAATCGTGGAACGCAACTCGGGCACGCCCGGCCTGGTCTCGCTCTATGTGAACCTGTCGGCAGAGGCCACCGACCCCGCGCACCCCGCCCACGAGTACTTCGTGCGCAGGTACCGCGTCCTGCGCCAACACCTCACCGCCGCCTTCGCCGGGCTCCTCGGCGACCGGCCGCACCCCTCCCCGGGGATCGCGGCCCAACAGTTCCTCGCCCTCCAGGACGGACTCCAGGTCCAGTGGCTCCTCGACCCGGACTCCGTCGACATGCGAACCGTGGTCACCTCCTTCCTCAGGGACCTCGGGATCGCCGTTGCCGATCCGACCCCCACGAGCAGCACCGACCCCACGGGAGACAGGCCAACATGAGCAACCAACCACGCCCCGGCCTCGCGGCGAAGGCCTCGGCCACCTCCGGCTCCGACACCTGGCACAGCACCGGCCTGGAGGGCGTGCTGCGCCCCCTGCACCTGGCGGACGGCCCGCACGGGCTGCGGCACCAGCCCGACGAGGGCGACCACCTCGGCATCGGCGGCAGCGTCCCGGCCACGTGTTTCCCGCCCGCCGTGGGCCTGGGCGCGACCTGGAACCCCGACCTCGTGCGCAGGGTCGGGGCGGCGCTGGGCGGGGAGGCCAGCGCGCAGGGAGTGGACGTGGTCCTGGGCCCGGGCATGAACATCAAGCGGTCGCCCCTGTGCGGCCGCAACTTCGAGTACGTCTCCGAGGACCCGCACGTCACGGCGCGCATCGCCGCCGCCCTGGTGGAGGGCGTCCAGTCGCAGGGGGTCGGCGCGTGCGTGAAGCACTTCGCCGCCAACAACCAGGAGACGGACCGGCACCGGGTCAGCGCCGAGGTGGACGACCGCACCCTGCGGGAGGTCTACCTGTCCGCGTTCGAGGAGGTCGTCCGTACGGCCGCGCCCGCCATGGTGATGTGTTCCTACAACCGGCTCAACGGCGTGCACACCAGCCAGGACCCGTGGCTGCTCACCGATCTGCTGCGCGGGGAGTGGGGGTTCGAGGGCGTGGTGGTCTCCGACTGGGGCGCGGTCGTGGACCGGGTGGCGGCGGTGCGCGCGGGCCTCGACCTGGAGATGCCGCCCAGCGGGACCGACCAGGCGGTGGTGGAGGCGGTGGAACGCGGCGAGCTGGACGAGTCCGTTCTGGACACCGTGGTGGAGCGGCTGAGGCGGTTGCAGGAGCGGGTGTCCGCCGACACCTCGCGCCCGCTGGAGCACGAGGCCAACGACGCGCTGGCGCGGGAGGCCGCCCGTGAGGCGCTGGTGCTGTTGAAGAACGAGGGCGGCGTCCTGCCGCTGGCGGCGGACCGTTCGGTGGCGGTGATCGGCGAGTTCGCCCGGACACCCCGGTACCAGGGCGGCGGCTCTTCCCGCGTGGTGCCGACCAGGGTGCACGCGGCGTTGGAGGGGTTCGAGCGCGCACTGGGGGACGTGCGGTTCGCCGCCGGGTTCACCCTGGACGGGACGGCCGACCCGGCGCTGATCGAGGAGGCCGTGGCGGCGGCGAGCGCGGCCGACACGGCGGTGCTCTTCCTCGGGCTGCCGGACGCCGACGAGTCCGAGGGCTACGACCGGACCACGATCAGCCTGCCCGCGCCGCAGCTGGAGCTTCTCGCCCGGGTGCGCGAGGTCAGTGAGCGGGTGGTGGTCGTGCTGTCCAACGGTGGTGTGGTGTCGGTGGCCGAGTGGCGGGACCAGGCCGACGCGGTGGTGGAGGGCTGGCTCCTGGGCCAGGCGGGCGGGGCGGCCGTCGTGGACGTGCTCACCGGGGTCGTCTCCCCCTCCGGTCGGCTCACCGAGACGATCCCCGTCCGGCTGAGCGACCACGCCACCTACCTCAACTTCCCCGGCGAGCACGGTGTGGTCCGCCACGGCGAGGGCGTCTTCGTCGGCTACCGCCACTTCGACACCCTGGACGTCCCGGTCGCCTACCCCTTCGGGCACGGCCTCACCTACACGACCTTCTCCTACTCGGAGCTGGAGGTCGTCCCGAACGGCGACGGCGCGTGGACGGTGTCGTTCACCGTGACCAACACCGGGGAACGGGCAGGTCAGGAGGTCGCCCAGCTGTACGCGGGGGTCGAACAGGACCTCCCGACCCGGCCCCGGCACGAACTGCGCGGGTTCGCGAAGGTGGCGCTGGAGCCCGGTGGAAGCACCCGGGTCGACCTCCCGCTGACCGGCCGGGACCTGTCCGTCTGGGATCCGAGGGACCAGCGCTGGTCCCTGGCCGCGGGCACCTACACCGTCGCCGTCGGAGCGTCCTCCCGTGACCTTCCGCTGCGCGGGGAGATCACCACCGGGGGTGATCGGTACGTGCGCCCGCTGACCAAGCACTGCACCGTGGGCGAGTGGCGCTCCCACGCCGTCGGCGGTCCCGTCATGGAGGAGATCATCGCCGGGTTCCCCGGACTCGACGACCTCCCCCCGGAGATGTTGGAGATGGCCGGGTCCCTGCCGATCCTCACGCTGCGGACCTTCGGTCTGGGAGTCACCGAGGAGATGCTGGACCTGTTGGTGGACGACGTCGAGGCCCGGAGACAGGCGGCCATCGGCCGCGGCGAGATCACCGGCTGAGGCCCCCGGATCGCCGAGGGCCGGTGAAGGCGAACGGCCGCCCTGCGTGAGGCTCGGCGCAGGGCGGCGAGCACGGCCCCGGAACGGCGGCCACGGCCCCACACCGGCGGCGAGCAGAGCAGAAGCGAACAGCGAGATGCCGCCGAGGGGCGACCGAAGCCGGAACCGAAGGCCCTGCCCACCGGCACGGAGAGGACGAACACCGTCTCGATGCCCATCATCCCCGCGCCGAGCGGGCGAGGGGGAGGGTGCGCACGGAGGGAAAACGGGTAACGGGCAGGCGTGGGCCCAACCCCCACCCCTACCCTCCTCACCCCCCAGGAGTTCCCCTTGAAGCTGTACGCCGACACCCCCGTGCGCGCCAGTCTCCAGCTGATCTCGGACCTGTTCGCCCTGGTCTGGGTGGTCGTGTGGGTGCACGCCGCCCTGACCCTGCGCGAGGTCATCCTCTCCCTGAACCGCCCCGGAGAGCTGATGTCCAGCACCGGGGAGGGGTTCACCGAGCACATGAGCACCGCCGCCGAGAACGTCCGGCAGGTCCCGCTCGCCGGGGAGGCCCTGGCCACGCCCTTCGTGAACCTCAGCGAGACCGGCGCGACCCTGGGCGAGGCGGGGGACTCCTTCCAGGAGACCGTGGCCTCGCTCGCGGTCACCCTCCCGATGCTCGTGGCGGTCCTCCCACTGTTTCTCATCGCCGCGACCTGGCTGCCCATGCGGGCTCGGTGGATCGGCCGGGCCACCGACACGAGGCGGCTCAACCGGCTGGCTCCGGAGGCCCGGACCCGGCTCCTCGCGCTGCGGGCCCTGACGTCGGCCTCCGCCACGAGGCTCCTGCGCGTGCACGACGACCCGGCCGGAGCCTGGCAGGGGAACGACCGGGCGGCGGTGGCCGGACTGGCCGCGCTGGAACTGCGGAGTCTGGGGTTGCGCCAGGGGACCACGCGGGCGAAGAGGTCCTGACCTCGCGGGCGCACGTCCGAGGCGGCCTCGGTGGGCCGCGCTTCCCCGCGCGCTCGGCCCACAGCCGTTCCGGCGGCGCCAACCCCGAGCACGCGTCCGGCTACCGGATACCCGGACGGACGCCTTGGAGACGCGCGAGGGTCGGCCGCGCGTCCTGGCAGCCGACCGTCTCCGCTCGGTGGACCCCTGGTCAGGGCACCTGGTAGGCGGTGTCCCGGACGTCGGTGACGGCCATGTGGCCCGGGGCGTGCCCGATGGCGAACTCGGGGGCGGAGGCCGTCACCGCCGCCTGCGGGGTGACACCGCAGGCCCAGAACACCGGCACCTCCCCCTCCCGGACCTCCACGGGGTCGCCGTAGTCCGGTCGGTCCAGGTCGGTGATGCCCAGTGCGGCGGGGTCGCCCACGTGCACCGGGGCCCCGTGCACGGCCGGGTAGCGCGAGGTGATCCGCACGGCGTCGGCGACCTGACCGGCCGGGATCGGGCGCATGGACACCACCAGGGGTCCCGAGAAGCGACCGGCCGGGCGGCACTCCCGGTTGGTCCGGTACATGGCCACGTTGCCACCGGTCTCGATGTGGCGGACCGGCACCCCCGCCTCCAGCAGCGGGGTCTCGAAGGTGAAGCTGCACCCGATGAGGAAGGACACCAGGTCGTCGCGCCACAGGTCAGTGACGTCGGTGCGCTCCTCCACGAACTCGCCGTGGCGGTACACGCGGTAGGCCGGCAGGTCTGTGCGCAGGTCACCGTCGAACACCGAGGCCGACACCTCGCCGGGCTCGGTCACGTCCAGGACCGGGCAGGCCTTGGGGTTGCGCTGGGCGAACAGCAGGAAGTCGAACGCGAGGTCACGCGGGAGCGAGATCAGGTTGGCCTGCGCGTACCCGGGGCTGTAGCCCGAGGTGGGCACGCGCAGCCCGCCCCGGAACAGCGCCCGGGCCCGAGCGGGAGAGAGGTCGGCCGGGGCCGGACCGTCGGGGCCGGTGCGGTCGGGTTCGGGGTTCATCGTTTCCAGGCCTCTCTCTTCACTGGGCGTGGTGTTCACAGGACGAAGCGGATCCGGGTACCCGGGCGTGCCTGGGCGGCCTTGGGCAGGTCGGCGGAGCGCACCACAGCGATCACCGGGTATCCGCCGGTCACGGGGTGGTCGGCGAGGAAGAGCACCGGCTCGCCGCCCGGGGGCACCTGGAGCGACCCGGCGACCATGCCCTCGCTGGGGAGCTCACCCTCGCGGGAGCGTTCCAGGATCGGCCCGGCCAGCCGGGCGCCGACCCTGTCACTCCGGGAGGTCACCTCGTACTCCCCGGAGAGCAGGGCCGAGACGGCCTGGTCGGTGAACCAGTCCTCGCGCGGGCCGAGGTCGACGCGGAGGTCGACCACGTCGCCGCCGACGGGCCGGACCGGCGCGTGGTCCAGGTGGGGCAGGGCGACCGGGGCGGGGCCGACCGGCAGCAGGTCACCGGCGCCGGGGAGTGCGGGGCCGAGCCCGGCGAGCACGTCGGTGCTACGCGAGCCGAGGACGGGCGGCACCGCCACTCCCCCGCGGACGGCCAGGTAGGACCGCAGCCCGCGAGCGGGGACGCCCAGAGTGAGTTCGGCCCCGTCCGGCAGGTGCAGGATCTCGTTGACCGCCGCTCCGCGCCCGTCCACGCGGACGGGGGCCTCCGCACCGGTCACCGTGACCGTGACCGCCCCGTGCGCGCGCACCCGCAGGCCGCCGAGGGTGACCTCCAGGGCGGCGGCGCCCTCGGGGTTGGCCAGGAGCCGGTTGGCGAGGGCGTAGGAGGCGGCGTCGGCGGCGCCGGAGCGACCGACGCCCAGGGCGGCGTGTCCGAAGCGACCCGCGTCCTGGACGGTGGTCATCGGCCCGGTGGCCAGGATCTCCAGGGCCGCACCGGACGCGCGGCCCGCCGTCCGGGCTGCGTGCTCCCGGGCTCCCGCCCCGGCGGAGGGTGCGGGCACGGCGTGGCCCGTGTCCTCGCGCACGGGGGCGGTGTCGTCGGTGGTCACGGGGTTCACGAGACCTCCTCGAAGCGCACGCGGACGCCGGGGCGCAGCAGGCCGGGCGGGTCCCGGTCCAGGTCCCAGACCACGGCGTCGGTCCGGCCAAGCAGCTGCCAGCCACCGGGTGAGCTGCGCGGGTACACGCCCGTGAACTCCCCCGCCAGGGCCACGGAGCCCTTGGGGACGCGGGTGCGGGCCTCGCCCCGGCGGGGCACGTGCAGGCGCGGGTCGTCGCCGACCATGTAGCCGAAGCCGGGCGCGAACCCGCAGAACGCGACCGTCCACGTCGCGGCGGTGTGGGCGCGCACCACCTCGAGCGGGCTGAGGCCGGTGAGCTCGGCGATGTCGTCGAGGTCCTCCCCGTCGTAGTGGACGGGGATGGTGACGGTCTCCCCCACCCCACGGCTCACTCCGGCCGTCAGGGTCAGTCCGGTGACGGCCTCGGCGACGTGCGCCGGGTCGGTTCCGGGCTCCAGCCGCAGCAGGACGGTACGGGCGGCCGGGACGACGTCGGCGACGCCTGGCAGCGGCGCCGCCTCCAGGGCAGCGCCGAGGGCGATCACCTGGGAGAGGTCGGCGACCTCCACCAGGACCCCGGTGTCTGCGCACTTCAGGACGCGCACGGACGACTCCAAATCGGGACGGGCCCGGTCAGTCGGACTGGGCGGAAACGGCGAAGGACGCGATGGTCACGCCCTCGGAGCGCAGCAGCTCGGACACGGCGCGGGCGATGTCCACCGCTCCGGGGCTGTCGCCGTGCACGCACAGGGAGTCGGCCCGCACGAGGATCTCGGTGCCGTCCACCGCCTTGACGGGTTCGCCCCGGGCGATGCGCAGGCAGCGTGCGGCGATGGCCTCGGGGTCGTGCAGGACGGCGCCGGGTTCGCGGCGCGAGACCAGGGTGCCGTCCGGCGTGTACGCGCGGTCGGCGAAGGCTTCGCGGTACGTGGGCAGCCCCGCCCTCTCGGCCTGTTCCAGGAAGCTCGACCCGGGCAGGCCGAGGACCGGCAGGTCCGGGTCGAAGGAGCGGACGGCCTCGACGACCGCAGCGGCCTGCTCCTCGTGGTGGACGATCGCGTTGTACAGGGCACCGTGCGGCTTGACGTAGCGGATACGGTCCCCGGTCAGCGAGGTGAAGGCCGACAGCGCACCGAGCTGGTACAGCACCTCGTCGGTGAGTTCGGCGGGCGGAACGTCCACGAAGCGACGCCCGAACCCGGCCAGGTCCCGGTAGGCCACGTGACCGCCGACGGCGACCCCGCGCGCCACGGCCTCGGCCGTGGTCCGCCGCAGGACCGACGGGTCTCCGGCGTGGAATCCGCAGGCCACGTTGGCGCTGGTCACGATGGACAGCAGCGCCTCGTCGTCCCCGAGATCCCAGCGGCCGAAGCTCTCGCCGAGGTCGGAGTTGAGGTCGATGCGCACGTGCTCCTCCTAGTTCTCGTACCCCTTGGTGCCGACGCCACGCGCGGTGGCGCCGACACCACTGTGCCCGAGGGGCGGTGTTCCGGGCCCCGAGGCGGTGGTCGCCGCTCCGGGAAAGTGCCTGCTACTGCCAGAGCGCGGCGATGCCGCCCAGGGCGTTGACCGCCATGTAGACGGTGAGCAGCCAGGCGGCGACACCGATGACCAGCAGCCAGCGCGGGTAGCGGTAGCCGTCGAGCAGGGTCTTCGAGTGGCGGGCGGCCACCCACAGGAGAAGGCCGAGCCCGACCGGCAGGATGACGCCGTTGAGGGCGCCCGCCATGACCAGCAGGGTTCCCGGCGCCTGCCCGGAGAGCAGGTAGATCGCCAGGGAGATGCCGATGAAGCCGGTGACCAGCTTGCCCTTGTGCCGCTCCAGCCACGGCGAGAACGTGGTGACGAAGGAGATGGAGGTGTAGGAGGCGCCGATCACGGAGCTGACGGCGGCCGCCCACATGATCATGCCGAACAGTCGCATGCCGACCTCTCCGGCGGCCTGGTAGAAGGCCTCAGCGGAGGGGTTGGGCGCGTCCATGATGGCGACGCCTCCGGCGACCACGCCCAGGATGGCGAGGAAGAGGAGGACGCGCATCAGACCGGTGACGATGATGCCGGTGACGGAGGTCTGGGTAATGGCGGCGATGTTCTCGCGGCCGCCCATACCGTTCTCGATGAGTCGGTGGGCGCCCGCGTAGGTGATGTAGCCGCCCACGGTGCCGCCGATGATGGTGATGGTGGCGAGGAAGAGGTCGCTGCTGGCCGCCTCGGGCAGGACCGACTGGCGCAGGGCGTCACCCACGGGCGGGCTGGACACGAGGGCCACGTAGGCGGTGAGAGCGATCATCATGACGCCGAGGACCACGAGGATGCGGTCCAGGGCAACGCCGAGCCGCTTGACGGCCAGGATGACGATGGCGACGAGAGCGGAGATCGCGGCACCGACGCGCGGGTCGAGCCCGATCATGGCGTCGAGGCCCAGGCCGGTACCGGCGATGTTGCCGACGTTGAAGATCAGGCCGCCGAAGACGATGAGGACGGCGAGCAGGTAACCAGCCCCCGGAAGGACCTTGTTGGCCAGATCCTGGGCGCGCATGTTGGAGACGCCGATGACGCGCCAGATGTTCAGCTGCACGGCGATGTCGACCAGGATCGACACGAGGATCGCGAAGGCGAACGCGGCGCCGAGCTGGGCCGTGAAGGTCGTGGTCTGGGTGATGAACCCGGGACCGATGGCGCTGGTGGCCATCAGGAACATGGCTCCGAGGAGACTGCTGCTCAGAGTGACTCTGCCCAGCCTCGGACGCACCTTCTGCTGCGGTGCGGGGGGCATTTCGCCCATGGCTGACTCTCCAGGTGTCCGGGAGGGTTGTGACGCCAACCTCATTGTTGGATTGTTGAACAATACTGCAATCCCGCACCTCAAGTAAGGCGCGGATAAGTAAAATCGCGAACCCCCGGTACGTAACATTGGTGGGACCACCCCGTCTCCGGTGTGGGCGCACGAGACAGGCGGAGGGCTCACGTGACGGCGGCAGAGGACCACATCGACCGGTTGCCCGCACCCGCTCTGGCTCGGCCGACCAGTCAGGCGGAGCGCGTCGCCGACCTCCTCCGCACCTTCGTCATCGACGGCGAGCTGGCCCCCGGCGTGCGTCTGTCCGAGGAGAAGCTCAGCCGCAAGTACGAGGTCTCCCGCAACACCCTGCGCGAGGCCTTCCGACTCCTGAGCCACGAACGCCTGCTCGTGCACCACATGCACCGCGGGGTGTTCGTCAGCCGCCCCACCAGCGACGACGTCCGCGACTTGTTCAATGCGCGCCGGTCCCTGGAACTTCCCGCCGTGCGAGGGGCCGCCCAGGCCCCCGCCGACCTGGTGCGGGCCGTGGGTACCGCCGTCGACGAGGGCGAGCGGGCTCGGGCCCGGGAGGACTGGTGGCGGATGGGCAGCGCGAACATGCGCTTCCACGAGGCGCTCGCGGCCCTGGCGAGGAGCGCCCGGGTCAACGAGTTCATGCGCCAGGTCCTGGCCGAGACCCGTCTGGTCTTCCACGTGATGGCGGCGCCCCGCGAGTTCCACGATCCCTACCTCAAGTGGAACCGGCGCATCCACCTGGCGCTGGCCGACGGCAACGCCGACACCGCCGCCACCGAACTCGGGGCGTACCTGGACACCTCCGAGGAGCAGTTGGTGACCGCGTTCACCGAGATGGAGGCGGGGTCCCGGAGCCCGAATCCGCAGGCCTGAGAGCGGCGCGCGGAGCTGCGGGAACCACCCCTGCCAGAGGTCCCGAAGTGCCAGAATGGGCCCCGTAATGGAACTGAACGGACGCCCCGTCAGCACGGGAGAACTCTCAGGCCTCGCCCTGTACGGCTACGGGCACTTCACGACCATGCTCGTCACCGACCTGCGGGTGCGCGGACTCGACCTGCACATGGAACGGCTCACGCGGGACTGTGCGGCTCTCTTCGGCGCCGAACTCGACATCCCGCGCGTCCGTGAACTCGCCCGCCGCTCCGCCCGCGCCCACCCCTCGCCGTGCGTGGTGCGGGTGACCGTCCACGACCCGGAGCTCGACCTGGGCCGCCCCGCCGCGCGGGCCATGCCCCAGATCCTGGTCTCCACGCGCCCCGCGCCGGCGTCCGTCCCGCCACCGGTCCACCTCGGTACGCGCGAGTTCTCCCGGGACGCCCCGACGATCAAGGGCACCGGGCTGTTCGGGGTGATCCGGCAGCGGCGTGCCGCCCAGTTGGACGGAATGGACGACGCCCTCTTCATGGGGGTGGACGGCCGCGTCTCCGAGGGCCCGACCTGGAACATCGGCTTCCTGGACGGCGAGGGGCTGGTCTGGCCCCAGGCACCCTGCTTGGAGGGGGTGACGGCCCGCCTGGTCGACCGGGTCGCCGGGGCGCTCGGGGTCCCGGTCTCCACCCGCCCCCTGGCCGTCGTCGCGGCCACCAGGATGGACGGGGCCTTCGTCACCAACGCCGCCACCGGGGTGCGTCCGGTGGCCTCGATCGACGGAGTCGCCCTGCCCCGGCCCGGGCTTTCCGAAAGGATCGCCCGGGCCTACCAGGAGCTGCCCGGCGACCCGCTCTAGCGGGTCCGGGCCGCACGGCCCGGCCACCACAGGCGCGGGCCCACGTCGAGGGAGAGGGCGGGCACGAGCAGCGTCCGCACCAGCAGGGCGTCCACCAGCACACCGAAGGCGACCAGGAAGGCCAGCTGCAACAGGAACAGCAGCGGGATCACGGCCAGCGCGGCGAAGGTGGCCGCCAACACCACCCCGGCCGAGGTGATCACCCCGCCGGTCACCGTGAGCGCCCGCAGGACCCCCTCCCGGTGCCCGTGCGCGAGGGTCTCCTCACGTGCGCGGGACATCAGGAAGATGCTGTAGTCGATCCCCAGCGCCACCAGGAAGACGAAGGCGAAGAGCGGCACGACCGGGTCGGCCCCCGGTAGCCCGAGGACGTGGTCGAACACCAGGGTGCCCACGCCCAGGGCGGCGGCGAACGAGAGCACGTTGGCCGCCATCAGGAGCAGCGGCGCCACCAGCGACCGCAGCAGCGGGATCAGCACCAGGAAGACCACCAGCGTCACCAGTGGGACGACCACCACGAAGTCCCGCTGCGCGGTCTCCAGGGTGTCGAGGTCGGTGGCGCTCACCCCGCCCACCAGCGCGTCGGCCCCCTCGACCGTGTCCAGTTCCACGCGCAGGTCGCGGACGGCCTCCACCGCCTCCGGTGACTCCGGGTCGGCGGACAGCACCACCTCGACCAGGACCCGGCCCTCCTCCACCAGGGGCGCGGCCTCCGCGCCGGGCGGACCGGGTTCGGTGACCGGGGCCGCCTCCTCCACCTGTGGGATCCGCTCGGCCGCGGCGACCACCTCGTCCAAGCGGCTCTCCTTTGCTACCACGAGGGCGGGCGCGGCGCTGGAGTCGGCTCCGAATCCCCGGGTCAGAGTCTCCTGTCCGTCCACGGCCTCGACCTCGGTGCGGAAGACCTCCGCCTGGCCGGTGCCCTGCGCACTGAACTGCGGCGCGAACACGGCCGCCGCGAGCAGCAGGGCGGCGGTGCCCAGCCAGTAGGCTCGCGGGCGGCGGGAGACCGTGGCGGCGATCCGCCCCCAGAACGGGTGCTGGCGCAGGACCTCGTCGGTGGTGTTCCCGGACTCCTCGCGGGTGCGGTGCGGGGCGCTGGGCCAGAAGGCGGCGCGACCGCACAGCGCGAGGGCGGCGGGGAGGAAGGTCATGGCGGCGAGCATCGCGGCGGCCACCCCCAGGGCGACGACCGGGCCGAGGCTGCGGGTGGAGGCGAGGTCTGCGGCGAGCAGGCAGAGTACGCCGAGGATCACGGTTCCGCCGGAGGCCAGGACCGGGCCGGTGACCCCCCGGACCGCGGCGAGCACCGCGTCGGGCACCCGCTCCCGGGCGGCCAGCTCCTCGCGGTAGCGGGCGACCAGCAGCAGCGCGTAGTCGGTGCAGGCGCCCACGACGAGGATGAACAGGATGCCCTGGCTCTGGCCGTTGAGGCTGACCAGCCCGGCGTCGGCCGCCGCGTAGACCAGCGCTCCCGACAGCCCGAGGGCCAGGAGCGAGGCGAGGATCACCAGGACCGGCAGCAGCGGCGACCGGTAGACCGCCACCAGGATGACCAGGACCGCGACGACAGCCACGACGAGCAGGGTGGAGTCGATGCCGCCGAAGGCCGCCACGAGGTCGGCCGCGTAGCCCGCGGGCCCGGTGACCTGGGCCTGGACCCCGTCCGGGGAGTGGTCGGCCAGGAGTCCCCGGAGTTCGGTCACGGAGTCGCCGGTGTCGTTCTCCGAGCCGATCGGCACGATCAGCTGGGCTACGGAGGGGTCCTCGGTGCCGGGCACGGGACCCACGACCGCGCCGGAGACCCACGGCTGGTCCCCGATCCGCTCCCCGAGGGCGCCCACGTCGGTGAGCTGGGTCTCGGTGAGCTCCTGGTCGGCGGACAGGACCACGATCGCCGGGACGGTGTCGCCGCGGTCGAACTCCTCGGCCAGCTCACCGGCCTCGGTGGACTCGGCCCCGACCGGCAGGAAGGCGCCGGGGTCGTTGGTCTGCACCTCGCCGAGTCGGCCGAGGAAGGCGCCGAGCGGGCCCGCTCCGAGCAGCCACACCAAGCTGACCAGGAGAGCGGCGCCGACCCACCAACGGGATCGTCTGGCCGGGGGTTCGTGTCGTGTCGGCAACGTGGGAAGTCCTTCCGGGCCCGCGTCCAGTGGACGCGCGGCCCCAACTTGTCCAAATGACTCGGAAACCGAGCCTCTCGGATTCCTAGCTAATTCTTCCCACAAGGTAGCGCACCCCGGCGGTCCTCCTCCATCGGGGCTCAGGTCCCGGACGTCACCTCGGCCTCGTCCTCCGCGCGGGCCGCGATGTTGCTCGCCATCGAGCCGAAGACGATTCCGTGGAAGGGCGTGACCGCCTTCCAGTACAGGTGGCCGGCGAGCCCCCTCGGATGGAACAGGGCACGCTGGCAGTAGACCGTGCGCCCCTCCAGGCGCGCCACACGCAGTTCCAGCCAGGCGGGGCCGGGCAGGCGCATCTCCGCGCGCAATCGCAGCAGTTCACCGGGGACGATCTCCTCCACTCGCCAGAAGTCCAGGGAGTCGCCCACCCGCAGGCGTTCGGGGTCGCGTCGCCCGCGCCGGGGCCCCACCCCGCCCACGGCGAGGTCGATCCATCCCCTGGCCGCCCAGGCCAGCGGCCACGAGTACCAGCCGCGATCGCCCCCGATGCCCTCGATCACCCGCCACAGGCTCTCCGGGGATCCGTCCACGTACCGGGCCCGCCGGTCCGTGTACAGGCTGCCTCCGGCCCAGTCGGGGTCGGTGGGCAACGGGTCGGAGGGGGCGCTGGGCCAGGCCGCGGAGGACCAGCGCGTGTCCACGCGGTCCTCGTCGATCCGCCGCAGCGCCAGGCGCACCGCCTCGTCGAACCCGATCCGCCGTTCGTCCGGCAGCTCGCGCGCCAGGTCGTTCTCCGCCATCACCGCGTCGTGCCGCAACGACTCCACCAGCGGCCGGGCCACGGAAGGCGGCACCGGCGTGATGAGGCCGACCCACAGGCTCGACAGCCCCGGGGACAGCACGGGAACCGGGACGATCAGCCTCTTGGCCAGCCCCGCCACGGCGGCGAACCGTTGGATCATCTCGGCGTAGCTGAGCACCTCCGGACCGCCGATGTCGAAGGTGCGGTTGGTCCCGTCGGGGAGCTCGTCCGCGCGCACCAGCAGCCGGAGCACGTCCCGCACGGCGATCGGCTGCACCCGGCTGCGCACCCACCGGGGCGTGGTCATCGCTGGGAGCCGTTCCGTCAGGTGGCGGAGCATCTCGAAGGACGCCGACCCCGACCCCAGGATGACGGCGGCCCTCAGCACCACCGCGGGCACCTGCGCCTCCAGGAGGATGCGCCCGACCTCCTCCCGGGAGGCCATGTGCTCCGACAGTTCCGTGCCCTCCGGGGCCAGGCCCCCGAGGTAGACGATCCGGCCCGTCCCGGCCCGCCCGGCCGCCTCCGCGAAGCGCCGCGCCCCTTCGGCGTCGGTACGCACGAAGTCGCTGCCGCCGCTCATGGAGTGCACCAGGTAGTAGGCCACGTCAGCGCCGGACAGCGCCTCGGCCAACCCCTCACCCGAGACCACGTCGCCCCGGACCACCTCCACCCGGTCGCGCCACGGTTGGTCGCGCAGCTTCTCGGGCGTGCGGGCCAGACAGCGGACCCGGTACCCGGCGTCCAGGAGTTGGGGGACGAGCCGTCCGCCGATGTAGCCGCTGGCCCCGGTCACCAGGGCCAGCCGTCCCTTGGGCGCGCTCATCCTCGACGCTCCTCGGGGCTGTCCTCGCGTTCGCGCGCGGATCGCGGACCGGGCACTCCGTGGGCGGTGCCTTCGTCGGCCGAGGCACCGGCCGCGCCCTCCGCGCTCTGACGCGGGCGCTCGGCGTCCACACCGTCCTCGCCGGTCCCCTCGCCCGGGTGCCGGTACCGCCGGAACGGGTTGTCCGCCGGAAGGTTCCCGGTGAACCGGCCGTACATACCGAAGGTGATCAGGACCAGACCCACCACGTAACTGAAGATCACGTTGGGGACGCTGAAGGCCAGGATGTTGAAGTCGGTGCTCATCAGGATCAGGTTCACCAGGCCGCTGACCAGGAAGGCCCCACCGACCGTGACGCACACCGTCGACGCGAACTTGCCGCCCAGGATCGCCGCGCCCACCAGAAGCGAGCCGAACGCGATGGACAGGAAGCTGAGCGCGCCGTTCGTGGACAGCCCCGCGACCACCTCACCCCGCGTGTCGAACAGCGGAAGTCTGATCATCATGCCCGCGCTGCCGAAGCCCACCAGGACCAGTCCGGTGAGCCCGGCCCCGATCCGGTAGACGTGATCCAACCGCCGGTCCGCCCGGCGCGTGGTGTCCAGATCCATGTCGTCGCCCCTTTCGGTGCTCTCAGGCTCCAGAGTCAGAGGTCAGCGGCCCGCGTCAGAAGTCGCACCGCTTGTGCAACGTGCTGGGGTGCCATGACCGACGCCCTCGCCCCGGGCGCCGCGGCCCGGCTCCTCGGGGTCGCGTTGTCCGCCCTGCGCAGCTGGGACCGGCGTTACGGGATCGGTCCGCGTGTGCGCGGTCCGGGCGGGCACCGGCGGTACTCACCCACCGACACCGCCCGTCTCCTCGAACGGTGCCGCCAGGTCGGCGAGGGTGTCCCCTCCGCCGAGGCCGCGCGGCGGATCGACTCCACGATCCGCACCGAACCGTCCCGGAGCCGCGTGCCGCCTCCCCGGGCGGCCCCGTTTCCCTGTCTACGGTGGCCGTACCCGCGGGCGGGCACGAACACACCCCGACGCCCCAGGGCCCGGCCCGGGCCGCCATGCGCATGGACCCGGATCTGGTCGACCATCTTCTCCAGACCGCAGTGGAACGCAACGGGACCGTCGCCCCCGGGAGGACCTGGCGGTGCCCCTGCTGTACGGCATGGGGCCGCCGCTGGGAGGCGACCCAGCGCTACGTGGAGGTGGAGCACCTGCTCTCGTAAAGCGTGTCCTCGGTGCTGCGCCGGGCGCCCGTGCCGCCGGTCCCGGCTGGCTCGATGCCGGGGAGGCCCTGCGGTTCGCGGACTGCACTCGGGTTCCCTGGCGGAGGGTCTGCGGATGCTCAGCGACTGACCCCCCGGGGCCGCCGGGCCGGGTTCCACCACTGGGCCGGGATCCCCCACCGGGCCGGGCTCCAGCGCGACGGGGCGGGGACCACCGAGCGCAACGTGTGCCAGAGGTGGTCGGCGGTGCTCAGGGACATCGCCCCGACCGGGGTGGTCAGCCCCATCGCGAACTCGCGCGCGGGAAGCGAGTCCCCGTCCAGGAAGGCGAGCACGTCTCCGAGCCGGTTGGCGGCGAAGAGCCGGGCGAAGAAGTCCGCTCCGGACACCCGGCCGCTGTCCAGGGCCCGCAGCATGACCGCGTCCATGGCCAGGTGCCGGGAGTGATGGGGTGCCGGTGGCACCGGAACGCGGCGCAGTTCCAGGGCCCGCGCGATCGCGGCGGTCTGACGGGCCGTACCACTGAAGGTGTATCCGGTCGAGGGACGCGTGGCGCCCCCGGCCGCGCCGATCCGGAACAGCCGCCGACCGATCCTGGCGGGCAGTCGCGCGTCGGTCATGGGGATGGCTCCCTGTTCGGACGCGGTGACCTCGAACCCGTGGAGCCCACTCATCTCGCAGTAGTCCGTGAGGGCCCGCTCGTACTGGTCGGTGGTGAGCGCGGCGCGGCCGAACTCGGTGTACTCGACCAGGGCCTCCCGGCCGGAGAGCGGAAGCACGTAGCCGAAGGCCACGCCGTGGCGGGGCTGGGGCGGGCGCAGGTCCATGAGCACGGCGGCGGAGGGGTCCAGGGTGTCCTCCGGCAGGCGGACGAACCATCCACGGAAGTGCTGGAGGAGGTGGGTGCGCCCTCCCCGGGGCGGACCGGGCGGGCGTGAGTCGAAGACCCAGCGGGCGGTGAGGTCCACCTGGTCCCCTCCGGGTGCGAGGGCCCGGACGGTGGCGTGCTCGGGACCGTCCTCCGTGTCGTGCGCGAGCAGCGGCAGGAACTCGACCCCGTCGCCCGCCGATGAGCGCACGTGCGCGTCCAGGTCGGCGGAGCGCAGCATCTTGTAGACGTAGGGCCCCGCCGAGGAACGGTGTTCCCCTCCGTCCGGGCCGATGACCGACAGGTCCGCCCACGATGCGGCGAGCAGGTGGTCCCAGCGCCCCGGGCCGGACTCCCAGTAGCACCAGGTCCGAGGGGGCGGGGTGTGCGGGCCGGAGGGAGGCTCCAGGACCGCCGTCCTCAGCGGCGGGTCGCGCCGATCGTTGATTTGCCCGATCCGATGAGCCAGGGTGAGCCCTGCGGCCCCCGCTCCGATGATCACTACGTCGTAGTCGGCCATCCCCCCAGCATGGCCCTTGCGGCGGTCGAAGTCCCTCGACCACCCCGACCATTCCGGAGGACCGATGACCACCTCGACCGAGCGGATGAAGACCGCCGCCGTCACCGAGGAGTTCGACCTCGCCGCGCCGGCCTACGACCGACTGGTCGCCTCCAGCCCCGGCTACCACCAGGACCTGCGCACGTCGGCGCGGCGCCTGTTCCTCCCGGGCCTGGGCGCGGACCGGGTTCTGGTCGACCTCGGCTGCGGCACGGGAGCCTCGACCGCCGCGCTGGCCCGCGAGTACCCGAGGGCCCGGATCGTCGGTGTGGACTCGTCCGAGGGCATGCTGCGCGAGGCGGCGGCCAAGGACTGGCCGAGCGGCGTCACCTTCCACCTGGCACGCGCCCAGGACCTCACCCCGGAGTGGGCGGAGGAGGTGCTCGGCGGGCCGGCCGACGCGGTGTTCGCCGCCTACCTGGTGCGCAACGTCCCCGACCCGGACACCTTCCTGGCGCGTGTGCGCGAGCTGCTGCGTCCGGGCGGCCGGCTGGCGCTGCACGAGTACTCCGTGGCGGACTCCGTCGCCGCCCGCGCGGTGTGGAGCGCCGTGTGCTGGGGCGTGGTGATCCCGGCGGGCCGGGCCCTGGCCGGTCGGGACGACCTGTTCCGGTACCTGTGGCGCAGCGTCCTGGACTTCGACGGCCGCGCCACCCTGCTGGAACGCATGCGGGCGGCCGGGCTGGGGTCGGTGGCCAGCGCGCCCATGCCGGGCTGGCGGTACGGCATCACGCACACCTTCGTGGGGGCCAGGCCGTGAACCCCGACGTCAACGACCCCCGAGCCGAGCGGATCCCCGCCCCCGCGCCACGTGGGCGGCGCCCGGAGAGCGCTCCCCGTGTCGCGGTGGTGGGCGGGGGCATCGCCGGACTGGCCGCCGCGTGCGGGCTGGCTGAGCGCGGATCGGAGGTGGTGGTGTTCGAGCGTGAGGACGGGCTCGGCGGACGCCTTCGCGGGTGGGACACCACCCTCGCCGACGGCAGCACGGCCACCATGAGCCGCGGATTCCACGCCTTCTTTCGCCAGTACTACAACCTGCGCGGACTGCTCCGGCGCGCGGACCCCGGCCTGGACTCGCTGGTCCCGCTGTCCGACTACCCGCTGGTGCACCGGTCCGGATCCCGTGACCGCTTCTCGAACCTTCCCACCACCCCGCCGTGGAACGCGTTCGCGCTGGCCGCGACGAGTCGGAGCTTCCCCGTCTCGGAACTGGCCGGTGTGAACGTCCCGGCGGTGCTCCAGCTCCTGGACGCGGACGTGCCCGGGGTGCACGAACGCCTGGGACACCGCAGCGCCCGGGAACTGCTGGAGGTGACCCGCTTCCCGCGCTCCGCCCGCCACCTGGCCTTCGAGGTCTTCAGCCGGAGCTTCTTCGCCGAGCCGGAGCGGCTCTCCGCCGCCGAGATGGCCGTCATGTTCCACGTCTACTTCCTCGGGTCCTCCGAGGGCCTGGTGTTCGACGTTCCGCGCTCGCCCTTCCCCCAGGCCCTGTGGAACCCCCTGGAGGGCTACCTGCGCCGGGCCGGGGTACGCTTCCGGACGGGGGTCGAGGTGGAGCGGGTCACTCCCGGGGAGCACCTGCCCCACGCGGTCACCTGGCGCGAGGGCGGGGATGACGACCGGGAGGAGTTCGACGCGGTGGTGCTGGCCGCCGATCCGCGCGGGCTGCGCGCCCTCGTGGCGGCCTCCCCCGGGCTCGGGACGGCCGCCTGGCGCGAACGGGTCGCGGGGATCGGGTCCGCGCCGCCGTTCCTGGTCTCCCGCTACTGGCTGGACCGCCCGGTCCGGCCGCACCGGCAGGCCTTCCTGGGCACCGCCGGGTATCCGACGCTTGACAACGTGAGCGTCCTGGACCGCTACGAGGACCAGGCGCGGGAGTGGGCCGCGCGCACCGGCGGCTCCGTGGTGGAGCTGCACGCCTACGCGCTGCCCGAGGACCACGATCCCGCCGCGGAGCGGAAGTCGCTGTGGGAGCAGGCGACGGCGGTCTACCCGGAGCTGGCGGCGGCGCGCGAGGTGGACGCGCGACACGAACTGCGCGCGGACTGCGCGCTCTTCCCGCCGGGCGGATACCGGGACCGCTGTGCGGTGACCACACCCGACCCCACCCTGGTGGTGGCGGGTGACCACGTCCGCGTCGACCTGCCGGTCGCGCTCATGGAGGGAGCCGCCACCACGGGGCTGAGCGCCGCGAACGCGCTGCTGTCGCACTGGGGAATGCCGGGGCACACGCTGTGGACCGTGCCCCGGCGGGGGCGCGACGCGGTCCTGCGCGGCCTGGCCCGGGTCGCCCGTCAGCCGGGCCAGCGACCGGAGGTCCGCAGCAGGTAGCGGCGCTCGGCGTAGGCGAGGTCGTCCTTCCACAGACGGCGCGCCACCAGCCGCATCGCGGGCCGCACCGCGCCCGCCACGCGCCGGGCCAGGGCGAAACCGGTGCGCCCGGAGGCCGCCACCGTCGCCTCGATCACGGCAGTGCGCGGCACCCCGTCGCGGTCGGTGCCGAGCGGGGTGGCGTGGGTCTCCACCACGCTGCCCGTCCCCTCCCCCTCGATGATGCGCATGACGACGGTGCGCGGTTCCGGGCAGGTGAACTCGGCCCGGACCGGCACGCCCCACCGGCCCGCCACCCGGAACCCCACGTCCGCGACCAGCCGGTCCGGGTCGGGGTCCGGCCCCTGCGGGACCTCGGTCACCCTCAGGCCGACGAACGAGTAGGGGTGGAACCACGAGCCGTGCCAGGGGTCGAGCCGGTTGGCGACCACGTCCTCGGGTTCGCAGCGTCCCGCCAGGCTCTCCACCGCCGCGATGCTCGTGTCCGCCCTCGGGCGCTCCGGGACGACGGGGGCCTCCGTCGGCTCCTCTCCTCCGCACTCGTCCAGGCGGACCCACACGAGCACGCCGTCGTCGTGCACCGGGTATGGGCTCCATCCGGGCATCCCCCCGGACTCCAGTGAGAGCCCGTGCCAGCGGCACACCAGACGCCCCTCCGCCACCGCTCCGCGGCACAGCGGCGCCCCCAGGTGGGGACAGGCACCGGGACCCGCGTGCGCGGTCCCGTCCGGGGTGCGCCAGGCGACGAGTTCGGTTCCGGACACCACCCGTCCGAACGGCCGGTCCGTGCGCACCTCGGAGCTGGCGGCCAGCACGAACCAGTTCCCGGAGGGGCGGGCGAGGGCCCGCTTGAGGGCTTGGCCGATGACGGAGGGCGAGGCCTCGCGCCAGGTCGGTTCCTGTCGCGCCCAGGTGCTCCTGGGCATGCGCCGCAGCGGCAGACGGCACGGCTCGGGGTCGGGCAGAGTCATGGGTGCCTCCTCAGCGGCCTCTGTCGGTCCCCTCCCTTCCGGGAGGGTCAGGTGCCGACCCTGGGGCGGGGCACGGTCCGCGCCCACAGCGCCCGGGCCAGGGCGGGCGCGGCCACCGCCAGCTTGCGGGTGTCGGAGACGCGGTGGCGCACGCTCCACACGTCGAAGTCGGCGGCGGTGATCTCGTCCAGGATGGCGCGGTAGAGCCGGAAGGCGGTGGTGACACACGGTCGGGCGACCGGCGAGAGCATCGCGATGCCCGGCTCCGCCTCGTGGTAGAACTCCTGGTTGGCCTCCACGAGCGCGGCGAGGGCGCCCCGCACCCGGGGGTCGGGCCGACGGGTGACCGCGCAGTGTTCCAGGAGCGGCCGGTCCACGCCGTGCGCGTCCAGGACGTCGGCGGGCAGGTAGACGCGGCCCCTGCGCAGGTCCTCCGCCACGTCGCGGAGGAAGTTCGTGAGTTGGAAGGCCTCCCCCAGCGCGGCGGCGTGCGGCGCCGCCTCCTCCCTGGGTGCGCTCGTCCCCAGGACCGGCAGCACCTGGAGTCCGATCACCGCCGCCGACCCGTACATGTACTCGCGCAGGTGGGGAAGGTCCCGGTAGGCCGTGGTGTCGAGGTCCATCCGCATGGACGTCATGAACGCCGTGAAGTAGTCGCTCGGGAGGCCGTACCTCTCCACAGTGTGCGCAAGAGCCCGCAGCACCGGCTCACGCGGTTCCCCTCCCGTGAACGCGGTGTCCATGTCGGCCCCGATCTCCTCCAGCCGGGCCCGCTGGTCGTCCGGGGTGGTGTCCGCGCCGGGTTCGTCGACGATGTCGTCCACCCAGCGCGCGAACCCGTAGAGGGCGTGGATGCCGGGGCGGCGCTCGGGCGGGAGCACCCGCGTGGCGGCGAAGTAGGTGCGGCCGTGGCGGGCGTGCAGCGCGCGGCACAGGAGGTAGTCGGCCCGCAGCCTCCCCGCCTCGATCCCCGCGGCGTCCAGTTCCCCCGTGGCTGAGGTCATCATCGTGCGCGCCGCTCCGTTCCGGCCACGACGCGCGCGGCCGCCAGTTTCCCTGAGATGAGGACCGTCGGCAGGCCCACCCCGGGGGTGGTGCCGCACCCGGCCAGGACCGCGTTGGCGGTTCCGGGGACGGTGTTGCGCGGCCGGAAGGGCCCGGTCTGCGCGAAGGTGTGGGCGAGGGAGAAGGGAGTACCCCGGGCCAGTCCCTGTCGTGCCCAGTCGGCGGGCGTGACCATGTGTTCGGCGCGTACCGAGGCGTCCAGGCCGGTCATCCCCCTGGCTTCGAGGACGGCCACCATCCGGTCCCTGTAGCGGGGGCCCTCGGTGTCCCAGTCGATGTCGGCGGCGGCCAGGTTGGGCGCGGGCGCCAGCACGTACAGGAGGTGGTGGCCCTCGGGCGCCAGGCTCGGGTCGGTGACGGTGGGCTGGGTGACCAGGAGCGAGGGATCGCTCATGGTCCGGCCCTCGTCGATGATCTCGGTGAAGGTGCGCTCCCACTGCGTGCCGAAGGAGATCGTGTGGTGGGCCAGCTGGTCCCAGGTGCGGTCGGTGCCCAGGTGGAGCACCACCGCGGACGGGGAGTACCGGTGCGGTACCGGGCGCCGGGGGCGGTGGTCGAGCAGCCGGTGCGCGGCGGCGAGGTCGGTGGTGAGCACCACGTGGTCGCAGGCCAGGCGTTCCCCGTTCCCGGTGATGACCGCCGTGACCCGGTCCCCCCGGCGTTCCAGGCGGTGCGCCGACTCCCCGTAGCGCAGGACCGCCCCGGCCTTGGCCGCGGCGCCCGCCAGTGCCTCGCCCATGGCGCGCATCCCGCCCTTGGGGAAGTGGACGCCCGCCACGGTGTCCATGTACGCGATGACCGCGTAGGCGGCCAGGGCCCGGTCCGGGGCGACCCCGGCGTAGAGCGACTGGAAGGAGAAGATCCGGCGCAGGCGCTCGTCCTTCAGGTGGCGGCCGACCGCCCTGGACAGCCGGCCGAACCCGCCCATCGCGGCGAGCCGGACGAGGTCGGGGCCGAGCAGGTCGAGGGGTGAGTCGAAGCGCGCGTCGATGAACGAGCGCATCTCCACCTCGTACAGGCGGGTGAGCCAGTCCCGCAGCCGCAGGTACCCCACCGCCTCCCGAAGGCCCGCGACCCTGGCCACCTCGGCGGCCATCCGTTCGCGGTCCGTGTGGACGTCCACGGTGGAGCCGTCGGTGAAGGCCGCCCGGTAGGCGGGTGCCAGCGGCAGGAGTTCGAGGCGGTCGCGGACCGACTCCCCGACCGCGGCGAACGCCTCTTCGAGGAGTTCGGGCATGGTGAGCACGGTCGGCCCGGTGTCGACGCGGAAACCGTCCATGTCCAGGCGCCCGGCGCGCCCGCCGGGGTGGTCCTCGCGTTCGACCACCACCACCTCCCGTCCGGCTCCCAGCAGGTGGAGCGCGCAGGAGAGTCCGGACAGTCCGGCTCCCACCACGACCACGGGGTCCCTACCGTTCCTCTGGGGCACGTCGACGGGTCCTCTCGGTGCGGGGTTCACGTACGGGCCGCCGTCTCGGCGAAGCGGTGCAGGCCTTCGGAGACTGCGGGGTGGAGATCGAGTCCGCGGATCCGCCCCAGTCCGCGTTCGGCCAGGAGTCGGCAGCGGCCGCGGACCTCCTCACGGGCGCCGACCCGCTCCAGCGCGCGGGCCGCCTCCTCGGCGTCCACCCGTTCGGAGGGGTGGCCGACCCGGGCGAGCACCCGCTGTGCCGCGAGGTCCCCCGTCTCGGCCGCCATCCGGACCCCGCAGGCCAAGAGCAGCGTGTTCTTGCCCTCCCGCAGGTCCTCGCCGGTTCGCTTCCCGGTGTGGTCGGGGGCGCCATAGGCGTCCATCAGGTCGTTCCTCAGCTGGAAGGCCACGCCCACGTCGGTGCCGTAGGCCCGCAGGGCTGTCACCGTGCCCTCGTCGGTCCCGGCCATCACTGCGCCCATGTGCAGGGGACGTTCGACCGTGTAGGTCGCGGTCTTGAGCTGGTCGATGCGGATCGCCCCCTCCTCGGAGCGATCACCGTGGGCCTGGGCGCTGAGGTCGAGGAACTGTCCTGCGATGACCTCGGTCCGCATGTCCCGCCACACCGCGTGCGCGGCGGACCCGGTGGGCAGGTCGGCCAGGGATTCGTGCAGGAGGTCGTCGGCCCAGACCATGGCGAGGTCGCCGACCAGGATCGCGAGGGACTCGCCGTAGCGGCGCGCGTCCCCGCGGAGGCCGCGCTCCCGGTGTTGTGTCGTGTACACGGTGTGGAAGGAGGGGGCACCGCGCCGGAGCGGGGCGGCGTCCATCACGTCGTCGTGCGCGAGGGCGAAGGACTGGAGTACCTCGACCGCCGAGCACGCCCGCAGAGCCGACCTCGCGCCGGGGCCGGTGTCCGCGCCTCCACCGGCGAGCCAGCCCCACCAGGCCAGGACGGAGCGCAGTCCCTTGCCCCCGTGCAGTGTGAAGGCGGACATCCTCGCGCAGAGTTCCGCCGCGAAGTCGCGGTCGGTCCCGCACGCCTCTGTGACCCTGTGTCCGAGGTATCCGGCCAGGAGCCCGTTCACCGCGTCCCGAACACCGTCGAGGTCGGTGGGAAGCGGTTCCTCCAGTGTGTCCGCAGGTGAGACGGTGATGGCTACCCCCGGTGAGTGTCCGATTTTTCGGGAAATACCTTGGAAACCGAGCATCTTACTCTGGAGATCATTTCACGCGGCCCTCTCCGAGGCCAAGCGACACTTGGGAGGCGGCCTAGACTCGACGGCAAGTGACCGGAGGGACCGTTCACGGAGCGGTAGGGAGATCCATGGACACCGTGCCCAGCACCGAGCCTCCTGCGAAGGCCCTCGGAGACGGCCACGGTCACAGGACACGTGGGGAGCTGTACGAGACGCTCCAGAGCGACGGGCAGCAGCTCGCGGTACGCCTGGTCCGGCTCCTGCACCGCATGGCCGACCGCACGGGCATGAACCCGACCGACTTCCAGTGCTACACACTGCTCCGCGCGAGCGGCACCATGACGCCCGGCGAGATCGCCGACAGCCTCTGCCTGTCCACCGGCTCCGTGACCGGCGTCGTGGACCGGCTGGAGGCGCGCGGACTGGTCGAGCGGGCGCCGCACCCGCTGGACCGGCGCAAGATCGCCGTGCGGCTGCTGGAGGGCGCCGAGAGCGCTCTCGGACCTCCCGCGCCGGGCATGCGCCAGGCCATGACCGACCTGCACTCCGGTTACAGCGATGCGGAACTCGAGGTGATCGCGGACTGGCTGGGTCGCGTGGGACTCACCCTTGAGGAACTGATCACCACGGAACCGCCCGGACCCTGATCCCCCACGTGCCCTCCGGGTCCCGCGAACACTGCGACACACGGGACTCAAGTCCGTCATGCCGTTTTTGTCGGAACACTCCAACTCGCGGCTTTACTTTGCTGCAAGGGACCAACGGCCCTAACATCCCTCGGGACCCATCCGTGGCCGGCAGCGGGACCGGCAGACTCTCCCAAACACCGTTGGTCCCCGGCGGTGTCGGGAAGGAGACACCATCTCATCCCTGCGCACATACATAAAAGAAAAGACGAACCCCACGGTCTTCGGCGTTTCGGGCCTCGTGATCATCGCCTTCATCATCATGGGCGTCGCGTTCACGGGCCCCATGCTGGAGGCCACCGAGAGCACCCGCACATGGCTCGGCGAACAGCTCGGCTGGATCTACGTCCTAGCGACGGTGTTCTTCGTGGGCACCGCGGTCTTCCTGATGCTGAGCAAGTACGGGAGTATCCGACTCGGACCGGACGACTCACGGCCCGAGTTCAGCACACTCGCCTGGTTCGCGATGCTCTTCACCACGGGTATGGGCATCGGACTGGTCTTCTGGGGCGTGGCCGAGCCCATCGAGCACCTGCACTGGCCGCGTGACGCCTCGCTCATGCCCGGTCCGGACGGCGTTCCGCTGCCCGAAGCGGCGTCGGAGTCGCTGGCACTCACGTTCTTCCACTGGGGTTTCCATCCCTGGGCCGTCTACATCGCCCTGGGGCTCTCCCTCGGCTACTTCGCCTACCGCAAGGGCCTGCCCCTGCGCCCGGCCTCCGCGCTCTACCCGCTGCTCGGCGACCGCGCCTTCGGCTGGCCCGGCAACGTCGTCGACATCCTCGCGGTGTTCGGCACGATCTTCGGTCTGGCCACGTCCCTCGGTCTGGGCACCCTCCAGATCAACGGCGGACTCAGCGACGTGTTCGGGGTTCCGAACAACGCGTTCGTCCAGACCGTGATCATCGCGGTCATCACCGCGGTGGCGCTGTTCAGCGTGCTGTCGGGCATCGACAAGGGTCTGCGCCGGCTGTCGGTGATCAACCTGTGGCTGGCCTTCATCCTGTTGGCGTTCGTCTTCGCGGTCGGACCCAAGCTGTGGATCATCGCGAGCACCACCACCGCGACCGGCGATTACCTGAGCAACCTCGTCTCGTGGAGCCTGTCGTTCCCCAGTCCCCGGGTCGACGCGCAGGCCGCCGAGTGGGTCCAGGCCTGGACCATCTTCTACTGGGGATGGTGGATCTCCTGGGCGCCCTTCGTCGGCATCTTCCTGGCCCGCATCTCCTACGGCCGCACCATCCGCGAGTTCGTGATCGGCGCCCTGTTCGCCCCCACCGCCGTCTGCGTCCTGTGGTTCGGTGTGTTCGGCGGCTCGGGGCTCTTCTACGACCTCGCGGGCAGGGCCAACTTCATCGAGGGAGACGAGGCACAGGCGGCGTTCACCCTGCTGGAGGCACTTCCGATCACCGGTGTGGTCGCCGTGATCGCCGCTGTGTGGCTGTTGGCGGTCGTGGCCATCTTCTTCATCACCTCGGCGGACTCCGGTTCGCTGGTCGTGGACATGCTGACCAACGGCGGCACCAAGAAGCCGAACCGCATCCAGCGCGGCTTCTGGGCCGTCTGCCTGGGCGGTGTCACCTGGATCCTCCTGGTGGCCGGCGGCGACGACGCGCTGTCGGCGCTACAGGCGGCGTCGGTGATCACCGGTCTGCCCTTCGCCGTGATCCTGTTGTTCATGGTGGCGGGTCTGTTCAAGGGCCTGGGGACCGAACGCGCCCCGGGCGAACCCAAGAAGGTGCGGGGCGAGGACCGGTCCCGCTCCGGGACCGGGCAGAGTAGGGACCAGTAGTTCCTGAAGGTGGACGGAGCGCCACCGACGGCGCATTGAGGAGGTAACGGTGGCACCCAAGAGGTTCAGCAACCCCTTCCACGGGGTGGTGGACATGATCACCGAGATGAACAGGATGTCGGACACGATCTCCACGATCGAGACCACCCAGGTGGGTGAGCGCGAGAGGACGTTCGCCGACGCCTGGAGCCCGTCCACGGACATCCTGGCCAAGGGCCGCGACCTCGTCATCCGAGCGGAGCTGCCCGGGGTCAAGGAGACCGATGTCTCCGTCAGCCTGGCGCACGGCGTGCTCGTCATCAGTGGCGAGCGGCACCGCGAGGAGGACGACAGCACGATCTACTACACCTCCGAGCGCTTCATGGGCTCGTTCCGGCGTGAGATCAGTCTTCCCGAGGACATCGACGACGAGGACGTGGAGGCGGCCTTCGGCGACGGCCTCCTGGAGGTGGTCGTCCACGGGGGCGCCCACACCGGTGGACCCCGGCAGATCGCGATCAAGAAGCGCGGTCGGCCTCGGGGACGCCCGTTGTAGCCCGAAGGACTCGGGCAACGCGAAAGGGGAGCCCGTGACCAGCGACGGTCACGGGCTCCCCTCTTCTGTGGGGCCTCAGAAGGTCCGGTCGGCCTCGTACGGGCCGATCACGGCCAGCGCCCTCGGCCGGGCCAGCAGCTCGGCGGCGACCTCGGCGACGTCGGCCTGGGTGACGGCGTCGAACCGGGCCAGGTCCTCGTCGATGGAGAAGTGGCGCGGCTGGGTGAGCTCGTGCGCGAGGAGACGACCCATCCGGGCGTTGGTGCCCTCGCTGCCCAGCACCATGGCACCCTGGATCTGCCCCTTGGCGCGGGTCAGCTCCTCGGCGGTGATGCCGGAGGCGGCGACCTTGGCCAGCTCGTCCCGGCAGACCCCGATGACCTCGTCGGCCTTCTCCGGCAGGCAGCCCGCGTAGATCTGGAAGGTGCCGGTGTCGGCATAGGCCGTGTGGTAGGCGTGCACCGCGTAGGCCAGGCCGCGCTTCTCCCGCACCTCCTGGAACAGACGCGACGACATGCCACCGCCCAGCGCGGCGCTGAGCAGCCTCAGGGCGTGCCAGCGCGGGTCGGTGCGGGTCAGCCCCTCCGAACCCAGGATGATGTGCGCCTGCTCGGTCTCACGCGGCTGCACGACCGTGCCACCGAAGGTCCGCACCGGCTCACCGGCGCCGCGCGGGCGGGACGGACGGGCGTCACCGGCGGCGCCGAGCCGGTTGGCGAACATCGCTCGCACCTGCTCCACGACGCTCTCGTGGTCCAGACTGCCCGCCGCCGTCACGATGAGCTCCGAGGGCACGTACGCGTCCCGGTACTGCTCGGCGATCCGCTCGCGGGACAGCGCCTTGATGGAGTCCGTGGTGCCGAGGATCGGGCGCCCCAGCGGGGTGTCACCGAAGAAGTGCTCCGCGAAGACGTCGTCCACCAGGTCGGCGGGCTCGTCCTCGTACATGGCGATCTCCTCCAGGATCACGCCGCGCTCGGTCTCCACCTCGCCCTCGTCCAGGACCGAGTTGGCGACCATGTCGCCCACCACGTCCACCGCCAGCGGCAGGTCCCGGTCCAGGACCTTCGCGTAGTAGCAGGTGTGCTCCTTGGTGGTGTACGCGTTGTGGTCGGCGCCCACCCCGTCCAGCAGCGCGGAGATCTCCAGCGCCGACCGGGTCCCGGTCCCCTTGAAAAGCAGGTGCTCCAGGAAGTGCGCCGACCCCGCGTGCGCGGAGTCCTCGTCACGGGAGCCGGTGGTGGCCGAGATCCCGAAGGCGGCGGAGCGGCCCCCGGGGATGTTCTCGGTGACCACGCGCAGGCCGCCGGGCAGCACCGTCCGACGCACCAGACCGGAACCGCCGTCGGGCTCCAGCAGCGTCACGGTCGTTCCCGGCTCCTGCTCGGCGGCGATGGGGACAGAACTCATGAATCCTTCTTCTTCGCGTCGGGACATCCAGCAGAGCATACGCCCGGGACGACGGCGGGGCGGCCGCGTCGTGCAGACGCGACCGCCCCGTACAGGGTCGAACAGGCGTGGATCAGGTGTTCTCGGAACGCCCGCCCGAGCTGCGGCGACGACGACGGCGCGGGGCGCCCTCGGACTTGTCGTCACCGTTGTCGGCGTCCTCGTCCGCGGCCGCGGGAGCCGCGGGGGCGGCCTCGGGCTTGTCGGACTTGGCGGCCTCGGACTCCACGACCTCGACGGGCACCAGGGAGAGCTTCCCGCGGTCGTCGATCTCGCGGATCTCGACCTGGATCTTCTCGCCGATGCTGATCACGTCGTCGAGGTTCTCGATGCGCTGGCCGCCGTGCAGCTTGCGGATCTGCGAGATGTGCAGCAGACCGTCCTTGCCGGGCAGCAGCGAGACGAACGCGCCGAAGGCGGTCGTCTTGACGACGGTGCCCAGGTAGCGGTCGCCCACCTCGGGCATGGTCGGGTTCGCGATCTGATTGATCGTGTCCCGGGCCGCCTCTGCGGAGGGGCCGTCGGTGGCACCGATGTAGATGGTGCCGTCGTCCTCGATCGAGATGTCCGCGCCGGTGTCGTCCTGGATCGAGTTGATCATCTTGCCCTTCGGGCCGATGACCTCACCGATCTTCTCGACGGGCACCTTGACGGTGAGGATGCGCGGAGCGTTCGGGCTCATCTCGGCCGGACGCTCGATGGCCTCCTGCATGACGTCGAGGATGGCCAGACGGGCGCCGCGGGCCTGCTGGAGCGCCAGGGCCAGCTGCTCGGCGGGGATGCCGTCGAGCTTGGTGTCCAGCTGGAGCGCCGTGATGAGGTCACGGGTACCGGCGACCTTGAAGTCCATGTCGCCGAAGGCGTCCTCGGCACCGAGGATGTCGGTCAGCGTGACGAACTCGTCGCCCTCGCTGATCAGACCCATCGCGATGCCCGACACCATCTCCTTCAGGGGCACACCGGCCGCCATCAGGGACATGGTGGACGCGCAGACCGAACCCATCGAGGTGGAGCCGTTGGACCCGAGGGCCTCGGACACCTGGCGGATGGCGTACGGGAACTCCTCGCGGGCGGGCAGAACCGGCAGCAGGGCCCGCTCGGCCAGGGCGCCGTGCCCGATCTCGCGCCGCTTGGGCGAGCCCACCCGACCGGTCTCACCGGTGGAGTAGGGCGGGAAGTTGTAGTTGTGCATGTAGCGCTTGGTCTTGTCCGGGTTGAGCGTGTCAACCGTCTGCTCCATGCGCAGCATGTTCAGCGTGGTGACGCCCATGATCTGGGTCTCGCCACGCTCGAAGAGGGCCGAGCCGTGCACGCGGGGCAGGATGCCGACCTCGGCGCTCAGCTGGCGGATGTCCTTGGGACCACGGCCGTCGATGCGGACCTTGTCGCGCAGGACGCGCTCACGCATGAGCTGCTTGCTGAGGCTGCGGAAGGCGGCGCTGACCTCCTTCTCGCGGCCCTCGAAGTCCTCGGCCAGCTTCTCGGCGGCCGACGCCTTGATCTTGTCGAGCTCGCCCTCGCGGTCCTGCTTGTCCGCGATGGTGAGCGCCTTGACGAGCTCCTCGCGCACGGCGCCCTCGACGGCGGCGTAGGCGTCGTCCTCGTAGTCGAGGAAGATCGGGAACTCGCCCTGCTCACGGCTGGACTGGTCGGCCACGGCCTGCTGGGCCTTGCACAGCACCTTGATGAAGGGCTTGGCCGCTTCGAGGCCCTCGGCGACGGTCTGCTCGTTGGGGCCGACGGCGCCCTCGGCGACCAGCTTCAGGGTCTTGGTGGTGGACTCCGCCTCGACCATCATGATCGCGACGTCGCCGTCCGCCATGACGCGGCCGGCGACGACCATGTCGAAGGTGGCGCCCTCAAGCTCGGCGTGGGTGGGGAAGCCGACCCACTGGCCGTCGATCAGGGCGACGCGGACGCCGCCGATCGGGCCGGAGAACGGCAGACCGGCGATCTGCGTGGACATCGAGGCCGCGTTGATGGCGACGACGTCGTACAGGTGCTCGGGGTGCAGCGAGAGGATCGTCTCGACGATCTGGATCTCGTTGCGCAGGCCCTTCTTGAAGGACGGGCGCAGCGGCCGGTCGATCAGACGGCAGGTGAGGATGGCGTCCTCGGACGGACGGCCCTCACGCCGGAAGAACGAGCCGGGGATGCGGCCGGCGGCGTACATCCGCTCCTCGACGTCCACCGTCAGGGGGAAGAAGTCGAGGTTCTCCTTGGGGCGCTTCGAGGCGGTGGTCGCCGACAGGACGACGGTCTCGTCGTCCAGGAAGACCGTGGCCGAACCGGCGGCCTGACGGGCCAGACGACCGGTCTCGAAGCGGATGGTACGGGTGCCGAACTTGCCGTTGTCGATGACGGCTTCGGCCGAGTAAACGCCCTCCATGGGCGACCTCCTGTTACACGTTGCGGGCGCCGCGTCCGGACCTTCCCGGTCCGTGGCACGGCGATGTTGTTCCCGTGTCGTGCCCCGGAGGTGATGACGGTCGGTCATCGATCGAAGCCCACGGCCCGCCCGTACGGGGCGATGTCCGGAGACCACTACCGAGGACCGACCCCTGGGTCCGGGGTGGCGGCACGGGTGGTGCGGGCGGCGTCCTGTCGCGGACGCCACTCTGGTCACACCTTACTAACAAAGAGGGAGCGGCCGAGGCCACTCCCTCCGAAACGACCTAGCGACGCAGGCCCAGACGCTCGATGAGCGAGCGGTAGCGGGTGATGTCCTGCTTGGCCACGTACTTGAGCAGACGGCGGCGACGGCCGACCATCAGGAGCAGGCCACGACGGCTGTGGTGGTCGTGCTTGTGGTCCTTCAGGTGCTCGGTGAGCTCGGTGATGCGGTGCGTGAGCAGCGCGATCTGGACCTCGGGGGAGCCGGTGTCACCTTCGACGGTGGCGTACTCGGCGATGATCTTTTCCTTGGTGGCGGTGTCGATCGACACGTCGCTCCTTCACTGAGAAGTCGGTACGCAGGGGCGAACCCCGGTACGTGGCAGGGTTCAGACGCGGTGACCGCGCGTACGAGCAGTCACCGTCGCGTGTGGTGCGCGCGGCCCTGCGCCGATGGCGTGGGTGCGCCGATGGCGTGGGTGCGCCGCGCTCCCGCGGAATCCGCTCCCGGAGGGGGGGCGTGACTGGCCGCGGGCACACGTGGACGGACCCCACCCTACCGCAGGTGACGTGGCGCGTGACCCCGTCGCCCGGTGACGACGGACTCAGGCGACGCCGAGGACCTCACGGCAGCGGTCGACGTCGCGGCGCATGGCCACGATGAGCGCGTCGATGTCGTCGAACCGCTCCTGTCCCCGGATGCGCGCGGTGAAGTCGACCGCCATGCGCAGACCGTACAACTCCAGGTCGTCACGGTCCAGGGCGTAGGCCTCCACGGTACGCTCGGCGCCGTCGAACGTGGGGTTGGTACCCACCGAGACCGCCGCGGGCCACCTCGACTCGTGCCCATCGACCGGCTCCAGGAGGCTCAGCCACCCCGCGTACACGCCGTCCCCGGGCACGGCCGCGTCCGCGGTCAGGTCCATGTTGGCGGTGGGAAAGCCCAGGAGCTCCCGGCCGCGGGCGGCCCCGTGCACGATCTCTCCGGAGACCCGGTGCGGACGGCCCAGGAGTCCGGCGGCGGCGTCCACGTCTCCTCCGCCCAACAGCGAGCGCACGCGCGTGGAGGTGATGGTGTCCCCCTCCGAGACGAGGCGCACCCCGTCGACGGCGAAGTCGTACTTCTCGCCCAGGTCGGCGAGCACGGCGACGTTACCGGCGGCCCGGTGGCCGAACGCGAAGTCCTCCCCGACCACCACAGCCGCGGCGCCGAGCCCGTCGGACAGCACCAGCCGTACGAACTCCTCGGCGCTGAGGGCCGACAGCTCCTCGTCGAAGGGCAGGACGCATACAGCGTCGACGCCGAGCGGTTCCATCAGCTCGACGCGGCGGTCGACCGGGGTGAGGACCGCCGGGGTGGTTCCGCGCAGCACCCGCTCGGGGTGGGGGTCGAAGGTGACCGCGACCACCGGCAGGCCGAGCCGGTCGGCGTGGGCGCGCGCGGCGGCCAGGATCGCCCGGTGTCCTCGGTGCACGCCGTCGAAGACACCGACCGCCGCCACGGACCGCCCCCAGTCGGAGGGGATGCCCCCCAGCCCGTCCCATCGCAGCACGTTCGGTCCCCTTCGCTCACGTCTGATCGGTTCAGGGTCAAGCGTGCCATGTCACGGCCCCTCTTCCGCCACGCACCCGGTGTGGTCCGGCGCACCCGCCCTCCGCCGAGGGCAAAGACGGGTTGGCACGAGCCGGACACCCGGTTTACCGTGCCCGGATGGCGATGATCGACACCGGTACGACACGTTTGGCCTATGACGAGGCCGGGGCCGGACCCGCGATCGTCCTGGTCCACGCGGGAGTGGCGGACCGGAGGATGTGGGACCACCAGTTCGCGGCTCTGTCCGCGAACTACCGTGCGGTGCGCTACGACTGGCGCGGCCACGGGGGTTCGGCCGATCACGAGGGACCGGTCCGGCACCACGAGGACCTGCTGGACCTGATGGACGCCCTGGAGATTGCCGAGGCCACCCTGGTGGGTGCCTCCTTCGGCGGCGCCCACGCGGTCGACGCGGCGCTGGCCGCCCCGGACCGGGTGAACGCGCTGGCCCTGGTGTGTCCCGGCATGTCGGGATACGTGTGGCCGGAGGCCTTCCTGCGGACCGGTCGGCAGATGGCCCTGGCGGCGGTCCCGCACGAGCGCCTGTCCTCCTACCGGGAGGGCAACGCGGTCCCGGACCCCTCCGACGTGGCCGCGATGGCCGAGGTCCAGGCCGGGTTCATGGTGCTCGGCCCGGGGCGCTCCCCCGAGGAGATGCCCCTTGAGGCCTGGGACCAGTCGTTGCTGATGCTCCGTGAGATGTACGCCCGCCGCTGGTCGAGCCCGGCCAACCGTCCCGAGTGGCCCGAGGCCCCCGCGGTGGACCGTCTGCACGAGATCACCGTGCCGACCCTCGTGGTCAAGGGCCTGTCAGAGGTTCCCCAGGTCCAGGCTGTCGCGGACCGGTACACGGAGGGAATCCGGGGCTCCCGCCTCCTGGAACTGCCCGAGACCGGGCACCTGCCCTCGGTGGAGCGGCCGGGCGAGCTGACCGCCGCCCTCGCCGCCTTCCTGGACGAGGTCGCACGGCGCCCCTGACCCGGATTCCGAGAAGGCTCCGGGAATCTTCGCGAAACCCGCACACATCCAGGGACGCCTCGCTATCTTCGCCCTTGTGAACAACACGCTGACATCGGACTTCAGCAAGAAAGTCGTCCAGCCACCCCTCGAATACGACGGTGGCATGACGGGTAGCATAAGTGTCATGAGCAGCCTTACACAGAAGTACTCCATCACCATGCCCAGAGACATCGCCGAGCAGGCACGCTCCAGAAGTGGCCCCTCGGGCCTGTCCTCCTACGTTGCCGCCGCCGTGGCAAGGCAGCTGGAACGGGACAATCTCAACGACCTCATCGAGGCGATGGAGGCCCACCACGGTCCCATCACCGACGAGGAGATCCAGCGAACGCGCGATGAACTGAACCGTGCCCGTGAGGAACAGGGCACACCTGGAGCCATGGAATAGATGAGTCCCCACCCCCACAGGCCGAACGGCACTCTCGTCCTGGACAGCGAAGGGCTGGCCAGAGCCGTCCTCCAGGATCGAGACATCACACGTTGGCTCGTCCTCGCTCGGGCCGATGACAGCCGAGTGATCACCAGCTCCGCGACCCTTGTCGAGGTCATCCATCCGCGTATCAACCGCGCCGCGCTGGAGTGGCAGATCTCCCGGTTGACGATCGAACCGGTGACCGAGCACGTCGCCAGGGAGGCCGCCCGGTTGCTGAGCTCCGCGGGTCTACACGGCCACCGGCACGCGATCGACGCGATGTTGTGCGCGACCGCGCTCACCGCGCCGGGACCGGTCACCATTCTCACCTCCGATCCCGACGACCTACGGAAGCTCTGCGGAAACAGAGCAACCGTCATCAAGATCTGATCAGGCCGGAGAGAAGACGACGACCGGCTTCATGTGGCCGGGGCGGTTCTCCCCCAGCGCGACCACGGTGCCGTCCGGGGCGAACAGCCCCACCGGCCCGTCACCCAGGGAGCTCTCCCCGATCCGGTTGCCGTGGCGGATGGCACGGGTCTCGGTCTCGTCCATGGTCCGCACCGGGAACGCGGCGGCCACCGCCTGGGCCAGGGGGATCTGGGTGAACTCCTTGGCGAGTTCGTCGAGGGTGCGGGCCTGGGACAGGTCATAGGGGCCCACCCGGGTCCGGCGCAAGGCGGTGAGGTGGCCGCCCACGGCCAGGTCCGCGCCCATGTCACGGGCGAGCGAGCGGATGTAGGTGCCGCTGGAGGCGGTGACGACCGCGTCCACGTCCACGAAACCGTCCGGGGTGTGCCGGATGGCCGTCACGTCGAACTGGGAGACGGTGACCGTCCGCGCCTTGAGCGCCACCTCCTTGCCCTCCCGGGCCGACTTGTAGGCGCGCTTACCGTCCACCTTGATCGCGCTGACCTGCGGCGGAACCTGCTGGATGGGGCCGGTGAGCTTCGCGACGGCCGCGTGCACGTCCGCGTCGGTGACGGCGGAGGCGTCCACCCGGACTCCGGGCTCACCCTCGGCGTCGTCGGTGTTGGTCACGAGTCCGAGGCGGATCGTGCCCTCATAGGTCTTCTCGGTCAGCGTCAGGTGACCGAGCAGCTTCGTGCCCTTCTCGATGCCCAGGACCAGGACCCCCGTGGCCATCGGGTCCAGGGTGCCCGCGTGGCCCACGCGTCGGGTACGCGCCAGACCTCGGGTCTTGGCGACCACGTCGTGTGAGGTCCAGTCGGCGGGCTTGTCGACGACCACGACACCGCTGTCGGCCATGGGGCTCCTTCTGGGAAAGGGGCGGCGGCCTCTGCCGCCGCCCCGGGGGGGGAATCCGGTTACTCGTCCTCGTCCTCGTCCTCACGAGGAGCCTTGTACGGGTCGGCTTCACCCGCGTGCTTGGCACCGGTGGCCTTCTGGGCCACCTCCTCGTCGGACTTGCGCGCCTCGACCAGCAGCTTCTCGATGTGCTGGGCGTTCTCCTGCACCTCGTCGATGACGAAGGTCAGGCTGGGCGTGTGGCGGATGCCGGTCTGGCGACCGACCTCACTGCGGATCACGCCCTTGGCGCTCTCCAGCGCTGCCGCGCTGGCCGCCTTCTCCTCGGGGGTGCCGAACACCGTGTAGTACACCGTGGCGTCCCGGAGGTCGGCGGTGATCCGGGCGTCGGTCACGGTGACGAAACCCAGGCGCGGGTCCTTGATTCGCCGGTCCAGCATCTCGGCGACGATCCGCTGGATACGGTCGGCGATCTTTCGCGCGCGTGCGGCGTCAACCATCGTCAGTCTTCCTCTTCGTTGAAGAGCCGCTGCCTCGCGGAGAGCAGCTCCAGTTCGGGACGGCCCGCGACGAAACGCTCGCAGGTGTCCATCTGGTCCCGGGCGTGGGCGGCGGTCGGCGCGACCACCGCGACACCGATCTTCGCCCGACGGTAGAGGTCGTGCTCGCCGACCTCCGAGACCGACACCGAGAACTTCCGGCGCAGTTCGGCGACGACGGGCCGCACCATCGAGCGCTTCTGTTTGAGCGAGTGGACGTCTCCGAGGAGAACGTCCAGAGTCAGCGCCCCAACGTACAAGTGATCACCTGTGGTGTTGTGTGAGCCGTCAAAGGCGGGGCCCCGGACACGATCGTCCGGGGCCCCAGGTGGATCAGTCCTCGCGACTAGTCGCGGGGCTTCTCCTGCATCTCGTAGGTCTCGATGACGTCCTCGACCCGGATGTCGTTGTAACCGACACCGATACCGCACTCGAAGCCCTCGCGGACCTCGGTGGCGTCGTCCTTGAACCGACGCAGCGACTCGACGTTGAGGTTGCCGGAAATGACCTTGCCCTCGCGGATGAGACGTGCCTTGGTGTTACGGCGGATGATGCCGTCACGGACGATGGAACCGGCGATGTTACCGATCTTCGGCACCTTGAAGACCTCGCGGACCTCGGCGCTGCCGAGCTGGACCTCCTCGTAGATGGGCTTGAGGAGACCCTTGACCGCGGCTTCGACCTCGTCGATGGCCTGGTAGATGACCGAGTAGTACCGGATGTCGACGCCCATGCGGTCGGCCAGCTGGCTGTTCTTGCCCTCGGGCCGAACGTTGAAGCCGACGATGATCGCGTCCGCGGACGACGCCAGGTTGATGTCGTTCTGCGTGATGGCACCGACGCCGCGTCCGATGATCCGGATGCTGACCTCGTCGCCACCGGCGTCGATCTTGAGCAGCGACTCCTCGAGCGCCTCGACCGAACCGGACATGTCGCCCTTGATGAGGAGGAGCAGCTCGGAGCGCTCGCCCTCCTTGATGGCGGACTGCCAGTTGTCGAGGGTGACCCGGCGGGCCGACTTCGCCTGCTGGGCGAAGCGCTCACGCGCCTCACGCTGCTGGGCGATCTGACGGGCCACGCGGTCGTCCTTGACGACCAGGAAGCTGTCACCGGCGCTGGGCACGTTGGTCAGACCGAGCACCTGGACCGGACGGGACGGCTCAGCGGACTGCACGTTCTCGCCGTGCTCGTCGAGCATGGCGCGAACGCGACCGAAGGCGTCGCCACAGACGATGGAGTCACCGACGTTGAGCGTGCCCCGCTGGACCAGGACCGTGGCCATGGAACCGCGACCGCGGTCCAGGTAGGCCTCGATCGCCAGACCCTGGGCGTCCATGTCCGGGTTGGCCTGGAGGTCCAGGGCCGCGTCGGACGTGAGGACGATCGACTCGAGCAGTGCCTCGATGTTGTCGCCCTTGAGCGCGGAGATGTCCACGAACTGGACGTCGCCGCCGTACTCCTCGGCCACGAGACCGTACTCGGTCATCTGGGCGCGCACCCGCTGCGGGTCCGCTCCCTCGACGTCGATCTTGTTGACCGCGACCACGATCGGCACGTCGGCCGCCTTGGCGTGGTCGATGGCCTCGGCCGTCTGCGGCTTGACGCCGTCGTCGGCCGCCACGACCAGGACCGCGACGTCGGTGACCTTCGCACCACGGGCACGCATGGCGGTGAACGCCTCGTGACCGGGGGTGTCGATGAAGGTGATCTTGCGCTCTTCGCCGTCCACCTCGGTCGCGACCTGGTAGGCACCGATGTGCTGGGTGATTCCGCCGGCCTCGCCGCTGACGACGTTGGTCTTACGGATCGTGTCCAGCAGTCGGGTCTTACCGTGGTCGACGTGACCCATGACGGTGACCACCGGGGGACGCGGACGCAGGTCGGCGTCGCCGCCCTCGTTCTCGCCGAACTCGATGGAGAAGGACTCCAGCAGCTCGCGGTCCTCGTCCTCGGGGCTGACGACCTCGATCCTGTACTTCAGCTCCTCGCCGAGCAGCTGAAGCGTCTCGTCGGGCAGCGACTGGGTCGCGGTGACCATCTCGCCCAGGTGCATCATGACCTGGACCAGCGACGCCGGGTTGACGTCGATCTTGTCGCCGAAGTCCGAGAGCGAGGCGCCACGGGACAGACGGATCGTCTGACCGTTGCCGCTCGGGATCTTGACGCCGCCGAAGGACGGGGCCTGGAGGTCGTTGAACTCCTGACGCCGCTGCTTCTTGGACTTGCGGGCACGCCCGGGACGACCGCCCGGACGACCGAACGCACCGGCCGTTCCGCCGCCGCGACCACGGCCGCCGCCACCGGGACGACCACCGAAGCCGCCGGGACGACCGCCGCCGCCACCGGGACGCGGACCCGCACCCGCGGGAGCGCCACCACGGCCGCGGCCACCGCCGCCGCCACCGGGACGACCGCCGCCGCCACCACCGCGGCCGCCGCCAGCGGGCGCCGCCGGACGGGACGAGGGCATGTTCATCGGGCTGGGACGCGGACCGCCGGGTCGCGGAGCGCCGCCGCCACCCGGGCGCGGAGCACCGCCACCGGGACGGGGAGCGCCCGCGGCACCGCCGGGACGCGGAGCGCGCTGCTCGCCGCCGCCCTGCGGACCACCGGGACGGGGGCCCGGACGCGGGCCACCGGCACCGCCGGGACGCGGAGCGCCACCGCCGCCGGGACGGGGGGCGCGCTGTTCGCCGCCGCCCTGCGGGCCACCGGGACGGGGGCCCGGACGCGGAGCGCCGCCGCCGGGACGCGGGGCGGCGGGCTTGGAGCCCATGCCCGAGGCGTTGGACGCGAACGGGTTGTTACCCGGACGCGGGCCCGGACGGGGACCGCCCGGACGCGGGCCGCGACCGCCGTCACGACCACCCTCGCGGCCGCCGGAACGCTCCGGACGGTCACCGCGCTGGGGACGGTCGCCACGCTCGCCGCGGTCGCCACGCTCACCGCGGGCACCCTGGGCGCCAGCGGGCTTGGGGCCGCCGGGACGCGGGGCGTCGCCGCGAGCCGCCTTCGGAGCCGGCTTGGGGCCGGGCTTCGGAGCGGACTCGGGCCGCTCAGCGGGCTTCTCGAAATGCGGAACCGCGGGCTTCTCGACCGGCGCGGCAGGCTTCTCGGCCGGAGCGGCGGGCTTCTCCGCCGGCTCTGCGGGCTTCTCGGCCTTGGGGGCCGCAGGACGCGCGGCCGGACCGGGCTTCGGGCCCGGCTTGGGCGCGGGACCGGGCTTGGGAGCCGCGGGACGCGCCGAACCTTCGGCGGCGGGCTTGGGACCGGGCTTGGGAGCCGATCCACCCTTCTTGCCGCCGTCGGAACCGTTGTTGAAAGCTTCCTGTAGGCGTCGAACGACGGGGGCCTCTATCGTCGAGGACGCCGAACGGACGAATTCGCCCATCTCGTTGAGCTTGGCCAGCACGGCCTTGCTCTCTACACCGAACTCCTTAGCGAGTTCGTACACCCGGACCTTCGCCACACTTCTCCTTCAGCTTCGGTCCGGGACATGGGCTTGTGCCGGACCGTCGTTAGCTCGAGTTACTCATCGCTGCGTACTCATCAGGCGCTCATCGCAATCTCGACCTGCTTCCTCATCGCTACACAACAATGGGCCAGCTCATAAGTGCCGACACAGCACTACACGCCGACCTCGGTCACATCAACCACGGGGCCGGCGCGGACATTCCAACCCTATCCGGAACCGAGTCGCACTCGATCAGGCGGGGGCGTCACCGAGGAGGGACGTCACTAGCGAGACATCCCACCCGGTGGAGCCACCACCGTTCCGGTTCCGGAAGGCACGGGACCATGCTCTGCGCCGTTCGGCGAGCTCCAGGCATCGCCGATCGTGGTGCAGATAGGCGCCGCGCCCCGGACGTCGACCTCGGGTGTCGGGCGTGATGACCGTGCCCACGGCCACCAGCCGCACGAGGTCGGACTGGACTGTCCGCGACCGGCACCCCACGCACGTACGCACGGGGCGGTCAGGACCGTCTCCGGCCACCCTATCGCGTCGGGACATGGGCGCGACCCGATTAACCGGCCGAAGGGGTGTCTTCGTCCCCCTGGACGGTCTCGTCCGCGTCCTCGCCCGGCGCCGGCACGGGGTCGGCGTCGGAGCGGATGTCGATACGCCAGCCGGTGAGGCGCGCGGCGAGACGGGCGTTCTGGCCCTCCTTGCCGATCGCCAGTGACTGCTGGTAGTCCGGCACGATCACGCGGGCCACCCGCGCGGCCATGTCGAGGATCTCCACCGAGTTGACCCGGGCCGGGGAGAGCGCGTTGGCGACGAACACGGCGGGGTCCTCGGAGTAGTCGACGATGTCGATCTTCTCTCCGTGGAGCTCGGCCATGACGTTGCGGACGCGGCTGCCCAGCGGGCCGATGCAGGCACCCTTGGCGTTGACGCCGCCCCGGTTGGAGCGGACCGCCATCTTCGTGCGGTGACCGGCCTCGCGGGCGATCGCGGAGATCTCGACGGTGTGGTCCGCGATCTCGGGGACCTCCAGCTCGAAGAGCTTGCGCACCAGGTTGGGGTGGGTGCGCGAGAGGGTCACCGAGGGGCCGCGGTGGCCCTTGCGGACCTGCACCACGTAGGCGCGCAGCCGCTCGCCGTGGGTGTAGTCCTCGGTGGGGACCTGCTCCTGCGGGGGCAGGACGGCCTCGATCTTGCCGAGGTCGACCAGGACGTTGCGCGGGTCGTTGCCCTGCTGGATGATCCCGGAGACGATGTCGTGCTCGCGCCCGGCGAACTCACCCAGGGTCAGCTCGTCCTCGGCGTCGCGCAGACGCTGGAGGATGACCTGCTTGGCGGTCGAGGTCGCGATGCGGCCGAACCCGGTGGGGGTGCCGTCGAACTCACCGACGACCCCGCCCTCCTCGTCGGTCTCGGAGACCCACACGACCACGTGGCCGGTGGAGCGGTTGAGCTCCACGCGGGCCTTCCTGTCGGGGCCCTCCTCGCGGTGGTAGGCGATCAGGAGGGCGTCCTCGATGGCCTTGGCCACCAGTTCGACGGCGATGTCCTTCTCGCGCTCCAGGCTGCGCAGGACACTCATGTCAATATCCATGGGGCTCCCCCTCTAGTCCGCCGCGTCGGTGTCGGCTTCGCGACGGAATTCCACCTGGACCTTGGCCTTGGCGATCCTGTCGTAGGCCAGGCTGCGGGGGCGGCCCTTGACGTCCAGGGTGACGCCCTGGTCGTCGGACTCGGTGACGCGTCCGGTGAGGTCGCCGCCCTCGACGAGGGAGACCTTCACCAGACGGCCCTGGGAGCGCCGCCAGTGGCGCGGCAGCGTGAGCGGACGGTCCACCCCCGGGGAGGTGACCTCCAGCACATAGGGCTGCTCGCCCATGACGTCGGAGGCGTCCAGGCTCTCGTTGACGGCCTGGCTCACCTCTCCGACGACGTCCAGGTCGACCCCGTTGTCGGAGTCCACGACCACGCGCAGCACCCGGCGTTTGCCCGCGGGTGTCAGCTCGACGGCCTCCAGGTCCAGTCCGGCCGCGGCCAGTACCGGCTCAAGCAGCTCGGCGATGCGCTCGTTGCGCGCCTGCGCTCCCATGCGTGATTAGCCCCTCAAACGGCGAAATCCCGCCCGCTCGGCCGTGTGCCGTGAACGGGGCGGTCCAGCTCTGTACGTAGTCTTCGTCGAATCCGCTCCGTGCCCCCGTGAGGGGAGCTGGAGCGCCGCACGTCGCGTGCGACGGCGGTTGTGGTGCAAGGGTATCCACACCTGAGCGGCGCCCAGGTCGGTACACGCGGGCGGGGGTGCCCACGGGTGGGTCTCCGGGTGTCCGGAACACCGTCCTGGCAGGGGGTGTCAGCGCGACCCGGACCCGTCGCCGACCGTGGAAAGATGGGGGCTGACCGCCGGAGACGGCGGTCCTGTCGACGCCGTGGGCACGGGAGGAGAGCGCGTGGACCAGGGGGATGTCAACGGTCGCACCGCGCACGGGCTGACGAGGCGGTCCTTGGCGGCCAGGAGCCTCGTGCTGACCGGTGTCGCGGTGACCGGCGCGGTCGCGGGCACTGTCGGGGTGAGCGGTTGTGCCGGGGCCGACTGGTACCCGTTCGACGTGACGCCGGACGTCGCCGTGCTGCGCTCGCTCATCCGCGAGAAGGAACGGGCTATCGTCCGTCACGAGGCCGCGCTGGAGCACGGCACGGGCCCCGCGGAGCTGTTGGAGCGCCTGCTGGAGGACCACCTCACGCACCTGGACGCCCTGTTGGACGCCCTGCCCGAGGGCGTGACCGCGCACGACACCGACGGGGACGAGGCCGAGCCCCCGGCCCCGGTCGGGGAGGCGGCGCTGGACGCCGTGCCCGACACCGCGGGGCTGCGCGCGCTCGCCGCGGCCGCGACCAGTGCCCGACTCGACCAGGCGGCGGCGGTGACCGATCCCGGGCTGGCTCAGCTCGTGAGCGGGATCGGTGCCTGCGAGGCCGGGCACGCCCATCTGCTCGCGCGTGCCTGAGCGCGTAGGTGGCGGGGCCGCGCGGCGGAGGAAGGCCGAGGAACATCCCAGGGACGTCCGAGCGACGTGATGGCGGAAGGCAGGTAGTCAGGTGAGCGAGATCCCCACGCCCGCGGGGGGCTCCCAGGGACCCGGTACGGATCCGTCACCCTCCGAGGGCGGCGATCCCACCGGCGCGGCCCTGGCGGAGGCCCTGAGCGCCGAGCACGCGGCCGTGTACGGGTACGAGTTCGTCGGCGGCGCCGCCGGGGACCGGACCCGGCGCGAGCGCGCCTCGGCGTCCTCCTACGAGCACAAGGCGCTGCGGGACGCCCTGCACGCCGCCTCGGTCGAGCGGGGTGTCGACCCCCCGGCAGCGCTGGCCTCCTACCCGTTGCCCCAGGGACGCGACGGCGGAGACATGGACGATTTCGCCGTGGAGTTGGAGGAGACGACCATGAGCGCCTACCTGTGGCTGAGCGCGTCGGCCGACACCGAACTGCGGGTGACCGCGGCGCGCGGCCTCCAGGAGTCGACGGTGCGATCCCTGGAGTGGGGCGCCGAACTCGACTCCCTGCCCGGCTTCGAGCGCGGCTGACCCGCACGGCGCGCGCCGTGACCAACGAGAAGGGGGCTCCCGCACCGAGTGCGCGGGAGCCCCGTTCCTGTCGCTGTGCGGCCCTACTCGGCGCAGGCGGCGACGGTGCTCTCGACGATCTCGCCGACCGGCACGTCGGTACGCTCACCGGTGCGGCGGTCGCGCAGCTCGACCAGGCCCTCCTTGAGGCCGCGGCCGACGATGACCACGGTCGGGATCCCCAGCAGCTCGGCGTCGTTGAACTTCACACCGGGGGCCGCCTTGCGGTCGTCGACCAGCACGCGCAGGCCGCGGGCCTCCAGCTCGCCGCCGATCCGCAGGGCCTCCTCGACCTCGCCGCCCTTGCCTGTGCCGACCACGTGCACGTCGGCGGGGGCGACCTCGCGCGGCCAGACGATGCCCTTGTCGTCGTGCGACTGCTCGACGACGGAGGCGACGGCGCGGGAGACACCGATGCCGTAGGAGCCCATGGTGACGCGGCGGGGCTTGCCGTCCGGGCCGAGGGCGTCCAACTTGAACGCGTCGGCGTACTTGCGGCCGAGCTGGAAGATGTGCCCGATCTCGATGCCGCGTGCGGTGTACAGGGTTCCCTGGCCGTCGGGCGAGGCGTCTCCGTCGCGCACTTCGGCGACGTCGATGGTGCCGTCCGGGGTGAAGTCGCGTCCGGCCACGAGGTCGATCACGTGGTGGTCGGTCCGGTCGGCGCCGGTCACCCATGAGGTGCCGGTGGCCACGCGCGGGTCGACGAGGTAGCGCACCTTGTTGTCCAGCAGGGCGCGCGGGCCGATGTAGCCCTTGGCCAGGAAGGTGTTGGCGGCGAAGTCGGCGTCGTCCAGGAGCGCGACCTCGGTGGGCTCCAGGGCGGCTTCGAGGCGCTTGAGGTCGACCTCGCGGTCGCCGGGCAGGCCGATGCCGAGGAGCTCCCACTCCTTGCTGCCGGGGGCGCGGGTCTTGACCAGGACGTTCTTGAGGGTGTCGGCCTCGGTGAAGTCGCGGCCCATCCCGGCGCCGTTGAGGAAGTCCACCAGGGTCTGGATGGTGGCGGTGCCCGGGGTGTGGTGCACCTGGGCCTCGGGCAGCCCCTCCACGGGACGCTCTGCGGGGGCCGGGGTCCGCACGGCCTCGACGTTGGCGGCGTAGTCGGACTCCGTGCTGCGCACGAAGGTGTCCTCGCCGGTGGGCGCGACCGCCAGGAACTCCTCGGAGGCCGAGCCGCCCATGGCGCCGGAGGTCGCGGAGACGATGACGTAGTCCAGGCCCAACCGGTCGAAGATCCGGATGTAGGCGGCCCGGTGCTTGTCGTAGGACTCCTGGAGACCCTCGTCGTCGATGTCGAAGGAGTAGGAGTCCTTCATGTGGAACTCGCGGCCGCGCAGCACACCGGCGCGGGGGCGGGCCTCGTCGCGGAACTTCTCCTGGATCTGGTAGAGCACCACCGGGAAGTCCTTGTAGGACGAGTACTCGCCCTTGACCAGGAGGGTGAAGAGCTCCTCGTGGGTGGGGCCGAGCAGGTAGTCGGCGCCCTTGCGGTCCTTGAGCCGGAAGAGGGTGTCGCCGTACTCCTCCCAGCGGCCGGTGGTCTCGTAGAACTCCTTGGGGAGCAGCGCGGGCAGCAGGACCTCCTGGCCGCCCATCGCGTTCATCTCCTCGCGCACCACGCGGGCGACGTTCTCCAGGACGATCTTGCCCAGGGGCAGCCAGGTGTAGATGCCGGGGGCGGCGCGGCGGACGTAGCCGGCGCGGACGAGGAGCTTGTGGCTCGGCACCTCGGCGTCCGCCGGGTCCTCACGCAGGGTGCGCAGGAACAGGTTCGACATCCGCAGTAGCACGGCCACTCCTCGGTGATCGCGCCCCTGAGGGGGCGCGGGTTGGGTCTTCTGGGGAACCCCAGGCTAGCGCTCCTTCGAGGGGGATCGCGCGTCCGTTTCCGAAGGCTCCCGGCTGCGCCTAACGTTGGGGGATCGCGAGGAGTGAGGCGGGGGCATGGGCAGACGTGTGCGTGACAGGGTCGAGGCCGAGGAGGAGGTCTCGGTGGTGCCGGGGGTCGACCTGCTCGCCGACGCGGACCGCGCCAACTCGTGGTTCCTGCTGGTGGAGGGCACGCCGCAGTCGCACGTGGACCTGTCCGACCCCGGTTACCTCGACTTCTCGTACGTGCGCCGGATCGCGCACGCGGCCGACCTGGTGGCCCCGGAGGGTGAGCCGGTGGAGGCGATGCACCTGGGTGCCGGGGCCCTGACGGTGGCCCGGTACGTGGCGCACAGCCGTCCGGGTTCGCGCCAGCGCGCGGTGGACGTGGACGCGGCACTGGTGGAACTGGTGCGGCGGCGTCTGCCGTGGGACCGCAGGGCGCAGCTGCGGGTGGGCATCGGCGACGCCCGGGACTGGATCGCCGCCCGGCACGAGGACAGCGCGGACCTCATCGTGTCCGACGTCTTCTCGGGTGCGCGGACCCCGGCGCGGCTCACCTCGGTGGAGTTCTACGCGGAGGCGGCGCGGGTGCTGCGGCCGGGGGGCTTCCTGGTGGTCAACGTCGGGGACGGCTACGCGTTGAAGCACACGCGCGCCCAGGTGGCCACCGTGCGTTCGGTGCTGCCGCACGTGGTGATGACCGCCGAGCCGGGTGTCCTGCGCGGACGCCGGTTCGGCAACCTGGTGCTGGTGGCGGGCCACCGGCCGCTGCCGACGGAGGAGCTGGGACGGTCGGCTCACCGGGACCCGGAGATGGCCCGGCTGGTGGAAGGCGAGGACCTGGACCGGTTCCTCTCGGGCCACTCCCCCGTGCACGACGCGGACGCGCGGGACTCCCCCGCGCCGCCGACCGACATCTTCTGAGGTCCGCGTACTCGTCGTGGGCAGGCTGGACGCTGGCCGTCACCTGGGGGCTGGTCCTGACCGGCCTGGTCGGCGGCGGTCCGGCTCCGGACGCGTTCACCGTGCTGGGAACCGTCGCGGTCGTCGCGCTGTTCGCGCTGGTGGCGGCGCTGGCGGCGACCAGCGGGCTGATCGGCCCCATGCTCCCGGCACACCTCGGCGTTGGCGATCGCCGCTCCGGGGCTGGTGGCGGCGCTGTCGACCGAGCTGCCCGGCATGGACCCTCCCGGGATGGTCGGTGTGTTCGTGTGGTCGATGCTGCTGCCCGTGGTTCCGGTCATGCTCCTGGGCCGGGTTCGGCTCTACCGAATGACACGCCGACCGGCCACGGCCTCGACCCTCTTCGCCTGAACTCGACGGTGAAGGCACTGGTCAGCATGGGCACCCCGACGTGTCGGGGGCGCGGCGTCCCTCGGTCATGGAAGGGCAAGGTTCCCGTCTTCGATTGGAAAAGCCGGGCAGCGGGCACTTCCTGGGGCGGGAAACTCGCCCGTGGCGCCGGGTCCGTTCCGGACCGGGTGCGATCGCGCACGGGTGACGGTGTCGAGCCCTTGAGGAGGGACTGTGACCGACCCCCTGACCAGACCGCCGGGCCTGAGCGGATGCGGCTGCGGATCGAGCTGCGGCTGCGGGTGCCAGAACGGTGGCTCCTGCGGCTGTAGCGGCGGCTGCGGCTGACCGGTTCCCAGGCGGGGCCCCGCTCGTGCGACGGGTTCCCTCCCCCGACCTGCGGGCTGTCCCTCCCCTTGGGGGCAGCCCGCGCCCCCCCATCTCCCCTGGTCTGGCGGCCACGCGCCCAGGGCGGCCCACACCCCCAAGTCGCGACAATACGCGACGAGATGTGTACGCTATGTCACAGTGCTTTTCCTTGGGGGATGAGCCGCTGCGTATCCACCCGTTGGGGGCGATCAGCGATGCCGCCGTTCACGAGACCAGCGACAGGGAGTGTCCACACCTCCGAACACGCCAGGCTGCTCCGGTGTGTGGAGGGCATACTGGAACGCTCCGACCGGGCGGTGCCCTGGGAGCCGGATACCGTCGGGCTCCCCGACGCCCGCTCCGACAGCGCCCTGGCACGGATCAACGACGTCGCCTTCTACGCCAACGCGCGCAACGAGGTCTCCGCCCTGGCCGGGGTCTGCCTGGACCTGCTCGGCCTGCACAGGCCCGACGAAGGTGACGATCCACGCTGCCAGGGGTGCCGCCTGCCCTGGCCCTGCCCGACCTTCGCCGAGATCTCCCGTCTCCTCGGCTGACCCCACCGGCACCCGCACAGGACTCCCCGGGGAACGGACGACGCCCGCCGAGGCCGGGGCGCGATCCGACTTCGACGGGCGACGGTCGTTCACCTGCCGCCGGGAGCGCCCCACGACCGAACTGTCGGGCACCACCGCCGAGCGAGGCACACCCAGAGGCTAATACTGGAACTCGTTCTACCGCAAGACCAGAACGCCGCTCGGTTTGGCTGAAAGATCCTGCGTGCATCACAGCAGAGGGCCGTCGTGGACGCGACTGGACCCCTGCAACCTGATCCACTCACCCCGTCCGGGCACCGCGCGGCCCGAGGGAGGGCACGCAGACGGAGAACGAGAAGAAGGAAGGGAGGGAGAGGCGCCGAGCGGGACCCGCCAGGGGCGGCCGGGGCGACACGGCCCGGGGAGTGAGCCAGGCCCAGGGGCGGGGGACAGCCCCTGGGTCCGACGGTGACCGGCGCGACCACCCGTACCCCTGGTGGACGACGAACCCTCCCACACGCTCCGGGGCGCGCCTGCATCACAAACGTTAACGATGCACCGGTCACGCGACCACCCCCCTTCGGGTAACCGGAATGTCTCGATTACCACCGGGGGGTTCCCCACGCACCAGCGCCGACCTGCGATAACTCAGTGCCACCGGACCGTCGCACACGTGCGCGAACACCCCGGCACACGAGAAATCCAGATAAGGACAAACAAAGAAGCCCTCGTCGGCAAAACCGAAACAGGAAACGTTCCCCCGCGACCAACAGAACAGTCGCGACGGGCGGAGATTCCGACGAGGGCCAGAAGAAAACCTCCCCGAGACCTGCCCGGGGAGTGACCTCAGCTAATCCGTGTGGCCAGCAGATACGCACTCGGCGAATCGGCGTCGACGATTTCCGTCACCCGCCACGCCTGGCCACCGACACTGAACACGTCATTGACGCGGACGTCGATCATGGGCGTGGGCCGCCACTCCTTCGGGCCGCCGATCTTGGCGACCGGCTGACCGTCGTCGTCGGTCCAGAAGCTACCGCCGCCGACGGGCCCGCCGGCGAAGCGGTCGTTGCGCCCGTAACTGATCTTCTCCTGCGCGCCGATCTCGTGGACCACCGTGGATTCAGTCCCAACCGTCTCGAATAACCTGGAAAACGCATCCATTTTAACCCGCGTCCACCAATTAAACAGGGAACCGACGGGTTTGATTAGCGCTTCAGCAGACTAGCCGACAAAAGTAATGCGCGGGCCGGGACTTTGGTCCCGACCCGCGCGAGTGGCGGCTGTGCGAATTATTCAGTCACCGCTCGACGTACCCCGACCGCCCTTGAGCCTGCCCACGAGCGTCTCCAAAGCCGAACTGAACGGGTGGTCGTGCACCATGTAGGTCCAGGTCATCGACGGACGCTTCACGCCGACCGAGCTCACGTCCAGCTCACCGTCCACCACCTCCAGCTCCTCGAAGCTGTCGGCGGCACGGGCGCGGGCCTCGTCCAGGAAGCCCTTGAAGACCGGGACCGCCTCGCGGTTGAACTCGTCGAGCGGGTCGCGCCGTCCCAGGTACCTCAGGTGGATGCCCTCGCGCAGTTCCGAGAGGAACGCGTTGTGGTCGGTCCACCCCCGGTCCAGGTGGTAGAGCGTGATGAGCTTGGCGGCGCTGGCGACCTCGTCGGCGTCCAGCTCCTCCACCAGCTCGTCGTGGCGCTCCTTACGGTCCGCCGCGACGTGCCGGTCCCCCTGCCCGCCGGTCAGGACCAGCTCCCGGTGCTCCAGGACCACCTCGCGCTGCACGTCGATGAGCTTGTTGTAGCGCCAGGTGTTGCGGTGCACCTCCAGCAGCTGGCCCTCGGACACCCGCTGGGCGTGGTCGACCATGGCCAGCCAGCCCTCGTCGGTGATCTCACCGTCAGCGGTGGTCTTGTAGCCGGTGGTCTCGGGGGCGTGGTTCACCAACAGGTCGTCGTCCATGCTGACGAAGAAGATGGAGTCGCCGGGGTCGCCCTGACGCCCGGCCCGCCCGCGCAGCTGGCCGTCCAGCCGGCTGCTGGGGTAGCGGCCGAAGCCCATGACGAACAGACCACCGGTCTCCACCACCCGGTCGCGGTCGGTCATGTCACTGCCGCCCAGCCGGATGTCGGTACCGCGCCCGGCCATCTGGGTGGAGACGGTGATCGCACCGTGGGTGCCGGCCTCGGCGATGATGGAGGCCTCGTCCGCGTCGTTCTTGGCGTTGAGGACCACGCTCTGCAGACCGGCCTGGCGCAGCCGGTCCGCGAGCAGTTCGGATTCGGCGACGTCCTGCGTGCCGATCAGGATCGGGCGCCCCGTCCGGTGGATCTCCTCCACCTTGGCGACGAGGGCGTCCTCCTTCTCCTCACGGGTGGCGAACAGGAGCGTGCCGTGGTCATCGCGGACGTTCGGCTTGTTGGAGGGCACGACCGCCACCTCGAGCTCGTAGAACTCGCGCAGCTGCTCGGCGACGCTCATGGCGGTACCGGTCATCCCGGCCAGCGTGGGGTAGCGCAGGACCAGGGACTGGACCGTGATCGAGTCCAGCACCTCGCCGGTCTCGCTGACCGCGACCTTCTCCTTGGCCTCGACCGCCGCCTGGAGGCCGTCGGGCCAGCGCTGGAGGAGGGCGATCCGACCGCGGGACTCGTTGATCAGCCGCACCTCGCCGTCGCGCACCACGTAGTGCACGTCGCGCTGGAGCAGCACGTGCGCGTGCAGGGCCAGGTTGACCTGGGGCAGCACCGAGGTGTCGTCCTCGGAGTACAGGTCCACGCCGCCCAGGGACTTCTCGACCGCGTCGATACCGGCGTCGGTGAGCTGGACGTTGCGCCCCTCGCCGTCGACCTCGTAGTGCAGGCGCGGCTTGAGGCCCCGTACGACGTCGGCCATCTCGACGTCGGCGGCCACGGCCTCGGCCGCACCGGCCAGGACCAGGGGGACACGGGCCTCGTCGACGAGCACGGAGTCCGCCTCGTCGATGATGGCGACGTGGGGTTCGGGCACCACACGGTCGTCGACGTCGGTCACCATGCGGTCGCGCAGCACGTCGAAGCCGAGCTCGCTGACGGCCGCGTACGTGACGTCGCAGCCGTAGGCCTCCTTGCGCTCGTCGACGGTGGACTCCTCGCTGACGGAGCCGACCGTGACTCCGAGCATGGCGTAGAGGGGACCCATCCACTCGGCGTCACGCCGGGCGAGGTAGTCGTTGACGCTGAGGACGTGGACCCGCTTGCCGCGCAGGGCGAACCCGGCGGCGGCGAGGGTACCGGCGAGGGTCTTGCCCTCACCGGTGGCCATCTCGGAGACGTGGCCGTCGAGGAGGGCCATCACACCGAGCAGCTGCACGTCGAAGGGGCGCTCGTCGAGGGTGCGCCGGGCGGCCTCGCGGCCGACCGCGCACAGACTCACGAGATCACTCTGGGAGTAGGGAAGCTCGGCGTAGCCGAGGTCGATGGCCTTCTCCGTCAGCTCGCCATCGCTGAGTTCTCGCAGACCCTCCTCTTCGGCCTCGATCGCCGGCAGGAGCTTGGTATAGGGCCGCAGGTCCACCGCACCGGGCTTGCCCAGTAGGCGGCGGACGCTTTCCGCCATTCGTCCGAACACCACGCCAGGGTAACGCCGGACACAAGCGAATGGTTCCTCTCGGGTACCAGCTTGTCGGCTCCAACGGGGACAGAACGCCCTGGACCAGCGACTCGTGCGGAACCCGGACGGGCCCGGTCAGTTCACGAGCTGGCGCTGGTGGCGCTGACGCGCTTCCAGGGCCATCCCGTGCTTGACGAGGGTGACCAGGACCTTGACCACGGACCTGCGGTCGCGCGCGTCGCAGTAGACCACGGGCACGTCGGGGGTCAGGTCGAGGGCGTCGCGCAACTCGTCGGCGCTGTAGGCGGCCTCGGGATCGAACTCGTTGACCGCCACGACGAAGGGCAGCCGGTACTGCCGCTCGAAGTAGTCCAGGGCCTGGAAGGTGTCCTCCAGGCGCCGGGTGTCCGCGAGGATCACCGCGCCCAGGGCGCCCCGGACGAGGTCGTCCCACATGAACCAGAAGCGCTGCTGGCCAGGCGTACCGAACAGGAACAGGGTCAGGTCGGTGTCCAGGGAGATGCGACCGAAGTCCATGGCGACCGTGGTGCTGGTCTTGTCCGGGGTGTGCGAGAGGTCGTCCACACCAGCGCTGGCCGCGGTCACGGCGGCCTCGGTGCGGACCGGGGGGATCTCCGACACAGCCCCGACGAACGTGGTCTTGCCGACCCCGAAGCCCCCGGCGATGATGATCTTGGTGGACAGCTCACTGGGTGCGTGGACGTTGTTCGTACTGTTAGCTGAGTGGATCACTGTTAGTCCTAGCGAGAGTGCCGGGCCTGCACGGACGGACGGCGCACACGACCCGGGCTGGAGGGGCGCGGCGATCCCGGTCCCGAACCTTCACGGGAAACAGCCGCTACTGGAACTTAACACCGGACAGCACTGGAATCCGGGGTTTCGACACAGTGGGGGAAGACGTCACATCCCCGGCCACCACGCCCATGCGGGTCGAAACGCAGCAGAAGGGCCCCGAGGGCGGATGTCCACCTCGTGGCGAGGAGTCCGTCGTGTCCGACGGACCGTAGTCAGACAAGCACACTCCTGTACCCCGGCAGGTCGACTTTACGACATTGTGAGAGGCCATTTTCGGCCGCTTTCGGCCGCGCCAATCCCTGTCCGGCACCGGCCCCGCCATCTACGGTGGAGAGCAGGGCACCCGCCTGAGCGCGGTCGCAACGACCTCCTGGCACGAGGACGTGACCACCACGGGACCCTGGCGGCGCCCAGGGGCGCACGACCGACACCGACGTCTCGCTCTTCGACGTCGGCCCGGCCGCACACCCCACCCACGGGCGCCCACAGCCCCACCGGCCCACAACCGTCCACGTGGGCCGGTGGGCGCAGTACTTCCTTGGGCCTCCGCTTCGCTTCGGCCCGTGTTCAGTGCCTTTGCAGAGGGATTCTTCGTCGTCGTCCACGCCTGACGCTCGTACCTCGCTAGCGGCTCGACTCCTCCTGCAGAACCCTCTCCGGCACCGAACGAAAGCACCCCCCTTGTGGCTGGGGCGTACGGGCGGGGCTCGCCTGTGGCTGAGCGACCATGGCTGAGGCGAAGGGCCGGAGCTCACACCGTAGGCCGGGCCACCACACCGTCAGTGGCTGAGCCCACCAGGAGTGAGGTGCACGGGCGAGGCTCACACCCGCGAGGGGGCAGGGCAGCACACCGGCTGTGGCTGAGCCACCATGGCCGAGGCGAAGGGCCGGAGCTCACACCGTAGGCCGGGCCACCACACCGTCAGTGGCTGAGCCCACCAGGAGTGAGGTGCACGGGCGAGGCTCACACCCGCGAGGGGGCAGGGCAGCACACCGGCTGTGGCTGGGGCGCACGGACGGGACTCCACCTGAGCGGGCCCTGGGGTGCGGCTCGGGTGCGTAGGATGGACGGGCACCCTCCCCCTGCGGCGACGGCCGCGGCCCGGGTCGAGGGGCACCTTCCCGAACACGCCGCACACTCCCAAGGGAGCCGAGAACCCCACATGTCCGATCAGCGCGTCGTCCGCCCCACTCCCATCAGCGGTTTCCCCGAGTGGACCCCACAGGTCCGGGCCGTGGAGCAGCGTTGGCTGGACCATATCCGCGCCGGGTTCGAGTCCTTCGGCTTCGCGTCCGTGGAGACCCCCTCCGTGGAGAACCTGGACGTGCTGATGGCCAAGGGCGAGACCTCCCAGGAGGTCTACACGCTGCACCGGCTCCAGGCCGACGCCAAGGACGACTCCGACGCCAGGCTCGGTCTGCACTTCGACCTGACCGTGCCCTTCGCCCGGTACGTCGCCCAGCACTTCAACGAGCTGACCTTCCCGTTCAAGCGCTACCAGACGCAGCGCGTCTGGCGCGGTGAGCGTCCGCAGGAGGGCCGCTTCCGCGAGTTCACCCAGTGCGACATCGACGTCATCAACGTGGACTCGGTGCCGCTGCACTTCGACGCCGAACTGCCCCGCATCGTGCACCGGGTGCTCAGCGGGCTGGACATCCCGGCGTGGACTCTCAACGTCAACAACCGCAAGGTGCTCCAGGGCTTCTACGAGGGGCTCGGCGTCAAGGACCCCATCGCGGTGATCCGTGCCGTGGACAAGCTCCACAAGATCGGCGACGACGGCGTCCGCGAGATCCTTGAGGGCGAGGGCCTGACCGCCGAGCAGATCGACCCCTGCCTGGCTCTGGCCCGGATCAGGGGTGCCGGTGTCGTCGAGGAGGTCCGGGCACTCGGTGTGGTCTCCGAACTGCTGGAGGAGGGACTGGAGGAGCTCGCCTTCGTCCTGAACGACCTCGCCGACCTACCCGAGGGCAGCGTGGTCGCGGACCTGTCCATCGCGCGCGGCCTCGACTACTACACCGGGACCGTGTACGAGGCGTCCTTCGACGACGACCCCGGTTACGGCAGCATCTGCGCCGGCGGCCGGTACGAGAACCTCGCCGGGCAGTTCATCCGCAAGCGTCTGCCGGGTGTGGGCATCTCCATCGGCCTGACCCGCATCTTCGCCAAGCTGGTGGCGGAGGGCAGGATCGAGGCGGGCCGGGTCTGCCCGACGGACGTGATGGTCGTGGTGCCCAACGCCGAGCGTCGCGCCGACGCCCTGCGCACGGGCGAACTGCTGCGGGAGCGCGGGTTCAACACCGAGGTGTTCCACTCCACCTCCAAGGTCGGCAAGCAGATCCAGTACGCCTCCAAGAAGGGCATCCCCTTCGTGTGGTTCCCGCCCTTCGAGGAGGGCGGCGAGCACGAGGTCAAGGACATGGCCAAGGGTGAGCAGGGCACTGCCGACCCGGCCGTGTGGTCCCCCGCCACTTAGCAGGTTCTGGTCCGGCACGGGCGGTTTCCGACCTCCCGTGCCGGAACCGGCCATTCGCGAGACAGCCTCGGGGCCCGGGTGCGAGACTGGGACAGGCTGTACTCCGTGCCGTACCTCAGGCACGGGCCGATTGGTGTCCTAGTTATCGAGGCCATGTCTCCTCCTCGCCACAACCTGCCCCTGTCCGCTGGTGAGTTCATCCAGTTCGTCGGACGTGAACGCGACATCGTCGACCTGAGCCGCCTCATGGGCACGGCCAGGATGATCACGCTGACCGGCACCGGCGGAATCGGCAAGACGCGGCTCGCGCTCCACCTCGCCGAGCGCGTCCTGCGCCGGTTCCCGGACGGTGTGCGGTTCATCGACCTCAGCGAGGCCACCGACCGCGAGCAGGCCCTGCGCGCGGTCGCGGCGGGCCTCCAGGCGGTCAACGGCGACTCCACGACGCTGATGGACGGCGTCATCACGGCGTTGCGCACCCAGCACCTGTTGTTGCTGCTGGACACCTGCGAGCACGCCGTGGGCCCCATGGCGGAGCTCTGCGAGGCCGTGCTGCGGGACTGCCCCCGGGTCCGGATCCTCGTGACGAGCCGCCAGCCGCTACACGTGCGGGAGGAGAACATCTGGCGGGTCCCGCCGCTCTCGCTGCCCGCGCGGCCCACACCGACCGACCCCTACGCGGCGGTGCCCGCGCCGATCCCCCGGCGGGACGCCCAGCGGTACGAATCGGTGCGCCTGTTCCTCACCCGGGCCCACGCGGCGCGTTCCGGGTTCGAGATGACCCGCGAGAACTCGGGCTACGTGGCGGAGATCTGTCGCATGCTCGACGGCATGCCGCTGGCGATCGAACTGGCGGCCGCCCGGGTCCGGGTGCTGTCGGTCCAGCAGATCCTGCGCCGGCTGGACGACCGCTTCCAGCTCCTGACCAGTGACGGCACCGGCCATCTCCCGGCACGCCAGCGGACCCTGCGGGCCGTGCTGGAGTGGAGCCACGACATGCTCAGCGACACCGAGCGGCTGCTGCTGCACCGGTTGTCGCTGTTCTCCACCTGGTACCTGGAGGCCGCCGAGGACGTGTGCTCGGGCGAGGGCGTGGACCCCACGGACGTGCTCTCCCTGCACTTCTCCCTGCTGGACAAGTCCCTGGTGGTGATGGACTCCGAGATCAACGGGACCGCGCACTACCGGCTGACCGAGACGGTGCGGGCCTACGCCGCCGAACGCCTGGGCGCCGACAGCGATCGGCGCTGGGACCGCTACCTGCGGTTCACCGTGGACCGGCTCGAGGAGGCCGCCAAGAGCTCCGCCACCTCGCAGACCTGGGACGAGTGGCTCGGGCGGCTGCGTATGTACGACCACCACCGGGAGAACCACTCCCGGCTGGTGGAGTGGGCGCTGTCCCACGGGCGCGTGGACGACGCCCTGCGGGTGTGCGTGGCGCTGCGGGCCTACTGGCTGATGCGGGACCTGTCCGCGGAGGGCAGCCGGCTCCTGGAGCGGGTGCTGTCGCACCAGCCCGACGACCAGGCGCCCTCGCTGCGCGCCAGGGCCCTGGCCCTGCACGCGGAGCTGCGCCTGGACGTGGACCCCGCTGCCAGGGTCGACACCCTGGCCTCCTGCGCACTGGAGGCCGCGCGGGCCTGCCGCGAACCGATCGCCGCCGCCTCGGCCCTGACCACCCTGGCGACGCTCACCATGCGGCTGGGTTCCCTGGAGGAGGGTGAACGGCAGGCGGCCCGGGCCCTGGACTGGGCCGGCCTGTCCGGTGACCCCATGACCGAGGCGAGCACGCGGGGCGTACTGGCCGAGTTGGCCCGGCGTCGGGGCGCCACCGGGGAGGCCGTCGCGCACCTGGAGGAGAGCGCCACCTCCTCGCGGGGGCTGGGCGACCGCTGGAGCGAGGCGCGCGCCCTGTACGGGCTGGGCACCATCGCCGCCGAGGCCGACGACCACGACCGGGCCCGGGAACTCTTCTCCGAGGCCCTTGAGGTCTTCGTCGAGCTGCCCTCCGATCCCTACGCCGCGCGGTGCGCCGCGGACCTGGGCCGCCTGCACCTGGCGGCACGGGACACCCTGTCCGCGCGGGAGCCGCTGGGCCGGTGTCTGCGGGTGAGTTTCACCTCGGGTCGCCGGATCGCGGTGGCCGAGGCGCTGGAGGCCCTGGCGGAACTGGCGCTGGCCGAGGAGGAGCCCACGCGGGCGGCGGCCCTGGCCGGGGTGGCGGCCGACCTGCGGACGGCGCTGGACCGGCCGTCGGCCGAGACCGTCCGCCTGCGGTCGGCGGTGGAGCGGAGAGTGGGCACGGGGCGGGCCACCGAGGCCTGGAACGCCTGGCGCCCGCTCCCGTTGGAGCAGGTGCGTGACCGGGCCCTGGCCTTTCCCCGCCCGCCCACGCCCCGACTGTCCGGACCGGAATCGCTGACCCCGCGGGAACGGGAGATCGCCACGCTGGCGGAGAGGGGTCTGTCCAACCGGGAGATCGCGACCCGTCTCACCATCAGTCAGGCCACCGCCGCCCGCCATATCGCGAACATCTTCAGAAAACTCTCGATTTCGTCAAGGACGCAGTTGACCGGCTGGGCTTCACCGAGAGAACCCGGCTGAACCGAGGGTGTTCGTGCCGAAGCACTTGCACAGTGCGCGTGCACCCGCTAAACCAGAAAGCCCAAGCCACTTCGCCCACCTCGATGACGTCAGCCCCCGCCCCTCCTCGTATCCTCCGTGGTGAGAACACCCCCAACAGCCCCTACTTGTGAAGGCCATGGCACCTTTGACCGCGCCAGCGCGGCACAATCTCCCCCTGCCGGGCACCAGTTTCGTGGGTCGGGAGCGAGATCTCAGCGATCTGCTCCGCCTGCTCGGTTCCAGCAGGTCCGTCACCCTCTGCGGCGCGGACGGCATCGGCAAGACGCGCCTGGCCCTGCGCGTGGCCGAGCAGTCCACCGTCTCGTTCCCGGACGGGGTGTGGATCGCCGATCTCACCGACGTGCGCACATCCCTGGAGGTGCACGCGCGCATCGCGCAGGCGGTGGGGGTGGTCGAGGAACCCGGGCTGCCGCTCGGGGCGACCGTGACCGAGGCGCTGCGGGACCGCAGACTGCTGCTGGTACTGGACTCCTGCGAACACATCGCGGACGAGGTGACCGCGGTCGGGGAGACCCTGCTCACGGAGTGCCCCGCCGTGTCGGTACTGCTGACCAGCGAGGTTCCGGTGCGGCTGACCGGGGGCACGGTGTGGCGGGTGCCCGCCATGGCCCTGCCCGTGGTCCCGCGCAACGCCCCTCCCCCGGACCCGGCGGACGCGGAGTCGGTGCGGCTGTTCATGGACCGCGCCCGTGCGCGCGACCCCCGGTTCACCGCCACGGGCCCCGAGCTGGATGCCGTGGCGACCCTGTGCGACCTGAGCGGTGGGGTTCCGTTGGGGATCGAGGTGCTGGGCGCCCGCGCCCCGGAGGAGGGCATCGCCGCGCTCACCGAGGGACTCCGCGCCCACCTGGCCTCCCCCGTGTTCCAGCCCGGACCCGGACAGGCCGTCTCGCGCAGCGATGTGCTGCCTTTGGTGCTGGACTTCGTGTACCGGGGCCTGCCCGAGCCCGAACGCGTGCTGCTGCGCCGTCTGTCGGTGTTCCGGGGGTGGGACCTGGAGCTGGCCGAGCAGGTGTGCGCTGACGAGTCCCTGCCCGAGTCGACCATCCTCGACCTGCTGACGTCGCTGCTGGACCGCTCCCTGATCACCGTCACCGGCGAGTTCGAGGGCCGGGTGCGCTACCGGCTGCCCGAGGCGGTGCGCCGGTTCGCGCAGGAGCGGCTGGTCGCCTCCGGCGAGTCCGAGTCGATCCAGGAGCGTCTGCTGACCCGCATGCTGCGTCTGGCGGAGGACCTGGGGCAACGGCTGGAGTCAAGCCGTTCCATGCCGTGGTCCGAGCGGGACTCCGGACGCCAACGGGTGATCGCCGAGTACGACACGCTCCGGTCCCTGCTGCGCTGGTCCCTCCAGAAGGGCGCCGCCGAACCCGGGCTGCGGCTGTGCGTGAGCCTGGTGGCCCACTGGGTGAGCCACAACAACTACTCCGAGGGCGCGCACTGGATGGACCGCCTGCTGGCGCTGGAGGAGACCGCGAAGGCTCCCTCCCGGGCGCGGGCGCTGGTCGGCCGGGCCCAGTTGGCACGTGTGCGCCGGGACCACGCGCTGGCCCTGGAGGCGGGCGAGGAGGGGCTGCGGTTGTGCCGCGAGGCCGGTGACGACGCGTTCGTGCGCACCTGCCTGAGCCTGCTGGCCCTGGTGGAGGTGCGTGAGCGCAACCTGGACCGCGCGTCGGTCCGGGTGGAGGAGGCCCTGCGGCTGTGCCGTGAGGCCGGTGACCTGTGGGGCGAGGCGATCGCCCTGGGCTGCCGGGCGGCCCTGGTGTGCCAGCAGGGCGACTACCCCACCGCCGACCACCACTACAACGCCGCGCTCGCGCTGCTGCGGGGCATCGACCACCGGTGGGGGGTGGGGGTGACCCTGATCAACCAGGCCCGGGCCGCCGAGATGAACGACGACCTGATCACCGCCGACCGCTGTTACCGGGAGGCGCTGGACACCCAGCGGATGATCGGCGCGGTGTCCGAGGAGGCGCGCTGCCTGGCCGGGATCGGCCGGGTGGCGCACGCGCAGGGGTACACCAGTCAGGCCTACGACTACCTGAGCGAGGGGCTGCTGCTCAGCCACGCCAGCGGTCAGCGCGCCGAGGCCGCCCGGAGCCTGGTGTCCCTGGCCCGGGTCGCGTTCGGTTCCGGGCTGCGCGAACCCGCCTGCCGCCTGGCCGGCGCCGCCACGGCGCTGCGCTCGCGAGTCGGTCTGCCCGAGCGGGAGGCCCCGTGGCCGTTCACGGACGAGGAACGGGGCCGTCGCCGCCGCCGTCAGTTGGTGGGCTGGTGGGAGCAGGGACACGCCCTGAGCCAGTTCGAGGCGGTGCGTGAGGCGGAGCTGTTGGCCGAGGAGAGCCGTCGCCCGGCTCCCCGACGCCGCACGCGTCCCCAGGCCCCGGCCGCCGCCCCGAAGCCCGCGCCCGTCCCTCCCTCACCGGAGTCGGCCAGCCCCGGGAAGCTGCTGACCCGACGGGAGCTGGAGATCGCCCAGTTGGTGAGCACCGGCAAGAGCAACCCCGAGATCGCCCGGACCCTGTTCATCACGTCCTCGACCGCGGCCAGACACGTGGCCAACATCAACCGGAAGATGGGCTTCAACTCCCGCACACAGATCGCCGCTTGGATCAAGCGGCACCGGACGGGCTGACCCGGTCTCGCCCCGACCCCGCGCGCACTGCCGGTCCGGGGCTTCGCGCGGGTGGTGTAGTTCTCGCGCGACCACGAATCTACATATGCATGTGCATGGCCATATGCATGTGCATATTGCCATGAACGCGCTAGGGTCAAAGCCATGGGACTTCGAGCTCTCGGCACTGTGCGAACAGGGCTCGGCCGGTCCCAGAAACGGCCGTCGGATCCCGGGCCGAACACCGGGGAACCGACGTGCCGTCGGTGCCGGGTAGTCTCCCGGAACCGGTGGGCAACCGCGCTGGCGCGAGGGGAAACCTGGGGAGGTCCCTCGCGGCGAACGTCCGGCGCGGCGCTTCCGGGCTCGCCACGTGGAGGGGGCGTGACGAGCCCGGGTAGCGGGCCCACATGGAGACCGTTCGAGTGGGGGAACGCATGGGGGTAGGACTGACTTCAGGAACCGGACGACCCGGCCGTCACCTGCCGCGTCGGGACGACCCGATCGGCTCGCTCACCGGTGGGCTGTGTGAGCGGCTGCGGCTGCGGAACGCGCGCGGTGGGACGATCCGGGGCGCGTCCGGACGGATCGACGCACTCACCTTCGCGGCCACGGTCGAGCAGGCCGCCGCGGGGCTGAGTCGTCGTGGGATGTGCCTCGGGGACGTGGTCGGCGTGTTGGCGCCGGTCTCCCCTGACCGCTTCCTGGCCTCGTACACGGTGATGGCGGTGGGCGGCCGGGCTCTGACGGTCTCCCCCGAGTCCGATCTCCGCACCCAGTGCCGGGCCCTGGCCGAGACCGACGCCCGGTTGCTGATGGTGAGCGAGGAGCTGGCCGAGCGGGGGCTGGAACTGGCCGAACGGTCGCGGGTGCGACAGGTGATCACCTTCGGTTCCGCCCTGGGCACCACCCCGTTCAGGGAGCTGCTGCTGCCCAGCCCGGACGGGAACGGGTACAGCCCGGCGCGGGGCCTCTTCGACAACGGGCACCTGGGGTACGAGCCGGTCGGGGACGACATCCTCACCACCCTGCACACCCACCACGACCTGCTGGCACGATTCGCGGAACTGCGCGGTGAACTGGCGCTGACCGCCGACGACGTCGTCGCGGTGGGCGAGTCCGGGGACGAGGCGACCAGACTGGCCCTCGTGGCGCTGGCGCTGTGGACCGGAACCTGCGTGGTGGCGGGCGAGGACTGCCCGCCGCCCGAGGGGCGCCGGGTGACGGTCACGTGCGACCCCGTCCCCACGCGGATCCACCATCCGTGGCCCGACGTCGCGAGCTAGGACGCCGCGCTTCGAGGGCGGTGCGCCGGGCGGTCACTGACGGGTCGGTGCGCCGCCCGTGTCGCGTTGGTCGGACTTCGTGGCGCCCCTCGACGGCGTCACGCCCGTTCCGGCCGTCGACCGAGGCTCGTTCCGGCGCCACCGCGGGCGCACCCGAGGGCTCCGTGTGCCCGTGAGCGCGCTCCAACGCGCTCCGGATGGCACGGGAGCGCACCCCTGGGGGTCGAGTGGCTCCGGCCACCCCGAAGCCCTCCCGGGCCTCTCAGGCGGTCTCGCTGACCGCGTTCCCGCCCGACTCGTCATCGATCTCGAACCAGGTCACGTGGGTGGCCTCGCTCCAGTACTCACCGCTGCGCGTGGCGCAGCTGTCGACGATGAACTTGCCACGCCCGAAGTCGTCGCCGTCCTCGCGGGTGTGTCCGCCGTGCGTGTCCACCGGGTCGCGCTCGCCCTGGTCGGCCACGGCCACCCGGAGCCTGTTCGCGTCGGAGCGGATGAACAGCGTCATCACGCCCCCGCTCTGCCCCGAGCGCGAGTGGAGCAGGGCGTTGGTCGCCAGCTCGCTCACGGCCAGTTCCGCGTCGTCAAGGGCCCCGTCGCCGTGCCCGTTCCTGGTGAGGAACTCACGGACCCGCGCGCGGATGGACCGCACCGCGGTCAGGTTCCCCGCACAGCTCCACACGGTGTGGTCGGTGACCCCACCCGTGAGATCTCCGACGTCGATCCGTGGTGCGGTCGACGTCGCGGCGTCCGGGGCCTCCGCGGGCACGTAATCCCGGAGTTGCCTCGCCTCAGCCATCCGGTCACTCCAATCACCCGCGACGGGCGCGCGGGTTGCGCCGCCTGCACTCACCTTAGACAAGGGTGTGCCGGGTCCAGAACAGCACACCTGAGTTCCCCGCGCCGGGGATTGGCCACAAAACCCCGTCCCGTGTCCTCCCCGATGTGGACAAAGGAAACAGCTCGGCCCCCTGGACCGGCCATGTGACGTGCAACACCCATGCAACACTCGGGCAATGCCCTGGCCGCATCCGGCCGTGTCCGACACCAAGGCCCTCCCCTGAGACCGTGGGGAGCTGCGGCCACGGCGCCGCGTTCATCTCACCCCAAGGGTGTCACCCTACGTGATCGAGCGCCTGGGAAAGACGGAAAATACGCGACTAAACGCCACGTTTTCACTACTCACAGACAACGATGAGGACACAACAGGGAGCGCCGAAAACGCGCTTGGGACCCCTACCACGGCGCGGACGGTGCCCGCACACGGACACGCGGGACGCCCTCCGATTCGACCTGAAACCCCCAGGCCACAGCAGGATTCACCGGCCTCTCAAACACCATCCCGGACAGACCGTAAGAAATGTCCGGGACGCCTTCGAGAGTGCCCCGACCTCGTTTGACGCTTCCTGTAGTGCGAACAAGTATCGATTGGGGCCGATCCCGACAATCCCTACCGGGGGCACCCCCCAGCCACCGTCTGTCACCAGGGTCCCGGCCTCTCCGAAGTTTCCGTACCCACACGAGGTGTCCCCGTGCCAGCCCAGTCCGAAGACCCCACCACCGCCCTGAACCACCTCACCTCCCGCCGCTCCCTCCTCAAGGCCGGAGCGGCCGGCGCGGCCGTCGCCCCGGTCCTGGCCGCCTGCGGCGGCGGGGGCTCCGGCTCCGGTGGTTCCGGCGACGGCGAGCCGCAGTCCGGCGGCCGTCTGAAGGTGGGCGTCGCGGGTGGCGGCGCCAGCGACACCCTCGACGCGCACGACCCAACCGACAACGTCGACATCGCGCGCAACCACGCCCTCTACGCCGCTCTGATGCGCTTCGACAACGACGGCACCATCGAGCCCTACCTTGCGGAGTCGCTGGAGCCCAACGACGACGGCACCGAGTGGACTCTGGTCCTCAAGGAGGGCCTGACCTTCCATGACGGCACCCCGGTCACGACCGAGGCGGTCGTGTACTCGCTCAAGCGCATCCTCGACCCCGACAACCCCATGCGCGGCGCGGGTGACATGCCCGGCGTCGACCCGGAGAAGCTCGAGGTCGTCGACGAGCTGAGGATGACGATCCCGGTCGACGAACCGCTGGTCACCCTCCCCGAGGCACTCGCCGAGTACTACAACTGCGTCGTCCCGGTGGACTACGACCCGGAGAACCCGATCGGCGCCGGTCCCTTCAAGTACTCCGAGTTCAAGGTCGGCGAGTACAGCGTCTTCGAGCGCCACGAGGGCTTCCACATCGACGGCCTGCCCTACGTGGATGAGCTGGAGATCGTGAACTTCCCCGAGGACGACGCCCGGGTCAACGCGCTCAACAGCGGCAACGTCCAGGTCATCAGCCAGGTCCCGCACGTGCAGGTCGCCATCATGGAGGGCGACCCCAACGTGAACATCCTGGAGTCCGAGACCGGCATGTGGCTGCCCTTCACGATGAACGTCGAGGAGGCCCCCTTCGACGACGTCCGCGTGCGCCAGGCCTTCCGCCTCATCGTCGACCGGCAGGAGATGATCGACCAGGCGCTGGCCGGGTACGGCCAGCTCGGCAACGACATGTACGCGCGGATGGACCCCTCCTACCCCGAGGACATCGCGCAGCGGGAACAGGACATCGAGGAGGCCAGGCGCCTGCTCGCCGAGGCCGGTCACGAGGACGGTCTGGAGGTCGAGCTGGTCACCTCCGACATCAGCGCCGGTGTGGTCGCCGCCGCCGAGGTCTTCCAGGAGCAGGCCCGTGAGGCCGGTGTCACCGTCAACCTGCGGCGGGTCAACCCCAGCGACTACTGGAACCCGGAGGAGGGCTTCCCGTACGCCTTCGGCCAGGACTTCTGGAGCGCCCGGAACTACATCACCCAGACCGCCCAGGGCTCGATCGTGGGCGCCCCCTACAACGAGACCATGTGGGGCGAGCACGAGGAGTGGCTGGAGTACCTGGAGGAGGCGCGTCAGACCGCCGACGACGACGCGCGCAACGAGCTCATCCGCAAGGCCCAGGAGATCGAGCACGAGGAGGGCGGCTACATCGTGTGGGGCTTCGTGAACCTGCTCGACGCCTACCACTCCTCGGTGCACGGTCTGAGCCCGGCGGTCTCGGGTCACCCTCTGGGTTCCTACGCCTTCCACACCATGTGGCTGGAGCAGTAGCGGACCTCCGGTTCCCGACCTCCAGACCGCTACCGAAAGCTCACCATGACTCGACTCATCGTCGTCCGCCTCTTCTTCGGCGCACTGACGCTCTGGGCGGTGTCCCTCGTGGTCTTCGCGGCCACCCAGGCACTGCCCGGCGACGCGGCCCAGCTCATCCTGGGACGCGACGCCACCCCCGAGCGGTTGGAAGCGCTCCGTGACCAGCTCAACCTGCACGAGCCCGTGGCCGTGCAGTACATGCAGTGGCTCCAAGGACTGGTCCAGGGAGACCTGGGCACGTCGTTCTCCAACCGGCTGCCCGTCGCCGACTACCTCGCCGACCCGGTGCGGAGCTCGCTGACCCTGATGGGCCTGTCCGCCCTGGTCGCGACCCCGGTCGCGCTGTTCGTGGGGGCGTTCAGCGCCCTGCGCCGCGACCGCGCCTTCGACCACACGTCCTCCATGGGAACGCTGGTCCTGGCCTCCGTCCCCGAGTTCGTGGTCGGCATCCTGCTGATCCTGCTGCTGGGGCCGGGCGGGCTCGGAGTGTTCCCGTCCGTGTACGCCCGTGAGGGCGGACCCGAGCAGTGGGTCCTGCCGGTGCTGACCCTGGCTCTGGCCGTGGCCCCGCCGATCGTGCGCATGATGCGGGCGACGATGATCGAGGTCCTGGAGAGCGAGTACGTGCAGCAGGCACGGCTCAAGGGCATGGGCGAGCGCACGGTGCTGTGGCGCCACGCCGCGCCCAACGCGATCGGCCCGGTCGCCCAGGTGGTCGCTCTCCAGCTGGCCTGGCTGGCCGGCGGCGTGGTGGCCATCGAGTTCCTGTTCAACTTCCCCGGTGTCGGCAAGGTGCTCATGGACGCCATCGGCAACCGTGACGTGCCGCTGATCCAGGCCGTGGTCCTGCTCATCGCGGGGATCTACATCCTCGTCAACCTGGTCGCCGACGTGATCGGGCTGGCGGCCAACCCGAAGGTGAGGGTCGCGAACCGATGACTGGACCTTCGACGAGCACACCCGCCACCGCTGCGCCACGACGGCGCCCGGGGCTGTTCCGGACCGCTTGGCGGTTCGGCCGCACCAAGGTCGGTGTGGCCCTGACGGGGCTCATCGTCCTGATCGCGGTGCTGGGGCCGTTCGTGGCCCCTTACACCGCCACCGAGTTCGTGTCCAAGCCGTTCGAGACGGGCGTGGACGGCACCCTGTTCGGCGGTGACAACCGGGGCCGCGACGTGTTCACCCGCTTCCTGTGGGGCGGTTGGACACTGCTGCTGCTGGCCGTCGCCTCCGCCGGGATCGGTGTGGCCGCGGGAACGGTGATCGGCGTCATCGCCGGTTACCGCCGCGGCTGGGTGGACGACGTCCTCATGCGCACGAACGACGTGCTGCTGGCCTTCCCCCAGCTGATCGCCGCCCTGCTGGTGATGTCGATCCTCGGCCCGAAGGTGTGGCTGATCGTCGCGGTCATCGCGGTGTCGCACATGCCGCGCGTGGCCCGGGTGATCCGGGAGGCCACCCGCAAGGTGATCGAGCAGGACTACGTGAAGGCGGCCGAGGCGATCGGCCTGCCGCGCTGGCGGATCATGACGGTGGAGATCCTGCCGAACGTGACCAGCCCGCTGCTGGTGGAGCTGGGCCTGCGCCTGACCTACTCCATCGGGGTCGTGGCCGTGCTCGGGTTCCTCGGCATGGGACTCCAGCCGCCCACCGCGGACTGGGGCCTGATGATCAACGAGAACCGCCAGGGCATGGCGATCCAGCCGTGGGCGGTCGCGCTGCCCGTGACGGCGATCGCGGTGCTCACCGTCGGCGCCAACCTCATCACCGACGGGCTCTCCCGCGCGGCGATCGGTATCGACCGGGGGGTCGAGAAGTGACCTTGAACGAGAACACGGAGCCCGGCGGGACCGGGGCCGGGGACACCCGACGGAAGGACCGTCCCGACGGCGAGACCGTGCTGGTGGTCGACGGGCTCACCGTGATCGGGCGCCCCTCGGACGTCGAGATCATCAGCGGCGTGTCGATCACCGTGAAGCGCGGCGAGATCCTCGGGCTGGTGGGCGAGTCCGGTTCGGGCAAGACCACTCTGGGCCTGTCGCTGCTGGCGCACTGCAAGCGCGCCACGGAGATCGTCGGCGGTCAGGTACTGGTCTCCGGCCAGGACCTGGCCACGCTCAACGAGCGCGAGGTCCGTCAGCTGCGCGGGCGCGCGGTGGCCTACATCCCGCAGTCACCCGCCTCCGCGCTCAACCCGGCTCTGCGGCTGGGTGTACAGCTCACGGAGGCTCTGCACGACGGTTCGCTGTCGGACAAGGAGGTCCGGGCGCGGGTCCGCGAGGTCATGCGCGAGGTGGCCCTGCCCGACGACGACGCGTTCCTGCGCCGCTACCCGCACCAGCTCTCCGGCGGACAGCAGCAGCGGGTGGCGATCGCCATGGCGTTCGTGGGCCGCCCGGACGTGATCGTGCTCGACGAGCCGACCACCGGCCTGGACGTGACCACGCAGGCGCACGTGCTGGAGACCATCCGGTCGATGACCCGTGACTACGGGACCGCCGGTGTGTACATCAGCCACGACATGGCCGTGGTCGCCGACCTGGCCGACGACATCGCGGTGATGTACCGGGGAGAGGTCGTGGAGCACGGGCGCGCCCAGACGGTGCTGTCCGATCCGCGGCACGCGTACACGCGCCAGCTGCTGATGGCCGTGCCGCTGTTGAAGACCTCGGGGCACGAGGAGCCCGAGCCGGAGGAGGAACCGCTGCTGCGGATCTCCGGGCTGGCCGCGGGGTACGGACGCACGCAGGTGCTGGAGGGGATCGACGTGTCGGTCTCCCGGGGCGAGTGCGTGGCGCTGCTGGGCGAGTCCGGGTCGGGCAAGACGACCCTGTCCCGTTCGGTGGCGGGTCTGCACCACCAGTTCACCGGCGAGATCCTCTTCGACGGCGAGCCGCTGGCCACCAGCAGCTACCGCCGGACGGCGGAGCAGCGGCGCCGGGTCCAGTACGTGTTCCAGAACCCGTACGAGGCGCTGAACCCGCGCAAGCGGGTACGGGAACAGGTCCTGGGCCCCTACCGGCACCTGGTGGGCCGTCCCGACGACCCGGACGCCGTGGTGGCCGAGGCCCTGGAGCGGGCCGCGCTGCCCGCCTCCTACGCGGACCGCTTCCCGGAGCAGCTCAGCGGTGGTGAGCGCCAGCGCGTGTGTATCGCGCGCGCCGTGGCCACGCGCCCGGACCTGCTCGTGTGCGACGAGATCACGTCGGCGCTGGACGTCTCGGTGCAGGCGGAGATCGTGAAGCTGCTGCGCGAACTCCAGGACCAGGGCATGGCGCTGCTGTTCGTGACCCACAACATCGCGCTGGTGTCCAACATCGCCGAGCGGGTCGCCATCCTCAACAGGGGCGAGATCGTCGAGTACGGCCCGGTGGGCGAGGTGATGTCGTCGCCGAGGCACGAGTACACGCGCGCGCTGATCGCCGACACCCCGGACTTCGAGCTGTCCTTCCCCGGCGCCCCCGAGCGCCTGGGCATGGACGCGGAGCGGAAGGGAGCGTCGGACCGCGTCGCCGAGGGGTGACCCGGTTCCGGACGGGGGGCGGGGTGCGCGGTGCGCGCCCCGCCCCCCGCGTGTGCGGCCGGGTCAGGGCTGGGGGTCGGCCTCGCGGACGGCGGGGATCGGCGCGGGCCGGGCGAGGGTGACCAGGACCAGCAGGCCCAGGGCGGAACTGCCGAACAGGAGCACGCCCATGGGGACCGCGGTGCTCTCGTCCAGTCCGACCAGGGGCGCCACCGCGGCGCCGATGATCATCGGCAGGGCGCCCAGGAGCGAACTCGCGCTCCCGGCCCGGTTCTCCTGGCCCTCCATGGCCAGGGCGAAGGATCCCGTGAGGACCATGCCCATGCAGGTCATGTAGACGAAGATCGGGACGACCAGCAGGGTCAGCGGCCCTTGGAGGAGCGCCGTGGCGAGCACCACGGCGGTGGCGGCCACCGCCACGACCACGGCCACTCCGAGCAGGGTGCGCTCCCCGTAGCGGTCGCTGAGGCGGCCGACGGCGGTGCTCCCGAGGATGATGGCGATCCCGTTCACGCCGAAGAGGAACCCGAACACCTGCGGGGACACCCCGTACAGGTCCTGGTAGACGAAGGGCGTCCCGGCGACGTAGGCGAAGCTGCCGCCGTGCAGCAGACCGACGATGAGCGTGTGGCCGATGTAGCGGCGGTCCCTGAGGAGCCCACCCATGGTGCGCAGGCTGCCGCCGAGCGTGCTGGGGATGCGCCGCTCCACGGGGAGGGTCTCCGGCAGCCGCGCGGCCACGACCAGGACGACCACGGCGCCGAGCAGGGCCAGCGCCCAGAAGACGCTCCGCCACGTGGCGGAGGGCAGGAGCAGGACCCCGCCGCCGACCACCGGGGCGACCATCGGGGCGACCGCGACCACCACCATGATCAGGGCGAAGAACCGCGTGAGCGCGGTGCCGTCGAAGACGTCGCGCACCACGGCGCGGGAGAGCACCACTCCGGCGCTGGCGGTGAACCCCTGGAGGAAGCGGCCCAGCACCAGGACCCCGGTGTTGGGGGCGAGCGCGCACAGGGCCGAGGCCAGCACGAACAGGGCCACGCAGACGAGGAGCGGCGCGCGCCGTCCCCGGGCGTCGCTGATCGGGCCGATCACCACCTGGCCGACGGCCAGGCCCACCAGGCAGCTGGTGAGGCTCAGCTGCACCTGGGAGGCGCTGGCGCCGAGGTCGTCGGAGATCTCCGGGAAGGCCGGGAGGTACATGTCGATGTTGAGCGGCCCCAGCACCGTCAGCAGGGCGAGGAGGAGGGCCAGCCCCAGGCGAGCGCGACCGGTCGGGTTGTGGAGCATGGGGCCTCTCTGCGGCGCGGGGGAGGGAGCCCGTCCACGTTACCGAGCGCCGTCGGCGCCGACCCGGGACGGATCGGCAAACTGACGAGGATGCGTCAGGTACGCGCCGCCACTCAGAAGAGCACCGACATGACCTCTCCCACCTGGCGGAAGCCGACGCGCTGGTAGGTGGCCCTGGCGGGGGTGTTGAAGTCGTTGACGTAGAGGGTCACCCGGGGGGCGATCTCGGCGAGGGCGTAGTTGACGACGGCCGCCATGCCCGCGCTGGAGTATCCCTGGCCGCGCAGCTCCGGGTGGACCCACACCCCCTGGACCTGGCAGGCGTGCCGGGTGACGGCGCCGATCTCGGCCTTGAAGACCACGCGGCCGTCCTCGATCCGGGCGAAGGCCCGGCCGGTGCGGACCAGTTCCTCGACGCGGGCACGGTAGAGGGCGCCGCCGTCGCCGGAGTCCGGGGGGACCCCCACCTCCTCGGTGAACATGGCGACGCAGGCGGGGACCAGGGTGTTGATCTCCTGGACGCGGACCCGGCGCACCAGGGGGTCGGGGGCGACGGCGGGCGGGCCGTCGATCTCCAGGACCGGCTGGCTCGCGCGGATGACGCGGGCGGGCCCCCAGGAGGGGGTGATCTGCTGCCAGAAGTCGCTGACCGCCTCGACCGGACCGACGATCGACGAGCAGCGGCGGCCGCGCCAGCGGGCGTGGTCGGCGAACCCGCGTACGGCGGCGGGCCCCGCGTTGACCGGGACGAGGTTGGCGCCCGAGTAACACAGGGCGGTGAGTCTGCCGCGTTCGGTGTGACCCCAGAGTTCGGCCCCGGCCCCGCCGGACATTCCGGTGGCCATCAGCCGTGAGGCCACGAAGACGTTGCCCACGGGGTCGGCGTCCAGGAGCGCGCGGACGGCCTCCCGGTCGCGTTCTCCCAGGATCCGTACCGCCGAGGTCCGCAGCATCGCATCTCCCCCATCATCCCGATCACCTGCTCCGGCGGGACACCGGATCGGTTCGTGGGCCCACGACGAATTCGCGCCGATTCCAGCCTATTAGACCCTCTGTCCGGACTCACCTGGATGTTTCGAGTCCGATCGGTCCGAGGCGTTCCACCTGCGTCGGTTCGGTGCTCTGCGCGCCGCGCGGGCTGGGCTCGGGGCGGGCCTCGCAGGTGACGTCGGGGCCGTCGGCGCCGCGTTCGGGCAGGACCCCGTCCTTGAGGTAGGCGACGACGGTCTCGTCCACGCAGGTGTTTCCGGTGAGGGCCACACCGTGGGTGATGCCGCCGTCCTCGATCACCAGTGAGGAGCCGGGCAGGCGGTCACGCAGGGAGTGGGCGCCCTCGACCGGGGTCGCGCCGTCCTCGGTGGCGTGCACGACGAGGACGTCGCCTTCGTACGCGGGGTGTTCGTAGGGACCGTCACCGACCTGGAACCACGGGTCGGCCTCTCCGGTCCAGGAGGCGCACGGGGCGTTGTACCAGATGTTGTGCCAGCCCAGGAAGGGTGCGTCCTCGTGGACCCGCCTGGCGTCCGTGTCCCAGGTGTCCCAGTCGCGGGGCCAGGGGGCGTCGGTGCACTGGACCGCGAGGTAGCCGCCGAAGGCGGGGTCGCTGTCCGCGTCGTCCCCGTAGGTGTCGTGCAGCTTCAGGAGCGGGGCCGGGTCGGCGTCGTTGACCTGGGCGGCCAGGGCTTCGGCGACAGAGGGCCAGGAGTTGCCGCTGTAGGCCACGACGGAGGCGGCGCCGTCCAGCTCGGAGGGTCCGACGGTGTCCTCCAGCGGGGCCTCGCGGAGTCGCGCGCGCAGGTCGTAGTAGGCGGCGGAGACCTCATCGCCGTCGGTGCCCAGACCGTAGGTGCCGTCGTGGCGGGCGATCCAGTCGAAGAAGTTCTCAGCGGCGCGGTCCAGGGACCGGCTCTGGCGGAGGTTGCTCTGGTACCAGGGCAGGTCCGGGTCGACGACGCTGTCCAGGACCACGGCGCGCACGCTGTCGGGGTAGAGCGAGGCGTAGACGGTGCCGAGGTAGCTGCCGTAGGAGTAGCCGAGGTAGTCGACCTGCTCCAGGCCGAGGGCGACGCGGATGGCGTCCATGTCGTGCGCGGTGTCCTCGGTGCGCATGTGGTCCAGGAGCGGACCGGTGTTCCGGGTGCAGGCGTCGGCGTAGGCCTCGGCGTCCTCGCGCAGCGCCCGCTCCTCCATGGCATCGGCCGGGACGGAGTCCTTGCGGACGGGGGCGAAGTAGGCGGGGTCGCAGGTGACGTTGGGGGTGGAGGCGCCCATGCCGCGCGGGTCGAAGGCGACCACGTCGTAGATCTCGCGCAGTTCCTCGGGCATGCGGTTGTGGGTGTGCGCGGCCCACTTGCGTCCGGCGCTGCCCGGTCCGCCGGGGTTGACCAGCACGGTGTGCTCGGCGGTGCCGGTGGCGGGGACCCGGGACAGGGCGATCTGGAGGGTCTCGGCGAGGTCGCCGACGCGACCGCCGTCGGTGCTCCTGGCCATGGGGACGGTGAGGGTGGCGCACTCCATCGCGGTGTCGCCGACCGGTTCGAGGTCCTCGCAGGGCCGCCAGTCAAGCGCCCTCTGGTCGATCCTGGTGGTCGGCGCGGGGGGCGTCCCCGCCGGGGCGGCCTGCGCCGCAGGCACGGCGACCAGGGATGCCAGGAGCACCCCGGCGGAGACTGCTGCCCACTGTGTGCACGCTGATCGCACTCGCTTACCCCCGATACCGGCCAGGATGTCCTCATGCATTCTCGCCGCTACACAACGTGACAATGGGAAGCGACACGGGCCCCGACCGAGCACTCCCCCGGTAACATGTGCCCTGGTCAGATCAGACATGGACAAAGGGGCACAATGCGGCTTGATCGTGTCGACGAGCGGATCATCGCGATGCTCGGCGCGGACGCGCGGACGAGTTTCGCGGAGATCGGCGGCGGGGTCGGCCTCAGCCCCTCGGCGGTGAAGCGCCGGGTGGACCGCCTGATCGAGTCCGGCGCCGTGCGCGGCTTCACCGTGGTCGTCGAGCCCCAGGCGATCGGCTGGACCACCGAGGCCTTCATCGAGCTCTACTGCCGCGCCCGCACGTCCCCCGCCGAGATCCGGATCGGCCTGTCCGGCTACGCGGAGATCACCTCGGCCTGCACCGTCACCGGGGAGGCCGACGCCATCGTGCAGGTCCGCGCGCGCGACACCCAGCACCTGGAGGAGGTGATCGAGCGGATCGGCGCCGAACCCTTCGTGGTCCGCACCAAGAGCACCCTGGTGCTCTCCCGTCTGGTCGACCAGCCCATCCTCGCCGGAGCCGCCGGGACCGACCCCCCGGACTAGGCCTCAGAGCCGGTCGCCGGAGAAGGGGATGCCGGGACGCTGGCGCCGAGGCCCTGTCGGCCCTCGGGCGGACGTCACGCCCCGAGAAGAGCGCCGCCGGATCCGGTCAGTCCTCGGGCAGGGCCACCGGGGCCAGCTCGTCGAACAGGTCGCCCGGGCCCGGGTTGGTGGGGTCGGTGCGGCCGCCGAAGTGGTGCATGACGCCCCACACCGCGTTCAGGGCGGTCTGCACGGCGCCCTCGGCCCACCCGGCGGTCCAGGACACGTCGTCACCGGCGAGGAACAGCCCCCGGTGCCGCTCCGCCAGGTCCTCCTGGTGGAAGTGCGTGAACAGGCGGCGCTGGTACCGGTAGTGGCCGGGCAGGTTCGCCTTGAACGCGCCCATGAAGTACGGCTCGTCCTCCCAGGAGACCGTGACCGGGTCACCGGTGATGTGGGAGCGCACGTCCACGTCCGGGTAGATCTTGCCCAGCGAGGCCAGCATGACCTCCAGGCGCTCGTTGGCGGACAGCGGCAGCCACTTGAGTGAGTCGTCGCACCAGGTGTAGGACAGGCAGATCGCCGCCGGGCCGTCCGGGTCCTCACCCTCCAGCAGGTAGGTGCCCCGGGTCATGCGGTCGGTGAGCGTCATGCTCATGACGTCCCGGCCGGTCTCCGGGTCCCGGTCCCTCCAGAACGCGCGGTCCACCGGGACGAACAGCTTCGAGGACTCCATGTAGTGGGTCCGCTCGATCGCGGTCCAGTGGTCGATCGGCAGCAGGTCGTCGTCGCAGTCGATCTTGGACAGCATCATCCAGGACTGCGCCGTGAACACGGCCGCCGGGTAGGTGCGGGTGGAGCCGGAGGAGTCGGTGACGGTGATGTTGCCCGCCTGGGAGCCCTTCGCCGCCGTGCGGCGCAGCGCTGTCACGGCGGGGCGCGCCTCACCGCCGTGCAGCGAGGCCAGGGACGTGCCCTGCGCCCAGTGCACGAGCTTGTCCGGGGCGTCCTCCCACAGTCGGAGCGGGAGCTGGTCCACGCCCCCGACGATGCCCATGTGATCGTCGTCGGCGCCCGTGTAGGTGACCCGCAGGATCTCCAGGATGGAGTTGGGGAAGTCCGTGTCCCAGCCTCCGGTCCCGAAGCCCACCTGGCCGAAGACCTCGCGGTCCCTGAAGGACGCGAAGCCCGGGGACTCGCACAGGAAGCCGTAGAAGGTCTGGTTGTCGAGCCGCTCGACCAGCCGGTTCCAGATCTCCTTCTGGGTGGCCACGTCGCGCTCGCGGATCGCCCGCTGCATGCGGGTGTGCTCGACGCTCTCCAGGGTCCGGTCCCAGGCGCGCGCCACGTCCCGGTACAGCTCGGGCAGGTCGTCCAGGTGCGTCGCGTAGTGCGACTCGCCCTTGAGATCGACGACGGTGCTCGGGGTGGCCGGGGAGAGCGGGTTGGGGAAGGGGCTGGTGCGCAGGTCCACGCGGTCGGCGTAGTGCCAGAAGGACGTGGAGGTCGGAGGGAAGCGCATCGCGCCCATCTCGGCGACCACGTCGTCGGGGGCCCCGGGCAGGCGCTCGGTGCGCAGGCGGCCGCCGATCCGGTCGGCCTCGTACACGACCGGCCGCAGCCCCATCTTCATCAGCTCGTAGGCGGTGACGATGCCGGACAGGCCGCCGCCGATGACCGCGACCTCGGCGCCGTGGTGTTCGGCGGGAACCTGGCCCAGACCGGCGGGGGGCGCCAGGAACTCGTCGTAGGCGAACGGGAAGTCGGGCCCGGACATGGTCAGGGGACGGTCCTGGTCGTCGGACACGGCTGCGGTACCGGCGGACGTGGGCACGGCGGACGTCATGGGGCCCTCCTTCACTGGAGCGGGGTGTGTGGGTACCGCAGGCGCGGCGGTGTCGGGTGGGGCGGGTGGTGTCAGTGGGTGTCGGGCGCGGGTGGTGTCAGTGGGTGTCGGGCGCGGGGTACAGGTCCGTGCGGCGGTCCCCGAGGTAGGAGAGTTCGGCACGGGAGGCCTCGGTGGCCGCCGGGTCGACGTCGCCGACCAGCAGGGTCTCGGTGCCCCCGCCCCGGAGCAGCTCGGCGCCGTCGGGTCCCACGAGCGCGCTCAGTCCGACGTAGTCGAGTTCGCCCTCGGTGTCGCAGCGGTTCACGTAGGCGAGGTGGAGCTGGTTCTCCATGGCCCGCGCCGGGACAAGGAGGGTGGCCACCGACGTGTTCGGGGCCATCAGGGCCGTGGGCACGACGAGGAGGGTGGTCCCGGCCTGGGCGTGGGCCCGGACGGGCTCGGGGAACTCGACGTCGTAGCAGACCAGGAGGCCGATCCGGTGACCGTCGAGGTCGACCTGGACGACCAGCTCGTCCCCGGGGCGGAAGAGGTCCCGGTCCAGGCCGCCGAACAGGTGGGTCTTGCGGTACAGCGCGCGGGAGGCCCCCGTGGCGTCCACGAACCGCACCGCGTTGTACACGTCCCCGTCGGCCAGCTCGGGGAAGCCGTAGACGATCGCCACGCCGGTGTCGGAGGCGATCCGGGAGACCTCCGTGAAGAGGGGTCCGTCCGCGGGCTCGGCCAGGTCCCGGACCCGCCCACCGAGGTTGTAGCCGGTCAGCGACATCTCGGGGGTGACCAGCAGGGCGGCGCCCTCGGCGGCGGCCGCGCGGGCCCGCTCGTGGAGCCGGTGGAGCGAGGAGGCGGGATCGCCGCTGCGTCCCGTGCCCTGGTCGAGGGCCACGCGCAGTCGTGCGGGCATCGCTGCGTACCTCCTGGTGTGTCGCCGCTGGTCGGCCGCGTCCACTCTAGGTGGAGGGGGACGTGGGAACCGTGTGTGGGACATGCACTCCGTTGCGAGTTATCGCTGATCCGGAGTGGTTCTTTGCGCCTGATGGCGCTCTCACGCTCCGTTCGTTCGCCAACCCGGAGCGGCTTCGGACACCGGGACGAACACGGGGCGGGGCCGGGGGATTCCCCCGAGCCCCGCCCCCGCTCGTCCGTCCGCCGCCGTGGCGGGCTCGGCTCCGCTCAGGAACCCACCCGCACGGTGGACTCGGTCTCCAGCGCGGAGCGGCGCATGCCGTAGCCGAAGTAGATCGCAAGTCCCACCACGAGCCAGGCGCCGAAGGCGACCCACACGCTGACCGGCATGCTGACCATCAGGTAGGCGCAGGCCAGCACACCCAGGACCGGGGTCACCGGGGCGCCGGGCATCCGGAAGGCGCGCTTGAGGTCGGGGCGGTTCCTCCGCAGCACGAGCACCGCCACGTTGACCAGGGCGAACGCGAAAAGCGTGCCGATGGCGGTGGCGTCGGCGAGCGGACCGAGCGGGATGAGCGCGGCCAGCAGGGCGATGAACACCGACGTGATGATCGTGTTGGCGCGCGGGGTGCCTCGGGAGTCCACCTTGGAGAAGGCGGCGGGGATCAGTCCGTCGCGGGACATCGCGAAGAGGATGCGGGTCTGGCTGTAGAGGACCACCAGGACGACGCTGGCCAGGGCCAGGACGGCACCGGCGGCGAAGATGACCGCCCAGATCGGGGTGCCGGTGACAACGGTGAGGATCCCGGCCAGGGAGGTCCGCCCCTCGGCGAACCGGGTCCAGTTGAGGGCGCCGACAGCGCTGAAGGCCACCAGGCAGTAGATCGCGGTGACCACGATCATGGAGAACATGATGGCGCGCGGCAGGTCGCGCTGCGGATTCCGGGCCTCCTCGCTGGCGGTGGAGGCGGAGTCGAAGCCGATGTAGGAGAAGAACAGGGTGGCTCCGGCGGCGGAGACACCGGCCATGCCCATCGGCAGGAACGGGGCGAAGTTGCCCCGCTGGACGGCGGTGATCGCGATGGCCACGAACATCACCAGCACGGCGATCTTGATGGTGACCATGACGGCGTTGACCCGGGTGCTCTCTCGCACCCCCGCGAGCAGGGCGAACATCGACAGCAGGACCACGACGGCGGCGGGGACGTTGACCAGGCCGCCCTCCAGTGGTCCGGCCAGGAGCGCGCCGGGCAGAGACAGGCCCGTGGTCAGGTGCAGGAGCTCGTTGATGTACTGGCCCCAGCCGACGCCGACCGCCGCCACGGAGACCCCGTAGGTGAGCATCAGGCACCAGCCGCACACCCAGGCCATGAACTCGCCCATGGTGGCGTAGCTGTAGGAGTAGGCCGAGCCGGAGGCGGGGATCATCCCGGCCATCTCGGCGTAGGCGAGCGCGGAGAAGAGCGCGGTGACACCGGCCAGGACGAACGCCAGGATGACGGCGGGTCCGGCGATCGGGACCGCCTCTCCCAGGACCACGAAGATGCCGGTGCCCAGGGTGGCGCCGATACCGATCATCGACAGCTGCCAGAACCCCATGGTGCGGCGCAGGCCGTTGTCGCCCTCGGTCTCGGCCACGAGCTTCTCGACCGGCTTGCGTCGGCTCAGACGCCGCCCCAGCGTGGGAGCGGAGGCGTCCGACCGCGCGGGGCTCTTCTGGTCCACCACGAAATGACTCCTCGACGTTCTGCGGGTGGGCACACCGGATCGGCGCCGTCACGAACCAACGGGACCCCAAATGTGCCTTGGGCAACGTTAATGGTGTTGCGTGAGTAACATGACCCACATTCGTTGCCTGTGTCCGCTTCACATGACGGAATCATGCGCGCTGACGCAAGAGAACGCACGTCATGGTGACGCATGTCATGTGGAGTGACACACGGTGATCATGCTCACCTGACCAGCGGCGATGCGGGATCCACCCGTACGTGTAAGCGTTCGGCTCCCTCAGGTGTTCCTGGCCAGCGCCCCGGCGGCCGGGCCAACTCGACCCCAGGACACGGCAAAGGGGAGCACGGCACCGGCCGTACTCCCCTGAAGCGTGGTGGCCCCTGGCGGGGACCCTCGTGGATCAGCCCGCGACGGACACGCTGGGCTCGCCCTCGACCCCGGCCTCGCCCATCTCCTCGGCGATGCGCATGGCCTCCTCGATCAGCGTCTCGACGATCTTGGACTCGGGGACGGTCTTGATGACCTCGCCCTTGACGAAGATCTGGCCCTTGCCGTTGCCGGAGGCCACACCGAGGTCGGCGTCGCGCGCCTCACCCGGGCCGTTCACGACGCAGCCCATGACGGCCACGCGCAGCGGCACCTCCAGGCCCTCCAGCCCGGCGGTGACCTCCTCGGCGAGCGTGTAGACGTCCACCTGGGCGCGGCCGCAGCTCGGGCAGGAGACGATCTCCAGGCCGCGCTCGCGCAGACCCAGGGACTCCAGGATCTGGGCGCCGACCTTGACCTCCTCGGCGGGCGGGGCGGACAGGGACACGCGGATGGTGTCGCCGATCCCCTCCGAGAGCAGGGCACCGAAGGCCACGGAGGACTTGATGGTGCCCTGGAAGGCCGGACCGGCCTCGGTGACGCCCAGGTGCAGCGGGTAGTCGCAGGCCTGCGACAGCAGCCGGTAGGCGTTGACCATCACGACCGGGTCGTTGTGCTTGACCGAGATCTTGATGTCCTGGAAGCCGTGCTCCTCGAACAGCGAGCACTCCCAGAGCGCCGACTCCACGAGCGCCTCGGGAGTGGCCTTGCCGTACTTGGCGAGCAGGCGCTTGTCGAGCGAACCGGCGTTGACGCCGATCCGGATCGGGGTCCCGGCGTCGGAGGCGGCCTTGGCGATCTCGGCGACCTTGTCGTCGAACTTCTTGATGTTGCCCGGGTTGACGCGCACGGCGGCGCAGCCGGCGTCGATCGCCGCGAACACGTACTTGGGCTGGAAGTGGATGTCGGCGATCACCGGGATCTGCGACTTCCTGGCGATGATCGGCAGCGCGTCGGCGTCGTCGTTGGTGGGAACGGCCACGCGCACGATCTGGCAGCCCGAGGCCGTCAGCTCGGCGATCTGCTGGAGGGTCGCGTTGATGTCGGAGGTGCGGGTGGTCGTCATGGACTGCACGGACACCGGCGCGTCCCCGCCCACGGGGACGTTCCCGACCATGATCTGTCGGGTCTTGCGCCGGGTCGCCAGCGGGCGCGGCGGTGTGGCGGGAATACCGAGATCAATGGTCACGCTTGGTTCACCTCGTCTGCCGCCGGAGGGAGGGCGGCACTTGATGTCGTCCGGTTCGTGGAGAGTGGGGCGCGCGCGGCGGCGCCCGCCAGGCGTGACCGGGTGCTCCGTCTCGCTGGCCTCCGCCACGGCGGCGATCCCGGTACGCGACCTCCAGGTTACCCGCCCTTCGGGCGACCCATGGCCCTTCGTGGCCGCGCTCACACCAGTTCAACCGGTGTTCATCCCTCGGGGGCGGCGCACGGCCGCCCCCGGAGGGGTCAGCCGAACAGCCGTACCGGGTTGATGAGGTCGGCCACGAGCAGGATGACGCTGAAGACGAGGAAGCAGCCCACGATCACGTAGGCCACAGGTGTCAGCAGGGCCACGTCCACCGGTCCCGGGTCCGGTCTCCGGAAGATCCGGGCGGTCCACTTCTTGACGGACTCCCAGATCGCCCCGGCCATGTGCCCGCCGTCCAGCGGCAGGATCGGCAGCATGTTGAAGGCGAAGAGGAAGAGGTTGACGCTGGCCAGGATGCTGATCATGATCGCCACGGTGTCGATCACGGGCAGGCCCTGCGACATGATCTCGCCGCCGATGCGGGAGATGCCCACGATGCCCACCGGGGAGTCCTCGGTGCGCTGCTCGCCCAGGAAGGCGGCGCCGAACACCTCGGGGACCCGGCTGGGCAGGGCGATGATCGCCTCGCCCACGCCGACCAGCATGGTGCCGACCTCGGAGACCGACTCCCCCACGGTCAGCGCCTGGCGCTCCTGGACGAACACCACACCCAGGAAGCCCACGACCTCGGTGGCGGCGACCCTGCGGCCCTGCTCGTCGTAGACGTGGTCGCCCCGGTCGTCGGTCTCGTAGACGATGTTGCCCTCGGCGTCCCGGGCGGGCAGCTCGTTCTCGACGATGTCGACGTCGGTGGTGAACCGCTCGCCGTCGCGTTCGATCACGAACTCGGTGCTGCCGAGGGACCGTCTGATCTGCCCGTTCACGGTGTCGCCGGTCACCGGCTCGCCGTCGATCGAGACGACGACGTCGCCGGGCTCCAGCCCCGCCTCATGGGAGGGGGTGGGCGCGAACTCGTCGGTGCACTCGGTGGCGGTCACCCCGGCCGGGACGACGCACTCGCGGACGGACCCGATCTGCGGGGTCTCCTGGTGCACGCCGATGCCCATGAAGAGCACACCGAGCAGGATGATCGCCAGCACGAGGTTCATGCCCGGACCGGCGAACATGACGATCAGGCGCTTCCAGGGGGCGCGCTGGTAGAACTGCCGGTCCTGGTCCTCGGGGGACAGCTCCATGTAGGAGGCCTCGCGGGCGTCCTCGGCCATGGCCCGCCAGCGCGACATCTTCCTGGCGCCGGTGTCCGCCCGTTCCCGGGCGGGCGGGAGCATGCCGACCATCCGCACGAACCCGCCCAGCGGGACGGCCTTGATGCCGTACTCGGTCTCGCCCCTGCGCACCGACCACAGCGTCTTGCCGAAGCCCACCATGAACTCGGTGCACTTGATCCCGAACATCTTGGCCGTGGACATGTGGCCGAGCTCGTGCCAGGCGATCGAGAACAGCAGCCCCACGACGAACAGGACGATCCCGACCACGGTCAGCAGAACGACCATGCACCACTCCTCAAGCCGATGTCGGTCCTCAGCCGCGGGTGAGCAGCTCGCGCGCGCGGGTTCGGGCCCAGGTGTCAGCGGCGTACACGTCGTCCAAGGTCAGGGTCGAGGCACCCGGATGGTCCGCCCGCTGGTGTTCAGAGACTACCTGGGAGACGGTGTCCATGATGGCCGGGAACGCGAGGTTTCCCTTGAGGAACGCGTCGACGGCCTCCTCGTTGGCGGCGTTGTAGACGGCCGGAGCGGTTCCGCCCGACGCACCGACCTCCGCGGCCAGTCTCACCGCGGGGAAGGCCTCGTGGTCCAGCGGTTCGAAGGTCCAGCTCTGGGCACGGGACCAGTCCATACCGGGCGCGGCGTCGGGGACGCGCTCGAGGCCGCCGATCCCGTACGCGATCGGGATCATCATGCTGGGCGGGCTGGCCTTGGCCAGGGTGGTGCCGTCGACGTACTCGACCATGGAGTGCACGATCGACTGCGGGTGCACGACCACGTCGATCCGGTCGAAGGGCACGTCGAACAGCAGGTTGGCCTCGATGACCTCCAGACCCTTGTTGACCAGGGTCGCGGAGTTGACGGTGATGACCGGGCCCATGCTCCAGGTGGGGTGGTCCAGGGCCTCGGCGGGGGTGACGTGGGTGAGTTCGTCCGCCCGACGGCCCCGGAAGGGTCCGCCGCTGGCGGTGACGACCAGGCGGCGCACCTCGGACCGGGCGGCGTGGACCAGGCCCTGGGCGGGACTACTGAGTTCGCCCTCGGGCACGTGGGGGAAGCACTGGGCGATGGCGTAGTGCTCGGAGTCGACCGGGACGATCTGGCCGGGGGCGGCCAGGTCCCGCACCAGCGGCCCGCCGATGATGAGGGACTCCTTGTTGGCCAGGGCGAGGGTGCTGCCCGCCCGCAGCGTGGCCAGGGTGGACTCCAGGCCCAGGGCGCCGGTGATCCCGTTGAGGACGACGTCGCAGGGGTGTGCGGCCAGCGCGGCCACGCCCTCGGCGCCGACCAGCACCTCGGCGTCGGAGCCCTGTTCGCGCAGGAGGCGGGTGAGCTCGGCGGCGCGGGCGGGGTCCGCCACGGCCACGTGCCCGACCCGGAGCTCGACCGCCTGCTTGGCGAGCAGGTCGGCGCGGCCGCCCCCGGCCGCCAGGCCCACGACCCGGAAGCGCTCGGGGTTGCGCTGGACGATGTCGACGGCCTGGGTTCCGATGGAACCGGTGGAGCCGAGGATCACTACTGTTCGCTGCTGTTCTTCTCGCACCCCTCCATTGTCCCGCACCCGGCGGCCCGCCGCCGGGGCCTGTGGACAACGCGGGGGAACGGCGGGGCGAACCCTCGGAGGCGGGCCCTGAGGCGGACTCGGGGTCGGCTCGGGTCACCCCGGCGAAGCGCGGCCCCGTGTTCACGGGGTCTTTACAAAGGGCACCGGATCGCCTAACTTGACTGGCGAGTAAGTTACCTCACAGTAAGGCGAGACGCCGATCACCGCCGGTGTCCCCGTCCCCGATGGTGCTGGCGCGAGCGCCCATCGGAGCCTCCCTCCCCCCACCCCCGAGGTTCCCGCCATGTCCCGAGTCAGTACGCGTCCCCCCTCCAGCGAGCGCTCCCGCTCCCGAGCGCGGACCCCCTTCGGTGCGCGCTTCCATGCTCTCTCCGCCACCGCCGTGGCGGCCGCCGTCGCGGTCGCCGCCCTGTCCCCGGCGCCCGCCTCCGCGGTCACCGTCTCCTCCACCACCAGCTACGAGACCATCGTCAGTCACGACGGCACCGAGCTGAAGGCCAAGGTCATCACCCCCACCGACGCCGAGGGCCCGCGCCCCCTGCTCGTGATGCCCTCGGCGTGGGCGACCCCGCACATCCTCTACGTCGGCGCGGCCAAGAAGCTGGCGGAGGAGTCCGGTTACCAGGTCGTCGCCTACTCCTCCCGCGGGTTCTGGGACTCCGGCGGCGGCATCGAGGTCGCCGGCCCCGAGGACAGGGCCGACGCCAGCGCCGTCATCGACTGGGCCCTGGAGAACACCGAGGCCGACGCCGACCGGATCGGCATGGCGGGCATCTCCTACGGCGGCGGGATCAGCCTGCTCACCGCCGCCGAGGACGAACGGGTCAGGGCGGTCGGTTCCATGAGCGGCTGGGCCGACCTGGGGGCCTCGCTCTACCCCGGAGACACCATCGACGTGCAGTCCGCCGAGCTGCTGCTCCTGGCCGGGAACCTGCTCGGCACCCCCGGGGACTCCCTCAGGGAGATGGAGCGCGAGTACCGGCGCGGCAACGTCGACCCCATCCTGGAGATGGCGCCGGACCGCTCCGCCGCCACCAAGGTGGACCGGATCAACGCCAACGGGACCGCCGTCATGATGGCGCACGGATGGAACGACGGCATGTTCCCCGCAGGGCACATCGCCGACTTCTACGAGGAGCTGTCCGGCCCCAAGCGGCTCATGCTCTCCCCCGGCGACCACGCCACCTCCGAGGCGTTCGGCGCGGTGGGGCTGCCCAACGAGGCCTGGGAGGACCTGGCCCGCTGGTTCGACCACCACCTCAAGGGCGAGGACAACGGCATCGACGCCGAGGACCCGGTGCGCGTCAGACCCAACAACGGCGACGGCGCGTGGTCCTCACACGCTGACTGGCCCTCGGTGACGACGGCGACTGACGAGTACCACCTCGACCGGCCCAGCTCCAGCTGGGGCCGCTGGCAGAGCCAGGGCGCGATGGTCGGCGAGCCCGCCACCGGCTGGGACTACGGCTTCCGGACCGGGATCGGCACGACCGCCCGCAGCGGCACGGTGATCCTGTCGGGTGCGCTCCAGCAGTTCTTCGACGTGCCCACCGGTGTCCTGCTGCCCACGGTCGACCGGCACCGGGCCGCCGTGTGGACCAGCCCCGCCTACCCCGACGGCGCCCGAGTGGCGGGGACCCCCGAGGTGACGTTCACGGTCACCCCGACCACCGCCGACCAGTCGGTCTTCGTCTACCTGTACGCGATCAACGAGCGGGGCACCGGTTCCCTGCTCAGCCACGCCCCCCACACCCTGCGCGACGCCGCCCCGGGCGAACCGGTGACGGTGCGGACGGAACTGTCGTCGGTGGTGTGGGACGTACCGGCCGGACACCGACTGGCCGTGGTGGTGGACAGCAAGGACGCCCGGTACGTCAGTGAGAGCCGGGTCGGCAACCGGGTGACGGTGACCTCCCCGGAGGAGGAGCCGACCCGGGTGACCATCCCGCTCGGGTAGGCCGGTGCGGGTTTTCTGCCCGTGATCAGCGCCGAAAACCCGAGTTCCGGTCAACGGAACACCACGGACAGGGCGACCGGCCGTCCCGTCTCACGCAGAGACGGCCGGTCGCCTTCCCGAGGAGCCCATGACTTCCCGAGAAACCCGCGACACAAACCCAAAGTAGTTATCGAGTTACTCCAAGTGTGCGAAGATCGTGGTCATGACCTCGCCCACCGCACGCAGGATCCTCGCCCCGCTGGCCGCAGTCGCGGTCGCCTTCGGGGGTCTGGCCCTCATCGACCACCTGCCCGCCCCGGCCTCCGCCGTCTCCCAGGCCATCCACGCCTCAGCCGTCCTCCCGGACGCGCTCGCCCCGGAACGCCCCGCACCGGAAGGGCGGACGCCCGCCTCCCGAACGGACGGGATCGACCACCAGGCCGGTGCCGTGACCGGCGAACAGCGCACCGCGGTCCTCGACTACTGGACCAGCGACCGCATGGCCGCGGCCCAGCCCATCACCAGCCTCGTGGAGTCCACCCTCGGGCTGGCCGACCCGCTCAAGCAGTCCACCGACATCCAGCCGCAGGCCTCCAGCCCCAACAGCGACGGCGCGCGCTGGAACGACGGCGGCAAGGTCACCGAGACCACCGGCAAGGTGTACCTGACCATGGACGGCAAGGACTTCACCTGTTCCGCCTCGGTCGTGGACTCCGCCAACAAGAGCACCCTGGTGACCGCCGGGCACTGCGCCAAGGACGGCAAGGGCTCCTGGGCCCAGAACTGGACCTTCGTCCCCGGCTACTCCTCCGGTGACAGCCCGCACGGCAAGTTCACCGCGCGGGACCTCATGGTCGCCCCGCAGTGGTCCAACCGGGCCGACGACAGCTACGACTTCGCGATGGTCGTGCTGAACGAGGACGGCGGCACTCCGGTGCAGGACAGGGTCGGCGCGCAGAAGCTGTCCTTCTCCACGTGGACCGATCAGAACGTGAACAACGGCCTACAGGTCTACACCTTCGGCTACCCGGCCGCCTCCCCCTTCAACGGCCGCGAACTGCACTACTGCTCCGGCCGGACGGTACCGGACACCGGCGGCACGACCGCCAACGGGGTTCGCTGCACCATGACCCAGGGCTCCAGCGGCGGCCCCTGGTTCACCGACTTCGACCCCGCCACCGGCGAGGGCACCATCTCCTCGGTGGTGAGCTTCAAGTACGCCGACGACCGCAGCACCCAGTACGGCCCGCGCCTGGGCGCCGAGGCCAAGCGCCTCTACGACCACGCCGCGCAGCTCTAGGAACCGTTCACCCGAAACCCTCCGCGCGCGGGACCCGGGGTCACGACGGGGCGGTGGCAGCCGAACACCGGCCGCCACCGCCCCGTCCCCTGTCTCCCCGGAGCTACAGGTCGATCCCCGTGAGGACGAGGACCCGCTCGTGGGTGAGGTCCGTCATCGCGGCGCGCAGGCCCTCCTTGCCCACACCCGAACCCTTGACGCCGCCGTAGGGCATCTGGTCGGCACGGAAGGTGGGGACGTCCCCGACGACCACACCGCCGACCTCCAGCTCCCGGTGGGCGCGGAAGGCGGTGGGCAGGTCCCGTGTGAAGACACCCGCCTGGAGACCGAAGTCGCTGTCGTTCACGGCGGCGAAGGCGGCGTCGGTGTCGGCCACCCGCTGGACCACCAGCACCGGACCGAACACCTCCTCGCGCACCACCCGGGAGTCGGCCGGGGCGTCGGCCAGGACGGTGGGCGCCACGGTGACGCCGTCACGCGTGCCGCCGGTCAGGAGGCGGGCCCCCGAGGCGACCGCCTCGTCGATCCAGGACGTCACGCGTTCGGCTGCCGCCGCGTCGACCAGCGGGCCCACGTCGGTCTTGGGGTCGGCCGGGTCGCCGGTGCCCAGCGTCTCGACCTCGGCGACCAGGCGCCGCACGAACTCGTCGTGGACGGCGTCGGTGACCACGACCCGCTGCACTCCGATGCAGACCTGGCCTGCCTGGTTGTTGCCGAACAGGGCCACCCTCTTGGCGGCCCAGTCGAGGTCGGCGTCGTCCAGCACCGCGGCCGCCGCGTTGCCGCCGAGTTCGAGGGTCACGTGCTTGTGTGGGGCGCGTCGCTGGAGTTCCCAGCCGAACGGTCCGCCCGTGAAGGAGATGACGGGCAGCCGCTCGTCGGTGATCAGCGGGGCGGCCAGCTCGTTGGGCATGGGCAGGATCGAAACCATGCCTGCGGGCAGGTCGGTCTCGGCCAGGATCTCGCCGAGGACCAGGGCTGTCATCGGGGTGGCCGGGGCGGGCTTGAGCACGACCGGCGCGCCCACCGCGATGGCCGGGGCGACCTTGTGGGCGACCAGGTTGAGCGGGAAGTTGAACGGCGAGATGCCCAGGACGGGGCCCTTGGGGACCCGTCGGACGAGCGCCATGCGCCCGGTGCCTCCGGGGTCGGTGTCCAGGCGCTGGAGCTCGCCGCTGTCCCTGCGGGCCTCCTCGGCGGCCCAGCGGAACACCGACACGGCACGTCCGGCCTCGGCGCGGGCCCACTTGATCGGCTTGCCGCTCTCGGCGGTGATCACCTGGGCGATCTCCTCCGCGCGTTCGCCGATGCGCCGGGAGACGTGGTCCAGGGCCCCGGCGCGGACGTGCGCGGGCAGGGCGGCGGCCTCGGCGGACACCGCGTGCGCGGCGGAGACGGCGGCCTCCACCTGCGCCTCGGTGGGCACGGAGACGACGCCCGCCGTCCCGCCGGTGTAGGGGTTGCGGACGGTCAGCTCGGTGTCGCCGGTCGCGGCGGTACCGGCCAGCCAGAACGGGTGCGTGGTCATGTCGGCGACGCTAACCCCCAGCCGAGGCGGCACGCCTTGTCCACTGTCGCCAATCCTGAGCTCCGACTTGGCCACTGTGGCGCATACGGTCGGGGAATGTCGGGGGCCCCGGACACTATGGGTCCGAACGAGAACCCTGGGAGCCCACCATGAGCGTCAGCCTGTACTACAGCGCCCACCGCGACACCCCGCTCAGCGACGCCGAGCGCGCCGAGCTCCGCCGGATCGTCGCCGAGGGAGAGGACGCGCTGACCGCCTTCGCCACGCGCGCCCTTCCCGCGTGGGCCCGTGACGGTGAGGTCACCGACCCGGACCTGGAACCCGGGGAGCTGTTCGAGCCCCTGGCGCCGTACTCCTTCGGCGGTGAGCGCGGGGAGCTGTTCGCCGGATCCAGCAAGATCTCCCACACGGCCAGCGGGCCCGAGCCCCAGATGGCCCAGCTGAACCACTATCTGGCCGCGCTCGCCCGGCTGCGGGACGCGGTTCCCGGCGCGGAGTGGCGTGTGAGGATTGATGACTTGGCCGTTCCTTGGGTAGACGGAGAGTACGACCTGGGGTCGGCGGGGCACTGACCCGTCGAAGGGAACCTGGTCAACCGGCTGGCGCAGCGACGGTCCTTCGTCCACAGTGGTGAGGGAGGGCTCTGCCAGCGGGTTCGGCCGGACCCTCGGGTCCGCCGCCGTCGGGAACCCGGGAGTGCCCATTGCCGCTCGTCTACCGCACGTTGGTCGCCGTCCACGACGACGACGGGGACCTGGTCTCGGTCGCCTCCTCCGTCCTCTCCCGCTGGCTGAGCAAGCGCGGTAACTCGGGTGCGCGGGTGGACTTCGCCGACTCGGGCCGGTACGAGCTGAGCAACCGTTCACGGGCACTGGTGGCACGGCACCACAACACCGACGAGGGCCTGACCTTCCTTCGGCTGACCACCGAGTCCGAGAAGCCCGAGGGCGTGTGGCGCACCCTGGCCACGGTGGTGGTGGACCCCGAGCTCTCCCCGTGGAACTACGTGTGGATCGACATGACCGTCGACCCCGCCGAGCCCTCGGACTCCCCCCGCTCCGAGGTGATGCCGCCCGAGGCGGCGCGCATGCTGCTGGAGGCGGTGGGCGCGCACGACGGCGCCCACCCCCTGCCGTCCTCGCCCCGGATCGTGCGCGGGCGCGACGACGAGGACGTGGCGACCCTGGTCGCGACCATCCGCGATCCCCTGCGCCGCCTGGCGGTCGTCGCGACCGGCGCGCCGCGCGACGTGACCGTGGCCGACTGGCGCACCTCCATGGCGGGGACGCTGTCCCGCTGCACGGGCATGTGCGCCGGGTACGTGCTGGACGGGGCGGCCCTGGAACGGGTCGCCGAGCTCCTCCCCCGTGGCCTCGACGTGCCCGTGGGCGGGGTGCGCACCTTCTTACCGGGCGTGGACCCCTCCGACGAGAGGGACGTCCAGCGCCACCCCCGGATGAGTCCGGGCACCCTCGACACGGCCCGCGAGGGCGAACGCGTGCGCAACTGGGTGGGCGCCGCCCTGTCCCGGCGGGTGCGCGACAACGCTCTCGGCCTGCGCCTGCCCGAGGCGCTCCGGTCGATCGACGCGCTCCTGGCCGAGGAGACCGAGGACCTGCGCCGGGGTCCGAACACCCGTGCCCCCGTTCCCCCACGGGCACCCTCAGGATCGGGGAACGTCATCGCACACCAGTCAGGGCACGACTCCGTCTCCTCGGTGGAGCTCGCCGCCGCCCAGGCCCAGGAACAGCAGGTTCGGCGGCTCAGAGACGAGGTCCGCAGGCTCAACGCGCGGATCGGTGAACTGTCGGACGAACACCAGGCCATGCTCGCGGAGACCGCCGACCTCGCCGACGAACTCGCCGTCGCCAGGGAGGAGCAACGCTCGGCCCGGTTCGAGGCCCGGTGGCTGCGCGACCAGGCGAGGGACGCCGGTCTGTTCCGGCTGGCCGCCGCCCCGGCCCCGCGCGACCCCGAGCTGCGTCCGCCGTCCAGCGTGGCGGAGCTACTGGAACGGATCACCGACGGATCGGCCCTGCCGCACCTGTTCTTCACCATCGAGGACCAGACGGTGTACGAGCTGTCCGACAGCCGCAAGGAGGGGCTGTGGGTGACCCGGGCCTGGGAGGCGCTGATGGCCCTCAACGACTACGCCCGCTACCAGTTCGACAACCCGGGCAGCGGGCTGGGCTTCCACTCCTACCTGCGCGAACCCCCGGACGGCTACCGGGTGATCCCGGTCAAGCGGCTGGCCTCGCAGGAGTCGGACTACGTCCGCAACCGGGGCAAGCTCAACGAGAAGCGGGTCTTCCGGGTGCCGAGCGAGGTGGAGCCGGACGGCCGGGTCCCCATGTACGCGCACATCAAGCTGGACATCGAGTACGGCATCTGCCCCCGGCTGTACTTCTTCCCGCACCTGGGCCCGGACACCACGAACAGGGTGTACGTGGGCTACCTGGGGCGCCATCTGCCCGTCCAGCAGTCCAACTGAGCCCCACCGAGCCCACAGGGGTGCTTCGGGGTCAGACGAGGGCGTGGCCGAAGGAGCGGGACAGGGCGACCAGGTCGGGTTCCCCGTACCGTTCCACCAGGTCCTTGAAGCGGAGTTCCTTCTCGGGGCCGAAGCGGCTCACCTTGGCGGCGTAGGTGTCGGCGGTGAGGAAGACCGGCGGCCGGCTCTTGCTGTGGAACTTGTCCGCGTACATGACCAGTTCCTCCTCGGGTGACTCGGCGAGGTAGTCGGCGACCGGGATGGGCAGTCGCTGGGTGCGCACGTCGTCGCGGGTGACCCCCACTCCGGTGTGGTGCGAGCAGAACCGGCACAGTGTCTCGGGCAGCCCCTCCTCCGCCAGCAGTTCGTGACCGAGCACCCCGTGGCTCACGTAGCGGGAGCCGTCGATCCGACCGTGCTCGTCCATCAGGCGGTAGACACCGACATCGTGGAGCAGGCACCCGGCGCGGACGAGGTCCGCGTCCACACCGGTGGGCGCGCGGTCGAGCAGCGGTTCGGCGACCTCGCACACGGCCCGGCAGTGGGTGTACACGAGCTCGAAGGCCTCGGCGGTGGGCGCGTGACGCTCGTGGAGGGCCCGGATCTCTTCGTCGGTGGGGATCTGCATCCCAGCAGACTAGGGCAGCCGGGACCGGACATACCCTGGGTGCCGTGACGGGAACGAGGACCGAGGCCCTGAGGGGTCTGGCGGAGACGGAGTGGCGCGAGCGCGCCGAACTGCACGGGCGTCGGGTGGATGCCCTGGTCGGCGACCACGTCCGGCGCAGGAGCGCGGGCGAACGGCACCCCGTCGAGGACTTCCTGTTCACCTACTACAACCTCAAGCCCGCACAGCTGCGGCGCTGGCACCCCGGTGTGGGAACGGTGCTGCTGGGCGAGGGCTCACGCGAGCGGCTCTCCGAGCGCTTCTACACCGGGCTCTCGGGCGGGGTGGGCCTGGACGTGCCCGCGTTCCTGGCCGCCCGTCCGGTGCTGGACTTCGTGGAGCGCCTGTTGTCCTCGGTGGCCGAGCGCCCCGCGCACCTGGGCTGCTTCGGACTGCACGAGTGGGCCATGGTGTACCGGACCGAGGAGGTCCGACACGGCCAGGTCCCGCTGCGGCTCGGTCACGAGGGCACCGACCGTGTGGTGGAGTCGCACCGCGTCCAGTGCTCCCACTTCGACGCGTTCCGGTTCTTCACCGGACCGGCGCGCCCGCTGAACACGCTCCAGCCCACCAGGGAGCGCCAGGCGGAACTGGACCAGCCGGGGTGCCTGCACGCCAACATGGACCTGTACAAGTGGGCGTACAAACTCACCCCGGCGGTCCCGTCGGAGCTGGTGGCGGACTGCTTCGAACTGTCGAAGGAGATCCGGGTGCTGGACATGCGCGCCTCGCCCTACGACCTCCGGGAGTGGGGTTACCCGCCGGTCCGGATCGAGACCGCCGAGGGTAAGGCCGCCTACATGGAGTACCAGCGGGACTTCGCCGAGCGCGGAGCGGTGCTGCGCGAGCGGGTCCTGGACGTGTGCCGGGCCCTGCGCGCGGCCTGATTCAGGGCAGGTCGGCGCGGCCCACCTCTCTGGCCTCGCGCTCACAGGCCAACCGGTGGGCCCGCCACGTGCCGGTGAGGAGCACCACGAGGCTGATCCCGACGGGCACGAGCACAGCGGCGGCCTCCCAGCTCGGGGTGGTCGCCAACGGCAGCAGGACCAGACCCGGCAGACAGACCAGCCCGGCCGCGATCGACCAGTGCGCGGAGAGCTCGTGCACGGCGTACCAGGCGTCTTCGCTGGAACGGGTGTAGCGGGTCCGTATGCCGAAGAGCTCGTTCGGCTTGATCCGCCGTCGGGCGCCCAGTGCCCCCATGAGCACCAGGACCACCGTCATGAGCAGCAGGCAGCCCATCGTGCTGAGGAACGCGCCGAGGGGCATCGTCTGATCAGAAGCCGCGGCCAGGGGGTTCACGGGGGTGTGGTCCTTCCGCTCGGGGGTGGGAGGGCGCAGGAGGCGGTTCCGCCGGGGAGCCGGTGCCGGTTGGCGGCCACCACCCGGTAGACGGCGCGGTTGAGCACGCGCACCCCGGGCATCAGCAGCAGCCGGCCGAGGGTGCGGGCGGGGAGCCCGGCGCCCAGGAGCACCCCGGCGATGGCGTCTCCTCCGGCGAGCCGCCGCCCGTCCCGGTGCACGAGCCAGGCCTGGGCGTCGGTCTGTTCGGGGGTGAGGCCGAGAGCGGGCAGGTCGGAGTCCTGCCAGGCGGCGAAGGAGGTCCGGGTGCGCAGGCGCTCGCGCGCGAAGGCGACCGCGCGCTGGCAGAAGCCGCAGTCCCGGTCGTACAGGAACAGCCCCGACCCGCGCGTGTGAGCGGTGTCCGCCATGATCCCGTTCCTCCTGGTTCCGTTGCTCCTTCTTCCTTCCTACCTCCCCACTCCACCCGACCGACAGTCAGGGGCCCAAGCCGCGTCGAAACCCGTTGCGGCCGTGGATCGGTGTGCCAACCCTGAAATCCTGAACCAGTCGCCACCGGTCCCCGCGACGCGGAGGGCGCGTCACGTGAACCGGCAGCGGTCGGACCGGAGTCACAGGTGGGCGACCGCCAGGGCGTAGACCGACGCGGACAGCACGGTCAGGGAGAGCAGGACCGAGAGAGCGAACACGGGGACGTGCAGCCAACGGAACCGGCCCGCCTCCACCGGAACTCTGACGAAGTGCCAGGCCAGGACCGACGCAGCTGCGGCGGCCACACCGACGGACCAGGCGAACAGCGCGTTCGGCACGTCCGTCCACACCCCGATGTGCTGGAGGTAGGTGAGCCAGGCGAGGTTTCCCAGAGAGAGCGAGACGATCCGGAGCCGGTCGATGGGGCGCTGGGTGACCAGGGTGCGCCGCCGAACCGCGAGGGCGAGCAGCAGGACGGGAGGGACGATCAGCAGAAGAAGCGTGAGCCCGGCGCTGATCGCCGCCGTGGGCTCGGCGGACAGGACCGACTCTCCCGGCTGGTCGTCCAGCAGCCCCTCGACCACCGCCATCTCCTGGAAGGAACCGCTGTTGCTCATGAGCACCACGGCCTGTTCGCCGTCGTATCCCACCATGGTGGAGGCGCCGTAGGTCTTGCCGTTGTGCATGATCAGGGTGCCGCCGTCGGAACCCGTGACGCGGAGCCAGGCCAGGCCGGATTCCAGTTCCCCGAACCCGGGCACGGGGTCGATCTCGGGGCCTGCCGGGACCGGCTCCACCGAGTCCGCCCCCGGCGCGCTGCGAGCGGTAACCGCCGCGACCAGGACAGCAAGGTCCGCCGTGGTGCTCCAGGTGCCGGCGCCAGCCGCGGCGTAGTCGCTGTTGGTCCACGGAGTGATCCGCACGCCCGGCGAGTGGTGGGACCACGCGGCGCCCGCGGGCAGGTCCGACCCGGCGATGACGGTGTCCTCCAGACCGAGCGGGTCGAGGACGCGCTCACGCGCCAACTCCGGGTAGGTCGTCCCGGCCTCGGCTGCCAGGGCCCCTCCCAACACGGCCATCCCGTGGTTCGAGTAGACGTACTCTCCCCGGCTGACCGGGCTGGCGGTGGCCAGCCTGTCGAGCGGGTCCGCGAAACCCAGGTAGGGGTCGGCGCGGACGAGGGAGCCGACGAGGAAGGACGGCGCCGACAGGTCCTCAGTAGGGATACCGGGCAGCCCGGACTGGTGGGTGGCCAGCTCCTCCAGGGTGATCGTGGCGGTCTCGGGGTCGGCGAAGTCGACCTCGGGGAGGACCTCGCCGAGGGTGCGGTCCAGAGAGGTCTCCCCGTCCGCAACCATGTCAGCGAGGAGCATGCCGGTGACCACCTTGAACACCGAACCGGTCTCGAACGGGGTGTGCTCGTCCACCGGGGTGGCGCCGTCGGCGGTCCCTGCGGCGGCCCACTCGACCGCGGTGGGTTCGTCCAGGTCGAAGCGGCCGACGGACAGTCCCTGGACCTCCACCGCCCGGTCTCCGAGGACTGCCTCGAGGTCCTCGGTGAGCTCCGTGTCCCCGGAGACGACGGGGGCCGACACGGCCTGGGCCGGGGCGAACAGGTGTGCCAGGACCGCCACGACGGCGCCGACCACCAGGGCGATCAGCCAGACCCGGCGCGGCGCGGCGGGGGCGCGGCGCTTCCGAGCGGGCGTGCCGGGCGGCGGACCCGTGGGATGGGCGGTCGGGGGAGAGCCAACGGATGTCATGCTTCGATGATCCCCTGGACAGCTCTCCTGCCCGTAGTCGCCGTTGTCACCCCCTGGCCGGGAGGATCGCGTGTCCGCCCGGTGACAAACATCCGCCTGGCCCGATGACAACTGTCAGATCCGGCGTCCCGGGCGGGAGCCGACGGCCGGGACGCCGCCCTGCCGGATGACCGACGTGGAGGCCCTGCGCGGATCTTCCGCTTCGGAACGGGTCGGCTTCGTCAGAACCGCGCTCCGAACGACGGCGCGCGGGCACCCTCCGGGGGTACCCGCGCACCCGGTCCGGATCAGCTCGCGCCGTGCACGATCCGCTCGGCCAGCTCCGCTCGGGGCTGGACCTCGCCGGACAGGATCTGCTCGGCGTAGTGGCAGGCCACCCGGTGGGTGGGCTGCCCGCCCTCCAGCGGGCGCAGCTCGGGGCGCTCGGTGTCGCACCGCTCCTCCTGCCGCCACGGGCAGCGGGTGTGGAACCGGCAGCCCGCGGGCGGGTTCGCGGGCGAGGGCAGGTCACCGGCGAGCAGGATGCGCTCCCGGGTGTCCTCGACTGTCGGGTCCGGGACCGGCACCGCCGACATCAGCGACCGCGTGTAGGGGTGCAGCGGGGTCTCGTACAGCTGGTCGCTGGTGGCCTCCTCGACCAGTGACCCCAGGTACATCACCCCCACCACGTCGCTCACGTGCCGCACCACCGCGAGGTCGTGCGCGATCACCAGGTAGGTCAGGCCCAGTTCCTCCTGGAGCTCCTCCAGCAGGTTGAGCACCTGCGCCTGGATGGACACGTCCAGCGCGGAGACCGGTTCGTCGCAGATGATGAGGTCGGGCTCCAGCACCAGCGCCCGGGCGATGCCGATGCGCTGTCGCTGGCCGCCGGAGAACTCGTGCGGGTAGCGCTGGAGCGCCTTGGCGGACAGCCCCACCCGCTCCAGCGCGTCCACGACCCGGCGGCGCTGGTCCTCCCTGGTCCTCTGCCTCAGCTCCGACCGGCTCAGCCCCTCGGCCTCCGCCCCCTCGGGACCGCCGATCCCGTGCGTCTGGAGGCCCTCCAGGAGGATGGAGCCGATGTTCTGGCGCGGGTTGAGGCTGCCCAGCGGGTCCTGGAAGACCATCTGGAGGTTGGCGCGCTCGCGGCGCATCGACTCCGAGTCGAGCCCGGCCAGGTCGTCCCCGCCGAACCACACCTCGCCCTCGGTGATCTCGTTCAGCCGCAGCACCGCCCGGCCCAGGGTGGTCTTGCCGCAGCCGGACTCCCCCACCAGTCCGTAGGTCTGGCCCTTCTCGATGCTCAGCGAGACCCCGTCCACGGCGCGCACGTGCCCCACGGTGCGGTCGACGATCACGCCCCGCTTGATGGGGAAGTGGACCTTGAGGTCCCTGATCTCCAGCAGGCTCATCCCCGCTCCTCCTCGTCGTCGCCCACCACGGCCGGGCTCTCCAGCACGGCCCGGTCCACCACGTCGGCGTGGCTGATGGGGTTCACACAGCGGTGGACGTGTCCCGGGTCCCCTGCGCCCACTTCGACGAGCTGGGGCGGTCCCTGGAGGCACTCCATGGTGTAGTGGTCGCAGCGGGGCGCGAACGCGCACCCGTCCGTCCACGCGATGTTGTCGTTGACCGATCCGCGCACCGGGGTGAGCGGTTCGCCGCGGGGCGCGTCCAGGCGGGGGATGGAGCCGAGCAGGCCCACCGTGTAGGGGTGGGTGGGGTCGCTGAAGAGCGGCGCGCGTTCGGCGGTCTCCACCGCCCGGCCCGCGTACAGGACGTTGATGTCGTCGCACAGCCCGGCCACCACGCCGAGGTCGTGGGTGATCATCAGCAGCCCGGTGCCCTCCTCGGTGACCAGGTCCTTGAGCAGCTCCAGGATCTGGGCCTGGATGGTGACGTCCAGGGCGGTGGTGGGCTCGTCGGCGATCATCAGGCGCGGCTTGCAGGCCACCGCCATCGCGATGAGCGCGCGCTGGCGCATACCGCCGGACAGCTGGTGCGGGTACTCGTTCAGGCGCCGGGTGGGGTCGGGGATGCCCACCCGGTACAGCAGGTCGGCGGCCTCCGCCCTGGCGGCGGCGCCACGCATCCCCCGGTGCCGCTTGAGGATCTCGGTCACCTGGAGGCCGATGGGGACCACCGGGTTGAGCGAGCTGAGCGGGTCCTGGAAGATCATCGCCAGCTGGGAGCCGCGCAGGTCGCGCATACGGCGCTGGGAGATCCTGAGCAGGTCCGCCTCCTGCGGCTGCTCGCCCCGGTCGGACAGGCGCATGACGGCGCTGCCGCCGACCTTCACTCCCCGGTCCGGCAGCAGACCCATGAGGGCCAGGGAGGTGACGCTCTTGCCGCAGCCGGACTCGCCGACCAGACCGGTGACCTTGCCCTCCTCCAGCGTGAAGGAGACTCCGTCGACGGCGCGGGTCGGGTTCTGGCCCTTGCGGTGGAACACCACGGACAGCTCGTCCACCGCCAACAGCGGCGTGCTGGAACTCATGGTCACTTCCTCAACTTCGGGTCGAGCGCTTCCCGCAGCGCCTCACCCAGCAGGGTGAAGCCGAGCGCGGTGATGATGATGCCCAGGGCCGGGTAGACGGCCAGGGACGGTGCGCTGGACAGGAACCGCTGGGCCTCGGACAGCATCGTGCCCCACTCGGGGTACGAGGCGTCCGGGTTGCCCAGGCCCAGGTAGGACAGGGCTGCCGCGTCGATGATGGCCGTCGCCAACGTGAGCGTGGACTGCACGATCACCGGGCCCATGGAGTTGGGCAGGATGTGCGTGACGGCGATCCGGCGCTTGCGCACGCCCAGGGCCTGCGCGGCCAGCACGTACTCGCGGTTCCCCTGGGAGATCATCGCGCCGCGCAGCAGGCGGGCGAAGATGGGGACCTGGGCGATGCCGACCGCGATCATGACCGTGGTGAGGCTGGGCCCGACCAGGGCGGCGACGGTGACGGCCAGCAGCAGGGTCGGCATGGCCAGCATCATGTCGATGACGCGCATGACGACGTTGTCGACCTGGCGCCCCCAGCGTCCGCCCAGCACCGAGCAGGCGCCGGCGAGGCCGCCCAGGAGCGCGCCGAACAGGAAGCCGACCAGGGTGGCGACCACACCGACCAGGAGGGTCTGGCGTGCGCCGATCACCATGCGGGAGAACATGTCCCGGCCGAGGTGGTCCAGGCCCAGCCAATTCTCGGCACGCGGCCCGACGAACTCGTTGCGGTTCGGGAAGACCTCGCCGCCCCAGGCCTGGGAGGTGGGACTGTACGTGGCGATGAGCGGCGAGAACAGGGCGATGACGAGGAACACCGCGACGATGACCGCGCCGGTGATCGCCATGGGGCTGCGCCGCATGCGCTGGAAGGCCTCACGCCAGACCCCCGCGCCGTGGCTGCCCGCCTCCCGGTCGCCCATGAGTTCGGCGAGCCGGTCGACCTTGTCGGCCTTGCGCTTGTGGAACGGAACCTTCTCGTCGGCCCCGGCGGTGTCCGGTGCCTCGGGCGGGTTCGGACTCGGTGTCGTAGGCATCACTGGGCCCGCACTCTCGGGTCGAGGAGGCTGTACGAGATGTCGACCAGGAGGTTGATGAACACGTACATGGTGGCGATGAGGAGGATGAAGCCGGTGAGCACCGGATAGTCGCGGGTCTGTGTCGCCCCGTAGACGAACGACCCGATACCCGGGAAGGCGAAGACGCTCTCGGTGAGGACCGCGCCGGCGAAGAGGCTGCCCGCGAGCAGACCGACCGCCGTGACCACCGGCAGGAGCGCGTTGCGCAGCACGTGGCGGGTGCGCACCGTGGTGCGGTGCAGGCCCTTGGCGTTGGCGGTGCGGACGTAGTCCTCGCCCATGACCTCCAGGACGCTGGCCCGGGTCATGCGCGTGATGACGGCCAGCGGGATGGACGCCAGGGCCAGTCCCGGCAGGACGAGGTGGGCGAGCGCGTCCATGACCACGTCCCACTCACGCGTCATGAGGCCGTCCAGGACCACGAAGCCGGTGATGTCGGTGCGGCTCAGGCCCGGTGAGAGCCGGAAGGCGGAGGGGAGCACGCCCAGGTTCTCGGCGAAGACCACCTTGAGGATGAACGCCAGGAAGAAGACCGGGGTGCAGATGCCCAGGAGAGAACCGCCCACGGCGGCGAAGTCCAGCACCGTGCCGCGCTTGCGGGCGGCGAGGTAGCCCAGCGGCAGACCGACGGCGACGGCGAAGATCATCGCGGTCACGGCCAGTTCGAAGGTCGCCGGGAAGCGGAGGAAGAACTCGTCCAGGACCGGTCGGCTGGTCTGGAGGGAGGTCCCCAGGTCGCCCTGCAGGATGTTGCGCAGGAAGGTCAGGTACTGAACCGCGAGGGGTTCGTCCAGGCCGAGGGACCGGCGCAGAGCGGCACGCTGCTCCGCGGTCGCGTCGTCGGGGAGGAGGGCGTACTCGGGTCCGCCCGGCAGTCGTTGGAGCCAGACGAACAGCAGGATCGACAGACCGCCGAGTGTCGGGATCAGCTGTAGGAGTCGCCTGACGATGAATCGCAGCACCTGCGCCGCCTTTCGCCAGTGGTGAGAACGATGGACGCGGAGCGTCCCCCGCCGGGGTGTGGCGGGACGGACGGATGGTCTCTGGGGGTACCCGGGGGGGTGCGGCGCGGTGTGCCTTGGGGCAGCGGACCGCCGGGCGGTGGCCGTGCGGCGGGCCCGACCGGTCAGGACCGGTCGGGCCCGGCGGAGGTCCCCTCCCAGGTCCGGGAGGGGTCTCGCGCCTACTTCCAGGAGGCCTCGGAGAAGTTCTCCTGGGTCAGGGGGCTCACGTTCGGCGGGTTGACGTCCCCGGAGAACGCGATGGAGGGCGGGGAGCTGGAGATGGGCAGCCCGGGCAGGACGTCCATCACCATCTCGTTGAGCTCCTGGTACCCGGCGATGCGCTCGTCGGCGTCGGGGTTGGTGCTCACTTCCTCCATCTTGTCGAAGAGCTCCTCGTCGTCCAGACCCCAGGCGCTGTTGGGGGTGGAGAACCAGGTGCCGATGAAGTTGTAGGCGTCGTTGTAGTCGCCGGTCCAACCGAGCAGGTACAGCGGGCAGTTGCCGCTGTCGGTCTGGTTGATGTACTCGGCCCACTCGAAGCTCTTGGCCTCGACCGTCACACCGGCCTCCTGGAGGTCCTCCGAGATGACGTCGAAGATGTCCTTGGGGGCGGGCATGTACGGGCGGGTGACCTCGGTCGGGTAGCAGAACTCGACCGTGAGGTCCTCCTGGCCCGCGTCGGCCAGCTTCTCGGCGGCCAGCTCCGGGTCGTACTCGATCTCGCGGACGTCGGGCGACCAGCCGTCGAGGGTGTCCGGGTGGAACTGCGAGGCGACCTCGCCGCCCTCGGGGAGGATGGTGTCGACGATGCGCTGGCGGTTCACCGCGTGCGAGAGGGCCTCGCGCACCTCGAGGTCGGCCAGGGCCTCGTCGTCCTGGTGGTAGGCCAGGTAGAGGACGTTGAACACGTCACGGGTGGGGACCTCGAACCCGGCTTCCTGGAGCGGGCCGACGTCGGCCGGGGCCACCAGGTCGTAGCCGTGGATGTCGCCCGCCTCAAGGGCCTGACGGCGGGCGTTCTCGTCCGGGATGGCCCGGATGATCATGTTCTCGAAGCCCGCCGGGTCGCCCCAGTAGTCGTCGAACCGCTTGAGGGTGATCTCGCCCTGGTCCTGGTTCCACTCCTCGACGGTGAACGGGCCGGTACCGGCGACCGTCCCCGGGACCTGGGTGTACTCGGGCAGGTTGGGGTTGCCCTCCTCACCCGTGATCTCCTGGCCCTCCATGGCCTCCAGGCTGGTGGGGCTCATGATGCCGAAGGCCGCGAGGCTGAAACCGCCCGGGTACAGGGAGGAGTACTCGCTGACCTCGATGACGGCGGTGAACTCGTCCTCGGCGTCACAGGAGACGAAACGCGGATCCGGCGCCGCGTAGGCCTCGTCGTTCTCCGCGAATCCACCGAAGATCTTCTGCCAGTAGTACGAGTTGTTCGAGCTCTGGTAGGCACCGGAGAGGTTGAACCAGCGGTCGAAATTGGCGCAGACCACCTCGGCGTTCAGGTCGTCGCCGTCGTGGAACTTCACGCCCTGCTGGAGGTTGAAGGTCCAGACGGTGCCGTCATCGGACTGGTCCCAGGATTCGGCCAGTCCACCGACGATTTCAGAACCGCCGGATTCGTGTTCGAGAAGGGTCTGGAAGACCTGGCGGCTGTACCGGAACGTCTCACCGTCGCTGGCGAGGAAGGGGTCGAGCGCGGTGATGTCACCGGCGGAGGCGAAGACGAACGGCTGCGAGTCGTCGCCGCTTCCGTCGGCGCGGTCACTCTCCGCACAGGCTGTCGCCACAAGCGTGAGCGACGCCGCGACGGCCAGGAGGCCGAGCGGCTTACGGGAAGACTTCGTGAACATGGTCCACCTCAGGGATGGGGGACGGGGGTTTGGGGCCCGGAACGATGAGTTGGACCCTAAACCGCACCATGACCACCTGGGAAGGTAGACGGCTGGGTATTAATACAACCGTTTCAGATCTGTGCCGTGATCCATAGATCGGCATTTGGCTCGCATGTGTTTAACTGAGCGTCGTCTTCCCCGGAGCCTCTCCCGCCCCAGGACGGTGACAATGGGTATTCACCCGAGCACAATTCCTCTTTCTTAATCCGATCATGGGATGAATGAACTTCAGTACCGAATGTCCGTTTTTTGTTTCCGTTCCGTGAACGGGGCCCGGGGCGCCGGAGGCGTGCGGTTCGTCCTATGATCTGCGGATGAACACTCCCCTAGACGACGCGGAGCTCACCGCGTTCCTCGAAGGCCAGGACACCACCTGGCTGGCCGAGCAGCTGATGCTCGTCGCCGACGAGGACCCCATCACCCGCATCCGCCTGAGTGCCGCGGCCGGAGCGGAGAGCGCGGTGGAGGAGGCCCGAGGCGTCGCGCTGACGCGGGTCACCGAGCACTCCCCCCAGGAGGCCGCGACCGACCCCGACGACGGGGACCCGCTGCACCGGTCGCTCGACCTGCTGGACGACCTCCTCGACTACGGCTTCGAGGACGAGGTGGGAGACATCGCGGACGAGGCCCGCGAGATCTACGTCAACCGTCACGGGGAGGACGGCAGCGAGCACCTCGCCCGCCTGCACGTCCTCGCGGACGGCGAGGAGGAGGACTGAGCGGCGGCACCTGAGGCGGGACCCCCGGACGGAAAGGGCCCGGCGGTGAGCGTCCCGTGACCACACGGGCCACGCGCGCCCCGGGCCCACGGCGTCCGGGTACCGCGCCGCAGCCGTGGTCGAGCGGGGACAACGACCCGCGTCGCCCCCAGGTCACCAAGTGCGAACCCCGCGAACGGGAAAGGGGTGCCCCGGCCAGTGGCCGGGGCACCCCTGCGTGACGAACTCCTAGGACTCGCACCAGCGGCGGACGTTGGTGCTCCACAGGGCGATGTTGGTGACGATGGCGAGGAGGGCCACCACCAGCGCGACCAGCAGCATCGGTGTGTCAGCGAGCCGGGCCGCCGTGTTGAGCGCGGAAACGGCCACGCCGAGGGCGACCACCGCGCCGAACTGGGCGGCACGCCACAGGACGTAGCCGGCACGGCGCACCGGCACCACCAGCGCGACCAGGCCCAGGGGGACTAGCGTCGCCAGGACCACCTGCACCCACAGGTCGCGCACGACCGGGGCGGGCGCGCCACCGTCCAGCGTCGCCCAGGCCTGGTAGGCCAGCCCGGCGAACGCGGCGGCGGTGACGAACATCAGGACACAGGTCTGCCGAACGTCCTGCGGGGGCCGCACACCGGGGCGACGCGCGGCGAGCAGGCTCTGCCGGGGGGCCGGAAGCACACTGAACGGCCGGGAGTCGGAGGATACGGGGGACGTCTGGGTGTCTTGCATGACGAACAGGTTCGCGTGCCGGGGCGTACTACACAAGTGGAGCAAAACCCCCGCGCATGTGGTGGTCGTCTCGCGGCGGTGGGCTCCGGTCAGGTGAGGGACAGGCCCAGCCGCTCCGACACGTACTCCAGGGCCTGCGCACTGAGCTGGGTGAGGTCGCCGCGCACGTCGAGCTCCAGGCCCTCCTCGTCCGGCCCCAGGCGCTCCAGGGTCTCCAGCTGGGAGCGCAGGAGCGCGGGCGGCATGAAGTGGTCCCTACGGGCCTCGATCCGCTCCCAGATCACCTCCTCCGTGCCGTGCATGTGGATGAAGTGCACGCCGGGCGCCCCTCGGCGGAGCACGTCCCGGTAGGAGCGCCGGAGCGCGGAGCAGGCCATCACCGTGGACTCGCCCAGCGCCTCGTGCGCGGCGATCCAGTCGGCGAGCTCGGCCAGCCAGGGCCACCGGTCGTCGTCGGTCAGCGGTACCCCGGCCGACATCTTGGTGATGTTGGCCTCGGGGTGGAAGGCGTCGGCCTCCGCGAAGGGCAGTTCGAGGCGCGCGGCGATCCGCTCGGCGACACTGGTCTTCCCGCTGCCAGATACGCCCATGAACACGAAATGCATGCTCTCTCCGAGTCTTGGCCCGCCGCCCGTGCGCGACGCCGCCAGCAATAGTGATATCAATCAATCCGGCTAGGCTGCTCCGTGACCCCGACCGCATCGCAGGAGATTCCGAGGGACGAGATGGCCACCGAGCACCGAACGCTGCACAACCGGGTGCTGGCGGTGCTCGGTCCGGCGATCGCCGCCGGAGAGTACGCCCCCGGCCACGCCTTCACCCTCCAGGGTCTGGAGGGCGACTTCGGCGTGTCCCGGACGGTCGCCCGCGAGGCGGTCCGTGTCCTGGAGTCCATGGGACTCGTGTTGAGCCGCCCCCGGACCGGTATCCGGGTCCGGCCCCAGCGGGACTGGAGCGTCTTCGACCCCCAGTTGATCCGCTGGCGACTGGCCGGATCCGGCCGCATGGAGCAGCTGCGCTCCCTCAACGAACTCCGGGCCGCCGTGGAACCCGGCGCCGCCGCCCTGGCCGCCGAACGCGGACCCGCCGACGAGCGGGCCCAGCTGGAGGTGGTGGCCGACAGGATGACCCTGACCGGCCAGGCGGGCGAGCTCACCACGTTCATGGAGCTCGACATCGCCTTCCACCGTCGCGTCCTGGAGCTGTCCGGCAACGAGATGCTCTCCGGTCTGGCCGAGGTGGTGACCGAGGTGCTCGTCGCGCGGACCTCCTACGACCTGATGCCGCACAACCCCCGCCCGGAGGCCCTGCGCCTCCACATGACGGTGGCGCGGGCCATCCGGGACGGGCTGCCCGACGTGGCCGAGGCGGCCATGCGGTCGATCGTCACCGAGGTCGCGGACGCCCTCAGGAACGACGCTCCCGGCCACTGAGGGCCTACAGGACCAGGTACAGGGCGAAGGCGAACCCGAAGCCGATGAAGCCGATCAGTGTCTCCATGACGGTCCAGGTCTTGAGCGTCGTCCTGACGTCCATGCCCAGGAACCGGCCGACCAGCCAGAACCCGGAGTCGTTGACGTGGGAGAGCGCGGTCGCGCCGGAGGCGATCGCGATGACGATCAGGGCCAGGTCGATGGAGCTGAGGCCGGAGGTGGCCTGCACAGCCGGAGCGATCAGACCGGCCGCGGTGGTGATGGCGACAGTGGCCGAGCCCTGGGCGACACGCAGTGCGAGCGCGATGACGAACGCCGCGACGATGACCGGCATGCCTGTGGACTCCAGGCTTCCGGCGAGGGCGTCACCGATGCCGCTGGTGCGCAGGACACCGCCGAACATGCCGCCCGCGCCGGTGATGAGGATGATCCCGCAGACGGGGCCGAGCGCGCCGCCGACGATCTCCTCGACCCGCTGGCGGGTGAAGCGCCCCTGGCTGAGGACGACCATCGCGTACAGCACGGTGATCAGCAGCGCGATGGGCGTCTCGCCGACGAGCCGCAGTGACTGGACCCAGACGGCGTCAGCGGGAACGGCTCCGGTCGCGGAGAGGGTGGCCGTGCCGGTGTTCGCGAAGATGAGCAGCATCGGCAGCAGCAGGATGCTGACGACCGTGCCCAGGCGGGGCGGGTTCTCATGGGTGACGTCGCCGTTGGACATGATGTCGTCCGGCACGGGGATCTCGAAGCGCTTCCCGGCCCACAGGCCGAACAGGTAGCTGGCCAGGTACCAGGTGGGGATGGCCAGGAGGACGCCGACGAGCAGGGTCAGGCCCATGTCCGCGCCGATCTCCACGGCCGCTGTGACGGGGCCGGGGTGCGGCGGCACGAAGGCGTGCATGACCGCGAAGGCACCGGCGGTGGGCAGGGCGTAGGTCAGCACCGAGCCGCCCACGCGGCGGGCCACGCTGAAGACGATCGGCAGCATCACGATGAGGCCGACGTCGAAGAAGATCGGGAAGCCGAAGAGCAGGGAGGCCACGCCCAGGGCCATCGGGGCGCGCTTCTCACCGAACAGCTTGATGAGCGCCCCGGCCAGGACGGCGGCGCCGCCGGTGACCTCCAGCATGCGGCCGATCATCACACCCAGCCCCACGAGGAGGGCGACGTTGGCGAGGGTGCCGCCGAAACCGTCGAGGAGGGTGGGGACCACCCCGTCGACCGGGATGCCCGCGGCCAGCGCGGTGAGCACGCTGACCAGCACCAGCGCGATGAACGCGTGCATCTTGAAGCGGATGATCAGGAACAGCAGGAGCGCGATGGCGCCCGCCGCGATCCCGAGGAGGGGACCCGTGCCGTAGACGGGTTCGAAGTTCTCCACGACGGAGCCTTCCAGTGGACGGGACGGTGGAGCTTGGTCGTGCGAGGACACGCCCTTGACCTGCTCTTGGACCAGGCTCCGAGAATGGTAATACCATTTGTGAGCATCTGTGAACACCGCTATCGATTTTGTGAGTGTGACCCACGACACACATGCCGGTGCGACGCAGATCAGGACAGGAAAGCCCGAAGTACACCGGACCGCATCTCCACGTCACCAGCGGATAGAACGGGTCACTTGTGGGACCGATGTGCCGTCCACGGTGCGCGGAGATTGACACCCCACCCACCCAGACCCCAACCTCATGCCATGAGCGCTGAGCCCACCCCCTCTCTGCACCTCGCCGTTTACGACCGGATGGCCGACTGGCACTACGGCCACACCGTCGCGCAGGTGCGGGAGGGACTCGGTCCGCACCGAACCGGCAGCCTCCCTGTCGTCACCGTGGGGCTCACCGGGGCACCCGTGACCACGGCGGGCGGCCTCACGGTGCTCCCCGACCTCACACTCCCCCAGTTCAAGCCCTCCACCAGCGCGATGCTCCTGCTGCCCGGATCGCCTGACTGGGACGACGATCCGGAGTCGCTGGCGCCCCTGGCCTCGGCGGCGGGCATCCTCCTGGACGCCGGGATCCCGGTGGCGGCCATCGGCGGCGCGACCGCCGGGCTGGCCAGGGAGGGGCTCCTCGATCACCGCGACCACACCAGCTCCGCCCCCGACTACCTGCTGGGCACCGGGTACGCGGGCAGCCACCGCTACCGGGAGGAGCTGACCGTCACCGACGGGGACCTGGTCACCGCGGGCGCCAGCGCCCCGGTCGAGTTCGCGCGGGCGGCCCTGGCCCGGCTCGGCCTGCTCAGCCCGCGCGCCCTGGACGCCTGGTACCGGCTGCACGCCCTCCATGACACGGACGCCTACCTGACGCTGTTGGAGGAGGCCTGATCCGCCAGGGCAGGCCCGGCCGCCCCCTGGCCGTCGGCGACCGGACCGTCGCCCTCAGGAGCCGGTGACGGTGGCACTCATGGCGTCGGCGATCCAGACGTAGGGAGTCGGGTCCTCGTCGCGGTCCTCGGGAACACCGTTGATGACGGCCACCAGGGCCAGGTACCGGCCGTGGGTGTCGTCGTAGACGGGCCCCTCGGAGACCGCGTCCTCCTCGGCGATCCGGCGCAGGAGGTCGGGGACCTGACGGAACCCGTCGGCCATCCGGGCACGCACCGCCGGGGTGAGCGGGGTGTCGGACAGGGCGACCGCCGCCTCCATGAAGCGTGTGACGGCCGACTGCGCGCGTGGGGACCGGGGGGACTCCCCAGCACGGTAGGCGGCGAGGAGGTCCTCCATGAGGGGCGCCCCGCTGTCGTGGATGAAGGACTGGAACGGCTCGGTGGCCATCGTCCGTGCCTCGGGGGCCGAGTAGGTGTCCCGGAGGTGGGCGTGGACCGCGTCGCGGAACTCCCGGTCCCGCACCAGGTCGGCCAGGGTGATCCAGGCCTCCAGCTGTGCGGCGGTGGGCTCCTCGGGCAGGACCGGGCGCATCGCGCGCAACCGGTCGACGAACCCGTCCGGCACGTCGAGCCCCTCCGCGACGTCGTTCCAGAAGTCGTCGATGGTCCGCTCGCGCTCCTCGTCGGTCATCGTCACCAGTCGGTGCATCAGGTCGGCCCGTGCCGTCTCACCCCCCTGGCTGATCAGGGCCCTGAGCACCGCCCGCCTGGCCCTCAGGGTGCGCTCCCGCCGCTCGACGATCCCCAGGTGGGTCACGAGCACGCCGTGCAGGGTCGCCTCGCCGGCGAGCAGCCTCCGGATCTCGCTCAGGTCGGTGTCCAGCTCGCGCAGGGTACGGACGAGTTCCAGCCCGGCGATGGCGTCGACGTCGTACATCCGGTGCCCGGACGCGTTCACGCCCGTGGGTCGCACGACCCCGGCGTCCGCGTAGTACCGGACCGCGCTGACGCTCAGCCCGCTGCGGCGCGCGGCGTCTCCTATGGGGTACAGCTCTTCGTGGTTCATGGGGACCACTGTGGTGCCTCAAGCCGCTTGAGGCGCAAGCCCGTCCGCACCGGCCCGGTCCGGGTTCCGTGGGGCCCGCGCAGTATCGTCGTGGGCGCACCCCACGCCGAGGAGGAACCTTGATCGACCTGCGTTCCGACACCCTGACCCACCCCACCCCCGCGATGCGCCGGGCCATGGCCGAGGCCGAGGTGGGTGACGACGTCTTCGGCGAGGACCCCACCGTGCGCGCGCTGGAGGAGGAGACCGCCGCCCTCCTGGGCCGGGAGGCCGCGCTGTACGTGCCCTCCGGCCACATGGCCAACCAGCTCGGCCTGTACGTGTCCACCCGCAGCGGCGAGGAGGTGTGGGCGCACGAGCACCACCACCTCATCGGCGACGAACAGGGGGCCACCGTGGTGCTCGCCCGCGCCCTGCCCCGGCTGTACTCGGGTGAGCCGTTCCCGCCCCAGGAACTGTTGGAGTCGTGGATGGCGGGCGTCGGCGACGTGCACCGGGCCGACCCCGCCCTGGTGTGGCTGGAGAACACCTTCTCGGGGCAGGTGGTGCCCCTCGCCGAGCAGCGCCGGGTGACGGACTTCGCGCACGCGCACGGTCTTCGGGCCCACCTGGACGGGGCCCGGCTCTGGAACGCCGCCGTCCACCTGGGGGCCTCCCCCGCCGAGGTGGCCGCCGGGTTCGACACCGTGTCGGTCTGCTTCTCCAAGGGCCTGGGCGCCCCGGTGGGCTCGGCACTGGTCGGTGACACCGACACGGTCCGGCGCGCCCGGCGCGGCCGCAAACTGCTGGGCGCGGGCATGCGTCAGGCGGGGATCATCGCGGCGGGCGCGCTGCACGCGCTGCGCCACCACCGGGAGCGACTGGTCGAGGACCACGAGCGCGCCGCCCGGCTGGCCGGGCGGCTGGAGGGCCTGCCGGGGGTGTCGGTCGAGGCCCGGACCAACATGGTGCTGCTGACCACCCCGGAGGGTCGGGCCGGACGGTACCTGGAGGCCATCGCCGCCGAGGGGGTCCGGGCGATCGGCGGGGGTGCCCGCGTACGGCTGGTGCTGCGCCAGGAGATCACCGACAGCGACGTCGAGGAAGCGGCGAAGGCGATCACCAGGGCGGCCGCGTCGGTCTGATGTGAACGACCGCAGGTCAGCGCGGTGCCGCGTCGGTAGACTTGGCCGATCACGTGCGAACCCGGGGCGCCGACAGGTGTTGCGCATCACATCGCGTAGTAGCATCGGGCGTATGACATTGTCGTACTAGAGAGTGGTAGCACCGCAATGCCGGGAAGAATCCAGTCCATCGAACGCGCCGCCGCCATCCTCCGGCTCCTGGCCAGTGGCGCCCGCGGACTGAGTCTGGCCGAGGTCTCCCGCTCCCTGGAACTGCCCAAGGGCACCGCCCTGGGCATCTTGCGCACCCTCCAGCACGTGGGGTTCGTGGAGCAGGACCCGGAGTCGGGCCGCTACCGCCTGGGCGGCGGGATGCTCAGCCTGGGCACCCGCTATCTGGACGGGAACGAACTCCGCACCCGCGCCCTGAACTGGGCGGACACCCTGGCCTCGCGCAGCAGCGAGAGCGTGCGCATCGGCACTCTGCACAAGCACCAGGTCCTGGTGGTCCACCACGTCTTCCGCCCGGACTCCTCCCGGCAGACCCTGGACGTGGGCACCCTGCTGCCGCTGCACTCGAGCGCCCTCGGCAAGGTCCTGATGGCCTTCGACCCCCTGGCCGTGCCCGAGGAGGTCTCCGCCGTGGAGACCGACTCCCCCGTCGAGCTGACCGCCTTCACGCGCCACACCGTGACGTCGATGGCGACGCTGGAGGGCCAGTTGTCGGAGATCCGCGACAACGGCTGGGGCTGGGAGGCCGAGGAACTGGTGGACGGCGAGGTCTCCATCGCCGCCCCCATCCGCGACCGTCGGGGGGTGACCGTCGGCGCCATCGGGGTCCGGGGCGCCGTCGAGCGCCTGCGCGGTGAGGACGGCAAGCCCGACATGGAGCAGGTCTCCTACGTGCGTGACGCCGCCCGGGCCATCTCCCGCGAGCTGGGCGTCACACCCTACTGAGCCCTGCCTCACCCGCTCCTCCCGGGCTTCGCACCCCCTCCCCCGGCCGCGTGCCTCCGGGCCGCCGCGCGCCTTCACACGCCTTCCCATGCCCGCCGGGCAACGGCGGGACCAATGGCGGTCACCGCTTCGCCCCACTTTGGGTCAGCGCCCGGAGTGGTGCTTTCCGCGTCCGCGCCCGTCCTGAGACAGTGTCCGCGCGACCGCGTGATCCACGCAACACGATTGCGTCACACGGCCTTGACATGGGAAGGAAAAACGGTTGAAACTATCGCCTATTCATACGTCAATGTCGTACATCGTTCGGTGAGCACCGCCGATCACACCGATTCCCACCCCAATCCAGAGCCGTCCACCTGAAGGCGAGCACCGATGAGTCAGCAGTACGTCGCCGCGATCGACCAGGGCACCACGTCGAGTCGCTGCATCCTCTTCGACCGGGACGGACGCATCGTCTCGGTCGACCAACGAGAGCACCGACAGATCTTCCCGAAGCCCGGTTGGGTGGAGCACGACGCGCTGGAGATCTGGACCAACGTCGAGGCCGTGGTCCAGGAGTCCCTTCGCAAGAGCGACATCACGCCCGACCAGATCGCCGCCATCGGCATCACCAACCAGCGTGAGACCACCCTGCTCTGGGACCGGGAGACCGGCGAACCGGTCTACAACGCCATCGTCTGGCAGGACACCCGCACCGACGACATCGTGCGCGAGCTCGGCGCCGACGGCGGCCAGGACCGCTTCCGCCCCAAGTGCGGCCTCCCCCTCGCCACCTACTTCTCCGGGCCCAAGATCCGCTGGCTGCTGGACAACGTGGACGGTGTCCGGGAGCGCGCCGAGCGCGGCGAACTGCTGTTCGGCACCATGGACACCTGGCTCATCTGGAAGCTGACCGGCCGCCACGTCACGGACGTCACCAACGCCAGCCGCACCATGCTGATGAACCTGGCCACTCTCGACTGGGACCCCGAGGTCCTGGAGGCCATGGAGATCCCGGCCAGCCTGCTGCCGGAGATCCGTTCCTCCTCGGAGGTCTACGGCGAGTCCACCGGCTACCTGGCGGGTACCCCCGTGGCCTCCTCGCTGGGCGACCAGCACGCCGCCCTGTTCGGCCAGACCTGCTTCGACCCGGGCGACGTCAAGGGCACCTACGGCACCGGCACGTTCCTGGTGATGAACACCGGAACCGAGCCCGTGACCTCGAACAACGGCCTGCTCACCACGCTGGGCTACAAGATCGGCGACGCCCCCGCCGTGTACGCCCTCGAGGGCTCCATCGCGGTCACCGGCTCCCTGGTGCAGTGGCTCCGCGACAGCCTGGGCCTGATCTCCTCCGCGCCCGAGATCGAGACGCTCGCGCGGACCGTCGACGACAACGGCGGCTGCTACATCGTCCCGGCCTTCTCCGGCCTGTTCGCCCCGCACTGGCGCAGCGACGCCCGGGGCGTGATCGCCGGGCTGACCGGCTACGTGAACAAGGGCCACATCGCCCGCGCGGTCCTGGAGGCCTCGGCCTGGCAGACCCGCGAGGTCGTCGACGCCATGAACGCCGACTCCCAGATCGACCTCACCACGCTGAAGGTCGACGGCGGCATGACCGCGGACAATCTGCTCATGCAGATCCTCTCCGACGTGCTCGACGCCGAGGTCGTGCGGCCGATGGTCGCCGAGACCACCTGTCTGGGCGCGGCGTACGCCGCCGGTCTGGCGGTCGGCTACTGGCCCGACATCGAGACCCTGCGCGCCAACTGGCACAAGGCCGCCGAGTGGAACCCCCGGATGGAGCCCGCGGTCCGGGACCGCGAGTACCACAACTGGAACAAGGCCGTGCAGCGCACCCTTGGCTGGGTGGAGCACGAGGACGCCAAGTAGCACCGGGCCGGCGGGGGGCCGGGTCGGTCACGCGAGCGACCCGCCCCGGGTGAACCGGCCCTCGCGACGACCGCGTTCCCGGGGCTCCCCCGTCACCAGGGGCCCGTGGCGCGGACCCCGGACACCGGGAGGTGTCCGGCCCATCCATCTCGGCAGCCCCGTCACGGGGCGGAGGTCTCCATGGAAAACATGTCGGTGTACCTGGCGGAGTTCGTCGGTACGGCCATCCTGATCCTGCTCGGCGGCGGTGTCGTCGCCGGCGTCTCACTCGCCCGTTCCAAGGCCCTCGCAGGGGGCTGGATCGTGGTGACGTTCGGCTGGGGTATGGCGGTCGCGATGGCGGTCTACGTCGTCGGCGCCGTCTCCGGCGGCCACATCAACCCGGCCGTCACGCTCGGCCTGGCCAGCATCGGCGAGTTCGAGTGGGCGCTGGTGCCCGGCTACATCATCTCCCAGCTGTTGGGTGCCATCGTCGGTGCCTGCCTGGTCTTCCTGGCCTACTTCGCGCACTGGAGGATCACCGACGACTCCGAGGCCAAGCTCGGTGTCTTCAGCACGGCGCCCGGGGTGCGCAACCCCGTAGCCAACCTCACCACGGAGATCATCGGCACCGCGATGCTGGTGCTGGGTGTCCTCGGAATCGGCGGCAACGAGGGGTCGGTCACCAAGGGCGACGCCGACCTGTCCGCCATGTTCGCGCACGGACTGGCTCCGCTGCTGGTCGGTCTGCTGGTGCTGGCGATCGGCCTGTCGCTCGGTGGCCCGACCGGGTACGCCATCAACCCGGCCCGTGACCTCGGTCCCCGTATCGCGCACGCGCTCCTGCCCATCCCGGGCAAGGGCTCGTCCGACTGGGGGTACGCCTGGATCCCGGTGGTCGGCCCCCTCGTCGGTGGTGTGATCGGTGCCTGGATCTGGCACCTGACCGGCTTCGGTACCTGAACCGGGTCACCACCCGCGCTCGTTGGGGCGCCCGGCCGCGGCCGGGCGCCCTCCGGCGTTCACGGGACCCTTCACGGGCCCAGGTGGAACTCCTCCAGGTAGTCGAGGGTCTCCCCGGGCCGCAGCGCCACCAGTCTGAGGTGGTTGACCAGCTGCTGGTAGCGGGCGACCTCGTCCGGTTCCTCCAGGTAGATGCCGTCCGTGGCGGTCTCCAGGTAGACCACCGTGGGGTCGATGGCGTGGGGGAACTCCAGGATCACGCAGGAGCCCCCGGCCCCGGGGTTGAGTTTGGCGGCCCGGGTCATCTGCACGGTGACGTTGGGCCGTTGGGCCATCTCCAGGATGTGTTTGACCTGGGCCCGACGGACCTCGGGGTGGTCGTGCAGACGCAGCAGGGCGCCCTCGTCGAAGATCGCGCACAGCTCGGGAGGGTCCTGGTCCTCCAGGATGCGCTGGCGGGTCATCCGGGCGTCGATGTCCCGGCGGATCTCCTGGGGGTTGGCCAGGCAGGCCTGTGCGGCGACCCTCATGTACTCCGGGACCTGGAGGAGTCCCGGGATCACGACGGGCTGCCAGGACGTGATGCGTCTCGCCTCGGTCTCGAATCCGACGAACCGGGCCGCGAGCACGTCGCGGTACCGGGACCACCAGCCGCGTTCCAGGGACTGTCGGCACAGGTCGAGGATCTCGTCGAACTCTCTCCCCCGGGGGACCTCGCAGGCGTCCAGGATCGCCCTGATCTCCGGAACGCTGGGCCGTTTCTTGACCCCGGACTCGATGTTGGAGTAGGTGGACTTGGACAGGCCAGCGGCCGCCGCGGCCTCTTCGCTGGTCTTGCGGGCGGCGAGCCGCACCCGCCGCAGTTCGGCGGAGAGCCGGCGCCGCCGGATCGTGGGTGAGTACCTAGTGGCCATGATGGGGTTCATCGTAGGACCGGAGATGCCTCCCAAGCGGGACAATCCGGGGAACTCGAAGTCCAGACATCCATCTCGATCGAGGAATCGGGAAACCAGCTTTCTCGATCCCGGATTCCAGCCTCCTGTGGGGACGAACTCCGCCTGTCACGCCTTGGTACGACATGCCCGGCAGTGCGCCGCTCCACTGGATCGCGTATCGGGTGTCTGGTCCGGCTCCCTCCACACCAGTTCGACAATGCCGAACCGCAGTGGACAACCAGCGACCACCCGACCCCCCAGAGTCACACCAGTCCTCACGGGAACCCGCACAACCCCGCTCCTCCAGCCCCGATTCCCGTAACCGTGGCGCCGATCTCCTGAATCGTTCGGCATTGTCGTATTATGCGTACGACACCCACCTGAAACGTGGAGCCCGTTCAGGTACGTGCGGTAACGCCCCCCTCCCCAACGGACGGAGCACCAGCCATGACCGCCAGCGCCCACCGCAGTGACGCCCGAACCCACCGAGCGCGCACGCGCGAGGAACTCACCCGGGGCACCTTCGACCTCCTCGTCATCGGCGGCGGAATCCTCGGCACCTCCGTCGCCTGGACCGCCACCCAGGCGGGCCTGCGCGTGGCCATGGTGGACGCGGGCGACTTCGCCGGAGCCACCTCCAGCGCCTCGTCCAAGCTCGTGCACGGCGGACTGCGCTACCTCCAGACCGGCAACCTGCGCCTGGTCGCGGAGAACCACAAGGAGCGGCGTTCGCTCGCCTCCGACGTGGCCCCGCACCTCGTCAACCACCGGCCGTTCCTCGTCCCCGTCTACTCCGGGGGACCGCACGGCGCCGCCAAGATGGGAGCGGGCGTCTTCCTCTACTCCGCGCTGTCCGCCTTCGGCGACGGTATGGGCCGCCTGCTCTCGCCGCTCCAGGCCAAGCGACTGGCGCCGGGACTGCGCACCGAGGGGCTCAAGTCGGTGGCCGCCTACAGCGACCACCAGATGAACGACAGCCGCATGGCGGTCATGACCGTCCGGGCCGCCGTGGACGCCGGGGCCGTGGTGCTCAACCACGCCGAGGTCCGGGGGCTGCGGACCACGCGCGGCCGGGTGACCGGCGCCGACCTGCACGACCGGGTGAACGGCGACGACTTCGGAATCGACGCGCGCCTGGTCCTCAACGCCACCGGACCCTGGGTCGACCACCTGCGCCGGATGGAGGACGCCGCCGCGTCGCCCAGTGTGCGGCTGTCCAAGGGCGCCCACCTGGTGCTGAGCACCCCCGACCCGTGGAGGGCCGCGCTCACCATCCCGGTGGACAAGTACCGGGTGTCGTTCGCCATCCCGTGGGAGGGCCACCTGCTCCTCGGCACCACTGACGAGTCCTACGAGGACGACCCGGCCGAGGTGGGCGTGGTCCCCTCCGACGTCGACCAGATCCTCGGGGAGGCCGCGCTGGGCATCGACGCCTCCTACCTCGACCGCGACCGCATGACCTATTCGTTCGCGGGGCTGCGCGTGCTGCCCGGGGGCCCCGGGGACACCAGCTCCGCCAAGCGGGAGACCGTGGTCACCCAGGGGCGGGGAGGCATGCTCTCGGTGGCCGGTGGCAAGTGGACGACCTACCGGCACATCGGCCGGACCGTCCTGGAGGAGCTGCGCAAGGTGTCGGCGGTGCCGCTGGCCGAGGACATGGCCGACCCACTGCGGACCGTGCCGCTGCCCGGTCTGGCCAGCCCCGACGCGGTCGCCCAGCGCCTGATCATCGACCGCGATCCGGGTGCCCGCCTGGACCCGCTGGTGGCCCGGCACCTGGCGTCGCACTACGGAAGCCTGGCCCTGGACATCGCCGGCCTGGTGCGCGACCAGCCGGAGCTGGGCGAGCGCATCCACCCGGACGGTCCGGACGTCTGGGCACAGGTCGTGTTCGCCCGCGACCGCGAGTGGGCCGTGACCGTCGACGACGCGCTGCGCCGCCGGACCACTGTCACCGTGCGGGGCCTGGACACACCCGAGGTGCGCGAGCGCACCCGCGCCGTCCTGGAGGCCTGAGCCCCCACAGGAGGGCCGTGAGCCCTCGGGGAAGGCTCCTCACACACACCGGGACCCCGGGGCCGTCAGTGACGGCCCCGGGGTCCCTCGCGTGCGACCGGGGTTGACCCTCGGGGCCCCGGGACCGCCGCCGGACGGGCGGCGCCCGTACCCCGGACACGCGAACGCCCCCGGAGAGACGAACTCTCCGGGGGCGTTCAGCGACGTTCACGCCCACGAGGGGCGACATCGCTACGTCTATGCGGTCTTAGATCGCGACGACGTTCTCGGCCTGCGGGCCGCGGGTGCCAGCGACGATCTCGAACTCCACGCGCTGGTTCTCCTCCAGGTTACGGAAGCCCGTGCCCTGGATGGCGCTGTAGTGAACGAAGGCGTCGGGGCCACCGTCGTCGGGGGAGATGAAGCCGAAGCCCTTCTCGCCGTTGAACCACTTCACAGTTCCCTGAGCCATGTTTTCTCCTTCAGCTCGGTGTACACGGACGCATACTCACACGCCCGAAAATTGCCGCGAGCCGACTCCAAGAGAAACCGCCCGCCGGTCACAAACTCCGCGGGCAAGACACCAACTGCGAAATTCAACGACTAACAATCTTCTTTGAAGGTACCACAGCCGCGTCGGGTGGCGAGGGTTTTCGATGTGGCAACCCGCACGGCCCGTCGAGGAATACCGACGGGCCGGGCGGGGAACGCGTGTGATCCCTGTGGCGACCACCGGAGTGTCACACGCACATCACCCAGGGTTCACCAGGGCGTCGTTGACGCACCTCAGCACGGGTGGCTCCGTCACGGCCCCCGGGTCGAGAGCCGCACCGCCCACCACAGTGAAGGTGTGCGACTCGTCGGGCAGCAGCGTCACCAGAGCGCTGTCCACGCTCACTCCCGGATCGAGTCTGTCGACGTTCAGGACCAGATCCCGCAAGAGCACGCGAGCACGGACCGTCACCCGCAAATCGGAACCGTCCACCCGTGTTTCCACATCGAATTCGGGCTTTCGGTACTCCAGGTCGAGATCGCGGGAGAAGAACCACCACGCCCGCTCCCCCACGCCGTCGACGGTCAGCACCTCGCGGGCGGGCTCTCCCGGCTCGGCGAGCCCCGAGGGCACCGGTACGCGCAGCGCGCCACGCGGCGCCACCCGCACCTCGTGCGTGGAGGCCGCCAGTGCCCTCCCGGTGGCGGTGTCCCGACGCGCGAGGGTCACCTCGGTGGTCCACTCCTCGTCGGTGTCGTTACCGAGGACCACGTCCAGCCCGCCCGGGGCGGGCTGGACCGTCGCCACCCGGTCCGCGTACACGCGCCGCAGCGCGTACCACAGGGGCTTGCGACGCCCCGCGCCGTCGACCGCCGCCCACGATGTGACCGGCCAGCAGTCGTTGATCTGCCACATCACCGTGCCGGTGCAGTACGGCCAGGTGGACCTGAAGTGCTCGATCCCCACGGTCAGGGCGCGCGCCTGGTTGACCTGCGTGAGGTAGTGCCAGTCGTCGTACTCCCACTCACGGTCCCCGAAGTGCGCGGCGAGCCCGCGCGCGAGCTTGCCGTTGCCGTCCTCGGCCTTCTGGTGGTGCAGCACGCCCGGGGAGGTCGGGGTGAGCGGGTCGTCGGTGACCGCGCCCCGCAGGGTGGCGTGCGCGGGCGGCGCCTGGTAGCCGAACTCGGCGGCGAACCGGGGACGGTGGTCGCGGTAGACGGTGTAGTCCTCCTGGTTCCACACGTCCCACAGGTGCATGGTGCCGTGCTCGGCCGCGTTGGGGTGGAGCCCCTCGCCCTCGGAGTAGGGGCTGCCCGGCCAGTAGGGGCGTGTGGGGTCGAGTTCGGCCACCGCGCGGGGCAGCACGTCCAGGTAGTACCCGGCGCCCCAGGCGCGGCCATCCAACCGTTCCTTCCACCCCCAGTCCTCGTGACCCCAGATGTTCTCGTTGTTGCCGCACCACACCGCCAGGCTGGCGTGCGGGGCCAGCCGGACGACCGCCTCGCGCGCCTCCGCCTCGACCTCGGAGGCCAGCGGCTCGTCCTCTGGGTAGGCGGCGCAGGCGAAGAGGAAGTCCTGCCAGACGAGGATCCCGCACTCCGAGCAGAGTTCGTAGAAGTCCTCGGACTCGTACATCCCTCCGCCCCACACCCGCAGCAGGTTGATCCCGGCGTCGCGGGCCTGTTCGATGCGTTCCCGGTAGCGGTCCCGGCCGATCCGGCTCGGGAAGGCGTCGTCGGGGATCCAGTTGGCTCCCCTGACCAGTACGTCGCGGCCGTTGACCTGGACGGCGAAGCCCGTTCCCTCGCGGTCGGGCTCACTGCGCACGGCCACGTTCCGGAAGCCGATCCGCCGCTCCCACGTGTCGAGCGGGGGGGTGCGCGGCCCGGCCCCGGAGAGCTCCACCACGAGGTCGTGCAGGGGTTGGTCGCCGTGACCGCGCGGCCACCAGAGCGCGGGTTCGGTCACCACGAGGTCCAGGACCGCCTCCGTCCGCCCCGGTCCGAGGGTGACGACCGCGGAGGCCCCGGCGACCGTCGCCGTGAGGGTGAGGGGGAGGTCCGCGCCGGGCCCGGTACGCTCCACCTCCACGTGGGCGCTGACCCGGCCGAGGGAGCCGTCGTCGGAGACCGAGACCAGGGGCCGCACCGAGGCCAGGCGCGCCGTGGACCACGCGTGCAGGCGGATCGGCCGCCAGATCCCGGAGGTGACCACGGTGGGCCCCCAGTCCCACCCGAAGTTGCAGGCCATCTTCCGGATGAACTGGTAGGGCTCGTCGTAGGCGCCGGGCAGCGCGCCCATGCGCTCCCGGTTCCCCTCCGCGTACCGGTAGGGGGACGTGAACACCACGTCCAGTTCGGGGGCCGGGCCGCCCTCGGTCAGCGCCCCGGTGACGTCGAAGCGGTACGAGCGGTGCATGTTGGCGGTCCGTCCGACCTCCCGGCCGCCCACCCGGACTTCGGCGACGGTGTCCAGTCCCTCGCAGACCAGGTCCACCCGTTCGGCTGCCCCCACCGACGGGTCCAGGCCCTCCAGGGTGCGCCTGTACCTCCAGTCCGTGCGGCCGATCCAGCCGAGCCCGTCCTCGTTGTCGTCGAGGTAGGGGTCCTCGATCAGGCCCCGGTCGAGGAGGTCCGTGTGGACACAGCCCGGCACGGTGGCCGGGACCCCTCCCAACGCGGCGGCCGGGTCCGGCACGGAGCCCTCGTGGGGCACCGCCGTCAGGGTCCAGCCCTCGCACAGGTCGAACCAGGAGGTCATACGCGCTCCCTCTCACTACTGCCTGGGTACCGCTCCGGTACCGCGGTGTTCGGTCCGGGGCGGGCCCGGCGAGGGCCCGGCCCCGGGGTCAGGTCTGGTCGATGCCGACGAAGTGTCCCTTCTCTACCTCCACCAGCGGCGCGGAGTCGTCGCCGTCCGCGACGGTGGGCAGCTCGACGTCCTCGGGCGGGTTCGCGGCCAGCTCCGCGTCCACCTCCGCCCAGGTGCGGTGCAGCTGCGGCACACACGAGAGCAGGTGGCGGCTGTAGGGGTGCAGGGGGTTCTCGAACACCCTGCGGGTCGGCCCCATCTCCGCGATGGCGCCCTTGCGCAGGATCACCGACCGGTCGCTGACGTAGTTGCCCAAGGACAGGTCGTGGGTGACGAACAGGATGCCCAGGCCGCGCTCCTTGAGGTCGCCCAGGAGGTTGAGGACGTCGATGCGGGTCGAGGCGTCCAGCATGCTGATTATCTCGTCAGCCACCAGCAGCTTGATGTCGAGCAGCAGCGCCCGCGCGATGAGCAGGCGTTGCAGCTGCCCGCCGCTGAGCTGGTGCGGGTACTTGTTCAGCACGTTCTCCGGGTCCAGTCGGACCGTGCCGATCGCGGCCAGGACCTTGTCCCTCCAGTCCGCGTCCGACATCTCGGGGAAGTAGGAGGAGCGGATCATGGAGAAGACACGGTCGGCCTTGAAGATCGGGTTGAAGGAGCTGAACGGGTCCTGGAAGACCCCCTGCACCCTTCGGTAGTACTCCTTCTTGGCGGAGAACCCGCGGATCCGCGAGACGTCCGCACCCTCGAAGCGAATACTCCCGGAGCTGATCCGGGTCAGGCCCAGCACCATCTTGCCGATCGTGCTCTTGCCGCTGCCGCTCTCCCCGATCAGCGAGACGACCTCGCCGGGCTTGACGGTGAGGTTGACGTCGCGCACCGCGCGCAGCTTCGCGCCGCCGAACGCGCCCACCCGGTACACCTTGTGCACGTGGCTCAGTTCCAGCACGGCGCTACCTCCCCGTCTTCCAGCAGGCGGCCCAGTGGCCGGGGTCGATCTCCACCAGCGGCGGCACCTCGGAGCACTCCTCCGAGGCGATGGGGCAGCGGTCCTTGAACCGGCAGCCCGTGGGCGGGTTCAGCAGTCCGGGCGGGGTGCCGGGAATGCCTTCCAGCCGCGCGTCCTCCGTGGTCGTGCCGACCTCCGGCAGCGCCCCGATGAGCATCTTGGTGTAGGGGTGCCGCGGTGCGTTGATGATCGTGCTCGCCGGGGCCTTCTCGGCGATCCGGCCCGCGTACATCACCATGACCGTGTCGGCCATCTGGTAGACCAGCGAGATGTCGTGGGTCACGAAGATCATGCTCTTGACGTAGCCGCGGTCGCGGAACTCCACCATGGACTCGGCCACCGACCGCTGGGTCGACACGTCCAGGGCCGACGTCGCCTCGTCGGCGATGAGCAGGGACGGGTTGAGCAGGGTGGCCATCACCATGACCACCCGCTGCTTCATGCCGCCCGACAACTCGATCGGGAACCGGTTGAGGACGTCGGGGTCGAGTCCGACCAGCTCCAGTCGGCGCCTCAGCTCCTCGGCGACGCTGGCCGGGCGCACGCCGCGTGCGCGCAGCAGCTCGTCGATCATCCGCCCGATCTTGCGGGTGGGGTTGAGGGCGCTCATGGCGTACTGCGGGACGAGCGAGATCTCGTGGTAGCGGAACGGGTTCATCGCGCGGTCGTCCGCGATGGGGACGTCCTTCCCGTCCAGCTCGATGGTGCCGTCCACGTGCCGCATCCGGCCGTCCAGCCGGATGAGGCTCTTGCCGAGGGTGGTCTTGCCGCAGCCGGACTCCCCGGCCAGCCCCATGATCTCCCCGTCCGCGAGGTCGAAGCTCACCCCGTCGAGGGCGTGGACGTCCCCGCGCAGGGTCTGGTAGTAGACCTTCAGGTCGTTGACGCGCAGGGTCATCTCACAGCTCCCGCAGCTTGGGGTTGAAGACCTCGTCCAACCCGACGTTGAGGATGTACATCGAACCGACGAGGAGGGTGATCCCGGCACCCGGCGGAACGAACCACCACCACATGCCGAGCTGGAGGGCGCTCCACCCCCCGGCGTTCTCCAGCATCAGTCCGAGGGAGACGCCGCCCGCCGGGCCCAGGCCGATGAAGTCGAGCCCGGCCGCGATGAGAACGGCCCCGCCGAACAGCAGGATGAACGACATCACCAGGTACGAGCTCATGTTGGGGGCGATCTCGCTGGTGATGATCCGCCAGGTGCGCCGTCCGCTGAGCCGGGCCAGGTCCACGTAGTCGCGAGTGGCCAGGGTCAGGGCCTGGGAGCGGACCGCGCGGGCCGCCCACGGCCACGACGTCAGTCCGATGAACAGCGCCTGGACGACCAGTCCGCGCACGTCGAGGTAGGCGACAGCGACGATCAGCACGACCATGCCGGGCAGGACCAGCACGACGTTGGTGAGCATGTTCAGGATCTCGTCGACGACCCCGCCCTTGTACCCGGCCACGAACCCGACGGTGGTGCCGACGATGAACGCGATGCCGCCACCGAGCACGCCGGTGAGGAACGTGGAGCGCAGACCGTAGACGAACTGGGCCCAGATGTCCTGGCCGAACGTGGTGGTGCCCATCCAGTACTCGGAGCTGGGCGGCTGGCTCTGCGGGCCGACGTAGACGTTGGGACCGTGGTCGATGAACAGGGGGCCGACGAGCCCGATCGCCAGGAGGGTGAGCACGATGCCCGAGCCGATGAGCAGCTTGGGGTTGCGGCGGGCGAAGTGCAGGGTCTCGGACACCTTGCGTTCGCCGGACGCGTCGGGGGCGCCTCCGGTGTCGGTGGCCCCGGGTGCCCCGGGGATGTTGCTCATGACGCGCCTCCCGTCATCTGGACGCGCGTACGCGGGTCGACCAGGACGTAGATGATGTCGATGATGAAGTTGGCGATCAGCACGCCGATGACCACGAACAGGAAGATCCCCTGGAGCAGGAAGAAGTCGCGGTTGTTCAGCGAGTTGAGGATCAGCGTCCCCAGGCCGGGGTAGTTGAAGACGATCTCCGTGAGCAGCGCCCCGGCGATCAGTGTGCCCAGCTGGACGGCGAGTCCGGTGATCTGCGGCAGCATCGCGTTGCGGAACGCGTAGCGGCGGATCAGGCGGCGGGGGGCGCCCAGTGCCTGGAGGTAGTTCGAGTAGTCCGCCTCCAGCTCGTAGATGATCATGTTGCGCATGCCGATCGCCCAGCCGCCCAGGGCCACGACGAACATGGACAGGAACGGCAGGAACCAGTGGGAGATCAGGTTCGAGATGAACGTCCACGACCATGAGGGCGTGAGCGCGAAGCTGTACCCGCCCGCGGTCGGGAAGAAGCCGCCGACCACCGACAGCGAGTAGGCCAGCAGCATCGCGATCCACATGTAGGGCATCGCGGTGAGGATGTAGCCGATCGGCAGGACGGTGTTGTCCAGGATCTTGCTCCGGGCCGCGAAGGCGCCGAAGCGGTTGCCGATGATCCAGCTGAGGATGATGGCGGGGAGCAGCAGGGCCAGGGTGAAGGGCACGTGCCGCAGGATGACGTCGGTGACGGGCTCCGGGTAGAGCCACACGCTGAGCCCGAGGTCACCTCGGAAGAGACCGGCCCAGAAGCTGAAGTACTGCTGGTGGAGCGGGGTGTCGAGGCCGAAGACCTCGTTGTAGTAGGCGGTCATCCGCTCCAGGGCCTCCGGGTCGGAGACCGAGGCCCTGCTGAGCATGCTCCGGACGGGGTCGCCCGGCATGAAGCGCGGGATCATCCAGTTGATGGTGACCGCCACGACGAAGGTGATGCCGTAGATGCCGATCTTTCGGCCCATGTAGCGCCACACGGGTGTCCTCCAGGTGTGGGAGCGCGGGTGGTGGGACGCTCCGCGCGGGGAGCGTCCCACGTGTGCGCTATTCGGCCAGTTCGATCTCGGCGAGGGTGTAGATCGCGCCCATCTGGTACATGTTGTTCCACATGGTGGCGAAGTTGTCGGGAGTTCCCTCGTCCTCACTGGGCCAGTTGGTCCACACCTGGTTGCTGGCCTGGGACCACATGCCGTTGTACCAGAGCGGGATGATCGGCAGGTCGTCCAGGAAGATGCCCTGGAGGTCGGAGGTGATCGCGGCCATGCCCTCGGCGTCCTCGGCGGGAGTCGCGGCCAGCTGTTCGGTCAGCTCCCAGGCCTCCTCGTTCTCGTACCGGGCGTAGTTGGCCGTGGTCTGCTGGTCGCGGATCGGCAGCTGGAAGATGAAGTCGTAGTACGTCCAGGGCGTGTTGCTGAGGCTCCGGTCGTTGTTGATCATCAGGTCGAACTCCGCCTTGCGGAAGTTCTCGATGAGCAGTTCGTGCTCGGGGAAGGCGGGTTCGACCTTGATCCCGACCTCCTGCGCGTTCTCGGCGATGACGTTGGCCGCCTCCATCCAGTCGCTCCAGCCCGAGGGGACCTCCAGCGACAGGGTGATGGGTTCGCCGTCGGGGGTCTCGACGAAGCCGTCACCGTCCTCGTCCAGGTAGCCGGCCGCCTCAAGGATGGCCACGGCCTCGCCGGAGTCGTAGGTGAAGCCCTCGTCCGCGACCAGTTCGTGGTCGATGTACTCCTCCCACTGGGGGAGAAGGCCGGTGGGGTCGGCCGCCTCGACGAGGTTGGTGTAGGGGCCCTCGACGATCTGGCTGGTGTCGACGGCGTGGGCCAGCGCCCGCCGGAACTCGGGGTCGCCGAGGGCGGGGTGCTCGTGGTTGGGGACGAGCCAGGCGGTGTTCGCGGACTGCATGTAGGGCGGGCCCGCGAAGTAGCTGGTGATGTTGTTGTCGTTGCTGATGACCTGGTCGATGCCGGGGAGGAAGTTGTTGGAGAGGTCGACCTCGTGGTTGTTCAGCATGTTCATCGTGACGTCGTTGGACGCGTTGACGATGTCCACGATGTAGGTCGGCTTCATCTCCAGGTCGAGGGCCTCGGTGCCCCACCAGTCGTCGTTGCGCCGCCAGACCATGCGGTCGTCCGCGTGGTTCTCGTAGACGTAGGCACCGGTGCCGACCGGGTCGCGGTTGGGGTCGTCGTTGACCTGTTCCTGGCTCTTGTCGGCCCAGATGTGGTCGGGGACGATGGCACGGTTGGCCACCCAGTTCATCCACTCCTGCGGGCGCGGGTCGGAGAAGGTGAGGGTCACCTCGCGCTCACCGGTGGCCTCGGCGCTTTCGAGGTAGTCCCAGACGTTGCTGTAGTGGATGTCGAAGTGCCCGAGCTCCAGAGTGGTGACCACGTCCTGGGCGACCAGGGGTTCACCGTCGGTCCACTCGACCCCGTCGCGGAGGGTGATGACGTGCGTGTTCTCGTCCGGCCACTCGTCACTCTCGGCCAACCAGGGCGTGTACGCGCCCTCGCTGGGGTCGAAGACGAAGAGCGGCTCGTAGACCAGACCCACGGTCCCGACCGCGTAGTTGCCCTCCATGATCGGGTTCCAGTTGGTGGGGGGACCCCAGGCGGTACCTGTGGTGTACAGCGTCTCGTTCCGGGGGTAGCCCCCGGAATCGCCCCCTGCGCCCTCGCCCGAGCACGCGCTGGCCACCAGCACCAGCGCCGCCAGAGCGGCGGGAAGCCTCAGAGATCTCATCTCGACTCCTCCTTCCACCCGGTCGGCCCTTCGTATGGGGGGAAGCCGATCCTGACTCGAAAGGCTGGGAGCGCTCCCAAGAGAGGGAGCGAAGGACCGTTGCTGAACCGGGTAAGTGACGTTAACAACAACATGGACCGGCGAACCCCGTCAATCCCCGACACTTCGGTGTTATCCGCTTGTAACAGCGGATTCAGGGTCCCCCACCAGCACCCCCGTGCTCCCCCGTGGGTGCAGCTCCCCCACCGGAGTCTCCTCGCTCTCCACCCGCTCCTCGTCCAGGACCCGGGCGAGCATCGCCGCGACCTGGCGTCCGTGACCCACCACGTCCCGGCTGATCGCCGTCAGTGAGGGCCGCACCAGGCGGCACAGCGTGGAGTCGTCCCACGCCACGATCGACAGCTGCCCGGGCACGTCCACGCCCATCTCCCCCGCCACGCCGAGCCCGGCCACCGCCATCAGGTCGTTGTCGTAGACCAGCGCGGAGGGCGGGTTGGCGGAGGCCAGCAGGCGCCGGGTGGTCCGGGTCCCCGCCTCCCCGGTGTAGTCGGCGTTCACCGAGTACGCTCCGGACAGGCCCGCGCCGGCGGCGGCCTCCTCGAAGGCGGCGCCGCGCACCCGGGTGTGCACCAGCTCCTCCGGCCCAGCGATCCGGGCGACGCGCCGGTGCCCGAGCGCCGCGAGGTAGTGGACCACCTCCCGGACCGATGCGCCGTCGTCGGTGTACAAGCAGGGCAGGCCTCCCACGCCGTCCGGGCCGCCCAGAACCACGGCGGGCAGGCCCAGGGAGCGGACCGCGGCCGGCCGGGGGTCGTCCGCGCGCAGGTCGACCATCACCACCCCGTCCACCCGGCGCTCCGAGGCCCACCGCCGGTACACCTCCAGCTCCGCCCCGGCGTCGTCGGTGACCTGGAGCAGGAGGTCCACCCCGGTCGAGGCGAGCTCCGTCTCGATACCGGAGACCAGCTGCATGAAGAACGGTTCGATGCCGAGCGAGCGGGCCGGCCGGTCCACGACCAGCCCGACCGCGCCGACCCGGCCGCCCGGGGACAGCGCGCGGGCCGCCTTGCTGGGAGCCCACCCCAGGTCGTGGGCGATGTCCAGGATGCGCCTCCGGGTCTCCTCGGAGACCCCGGGGCGCCCGTTGAGCGCGTAGGAGACCGCCCCCTTGGACACCCCCGCCGCGCGGGCGATGTCCATGATCGTCGGCCTCCGCATCAGAGCACCCACAGTGTTTCCCTCACGTCCTCTCTCCTCCCGTCACCGATCCGGGATCCGGGCTCCGAACACCCGTTTCACTGAACCGGTTAAGCGATCGACACGGGATTGTACCCACGGGAGCGGCCGGCACCCGGGCAATTTCCGGGCGGCGGTGCGGGGCCGGGCGAACCGGAGGGGGAGGTTCCGCGGCTCGGCTACCCCTGGCAGCCGGGGCACCAGTACAGGGTGCGCCCGGACAGCTCGGTGGCGGAGACCGGAGACGAGCACACGCGGCAGGGGTCCCCGGTCCGGTAGCAGACGTAGAGCGTGTCGGGCCGGGGCACCGGGCGCGCGTCGGGGTCGGGCCGGTCCTCCGGCCGCGTGGTGATGATGTACCCGTCCCGGACGCCGTCCTCCAGGAGTCCGGTGAGGTCGGCCCAGAGAGCGTCCCAGCGTTCCCGGGTGAGTTCACGTCCGGGGGTCAGGGGGTCGAGCCCGGCGCGGAAGAGGGACTCGGCCCGGTAGATGTTGCCGATGCCCGCGATGACGTCCTGGCGCATGAGGAGCACCGCGAGGCTGCTGCGGGACCGGCTCACCACCCGCCAGGCGTGTTCGGGGTCGGCGTCGGCGCGCAGCGGGTCCGGTCCCAGCCGGGCCTGGACGGCGTGCTTGTCGTCCACGGTGATGACCTCGCAGGCCGAGGCGCCGCGCAGGTCCGCCCAACCCGAGGAGTTGACCAGGCGGACGCGGACGGCGCCCACCGGCTCCGGCGGGACCACGAAGCCGTCCGGGTCGCGGCTCAGGTCGAGGCGTTCGGCTCCCTCGGTGCGGGGGGCGCCCAGGTGGCGTTCGCCGTCGGCGTCCCCGAAGGACCAGGCGCCGTAGAGGCCGAGGTGGACGCGGAGCCACTCGCCGGAGTCGAAGCCCAGGAACAGGTGCTTGCCGTGCGCCTCGCTCTCGGTGAGGACCCGGCCGTCGATCCGGGCCGCACCTTCGGCAAAGCGCCCCTGGGGGCTGCTGGCCCTCACCGTGCCGCCGCCGAAGGTCTTCTCGAAGTGCGCGGCCAGCCGGTGCAGCGTGTGACCCTCAGGCACCCGTGTCCCCTTCTGTGAGCGTGTGTCCGTCGTTCCAGGATAGGGCGCGGGCACTCGCCCCCGACCGGGCGGCGCGAGGAGGCGTCAGCAGGCGGACAGGATCTCCTCCACCAGCGTCCGGGGATCGGTGAGACAGCGCCAGGCGGGGACCACCACCACGAGGTCGTCGGTCACCTCGTTGAGCGCGTCCCCCCTGGTGAGCAGTCGGCGCAGGGAGGGGCCGTCCGGCTCCCCGTCCAGCAGCAGGACCACGCGCCGTGAGCCGTAGCTGACCACGAGGTCGGCGGTCCACCCGTGGAAGCGGCGTCCCGCCTCCACGTCGGTTCCGGCCGTGCGCAGGGCTTCCACCAGGGCGATGCCGGCCGGGGTGGCGCCCGGCCCGGAGCGGCCCCCGAGGAGGTCGCCGAGGGGGCCGTCTCCGCCGGACCAGTGCGCCCGGTCACCCACCACCACGAGGCGTTCGCGGGTCCGGGTGAGCAGGGACGACCACAGGTGGGTCATCTGGCGCACCCGCCGTTCGGCGATGGCCGGAGCACCGGCGGCGAGCATCGGGGAGAGCACGGTGACGTCGGCGGAGGCGGCGTCGGAGTCCAGCATGTCGGGTCCGCCCACCCGGACCCGGCGACGCAGGTGGCGTTGGCGCAGCAGCCTGCGCAGCAGCGCCACCTGCGGTTGCAGGGGTGCCACCACCGCGAGGCCGCTGCCCTCGGGCAGGTCCCTGTCGAGCTCGGCCACGACCACGGCCACCCGGTAGGCCTCCTCCCGGTTGACGTAGGAGGACCCCGGAGCCGCCTCGCACTCCCCCGTGACGTCGCGCCACTCGAAGGCGGGCCGCCCGGCTCCTCGGGGCGGGCCCGCCACCACGAGCCGTCCTCCGTAGCAGTGCCGGGACGCGACCGCGGCCAGGTCCTCCGGGGCTCCGTCGTGTTCATCCAGCCAGAGCGTCGTGGTGGTGGCCGCGCGCACCGCCCGCAGCGCGGAACCCGATCCGTGCCGCAGCGCGCGGTCGTCGAGCTGGCCCGCGACCAGCCCGGCGGTGGCCAGGGCCCGCCGCTCCTCCTCCGGTTCCAGCACGCTGGCCGGGCCCGCGTGAGCCGGGTCGCCCGCCACCACCGCGCGGTTGGCCCGGTAGAGCACGGGGAGCAGTTCGCTGACCCGGGTCCGCTCGGCTCCCACCACGACCACCAGGTCGAACATCCCGGCCTCCGAGGGCAGGGCACGGGCCTGGTCGGTGCGGCAGGCCCACACGGGCAGGGCGTCCAGGAGGTTGGCCGGACCGGGCCAGCCGCCGTCGTGGTGCCAGTTGAGCGCCTCCACACGGTTCTCGATGGAGGTGCGGCCGCGCCGGAGGCGGGGGCCGGTCACCGAGGCCAGGCAGGCGGCGCTGGCACGGCTGTGCTGGGCCCACGCGTCGGCCAATTCCTCGGTGAGTTCGTTCAGGGGCGCGCAGCGGGTCCTGCGGTCCACCGCCGCGCGCCACTCGCTCTCCAGGCGGGCCACGGCGCAGAGCTGCTCCAGGCCCTCGGGATCGGTGGCCACGCCCAGTTCGCGGCGGACGGCGGCCCGGTGCTGGAGTCCGCCCAGACCGCCCGCGGCGGCGCGTTCGGCCCGGTGCAGCCAGTACTCGGGGCCGCCGTGCTCGGGAGTGAAGAGCGTCTCGGGAGCCCAGCCTCGGGCGATGCTGCGGCCGCGCTCCTCGGCGAGGCGGGCGAGGACGTGGCCGTCCGCGGCCAGTGTGTCCATGGCCGACCACACCCGGCGGACCCGGTTCCAGGCGGCGACCAGGTCGTCGCGGTGGCCGGGGCCGTCCTCACCTGCGGACGGCCGACCCGTCCCCGGCGCGGACTCCGTGTGTTGGGCCAGCAGGCGGGTGAGCTGCCACTGTTCGGCGGCGCGGTCGCCGGCACCGCCCGCGCGCACGACCGGATGCGCCGGGGTGCTCTCCGCCCGGGCCAGGACGGCGTCGAGGTCGGCCTCGGTCCGGCCGCACACCAGGACCCGCTGCCCGGAGGCGACGGCGGTGCGCACCAGCGCGTCGACCAGGTCGTGGACGCCGCTGCCGGGAGGGGAGACCACCGCGGTGAGCTGATCGCGCATGGCGGCGCACAGGACCGCGTACTGGGCCTGGCTGAGGTCGGTGGCCGAGACCGGGACCGGCGGGGGGTTGTGGTCGCGGTCCGCTGTCCCGCGACGGTGAGCGCGCGAACCGCGTCGCGGGGGATCAGGGACGGGCCAGGCCCTGGAGCGGTCGGCGCCCCCGGCCGCGGGCGCGGGGTGGGCGGCGCTGCCGAGCAGGGACTCCAACGCGGTGCCGGGGATGGCGCCGGGATCGAGTCCGTGCTGGTCCGTGGGGTCGAGGTCGGCGAGTACCCCCTCCGCTGCCCCCGGCTCGCTCCCGCCTCCGCCGCCCGCCCCCGAGGGGCCCGCCCGGAAGAGCACGGCGGTGTTGTGCGCCCCGGGGGTGAGCGGATGGGGCCTGCCCCGGGTGCCGAGCGGGGCGATGTCATCCACCCGTTCGATCTCCAGCCGGGTGAGCAGGGTGCGCACCTTGGCGGCGAGGTCGGCGACCGCGGCGGGCCGGTGGGTGGGGTCGGGGGCCCCGGAGCGGAGCCGGGCCCGCAGCTCGAACAGGTCCTCGGGGTCGGTGATGCCGAGCCGGGCGAGCAGGGCGGGGTTGACGTCGGGCCTGCCGACCGCGCGCACCAGGGGTCCCGTGCCCGGCAGGCCGGACGCTCCCGCCGTCCCGGGCCCCTCCACGGCGCGGACGTCCACGGTGAGCAGGGGCAGGGCCACGCGGTCCGGGCCCTCGCCGAGGATCACCAGGGGGTAGCCGTAGCGCAGCGCCTGACCGCGCCGCACGGCCAGGCGGGTCACCCTGCCGCTCTCGGGGTGCGGGGGCAGCGTGTCCCTGGCCCCGCTGAACAGCAGTTCGGGACCGGCGGGCAGGCACGCGCAGGTGTCGGTGTTCAGTCGCTCGGCGCGCACCACGTGGGTGAGGACGGACTCGCGACGCAGGCAGGCCCGCAGGTAGGCCAGGAAGGAGCGCACCCCGCCCTGGTCCGCCGGTGTCTTCCAGCGCAGGGAAGCCGCGCCGATCCCGCCCGCCGCCCGGCCGCGGTCCGCGATCCGCCCCTCCGTGGTCGGGTAGGACCCGAGACCGCCGATCTGTTCGTCGTCCTGTAGTGACCTCACGACGCCCCCCTGACCATCCGACCACAAGTGATCGAATGACTACCCCCAGCTATCGGGGCCATTGTGGTGCATTTTCCGCGCCCCCACCTGGCGAACGCCGGAAACCGGTGCCACTTTCCCTCAGCGCCGGGGCGGTCGGGGGCCGACGCGGACGCCCGGTGTCAGTGACGGCCCTCGCGCACACGCAACGCGATCCAGAGTTCGGTGCGGTGGTCGGGGTCGTCCAGGTCGCCGGGGAGCAGTTCCCGGATGCGCCGCATCCGGTAGCGCAGGGTGTGCCGGTGCACGCCCAACCGCTCGGCCGCGGTGTCCCAGCGGCCCGAGGCGGCCAGGTAGGCGCGCAGCGAGGCGAGCAGTTCGGGCGCGGCCCTCTGCTGGTCGATCGGGGACAGCAGGTCGTCGGCCAGCCGGACCCCAGCGGGGGTGTCCAGCAGACCGAGGAGGCCTCCCGGGAGCTGGTCGTAGCGCTGGAGGTCGCTCCCCTCCTCGGTGGCGGCGGCCAGCGCGCGTTCGGCCTGGGAACGGGCGGCGGCCAGGTCCGGGTAGCCGATCGCGGCGCTCACGCCGACCGGTCCCGCCAGCACCTCCCCGAACACCGCGGCGTCGGTGGCCGCGGCGGCCAGCACCACCGTGCGGCCCTCGTGCCCGGCCACCAGGACGCCCTCGGGGCGTTGCCCGTCCGGAACGGCCGCGCCGACGGCCACCACCACGGGCTCGGCGGGCAGCACCGCCCGCAGGTCGGCCGCGCCCGGGTGCGCCGGGTCGAGGGCACCGTCGAGCAGCGCCGTGAGCACGGCCGAGCGCACTCCGGCGGCCGGACCGGGCGAGGGCCGTTCGAGTTCGAGGGAGAGCAGGGACACCGCCGCGTTGACCAGGGTGCGGTCGTCGGACCCAGACACCCGGACCCCGCCGACCGCCAGGAACCCCCGCGCCCGGCCGCTCGTGGCCAGGGGCTGGACGGAGACGCGGTCGCCCTCCGAGGCCACCGAGACACTGGCCCGGGGTCCCGCGCCGCGCAGCCGGGCGAGCTCGTCGGCCAGCCCGGGGGCTCGGGCGGCGGCCGACCCGGGGGCCGCGTGCCGGACCGCGCCGTCCGGGGAGAGCAGCAGCACCCAGCCGCCGAGTTCGCGGGCGAGCCGGTCCACCACGGCGGGCGCGCCGGTGAGCGCGGCCCGGGTGAGCGCGCGCTGGGCGGCGAAGGCCCGGTTCAACCCCTCGTACTCCTCCTGGGCGAGCAACCGGGAGACCTCCTTGCCGACCGCCATGAACGGGGTCAGGCGGTGGACCTCCACGAGGGCCACTCCGAACTCCTCGGCTGCGGCGACGAGCTCCTCGGGGGTGTGCTCGAAGTTGACGGCCGCGCCGAAGCCGATCCCGGCGATGTCGCGCTCGGCCAGGCGGCCCACGTAGGCGCGCAGGTCGGGGAGGCGGTCCACCCACCGCACACCGGTGGTGAGCACCAGCTCTCCCCCGGCCAGGTAGGGGGTGGGGTCGGCCAGCTCGCTGACGGCGACCCACTCCACCTGGCGGTGCGTGCGGTCCTGCCCGGTGAGCAGGCGCAGACGCAGACTCGGCGTGCGCAGCAGCGCCCCCAGTGTCGGCGGCATCCGGACTCCCCCCAGCTCTCGTCCCAGCGGTCCCATCCCTGACGCAATGGCACAGGACTCCCTCCTGATTATCCACTGTGTCCATGGGTGTCCGGTTCTGTGCGATCTAGTGTCTTGCCCGTCCGCACAGTCGCACCACCCGCGCACAAGGAGGCAGCCGCATGGCACAGACCGAGGTCGTCCAGTCCCGCCGGATCGTCACCGAGATCCCCGGCCCCAAGTCCCGCGACATCCAGAAGCGCCGGTCCGCCGCCGTCGCCCAGGGCGTGGGAAGCGTGCTGCCGGTGTACGTGGAGCGCGCGGGCGGCGGCATCGTCGAGGACGTGGACGGCAACTCGCTGATCGACTTCGGCTCCGGTATCGCGGTGACCAACGTCGGCAACGCCGACGCGCGGGTGGTCGACCGCGCCGCCGAACAGCTCGGCCGCTTCACGCACACCTGTTTCATGGTCAACCCGTACGAGGCCTACGTGGAGGTCTGCGAGGCGCTCAACCGGGTCACCCCGGGCGACCACGAGAAGCGGTCCATCCTGCTGAACTCGGGCGCGGAGGCGGTGGAGAACGCCGTCAAGATCGCGCGCAGCGCCACCGGGCGGCAGGCCGTCGTGGTGTTCGACCACGCCTACCACGGCCGCACCAACCTCACCATGGGCCTGACCGCGAAGAACATGCCCTACAAGCAGGGCTTCGGTCCGTTCGCGGGCGAGATCCACCGCATGCCCATGGCCTACGCCTACCGCTGGCCGACCGGCCCCGAGAACTGCGGCCCCGAGGCGGCTGCCGCCGCGATCGACCAGGTCGTCAAGCAGATCGGCGCCGAGAACGTGGCCGCGATGGTCATCGAGCCCATCCAGGGCGAGGGCGGCTTCATCGAGCCCGCCCCTGGGTTCCTGCCCGCGCTGGTCGAGTTCTGCCGCGCCAACGGGATCGTGTTCGTCGCCGACGAGGTGCAGACCGGCTTCGCGCGCACCGGCGACCTGTTCGCCTGCGACCACGAGGGGATCGTGCCGGACCTGATCGCCACGGCCAAGGGCATCGCGGGCGGCCTGCCGCTGGCGGCGGTGACCGGCCGGGCCGAGCTCATGGACGCCGTGCACGGCGGCGGACTGGGCGGCACCTACGGCGGCAACCCGGCGGCCTGCGCCGCCGCACTGGCCTCGCTGGAGGTCATCGAGACCGAGGACCTCACCGGCCGGGCCCGCGAGATCGGCGCGCTCATGCTGGACCGCCTCCGTTCCTTCGCCGACCGCTTCGACGTCGTGGGCGACGTGCGCGGCCGTGGGGCGATGGTCGCCATCGAACTGGTCCGGGACGGCAAGGAGCCCAACCCCGAGGCCGTGGCCCAGGTACTGCGGCACTGCCACTCCCGGGGCCTGATCCTGCTGAGCGCGGGCACCTACGGCAACGTGATCCGGATGCTGCCGCCGCTGGTCATCGGCGACGACCTGCTCCGTGAGGGCCTGGACATCCTGGAAGAGGCCCTGGCCGGGGTGTAGGGCGGGTTCGGCGGGCGCCCACCGGACCGGCCGCGGCCGTCAGGCGGGGTCCGCCACCCAGGCCACCCCCTCCGGGAGGGGGTGGTCCTCCGCGCGCATCCGCAGGAGCAGGTCCAGGAAGGCCTCGGCCGCCCGCCCCATGCGCCGCTCCCCGTGGACGATCACGTCGACCCTCCGTTCGACGGCGGGCGCGCCGAGTGGCAGGCACACGTGGTCGGCGAAGCTCATGAGGATCCTGGACAGCGCGGGGAGCGCGGCGACACCGAGGCCCGCGGAGAGCAGACCGCCCACGGTGGAGATGTTGCCCGCCTCGATGGTGCGCTCCGGTCGGATCCCCGCGCTCTGGAAGGCGGTGTCCGTGACCGGGCGGACACTGGAGTCCCCGCCGGTCACGATGAAGGGTTCCGAGGCCAGGTCGGCCCAGGTGAGTTCCGGACGTCGCGCGAGCGGGTGCCCGGACGGCACCACCGCGAGGAAGCGGTCCCTGAGCAGCGGCCGTGCCCGCAGTCCCTCCTGCGGGCCCCGGGCGGCCACCAGCGCCATGTCGCACTCCCCCGCCCGCAGGCGCTCGATCGCGCTGCCCGCCATGCCGTCCAGGACGTGGACGTCGATCGCGGGGGCGGAGGCGCGGAACCGCGCGATCACGGCTGGCAGCAGTGCGGCCGCGACCGAGGGCAGCGTCGCCACGACGACCGTGCCCCGGGTGCCGCGCAGGAAGCGTTCGAGGCCGTTCATCTCCGCACGGTGGGCGGCGAGCAGGCGCTCGGCCACGGCGAGGAGTTCGGCGCCCTCCGGCGTGCACCGCACGTTCCGGGTCGTGCGTTCGAGCAGCCGGACGCGCAGGTTGCGCTCCATCGTCATCACGGTCCGGCTCAGCGAGGACTGCGCGACGTGCAGCGTGTCGGCGGCGGCAGTGAAACTTCCGTGCCTGGCGACGGTCGCGAAGACCGACAACTCCCTCAGCGTCAGGTCCATGCTCCGAGAGCATAGCTCCTTGCTTTATTAATGCTGGACACTCAAGGAAACGTCGCGGAAACATGAACGAGAGTGCCGCAGGTCACTCTCACCCCCCGTTTCCGAGGAGCGTTCCAGATGCTGACCGCCATGGGATTCGCGACGATCACGGTCGTGCTCGTGCTGCTGTTGTCCAACCGGGTGGGCGCGGTCGTGGCCCTGGCCGGTGTCCCCGTCGCCGCTGCCCTCGTGATGGGGTTCGGTCCCGGCGAGGTCGGTACCTTCGTGTCCGCGGGCATCACCGGGGTGGCCGCCACCACCGCCATGTTCGTCTTCGCGATCCTCTACTTCGGGGTGATGCGCGACGCCGGGCTCTTCGACCCCATCGTGCGCCGCGTCCTGCGGTTCGCCGGGGACAACCCCGTGACCATCGCCGTGGCCACGGTGGTCCTGGCGATGGTGGCCCATCTCGACGGCGCCGGCGCGACCACGTTCCTCATCACCATCCCGGCGATGCTCCCCCTCTACGACGCGCTGGGGATGCGCCGGGTGGTACTCGCCGCGCTCACGGGACTCGGGGCGGGGATCATGAACATCCTCCCCTGGGGCGGCCCCACGGCCAGGGCGGCCACGGCGAGCGGCATCCCGGCCAACGACCTGTGGGTTCCGCTGATCCCGGCCCAGCTCATCGGCATGGTCACGTGCCTGCTCATCGCGTACTACCTGGGTGTCCGCGAACGGAACCGGTTGCGGACGACGGCCGCCGGGCGTCCGGTCGGCGCCGGGGTCGGCCCGTCCGGTGGCCCGGCGGCCGGTGACGGCGCCCCTCGGGCGGCCGCGCCCGCCGAGTACGAGTCGGAGCGTCCGGAGCTTCTGCGACCCCGTCTGTACTGGCTGAACGCCGTGCTCACCCTGGCCGCCGTCGCCACTCTCATCTCGGGGGTGATGTCCCCGGAACTGGTGTTCATGATCGCCCTCGTCATCGCGCTGGCCGTGAACTACCCGGGGATGTCGGCGCAGACGGAGAGGATCAACGACCACGCACGCGGGGCGATCCTCATGGCCAGCACCCTCCTGGCGGCCGGGGCCTTCCTCGGGGTCATGGAGGAGAGCGGCATGATCGAGGCGATGGCGGTGTCGATGACCGGGGCCATGCCCGACTTCCTCGGCCCCGGCCTGCCCCTGCTGATCGGCGTGCTGGCCGTCCCCATGAGCCTCGTCTTCGGTCCGGACGCCTACTACTTCGCCGTCATGCCCGTGCTGGCCGCCGTGGGAGGCGAGTTCGGTGTCGCCCCGATCGACGTCGCGCAGGCCTCGATCACCGGCCAGGAGACCGTCGGCTTCCCGATCAGCCCGATGACCGGTTCCTTCTACCTGCTGGTCGGCCTCTCCGGGGTCCCCATCGGCACCCACATCCGGTTCCTGTTCCCCTGGGCCTGGCTGGTCAGCCTGGTGGTCTTCGGGTCGGCCGTCGCCATGGGCGTCATCCTGCCGTGGGCGGCGTGACCGACCCCGCCAACGTCCGCACACCCGCGAACCGATGGTCCGCGCGAACCCGAAGGAGCACCACGTGACCCCTGGCACCCGGATCGGCTGCGGAGCGGGATTCGCCTCCGACCGGCTCCAACCCGCCGTCGACCTGGTCGAGCGGGGTGAGCTCGACACACTCGTCCTGGAGTGCCTGGGCGAGCGAACGGTCTCACTCGCCTCCCTACGCGCGTCCGAGGGCTCGGGGCCCGGGTACGACCCGATGCTCCGCCGACGCCTCGAACTCCTCCTGGAGCCCCTGCACCGTCGGGGCACGAGGCTGGTCACGAACGCGGGCGCCGCCGACCCCGTGGCGGCCGGGGCGATGGCCGCGGGGCTGGCCGCCTCTCTGGGGTTGCCGACCACCGTGGCCGCCGTCTCCGGCGACGACGTCCTGGACCGGATCGACCCGTCCGCACCGTGTTGGGAGGACGGGGAGTCGCTGGAGTCCCACGGGGAACTCGTCTCCGCCAACGCCTACCTGGGGGTTGAGGCCCTGCTGCCCGCCCTGCGCGGCGGGGCCGACGTGATCGTCGCCGGGCGGGCCGCCGACCCCTCGCTGTTCCTGGCTCCACTGGTCCACGACCTCGGCTGGGACCCGTCCGACGACGGACTGCTGGCGGCGGGCACGCTGGTGGGCCACCTGCTGGAGTGCGCCGGCCAGCTGACCGGCGGGTACTTCGCCGACCCGGGCCGCAAGGACGTACCCGGCCTGGCAGACCTGGGGTTCCCCCTGGCCGAGGTCGACGGGGACGGCCGTGCGGTGGTCACCAAACTCCCGGGGACGGGCGGCAGGGTCGACCGCATGACGGTCACGGAGCAGCTCACCTACGAGGTGACCGACCCCAGGGCCTACCTGACCCCGGACGTCTCCCTGGACATGACGGGCGTGCGCCTGCGGGAGCTGGGCGGGGACCGCGTCCTCGTGGACGGGGCGCGCGGCTTCGCGCGGCCCCGGACGCTGAAGGTCAGCGTGGGCTACCGGGCCGGATACCGGGGCGAGGGGGAGATCTCCTACACGGGGCCCGGCGCCGTGGCACGGGCCAGACTGGCAGGGGAGGTGGTCCGCGAGCGCCTGGGAGACCGGGTCCGCAGCCGGTTCGACCTGATCGGGGCGGGGCCGGGGCATGACGACGCGGGGCCCTCCGAGTGCCGGTTGCGCGTTGCGGCCCTGAGCACGGACCGGGCGGGCGCCCAGGCCGTGGAGGAGGAGGTCACCGCCCTGTACACCTGCGGACCCGCCGGAGGTGGCGGGGTACGGACCCGAAGCGGTGAGGTCGTCGGGATCCTGTCGAGCACCATCGCACGAGAGCACGTGGAACCGGTGGTCAGCTGGTTCGGAGAGGAGGGGCGATGAGCGTCCCGCTGTACGAGATCGCCACCGCGAGAGCCGGGGACAAGGGCAACCTCAACACGATCTCCGTCGTCGCCCGTGACCCCCGCTGGTACCCGGTGCTCCTTGGGGAGCTGACGCCCGAGCGGGTCCGCGCCGAATTGGGCGAGCGCTTCCGGGGGCCGGTCACTGTGCACCGCATGGACAACGTGCACGCCCTGATCCTCGTGTGCGCACGGGCCTCCGACGACACGGTGACCACGTCCCTGTACCTGGACGCCCACGGCAAGACCCTGGCCGCGGAGCTGCTGGGAATGGAGGTCGCCGGGGTCCCGGAACCGCTGTGAGCCGGGGCGGGTGAGGAAGTCACCTCAGCCACAAGGGGGTGCCCGTTCGGTGCCGGAGAGGGTTCTGCAAGACGAGTCAAGCCGCCAGCGAGGAACGAGCCAGGCGTAGACGAGGATGAAGAATCCCTCTGCAAAGGCACCGAACACGGGCCGAAGCGAAGCGGAGGCCCCAAGAAGATGAGGACGCCGGAGAGGGTTCTGGAGGTGCCGCAGGTGGGATTGCGAGGAACGAGCCATCACACCGCAGGCGCCGAAGGTTCCTCTGCAAAGGCGCCGAACACGGGCCAAAGCGAAGCGGAGGCCCAAAGAAGATGAGAGCGCCGGAGAGGGTTCTGCAAGACGAGTCAAGCCGTCAGCGAGGAACGAGCCAGGCGTAGACGAGGATGCTGTGTTGCCTTGAACCCAAATCCCTCTGCAAAGGCGCCGAACACGGGCCAAAGCGAAGCGGAGGCCCCAGGAGGCACAGCCGCTCCTACCTGGTCCCCCAGGCGTAGGTCTGCTTGCGCAGCTTGAGGTAGAGGAAGGTCTCGGTGCTCTCCACGGTCTCCACGGCGCGGATCTCGGCGAGGATGTCCAGCAGGCGGGCGTCGTCCTCGGCGACGACCTCGACCATGAGGTCGAAGGAGCCCGCCGTGATGACCACGTACTCGACGCCCGCCAGCTCGGAGACGGCGTCGGCGGCGGCGTTGAGGTCGCCGCTGGTGCGCACGCCGATCATCGCCTGGCGCTCGAAACCCAGTGTCATGGGGTCGGTGACGCCCACCACCTGGACCACCCCGGACTCCAGTAGGCGCTGCACGCGCTGGCGCACGGCGGCCTCCGACAGGCCCACGGTCTTGCCGATGGCCGCGTAGGACAGGCGTCCGTCCTGCTGGAGGACCTCGATGATGCGTTTGGCCGTCTCGTCCAACACCACCCCGTTGACCCGTCGTGCGGGTCCGGGGTCAAGGTGCTCGGTCACTGGGGTCCTCCACGCGTCAATCAGGAATCCCTTGTCAAGATGGAGATTCACAACGGAATCCAACGTACTGCACCGGTGTGACGAACAGGTGCCGAACGGAGGGCTCCCCTACTGCTGGTCCCGGACCGAGTCCAGGGACAGCAGGGCCACGTGAAGGGAAAGGCAGGTCTCCACCGACTCCAGGTCGGCGTCGAGCACGTTGGCGATCCGGCGCAGCCGTTCGTAGAAGGCGGGCCGGGACAGGTGCGCCCGGCTCGCGGCCAGCGCCTTGTTGCGCCCCGCCCCCAGATAGTGGCGAAGCATGTCGGCGAGGTCACCGCCGTGCCGGGCGTCGTGGTCCAGGAGCGGCCCCAACTCGCGCTCCACGTAGGTCTGGAGGCGCTCGTCGTCGCGGAACAGGTGCAGCAGCCCGCGCAGGTGGAGGTCGGGCAGGCGGTAGAAGGGGCGCCGGTCGCTCTGCTTGATCGCCACGTCGCCCACCTGGCGGGCCTCCAGGAAGGAGCGGCGCACCTCACGGACGTCGTCGGCGGCCGACCCCACCGCGAGCACCGCCGCGTCCCCCACGGCGCCGCGCACCCGGTCCGCGAGCAGGTGCAGCGTGGCGTCCAGGCGTCTGCGGTCCGGCAGGGCGAGCAGGATGCCCACGCGCAGGTCGTCGAGGGAGCCCACCAGCGCGGGCAGGCGGAGTTCGCGGCAGGCGCGGGCGGCCCCCTCGGCGGTGTCGGACAGACGGGCCTGCGCGGCCAGACCGGTCCCGCTCTCGCGCAGCCGCAGGACCAGGCCGACCATCTCGCGGTTGTGCAGGGGCACCCCCACGGCGCGGGCCCGGACCAGGGCCTCCTCCGGATCGGAGTAGGCGCGGTCGATGATGCCCGCGATGATCGTGCGGTGGGTCTGGCGCTCCAGGCTCTCCTGGTGGCGCTCCAGCAGCCGTCCCAACGCCAGGGTGGTGGCGGCGCGTTCGATGAGCATGGTCTGCCGGGCGGTGGGGGTAGCCCCGGTGATGAGGATCAGCCGCCCCCAGTCCTGCCCCCGGGCGCCGACCGTCGTGACCAGCCAGCCCGAGGAGGGCGCGTGGACGGTCCGGGTTCCGGTGCGGATCGCGCGTGACCGGCTCTCCCAGGCGGTCAGCAGGGTTCCGGGGTCCTCTCCGTTGAGGTCGCAGGCCAGGACCTGGTGGGTGAGGTTCTCCAGGACCACCGGGCAGCCGGAGAGCTGGGCCACCTCGTGCAGGATCTGCCCGACGTCGGCGCCCTCCACGGACAGCTGGGTGAAGACCGAGTGGAGCTTCTCGGACTCGCGCAGCTCCTCCAGCTGCTCGTTGACCACCCGGATGTGCACGGCCTCGGTGATCTCGACGAAGCGGGCCTCGCGGTCGAGGAGGATGACCGCTATGCGGGCGTCGCGGGCGGCGTCGAGGAACGCCTTCGGGAGTTCGGCGTGGTACTTGCGACCGAGTTCGACGGCGATCCCGCTGACACCGGCGTCGGCGATGTCCTCGATGTAGCGCCGCAGGGCGTCGGGGTCGTCGGGCATGGCGATCCCGGTGCTGAGCACCAGCTCACCACCGCGCAGCAGGTGGGCGAGGTCGGTGACCTCCGCGATGTGGACCCAGCGCACGGCCACGTCCAGGTACTCGGAACCGGCCACCACTCGGGGCCTGGCCTTCTGGAGGGCGGGAAGCTGGAGGACCTCGGCAAGGGTGGGAAGCACAGGCGACAGTCTAGGACGCTCTGTCAGATTCGAGGGCGTAGTACTTACATCGTGCTGGTGGCTCCGACTCGTGAGCTCCGCCGAGGCCGCCCGACGTATGCTTTACACGTTGTAAGTCCGACCAGCATGTTGTCAACATGGTGATCCTGGCCAAGCCCCCGGACCCTGGGGACACTGGGGGCATGTCGGAACTCCTTGCGCGCCACCGCGCGGTCATGCCCTCCTGGTTGCCCCTGTACTACGAGTCCCCGCTGGAGATCGTGAGCGGAAAGGGCGCCCGGGTCACGGACGCCGAAGGCCGCACCTACCTGGACTTCTTCACCGGCATCGTGACCAACATGCTCGGCTACGACGTCGCCGAGGTCCGCGAGGCGGTGGAACGCCAGCTCGCCAAGGGCGTCGTCCACACCTCCACCCTCTACCTCATCCGCGCACAGGTCGAGCTGGCGGAGAGGATCGCCCGGCTGTCCGGCATCCCCGACGCCAAGGTCTTCTTCACCAACTCCGGCACCGAGGCCAACGAGACCGCACTGCTGCTGGCCACGCACGCGCGCGGCAGCGACGAGGTCCTCGCCCTGCGCGGCAGCTACCACGGGCGGTCCTTCGGGACCGTCGCGGTCACCGGCAACCGTGCCTGGAAGAACTCCTCGCTCTCCCCCCTCAACGTCCACTACCTGCACGGCACGGACCACTCCTCCCCCGCGTTCCGGAACCTCACGGAGCAGGAGTACATCGACGTCTGCGTCGCCGACCTGCGCGAGGTCCTGGACACCGCGGCGCCCAACGTGGCCTGTCTGATCGCGGAGCCGGTCCAGGGCGTGGGCGGGTTCGCGATGCCCCCGGACGGTCTGTACGCCGCCTACAAGGAGGTCCTCGACGAGCACGGCATCCTGTTCGTCTCCGACGAGGTGCAGACCGGGTGGGGCCGGACCGGGACCAGCTTCTTCGGGATCGGCAACCACGGGGTCACCCCGGACGCCATGACCTTCGCCAAGGGGCTGGGCAACGGCTTCGCGGTGGGCGGTGTGGTGGCGCGCGGCGACCTCATGGACAGCCTGACGGCCCTGGGCGTGGCCACCTTCGGCGGCAACCCGGTGTCCATGGCCGCGGCCGGGGCCACCCTCGACTACGTGCTGGAACACGACCTCCAGGGCAACGCGCTCCGCCAGGGCACCACCGTGGTCGAGGGTCTGCGGGCGCTGCGCGAGCTGGACTGCGTGAGGGACGTGCGCGGCAAGGGCCTGATGTTCGCCATCGAGATGGTCGACCCCGCCACCGGCGCACCCTCCTCACCCCTGGCCGGGAAGGTGCTGGAGGCCACCCGCGAGCGCGGTCTGCTGGTGGGCAAGGGGGGCGTCCACGGCAACGTGCTGCGCATGGCCCCGCCACTGAACCTGACGACCGAGGAGGCGGCGGAGGGCCGCGACATCCTGCTGGACGCCGTCCGCGCCGTCGCCGACCACGCCTGAAGCCCCCGCCACCAGGAAGAGGAAGCATGAGCAAGCACGTCACCCACTGGATCGGCGGCGGCGCCCACGAGGGGCCCGCCGAGCGGACCGGTGACATCTACAACCCGGCGTCCGGCGCGGTCACCGGGACGGTGGCCCTGGCCGGGACGGAGGAGGTCGACGCGGCCGTGGCGGCGGCCAGGGCGGCCTTCCCGGGCTGGCGGGACACCTCGCTCTCCAAGCGGGTCCAGGTCCTGTTCCGCTTCCGGGAACTGCTGCGCGCCAACAGCGACCGGCTGGCCGCGGTCGTCAGCTCCGAGCACGGCAAGGTCTTCTCCGACGCCCAGGGCGAGGTGGCGCGGGGCCTGGAGGTCGTGGACTTCGCCTGCGGCATCCCCCACCTGCTCAAGGGCGGGTACTCCGAGAACGTGTCCACCGGGGTGGACGCCTACTCGATCCTCCAGCCGCTGGGGGTGGTCAGCGGGATCACGCCGTTCAACTTCCCGGCGATGGTCCCGATGTGGATGTTCCCGGTGGCGATCGCCTGCGGCAACACGTTCGTGCTCAAGCCCAGCGAGAAGGACCCGTCCGCGTCCTTGGTCCTGGCGGAACTGTGGGCCGAGGCGGGGCTGCCCGAGGGTGTCTTCAACGTCGTGCACGGGGACAAGGTCGCGGTCGACGCGATCCTGGAGCACCCGGACGTGGCGGCGGTCAGTTTCGTCGGTTCCACACCGATCGCCAAGTACGTCTACCGCAACGCCGCAGAGCACGGCAAGCGTGTCCAGGCCCTCGGCGGCGCCAAGAACCACATGGTGGTGCTGCCCGACGCGGACCTCGACCTGGCCGCGGACTCGGCGGTCTCGGCCGGGTTCGGTTCGGCGGGCGAGCGATGCATGGCCATCTCGGCGGTGGCCGTGGTGGACTCGGTCGCCGATGACCTGCTGGAGCGTATCCGTGAGCGGGTCTCACGGCTGAGGGTCGGCCCCGGCGACGACGACCGCAGCGAGATGGGTCCGCTGGTCACCCGGGAGCACCGCGACAAGGTGGCCTCCTACCTGGAGTCCGGGGTGCGCGAGGGGGCCACCCTGGCCATCGACGGCCGGGTCCACCCGGTGCTGGGCGGTGCGGCGGACGGCTTCTGGCTGGGGCCCTCGGTCCTGGACCACGTCGACCCCGGGATGTCCTGCTACCGCGAGGAGATCTTCGGCCCCGTACTGAGCGTGGTCCGCGTGGGCGACTACGACGAGGCGGTCCGGCTGGTCAACGAGAACCCCTACGGCAACGGGACCGCGATCTTCACCAACGACGGCGGTGCCGCCCGGCGCTTCCAGAACGAGATCGAGGTGGGGATGGTGGGGATCAACGTACCCATCCCGGTGCCGATGGCGTACTACTCCTTCGGCGGCTGGAAGCAGTCGCTGTTCGGTGACTCGCACGCGCACGGCACCGAGGGCGTCCACTTCTACACCCGCACCAAGGCGGTCACGGCCCGGTGGACCGACCCGGGGCAGCGCCCCCAGGGCGGCGTCGACCTGGGGTTTCCCATCAACGGGTAACCCCGGTCCCCTCGAAATAACGACGGATGTCTCTCACTGACCGTCGACGGCGGGCCACACGGAGTATCGTGGTTCACCGGCGCCCCTCGCGGGGCGCGGGCCGCGGACAGCGCGTGCCACGAGAGACCATCCTGGATGGACGTGCTCAATTCCCCTCCTCCCCATGGAAGCGGGTGCGTCAACGGAAGCGCTCCGGGTCCTCAAGACTCCCCCTGGACCCGGAGCGCGACCGTCTCCACCGCCGTCACCACCTAGCGTGCCGCGATCAGTGACCCGCTGGCGGCGACCGGCTGGTGGCCGATCATCCCCGCGCACTCGTCACATCCGTACACCTGGCTGCCGTCCGGCAGTTCGCCCAGGACCCGGCGGGGCCGGGGCCACTTGACGTGGCAGACGACGCAGGCATCCCCCATGCACTGCGCCCCGCTGAGCCAACTCGGGTCGTAGACGTGGATCTCGGATGCGGCGTCAGGCCTCGTGTCCCGTTCGCACATCGTGCTCGTTCCGCGCAATGTCCTTGCTCCCCCCGTGGTTTAGGACAGTCTGGCGGGCCGATAGTTACCGGCTCTTAATTGAATCAGAAGCTATCGGCGCCTGGAAGGGTCCGGACCGATCTAAATCACTCCGTGCAGGGAGATCATAACCCTAAGTGACGAACCCTGGGAAGACCCCAGTTCATTGATGGTCTTTTCTACGATGAGCCGGATATGTCCCGGCCCGTACAGAGCTGGGACTCAGCCCCGGGCGTGCGGAATCACCGAGAATCGGCGCAGGGACAGCGCCGGGTTCGTGACACGCACCGCCTCCACACGCTCAGCCGAAACCTCCGCCGAGGCCACCTCGAAGGTCTGCTCTCCCAGGGACGCCAGCGCGGTCCCCATCGGGTCGACCACCGTGCTGCCGCCCGCACCGGTGGGCGCGGCCTGCCCGGAGGCGACCACGTACACCGTGTTCTCGATGGCGCGCGCCCGGGCCAGCGTGCGCCAGTGGTCCTCCTTGAGGGGCCCCGGCACCCACTGCGCAGCCAGCAGCACCACGTGCGCACCGACGTCGGCGATCCGCCGGGTCACCTCGGGGAAGCGCAGGTCGTAGCAGGTCTGGAGGCCGAAGACCACGTCGTCCACGGTGAAGGTCTCCGGGGTGTCGATCGGCCCGGGGGCGACCACGTCCGACTCCCGCGCCCCGAAGGAGTCGTAGAGGTGGATCTTGCGGTAGAGCGCGACCCGCTTCCCCTCCGGTGAGAGCGCGACCAGCGTGTTCGTGAAGTGGGTGGAGCCCGGCTCCCCGGCCTCGTTCACGCCCAGCACCAGGTACACGCCCTCGCGTCGGGCGGTGTCCGCGGCGTCGGACAGGAAGGGGCCGTCCAGGGGTTCGGCGGCCTCCACGAAGCGGTGGTCGGTGCGTGGCGCGGTGAACATCGTGTACTCGGGGAACAGGACGACCCGCGCTCCCCGTCCAGCGGCCCGCGCGGTGAGCTCCGCGACCGAGCGCTGGTTCTCCGCCTTGTCCTGCCCCGGCGCGAACTGGGCGACCGCGACCTGCACCATCGAACTTCCCCCTCGTGACCTGGGAACCGGACCGGCTGGCGGCCCCGGACGTGCCCCGAGTGTACGCCCGGATCACGCACACCCCCTTGCACAGCGACTAAACACGTGTTTAATCTATTGAACATGAGTTCAGTCCCTTCGGAAGACCTGACCGCACGAGCCCGGGTACGCGACGCGGCCGTCGCGTGCTTCGGCCAGTACGGCTTCGGCGTCTCGGTACGCACCATCGCCGACCACGCGGGGGTCTCCCCCGGTCTGGTCATCCACCACTTCGGCAGCAAGGCCCGGCTCCGCCAGGCCTGCGACGACCACGTGCGGGGCGTCATCAACGAACTCAAGGGGGAGGCGTTCGCCGAGCCCGCGCGGCAGACCTTCCTGCAACAGCTGGCCGAGACCGACCAGTACGCGCCGGTCCTGGGGTACGTCCTGCACGCCCTCCAGGCGGGTGGCCCCCTCGCGGTCTCGATGTACGACCTCATGGTCGAGGACGCCGAGCGCTACATCGCCGTCGCGGAGGAGGCGGGCGCCGTCCGCCCGAGCCGGGACCCGGCGGGCCGGGCCCGCTGGGCGGTCTCTTCGGCGCTCGGCTCGCTCCTGCTCCACGTGCGCCTGCGCCACCCCGGGCCGGACGTCGACTACCGGCAGGTCTTCCACACCTGGATGGCGGAGCACATGCTCGCCGTCCTGGAGGCCTACACCGAACCGGTGCTGGCCGACACCTCCCTGCTGGACGCCTACCTCTCGGCCAGCACCGAAACCCCTCCCACGACCGCCCCGGACACCGGCGGCGACGGCAACGACGACACCTGAACCCCGCACCACGAGGAGCAGCCCATGTCACCAGCGAACGCCGTCGAGGTCCGTGGCCTCGACAAGTCCTTCGGCCGGTTCAGGGCCCTGGACAAGCTCGACCTCACCGTGGAGACCGGCCAGGTGGTGGGCTTTCTCGGCCCCAACGGCGCCGGTAAGTCCACCACCATCCGGGTCCTGCTCGGCCTGCTCAGAGCCGACTCCGGCTCGGTTCGCATGCTCGGCGGCGACCCGTGGAAGGAGGCGGTGAGCCTGCACCGCCGCCTGGCCTACGTGCCCGGCGACGTCTCGCTCTGGCCCAACCTCACCGGCGGTGAGGCCATCGACCTGCTGGGGCGGCTGCGCGGCGGTCTCGACACCCGCCGCAAGCAGGCCTTCCTGGAGCGCTTCGAGCTCGACCCCACCAAGAAGGCCCGCACCTACTCCAAGGGCAACCGGCAGAAGGTGGCCCTGGTGGCGGCGCTGGCCTCCACCGCCGAACTCCTCGTCCTCGACGAGCCCACCTCGGGGCTGGACCCGCTCATGGAGACGGTGTTCACCAACTGCGTGCGGGAGGTCAAGGAGGAGGGACGCACCGTCCTGCTCTCCAGCCACATCCTGTCCGAGGTCGAGAAGCTCTGCGACACCGTGACGATCATCCGCCGGGGCCGGACCGTGGAGTCCGGTTCCCTGACCCGGCTTCGCCACCTGACCCGCTCCACGGTCCGAGCCGAAGTCGAGGACGACCCGTCGGCACTCTCCGCTCTGTCCGGTGTGCACGACCTGGCGGTCAGGGGCCGAACAGTGTCCCTCACCGTCGACCACGAGCACATGGGGGACGTGCTCAGGCGGGTCACCGACCTGGGCGTGCGCTCGCTCGTCAGCAACCCGCCGTCCCTTGAGGAACTGTTCCTGCGCCACTACGGCGACGACCTCGACACCCCCAGCGGCGCGGGTGACCCGGCGTGAGCGCCCTCACCGGAACCTGGACCCTGACCCGGTTCGCGCTGCGCCGCGACCGCGTCCGACTCGCCGTGTGGACCGTGGCGCTGGCCGGGACGACCGCCGCCAGCATCCCCGCGCTCGACGGCACCTTCACCAACCGGGAGGAGCGCCAGGCCCGCGCCCAGCTGATCGAGACTCCCACCGGCGTCGTCTTCGGCGGGCCCGGCTACGGCGTTGACGACTACACGCTCAGCCGGATGCTGGTCAACGAGCTGACCATGAGCCTGCTCCTGGCCCTCGCCGTCATGAGCGTTCTGCACGTGGTCCGGCACACCCGGGCCGAGGAGGAGAGCGGCCGGACCGAACTCCTGCGTGCCGGGGTCGTCGGCTCCGCCGCCCAGACCACCGCAGCCCTGCTCACCCTCTCCCTGGTCAACCTGGTGATCGGTGGTCTGGTCACCGCCTCGATGACCGGCTACGGCCTCTCCGCCGCCGACTCGGCGGCCTACGGGCTGGGGCTCGCGCTGGCCGGGATCACCTTCGGGGCGATCGCCTCGGTCTGCGCCCAGGTGTCGGAGCACGCGCGCTCCGCCTCGGGGCTCGCCTTCCTGGCCGTGGGCGTGCTCTACATGGTGCGGGTGGTGGGCGACATCGAGGAGCGGGGCGGCACCCCGGTGTCCTGGTTCTCACCGTTCGCGTGGGTGCAACAGACGCGTCCCTTCGTCGACCTGCGCTGGGAACCGCTGGCCCTGTACGGAGTGGTCGTCCTGGTGCTGCTGGCCGTCTCCCACGTCCTGGCGGGCCGGCGCGACGTGGGCGCGGGGCTCGTGTCCTCCCGCCCCGGCAGGCCGGAGGCCGGTCGGCTGCTGTCGGGGACCCTCACCCTGCACCTGCACCAGCAGCGCGGGGCGATCCTGGCCTGGACGGCGGCCGTGTTCGCCTTCGCCTACGCCTTCGGCACCCTGGCCTCCCAGGTCCGGGAGATGCTGGACGGCAACCCGGACCTGGCGGTGCTCCTGGGCGCCGCCGGTGACGACGTGGTCAACGGGTTCCTGGCCATGATCGGGGTCTACGCGGTCATGGCCGCCTCCGCCTACGGGGCGCTCTCCGTGCTGCGGGCACACACCGAGGAGGGCGCCGGACGCGCGGAACTGGTGCTGTCCACAGCGGTGGGGCGGGCGCAGTGGCTCGGCGCCGCCCTGGTGGTCGCCGCCCTGGCCTCGGTGCTGATCACCGTCGCCGGTGGCCTGGGGCTGGGGCTGGGTGCCTCGGTCGCTCTGGGCGAGGCCGACTGGACCTGGCGGACGGTCGTGGCCGTGCTCTCCCAACTCCCGGCGGCCCTGACCTTCGGCGCCCTCGCCGCGCTGTTGTTCGGGACGGCGCCCCGGCTGCTGCCCCTGCTCTGGCTGTGGTTGGCCTACAGCTTGGTCGCGACGATGCTGGGCGGGCTCTTCCACTTCTCGGAGCGGGTGATGGACCTGAGCGCCTTCGAGATCCTGCCGCGCCCGCCCGTGGACGAGTTCGACTCCGCGAGGTTCCTGCTGTACCTCGGCGCGGTGCTGCTCGCCGGGTCGGTGGCACTGCTGGGCTTTCGCGGCCGCGACCTCGCGAGCAACTGAGCCGGAGGCCGCCCGGTACGCCCTCGGGGCGTCTCGGGCGGCCCGCCCGTGTCGGGGACGGCGGACTATCCGTCGACCACGATGTCCCAGTCGACCTGACCGCCGTCGACCGACGTCACGGTGAGGGTGACGCCGAGGCTCTGCCCCCCGGCGGTCAGCTCGCAGCGCATCTGCGCTCCCTCCTCGGCCGGGAGGTTCCCGGGGCACGTGAAGTCGTCCGGCACCTGCCCGACCTGCTCGGAGAGCCTGGCGCTCGACTGGTTCTCGACCTCCTCGACGTCCACGGAGGCAGCGGGGGCCTGCGAGGCCTCCTCCGCGCCCTCCGCGTCGCCCCCGCCGATGCTGAACTCGAAGGAACAGGCGGTGACCAGGAGCAACACCCCCAGGGCAGTCCCGAAGACGATCCCACTACGTCCGACCCGCCGCATCGCGGCCTCCCTCATGTCCGATGATCAGGCACAGGAACAGACGCCGACCAGCGCGTTCCGGTTCCGGGGCGAACCTCCCGGTATCAGGCACGGCGAACGGGTAGTTCACGCGACAGGCACACCCGACCCCCGGGAGGAACCTTGGTGAGACCGGTCCTGATCGTGACAGCCGTGACGGCACTGGTGCTTGTGTTGCTGTTGGGACTCGTGTGGGCGATGCAGCGATCCGTGATCTATCTCCCCTCCCTCGACGAACCCCCGGCCGCCGGATCGGTGATCGAGAGGGCCGAGGACGTCCGGCTGCACACCGAGGACGGGCTCGAACTGGGCGGCTGGTTGGTGCCCCCGTCCGGCGGGGACCGGGAGGCGGCCGTGCTGGTGACCAACGGCAACGCGGGCGACAGACGGACCCGCGCGCCGCTGGCACGGGCGTTGGCTGCCGAGGGCTTCTCCGTGCTGCTCTTCGACTACCGGGGCTACGGGGGCAACCCGGGCTCCCCCAGTGAGGAGGGCCTGGCCGCCGACGCGCGTGCCGCCGCCGACCTCCTCTCCCAGCGCGGCTTCGACTCGGACCGCACCGTGTACTTCGGAGAGAGCCTGGGCGCGGCCGTGGCGGCCGACCTCGCCGACCAGCGCCCTCCGGCGGCGCTCTTCCTGCGCTCGCCCTTCAGCTCGCTGGCCGACATGGGCCGCCACCACTACCCCGTGGTGCCCGTCCGGTCGCTGCTACGGGACGAGTTCCCGGTCACGGAGCTGGTCTCGGGGGTGGAGCGGCCCACCACCGTGGTCGTCGGTGACGCCGACGGCGTCGTGCCCCCGGAGCAGAGCCACGAGGTGGCCGAGGCCAGCGCGGACCTGTTCGAGGAGGTCGTGCTGCCCGGGGCGGGCCACAACGACCCGAGGACCATCCACGGCCCGGAGGTCGTCGCGGCCGTCACCCGCCTCGCCGACCACGCCCTCTGACCGGGCGCGCGGCACGGTTCAGGGGAGGACGCCCATGGCCCACGCGGGGGCCAGGACCAGGATGAGGAAACGGGCGAAGCGGGTGACGAAGGTGACCACGCAGAAGAGCACGATGTTCATGCGCAGCACCCCGGCCAGCACGGAGACCACCATGAACGGCGGCACGCTGGCGAAGGAGCTCAGGGCGAGCAGGCCCGCGCCCCAGACGGGGCGCTCCTCGGCCCTGGCCCGCCAGCGGGACACCCGCTCCGTCCACTTGCCGGGGGTGGCGGCGCGGCGCCGCAGCCACGGCGTGGAGATTGTCCCGTAGCCCACGTAGTAGTACGGGATCTTGCCGAGGGTCTGGCCCAGGGCCGCCGCGAGGGCCATCGCCACGAGGGCGCCGTCATCCAGGAGGGCGACGGCGCCCAGCAGGTACAGCTCGATGTTGATGAGCGGGACCAGCCCCGCCGCGGTGGCCACCACGAAGGCGAGGGCGGTCTCGACCACGTCGGTGTCTTACTTCTCGGCGGCGGCGAGCTGCCCGCAGGCCCCGTCGATCTCCTGGCCCCGGGTGTCGCGGACGGTCACCGAGACGCCGTGGGACTGGAGGCGCCGGACGAACTCGCGCTCGTCCTCGGGGCGCGAGGCGGTCCACTTGGACCCCGGGGTGGGGTTGAGCGGGATGAGGTTGACGTGCACCAGGTGGCCCTTGAGGAGCTTGCCCAGGAGGTCGGCCCGCCAGGCCTGGTCGTTGATGTCCTTGATCAGCGCGTACTCGATGGACACGCGGCGACCGGTGGTCCCGGCGTAGCGCCAGGCGGCGTCCAGGACCTCATCGACCTTCCAGCGGGTGTTGATCGGCACCAGCTCGTCGCGGAGCTCGTCGTCGGGGGCGTGCAGGGAGATCGCCAGACGGACCTGCATCCTCTCGTCGATGAGCTTGTTGATGGCCGGGACCAGGCCCACTGTGGAGACGGTGACCCCGCGCTGGGAGATGCCCATCCCGTCGGGGACCGGGTCGGTGATCTGGCGGACGGTCTGGAGCACGCGCTTGTAGTTGGCCATGGGCTCGCCCATGCCCATGAACACGATGTTGCTGATCCGCCCCGGGCCGCCCGCGACCTCGCCGCGCGCCAGGTCGCGGGCGCTGGCCACGACCTGGTCGACGATCTCGCCGGTGGACAGGTTGCGGGTGAGGCCCGCCTGGCCGGTGGCGCAGAACGGGCAGTTCATGCCGCACCCGGCCTGGGAGGAGATGCACAGGGTGACGCGGTCCGGGTAGCGCATGAGCACCGACTCGAACATCACCCCGTCGAAGGCCTTCCAGAGGGTCTTGCGGGTCATCCCGTTGTCACAGGTGATGTGCCGGACCGGGGTGAGCAGCGTGGGCAGCAGCGCCTCCCCGAGCCGTTCCCGGGAGGACTCCGGGAGGTCGGTCATCTTCGAGGTGTCCGACTCCAGCCCGCCGTAGTAGTGCTTGGCGATCTGCTTGGCACGGAAGGGCTTCTCACCCAGCTCCCTGACGACCTCCAGCCGCTCTTCGGGGCTGAGGTCGGCCAGGTGCCGGGGCGGCTTGGCGCGGCGGGGTGCGACGAATGTGAGCTCGGCGGGCATAAGGATCCGTAAGGAGTGGAGTCGGTGGTCTGCGCCCGGTGCGGGAGGGATGTGGCGGCACGGGTCGTTATACGACCTATACGCGACTGCGGTGCTGCTCCGACTGTCAGGGCACTACCGTCGATTCTACTTAGCTTGTGGACAGGCCGGGCGGCTGTGCCCGCTTCCGGCGGACACGACGACACGACAGCCGTCGGCACGTGGGAGGGCCGGTGACCGAGATCGACGTCCTGCTGGACGAGATCAGCCCCTACCAGAGCCGTCGCGTCGTCGTCGAGTGCGACTCCCACACCACGGCCGCCTACCTGCTGGACGCCCGTGAGCGCATCCGGGTGCCGGTGTGGCTGGCCAACCACGAGGCGGCCCCGCGCGACAGCGAGTCGAGCGGCCTCTACCGAGGGCAGGCCCCCCTCATGCCGGAGGCCCACACCAAGCACCCCCAGGGACGCCCCCGCTTCGACCCGGCCACGCTGCGCGCGGTGTGGTTCGAGGAGGGCGACGGAGTGGCCCTGGTGGACGAGGAGGGCCTGCTCGCGGTGATCCCGGGCTGGGCCGAGGCCGACAGCGGTCTGCCCGGGTACGCCCGCGAGGCGATCGGGCGCAGCGCCTACGCCTGGGAACTGGACTCGGTGCGGGACCAGCTGTGGCCCCGCGTGGTGCACGCCGAGGCCTACTGGGACTGGCGTCGCGCCTCCGGGGCATGGCGCAGCGTGCAGCGGACCGTCCTCAGCCACCTGAACCGCAGGGTGGGAGAACCCGGCCACTACTGGGACGTGTCCGACGGGCACCCGCCGCTGCTGCGGGTCTCGGAGCGGCCGCCCTCACAGGAGCGGCCCTTCACCGTGCTCTCCACCGTGGGCATGTGCGGACAGCGCATGCCCACCCTGGACCGCTACATGGCCGACACCTCGAACCACGCACGGGTGGAGCTGGCCCTGGCCACGACCCTGCCCGCGCACCACGCCGCCCGGATCTTCCGGTGGATCGGGGCGTTCCCCTGGCGTGCGGTGACGTGGTTCGGGACCGGGCACACCATCAAGTGGCTGGACAACCCCGAGGACCGGTCCATGCGCGGCGGAGCGGGCGCGGTCCTGCTCCTGGAGGACCCCGGCCCCCTGGTGACCGATCCCACCCGCACACCGCCCGACACCTCCGGCCTGTCCTTCCAGGGCGACCCGGTGCGGTGGCTGTGGATCGTGCCGATCACCCGCCCCGAACACCTCTTCGCCAAGGAGCACGACAGCGCCACCCTGGTGGAGAAGCTGGCGGCCGAGGGCCGGAGCTGGGTCCTCGGCCGCTGAGCCTCCCGCCACCGCGAAAAACCGGTTGCCCCCGGCCCGGTGTTCGAAGAGGATGCCCCGGGTGGCGGGCGGACCGAGGGGTGGAGCGCGGATGAACCAGGGGCACGGATGACCCGGGAGCGGGGCGCCGTCCCCGGAATCACGGCCCCGCTGGCCCACACGCCCTTCCGAGTCCTGGTGACGGGCCGTGTGCTCATGCTCTTCGGCAACGGCATGGCGCACGTGGCGCTGGCCTTCGCCGTCCTGGACGTGACCGGCTCCCTGGCCCAGGTGGGACTGGTGGTGGGGGCGCGCTCCATCGCCAACGTGGCGCTGCTGCTGTTGGGCGGAGTCCTCGCCGACCGGTTTCCGCGCGCCCTGGTGATCCGGGGCGCCTGTTTGCTCGCCGCGGTCTCCCAGGCCCTCCTGGCCGTGTTCCTCCTCTCCGGGACGGCCACCCTCTGGCTGATGGTCGCGCTGAGCGTGCTCAACGGGGCCGCGGCCGCCGCGAACCTGCCCGCGATCGCGGCGCTGACCCCGCAGACCGTGCCGGGGTCGCTGCTGCGCCAGGCCAACGCGCTGGCCGGGATCGCCAAGCAGCTGGGCATGTTCGCCGGGATGTCGGTGGGCGGCGTGCTGGTGGGGCTGGTCGGTCCGGGCTGGGCGATCGGCGCGGACGCGGCCCTGTTCGCCGCCGCCGGTCTGGTCTTCCTGTTCCTGCGGGTGCCGTCCACGGCCGTGCCGAGCAGGGGCGTGCTGCGCGACCTGCTGGACGGGTGGAGCGAGTTCGTGGCCCGCCCGTGGGTCTGGATCGTCGTGTTGCAGTTCATGGTGGTCAACGCCGGGTGGTCCTCGGTCACGGCGGTGCTGGGGCCGGGGATCGCCGACGACACGTTCGGCCGGACCACGTGGGGACTGCTCATGGCGGCCAACAGTGTGGGACTGCTGGTCGGCGGGGTGCTCGCGGCCCGGTGGCAGCCGCGACGGGCCCTGTTCTACGGCACGGCGCTGGTCACGCTCCAGACCCTCCCGTTCTTCGTGATGGCCGGGCCCTCACCGCTGGTGCCGCTGCTGTTCGCCGCGATGTTCGCGGGCGGGGTGGCGATGCAGCAGTTCTCGGTGGCCTGGGAGGTCTCCGTGCAGGAGAACGTCCCGCCCGAACGGCTCTCCCGCGTGTACTCCTACGACGCCCTGGGGTCCTTCGTGGCGATGCCGGTGGGACAGATCGCGATCGGGCCGGTGGCCGAGGCCATCGGGCCGGACCGGGCCCTCCTGATCGTGGCGGGGCTGACCCTGACGGCCACGTTCGCGGCGGTCGCCACTCCGAGCGTGCGCTCGCTACGCCGTCGGTGAGGTGTGCGGGCGACCGGCGCCGCGCCGGTCGCGCACCTGGCGGAAGACGTGGTGCAGGCGGACCATCTCCTCGTCGCTGAAGCGCTCCACAAAGCGCAGCAGGGTCGCGTCAGGGTCGGGCCCCGTCTCCAGGACCTCGCCCATCACGCGTGCCGTGTACTCGGCGTGGCTCTCACGAGGCCAGTAGGCCCAGGCCCGCCCGTCCTTCTCACGGTCCACCAGACCCTTGTGGAAGAGGATGTTGGCCACCGTCATGACGGTCGTGTAGGCGACCTCCCGGTCGTAGACCATGTGTTCCCGGACCTCGCGCACGGAGAGCGGCCCCTCCGAGCTCCACAGGGCCCCCATGATGGCCGCCTCCAGTTCTCCGAGTCCCTTCATGGGCCTCCCCACCCGACTTGTCGTGTTCGTAGGGCGATCGTAGGCAGGGGTACCGCCGCCATGGGGGAGAACGGGGAAGAGCGCACAGATCCGCACATCACCGCCGTCGGACACCGGCGTTTCACGGCCGGACGCGGGCGGGTGACCGTCGGTTGCTGCCCGTGGTGGCCCTGCGCACGACCCCAGAGGAAACGTGGTGCGCGCCACACGGGCCCGGCCCGGGGGCAGTCACAGGAATGCGCACCGAAAACCCCGTCAAACAGGAACAAACGCAGCATGTCGACCACGCAACGCAAAGTGACCGGCACGTAGAGACAAGGTTCGTGTGAAAGATTGTTAGGTATCTCCCAGTTTCAGCTACTCCGATGTTCCCGTCAGGGAGGTCGGTACAAGTAGCCTTGTACCCGACGAGTGCTGGCCAGGTCAGCTTCTTCCCTACGATGGGGAGCGACTCCGTGCTTCTTCGGGCCCGACTTGCCAGCAGCCACCCGTCTTTCCTAATCATTCACAAGCGAGCTGCGGAAGTGGGCGATCTCCGCCGTGTCGTCTGAGGCGTCTCAACCCCTGACAGATTTCGGCCCGAACGAGTGGCTGGTCGAGGAGCTTTACCAGAAGTACCTCACCGACCCGAATTCGGTTGACAAGGCTTGGTGGAACTTCTTCGCGGACTACAAGCCCGCGGACTCGGCCAACGGGAAGGGTGGGGGCACTGCGACCGCAAAGGCGCAGCCCGAGAAGACCCCCGCCGCACCCGCGCCGAAGAAGAAGGCCGCTGCGGCCCCTGCACCCAAGAACACCGACGATGCACTCCAGGTCAACGAGGAGCGGCTGCGTGGAGCACCCGCCCGCACCGCGACCAACATGGAGTCGAGCCTGACCCTGCCGACCGCGACGAGTGTGCGCGCGGTGCCGGTCAAGCTGCTGTTCGACAACCGCATCGTCATCAACAACCATCTCCGGCGCGGCCGCGGTGGGAAGGTCTCCTTCACCCACCTCATCGGCTACGCCATGGTCAAGGCCCTCAAGGCCCTGCCCGAGATGAACCACTCCTACACGGAGATCGACGGCAAGCCCGGCGTCGCCAAGCCCGAACACGTGAACTTCGGCCTGGCGATCGACCTCCAGAAGCCGGACGGCTCCCGTCAGCTGGTCGTGCCCTCCATCAAGAAGTCCGGCGAGATGGACTTCAACGAGTTCTGGAGCGGCTACGAGGACCTGGTCCGCAAGGCCCGCAACAACAAGCTGGGCGTGCCGGACTTCCAGGGCACCACGATCAGCCTGACCAACCCGGGCGGCATCGGCACCGTGCACTCCGTGCCGCGCCTGATGCCCGGGCAGGGCACCATCCTCGGCGTCGGGGCCATGGAGTACCCGGCCGAGTTCCAGGGCGCGTCCCAGGACACCCTGAGCGAGCTCGGCATCAGCAAGGTCATGACGCTGACCTCGACGTACGACCACCGGATCATCCAGGGTGCCCAGTCGGGCGAGTTCCTGCGCCGCATCCACCAGCTGCTGCTGGGCGAGGACGGCTTCTACGACGAGATCTTCAACTCGCTGCGGATTCCGTACGAGCCGGTCCGCTGGGTGCAGGACATCCACGTCAACAAGGCGACCCAGCTCGACAAGACCACCCGGGTCCAGGAGCTGATCCACGCCTACCGCGTGCGCGGCCACCTCATGGCCGACACCAACCCGCTCGACCACGAGCAGCGCAAGCACCCGGACCTGGACGTGCTCGAGCACGGCCTGACCCTCTGGGACCTGGACCGCGAGTTCCCCACCGGGGGCTTCGGCGGCAAGCAGGTCATGAAGCTGCGCGACGTGCTGGGCGTGCTGCGCGACACCTACTGCCGCACGGTGGGTATCGAGTACATGCACATCCAGAGCCCGGAGGAGCGGGAGTGGATCCAGTCGCACGTCGAGCGCGAGCACGAGAAGCTCGACCGCGACGAGCAGCTGCACATCCTGCACCGGCTCAACAGCGCCGAGGCCTTCGAGACCTTCCTCCAGACCAAGTACGTCGGTCAGAAGCGCTTCTCCCTGGAGGGCGGCGAGTCGCTGATCCCGCTGCTGGACGGCGTGATCTCCAAGGCCGCCAAGGCCGAGCTGGACGAGGCCGTCATCGGCATGGCCCACCGCGGCCGCCTGAACGTGCTCGCCAACATCTGCGGCAAGTCCTACGGGCAGATCTTCGGTGAGTTCGAGGGCAACCTCGACCCGCGCAGCGCGCACGGCTCCGGTGACGTCAAGTACCACCTGGGCACCGAGGGCACCTTCCAGACCCGCGAGGGCGACGCGATCCAGATCTCGCTGTCGGCCAACCCGTCCCACCTGGAGACGGTCAACCCGGTCGCCGAGGGCATCGTCCGCGCCAAGCAGGACGTGCTGGACAAGGGCCCGCACGGCTTCACCGTGCTGCCCATCCTCATCCACGGTGACGCGGCCTTCGCCGGTCAGGGCGTGGTGGCCGAGACGCTGAACCTGTCCCAGCTGCGGGGCTACCGCACCGGTGGCACGGTCCACGTCATCGTGAACAACCAGGTCGGCTTCACCACCTCGCCGACCGACAGCCGCTCCAGCGTGTACGCCACCGACGTCGCGCGGATGGTCCAGGCGCCGATCTTCCACGTCAACGGGGACGACCCCGAGGCCGTGGTCCGGGTCGCCCACCTGGCCTTCGCCTACCGTCAGGCGTTCAACAAGGACGTCGTCATCGACCTCGTCTGCTACCGGCGCCGTGGGCACAACGAGGGCGACAACCCCGCGTTCACCCAGCCCCTCATGTACGACGTCATCGACGCCAAGCGCTCCACCCGCAAGCTGTTCACCGAGTCCCTCATCGGGCGCGGCGACATCACGGTGGAGGAGGCCGAGCAGGCCCTGCGCGACTACCAGTCCGAGCTGGAGCGGGCCTTCACCGAGACCCGCGAGGTCGAGAAGAAGCCGATCGAGCCGGGCGCCGTGGTCAAGCCCGAGGTGTTCACCGAGTCGCGTCTGGACCACTCCAAGGTCGAGACCGCCATCAGCACCGAGACGGTCAAGCGGGTGATCGACACCCAGGTGACGATGCCCGAGGGCTTCACGCCGCACCCGCGTCTGGCACCCCAGCTGACCCGTCGCGCCACGATGGTCGAGACCGACGCCGTCGACTGGGCCACCGGTGAGCTGCTGGCCTTCGGGTCGCTGCTGCTGGACGACCACCCGGTCCGCCTGATCGGTCAGGACAGCCGTCGCGGCACCTTCGGCCAGCGCCACGCCTCGCTCATGGACCGCGAGACCGGCGAGACGTACACGCCGCTCAAGCAGTTCGACAACGGGACCACGAAGTTCCTCGTGCACGACTCGCTGCTCAGCGAGTACGCGGCACTGGGCTTCGAGTACGGCTACTCGCTGACCCGGCCGAACGCGCTGGTCATGTGGGAGGCGCAGTTCGGTGACTTCGTCAACGGCGCGCAGACCGTCATCGACGAGTACATCAGCGCGGGCGAGCAGAAGTGGGGTCAGCGCTCCAGCGTGACCATGCTGCTGCCGCACGGCTACGAGGGCCAGGGCCCGGACCACTCCTCGGCCCGCATCGAGCGGTTCCTGCAGCAGTGCGCGCAGGAGAACATGACCGTCGCGATGCCGAGCACCCCGGCGAGCTACTTCCACCTGCTGCGCTGGCAGGCGAAGTCGCCGTTCGAGCGCCCGCTCGTGGTGTTCACACCCAAGTCGCTGCTGCGTCTGAAGGCCGCGACCTCGGCCGCCGACGACTTCACGTCGGGCCACTTCCAGCCGCTGATCGGGGACGACTCGATCTCGGCGGACAAGGTCCGTCGCGTGGTCATCTGCTCGGGCAAGATCTACTACGACCTGGACGCGGCCCGCCGCAAGAGCGGTGACAAGCACACCGCGATCATCCGGGCGGAGCGGCTCTACCCGCTGCCGATCGAGGAGATCCGCGAGCAGCTCAAGGCCTACCCGAACGCGGGCGAGGTCCTGTGGGTCCAGGAGGAGCCCGCGAACATGGGTCCGTGGCCCTTCGTCGCGCTGGTCTTCTCCGAGCAGCTCGACCGTCCGTTCACCCGGATCTCGCGTCCGGCCTCCTCCGCGCCCGCGGCCGGTTCGGCCAAGCGCCACGAGGCCGAGCAGCGCGCCCTGGTGGACACGGTGTTCCCGCCGGCAGAGTAGGAACGCTTCCATGTACTACACCGATCGCGGGATCGAGGAGTTGGAGAACCGCCGCGGCGAGGAGGAGGTCAGCTTCGCCTGGCTCGCCGAGCAGCTGCGGGTGTTCACCGACCTCAACCCCGAGTTCGAGACCCCGGTCGAACGACTGGCCACCTGGCTGGCCCGGTTGGACGACGAGGACGAGGAGTAGTCACACGGAGCGGCGCCCAGCGGCGTCATCCGGCCGAGGGGCCCGGGTCTTCACTGACCCGGGCCCCTCGGCCGTTCCCGTACCCGGACCCCGAGCCGTCCCTGACACGACCCTGAAATCCGCGACATATCTTGAGTTCGGCGAACACGCGACATATCGTGAAGTCATCGAGAGCGAGCGGAAGGGATTCACGATGGCACGTTGGTCCATCGACAGTCCGATGACCCACACCCTGGACGGCATCGTCGCCCTCAAGGTGCGCATCGTCAGCGGACAGGTCAACATCATCCCCACGGACGACCCGGTCACCTTCGAGATCTCCGAGATCGAGGGCGAGCCCCTGGAGGTCACCCAGGAGGCGGGCATCCTCACCATCCACTACCAGGACCTCACCGGTCAGGGTCTGCTGGACCGGCTCAAGCCCATCCAGCTGGGCCGCTACCGCAACATCGCCTCCCGGCGGGCCACGGTCGACCTGCGGGTCCCCCGTGACTGCCCGGTGGAGGTCACCACGGCCGGGGCCCCGGTGGTCGTCGCCGGGCTGACCTCCCGCACCCGCGTCCGCACCGCCACTGGCGAGGTCACCCTGGACGGCGTGTCCGGGGAGACCGAGGTCAACACCGCCTCCGCCAACGCCTCGGTGCGCTCCCCCGGCGGCACCCTCTCCTTCAACAGCGCCAGCGGACAGCTCGCGGTGGCCGGCGGTCGCCTGGCGGAGCTGCGCGCCAAGACCGCCTCCGGCCACGTGCTCGTGGACACCGACCTGGCGGCCTCCGCCCGGGTCCGGGTGACCACGGTCTCCGGCGAGGTGGCCCTGCGGGTGCCCTCGGAGAGCTCGGCCACCGTGGAGCTGCGCGCCGTCACCGGCAAGGTGGACTCGGACTTCGGTCTGGACCGCCGCAGCGCCCCGGCCCGCACCGCCCTGACCGGCAAGATCGGCGTGGGCGTCGACCCCGCCTCCATCAGTGTCAACTCCGTGTCCGGGCGGACGGCGCTGCTGCGCCGCGCGCCCGAGGCCCCGGCCGCGATCCCCGAGGGGGCCTGAATGAGTACCATCTTCGGCCACGGCAGACTCCGGCTCTACCTGCTCAAGCTGCTGGACGAGAGCCCGCGCCACGGATACGAGATCATCAGCCTGCTCCGGGACCGCTTCCTCGGCGTGTACTCGCCCTCTCCCGGCACCATCTACCCCCGCCTCGCACGGCTGGAGGAGGAGGGGCTGGTCACGCACACGGAGAAGGGCGGCCGCAAGGTCTACAGCCTCACCGACAAGGGCCGTGCGGAGCTGCGGGCCCGCGAGAGCGACCTGGACGACCTGGAGAAGGAGATCACCGACTCGGTCCGCGACATCGCCCGCGCCGTGAAGCAGGACGTCCGCGAGACCATCAGCTCGCTGCGCGACGAACTCAAGTTCGCCTCGGGCGAGGGGCGTCGTGAGAGCTCCGGCAGCGAGGACCGGAAGAAGCCCGACGACAAGGACCGGGACTGCGGCGACAACGGCATGTGGGCCCGCGAGTGGGAGCGGTTCGCCCAGGGGTTCGGTGCCTTCGGCGCGGCCTGGGGCGGTCGCGGCGAGTCCGAGGGCTCGGAGCGCTCCGACTCCGACGGCGCGAAGCCCGGTGCGCAGGACCGCGCCGAGTTCGAGCACGCCCTGCGCGACTTCTCGGTGAAGGTCCGTGACATGGTGCGCGGCGCCGGCCAGGTGGGCGAGTCCGCCAGCAACGACCTGCGGCGCATCCTGGACGAGACCGTCGAGGTGATCCGACGCGACATGGGCCGCTGGGGGCCGCCCGACCGCGACGAGAGCACCGGGCCCTCCGACGGGTCCGGGACCGCTGAGCGGCCCGAGCCCGAACCCGAGTCCAAGCCCGAACCGGAGACCCCGGACGCCCGACCGATGCCGCCCTCCGGCGGGGACCCCTGGTCCACCGCCACCGGCGAGGACGACCAGAAGAAGGACTGACCGAGACCGGCCCGGCACGGGGCCCGGAGGACCGCGCGGGGGCGTGGTCCTCCGGGCCCCTCCGTGCACGCGGGTCGGCGAAGGAGGAGGAACCCCGTGTTGGTTCCGTACACGATCGAGCAGGACGAGGAAGGGATCTGGTGCGCCCGCGCCGTGCTCCGCGCGGGGGTCACCGCCCACGGTGAGGGGGACACCCCGGACGCCGCCCTGGCCGACCTGCGCACGGCTTTCGCCCTGCTCACCGAGGAGTTCGGCTCCCCCGCCGAGCTGCTGTGAAGGGAACCCTGCGGGGGCTCCTCAAGGACTGCGGTAGGAGCGTTGAGAAGCTCCGGGAACTCATGGGAAACAAGGGGCCCGGAGACCGTGGTCGGTCTCCGGGCCCCCTCGCGTGCCTGCTAACGGCGGGCGACGCCGTCCTTGCGAGCCTGGGCGGCGACAGCGGCGGAGACCGCCGGGACCACCCGGTCGTCGAAGGGGCTGGGGATCACGTAGTCGGCGCTGAGGTCGTCACCGACCAGGTCGGCCAGCGCCTTGGCGGCGGCCAGCTTCATGTTCTCGGTGATGTCGGTGGCCTGGACGTCGAAGGTGCCACGGAAGACCCCCGGGAAGGCGAGCACGTTGTTGATCTGGTTCGGGAAGTCGCTGCGCCCGGTGGCGACGACGCTCGCGTACCTGCGGGCGACGTCCGGGTGCACCTCGGGGTTGGGGTTGGCCATCGCGAAGACGATGGCGTTCTCGGCCATGGTGGCCACGACCGACTCGGGCACCTCCCCGGCGGACAGGCCCACGAACACGTCGGCGCCCTCGAGCGCGCTCTCGATGGAGCCCTGGAGACCCGCCCGGTTGCTGATCTCGGCCAGCTCCTGCTTGACCGGGGTCAGGCCCTCGCGGCCCTGGTGGATGATGCCCTTGGAGTCGGCCACGGCGATGTCGCCGATCCCGCCGTCGATGAGCATCTTGGTGACGGCGACCCCGGCGGCCCCCGCCCCGGAGACGACCACTCGCAGGTCGGCCAGGGTGCGGCCGGTGAGGCGGGCCGCGTTGTGCAGCGCCGCGACGGTCACGATGGCGGTGCCGTGCTGGTCGTCGTGGAAGACCGGGACGTCCAGGCGCTCACGCAGCTTGGCCTCGATCTCGAAGCAGCGCGGAGCGGAGATGTCCTCCAGGTTGACGCCGCCGAAGGACGGCGACATCCGCACGACGGTCTCGACGATCTCGTCGGCGTCGGTGCAGTTGAGGGCGATCGGGATGGAGTCGACGTCGGCGAACTGCTTGAACAGCAGCGACTTGCCCTCCATGACCGGCAGGGACGCCTCCGGGCCGATGTTGCCCAGACCGAGCACGGCGGTGCCGTCGGTGACGACGGCGACCAGGTTGCTCTTCCAGGTGTAGGTCTCGACGAGTTCGGCGTTCTCGGCGATGGCGTCGCAGACGCGGGCGACACCGGGGGTGTACGCGAGGGACAGGCCCTCCTGGTCGCTCACGTCGACGGAGGAGGTCACGTGCAGCTTGCCGCCGCGGTGCATGGCGAACGCCGGGTCCTCGTCCAGGGGGGACGTGTTCTGGGTACGCGAAGAAAAGGTGGTCACTACTCAAACCCCTCGGTCTGCTGTACGTCCGCGTCGGCCATGACGTGGACGGTGGGCCACGGAGCGCGCGCGAAGACGTCAGGGTGCCAGGGGGCCCTCGTCGGCACCGGTCGGCCATGACCGGGGTGTACGCCGGGAGGGGTGGTCTTCGCCGGACTCTTATACGAGTACTGCGCGTCCGCATCTCACGGGGATAACCCGTTACGCAATTCTCTCACAACGGTGACCGGAGGAAAATCGCGGGTCGACACAATGGAACGTTACTGATGTGTCGCCCACCGGCACCTCATCCACCTCAAGTCCCCACTGGTCGGCCCCGCGACGCAGCGGACCCACCCCTCGACCAGGCACTCCGTGCTCCCTGAAGGAGACCCACCATGGCCCTGCGCAAGCCCCTGTCCGAGCCCCGGACCTACCTCACCGCCCTGGCGACGGCCGGCGTGCTGGCTCTGGCTGCTTGCGGCAACGGTGGTGACGGAGCCTCCGACGAGGCGGACGCCCCCGATGTCGCCGTCGACGAGGAGCTCGCCGCGCTCCTGCCCGACGCTGTCGCCGACGCCGGCGCCGTCACGATCGGCGTCGAGGCGTCCTACCCGCCCGGCGAGTACCTGGACGAGGACGGCGAGACCGTCCTCGGCTTCAACGTCGACCTCATCGAGGCCGCGCTGGGCAAGCTCGGCCTGGAGGCCGACTGGGAGCCCACCACCTTCGACTCGATCATCATCGGCGTCGACACCGGCACCTACGACCTCGGCGCCTCCTCCTTCACCATCACGGAGGAGCGCATGGAGGCCGTGAACATGGTCAGCTACTTCTCCTCCGGCACCCAGTGGTTCGCCCCGGCGGGCAACCCCGACGGCGTCGACCCCGACAACGCCTGCGGCCTGCGCATCGCGGTGCAGACGGGCACCACGCACGACCACGACATCGAGGCCCGCAGTGAGGCCTGTGTCGAGGCGGGCGAGGACGCCATCACCATCGAGAAGTTCCAGACCCAGCCCCAGGCCACCGAGACCATCGTCTCCGGCCTGAACGACGCCTCCCTGGCCGACCTGCCGACCTCGCTCTACGCTCTCCAGCAGACCGGTGAGCAGCTGGAGTTCATCGGCGAGCAGTACGACGCCGCCCCCTACGGCGTCGTCGTCAACCAGGAGCAGGAGGAGCTCTCCGAGGCCGTCGCCGCCGCCTTCAACGCCATCATCGAGGACGGCACCTACGAGGAGGTCCTCGCCGAGTGGGGCATCGAGGGCGGCGCCCTGGAGACCTCCGAGGTCAACCCCGCCGCCTAGGGCTGTTCGGCGGACACGCCCCAGAGCACCGCACTCCCGTCAACCAAGCGAAAGTCTGACTGTGACCTCACCGAGCGAACCGGTGGGCGGCCCGGGGTCGAAGGAACCGACCCCGGGCCGTTCGGCCGCTCCGATCACCGCCGTCCCCGTCCGGTACCCCGAACGGTGGGTGGCCGCCGGGATCATCCTGGTCCTCGCCGCGATGTTCGTGCACATGCTGTTCACGAACCCCGCCTTCAACTGGCCGTTCATGTTCGACAACATGTTCTCCGAGCCCGTGCTCCGGGGCGTGTGGGTCACGCTGAGCGCGACCGTGTTGTCGATGGTCATCGGCGTTCTCCTGGGCATCATCCTCGCGGTGATGCGCCTGTCCGGTAACCCCGTGCTGGTCACGGTCTCCTGGATGTACACGTGGTTCTTCCGAGGGGTGCCCCGGCTCGTGCTGGCGGTGCTCTTCGGCAACCTCGCGATCCTGTACTCGACCATCCACATCGGGCTGCCGTTCGACAACTACTGGATGCCGTGGCTGGGCCTGGAGGGCGACGCCCGCTTCTTCGAGATCGACGCGCGCACCCTCCTGACCGGCTACACGGCGGGCCTGCTCGCCCTGTCGCTGTCCGAGGGCGCCTACATGGCGGAGATCATCCGCGCCGGCCTCCAGTCCGTGGACAAGGGCCAGACAGAGGCCGCGCAGGCGCTCGGGATGAGCCGGAGCAGGATCATGCGGCGGATCACGCTGCCGCAGGCGATGCGGGTGGTGATCCCCCCGACCGGCAACGAGACCATCGCCATGCTCAAGGACACGGCGCTGCTCGCCTACGTGCCGGTGACCATCGAGCTCTTCTACCAGCTCCAGGCGATCGGCACCCGGAGCTACCAGATCTTCCCGATGCTGGTGGCCGCGTGTCTGTGGTACCTGGCCATCACCAGCGTCCTGATGGTGGGCCAGTACTTCATCGAACGCAGGTTCAACCGGAGCGGACGCGGGGTCCGGAACCGCATCGTGGGAGGGGCGCACTGATGGCCGACCAGACCAGTGACCACGGGCCGGAGGGCGTCGTGGAGACCGCGGAGGGCACCGAACTGCCCGCCGACGCCCTCGTGGTGGCGGAGAACGTCCACAAGAGCTTCGGGCGCCTGGAGGTCCTCAAGGGCATCGACCTCCAGGTCAAGCGCGGCGAGGTCATGTGCGTGGTCGGCCCCTCGGGGTCGGGCAAGTCGACGTTCCTGCGCTGCGTCAACCACCTGGAGAAGCTCACCGCCGGCCGTCTGTGGGTCAACGGCGAGCTGATGGGCTACCGGCAGAAGCGCGGACGCCTGTACGAGCTGCGCGACACCGAGATCGCCGCCCAGCGCAGCGACATCGGGATGGTCTTCCAGCGCTTCAACCTGTTCCCGCACCTGACCGTGCTCGGCAACGTCATCGAGGCCCCGGTGCAGGTCAAGAAGGTGCCGCGCGCCGAGGCCACCGAACGCGCCCGGGAGCTCCTCGAGCGGGTCGGCCTCCCGGACAAGGCGGACGCCTACCCCGAGCAGCTCTCCGGCGGCCAGCAGCAGCGCGTGGCGATCGCCCGCGCTCTGGCGATGGAGCCGTCGCTGATGCTGTTCGACGAGCCCACCAGCGCGCTGGACCCGGAGTTGGTCGGCGAGGTGCTCGACGTCATGCGCGACCTCGCCCGGGGTGGCATGACGATGGTCGTGGTCACCCACGAGATGGGCTTCGCCCGCGAGGTCGGCGACTCCCTGGTCTTCATGGACGACGGGGTCGTCGTGGAGTCGGGCACCCCGTCCGAGGTGCTGACCAACCCGCAACACGAGCGTACCCAGGCCTTCCTCTCCAAGGTGCTGTAGACACACCGGCCGCCGCGGTCCGCCGCGACGCCGCGAGGGCCCCGCGTTCCCCACGGAGCGCGGGGCCCTCGCCGTTCACGGGAAAGCACCCCCGATGCCCTTGACCCCGGGGGCTCCCGCCTCCAGAGTCGTCACGTGACATCCACCTGCCCGGGGAGAGGCATGGACGCGCGTACGGAGAAGGTTCGCGAGCTGTGGGAGAAGAGGGCGGGAGGCTACGACGCGGGATCGCGGATGGAACCGCCGAGTGTCCGGCGCACCCGTCGTCTGCTGTGCGGCGGCGCGCGGGGACGCACCCTCGAAGTGGCGGTGGGCACCGGGATCAACCTGGAGCTCTACCCACCACAGGTCGTCCTCACCGGGGTGGACCTGAGCCCCACCATGCTCGCGCGGGCCCGGGAGCGGGCCGAGGAGCAGGGACGCCCGGTGCACCTGGTGGAGGGCGACGCCCAGCGGCTCTCCTTCGCCGACCAGTCCTTCGACACCGTCCTGTGCGCGCTCGCGCTGTGCACGATCCCCGACCAGGAGCGCGCCCTGGCCGAGATGTACCGGGTGCTGGTCCCCGGCGGACGGCTGCTGCTGGTCGACCACATCGAGTACACGCGCTTCCCGTTCCGGCTGCGCGAACGTCTGCGCTCACACCCGCGCAGACTGCCCCGCGCGGTCGCCGAGGAGGTCGGGTTCGAGGTGGGCCACCACGACCGGCTGTTGATGGGAATGGTGGAGCGGCTGGTCGCCCGACGGCCCCGGTGAGTCTCGACGGCGGGCCCCGCCGGCGCGGCGCGTACCCTGGGTTGGCCCCCCACGGATGTGTTGACGGTCCGTCGCCCGAACGGCGACGCGCTGACCGCACTGGCTCCCGCAGGGGGTCCGGACGGACCATTCGTCTCGTGTTCACCCCGTGAGGGCTGGACACGATCCCATTGCCCTGCGTCAGTGGCAGGGTGAAACGAGATACATTGCTCTCAAGCGGCAACCTCGCCCCCCGAAGGAGGGACGTGACCGAAGAAACCGCTGTGCCCACGGCCGACGCCACCGGTGTACGCGACGCTGTCACCGTCAACATGCCAGCCGACAGCGCTTACCTGTCTGTCCTGCGCACGGCGACGGCAGGGCTGGCCGCCCGACTCGACTTCACCCTCGACGAGATCGAGGACCTGAGGATCGGGGTCGACGAGGCCTGCGCGATGCTCCTCTCCCAGGCGCTGCCCGGCACAGAACTGACCACGGAATTCGAACTCACCCCCGACGGGATGCGCATCTCGGTCTCGGTGATGACGGCGGACGGACGCCTGCCCGCACGTGACACCTTCGCCTGGACCGTTCTTTCCGCTCTCGCCGGGGATGTCGACGCGGGGGTCGGTCCGGACGACCGCGTCTACATCGTCCTGTACAAACGCCGTGGCGCCCTGGAGCCGGCGTGAGCGAAAGGGGGCCCGCTCTGACAGCGAAGACCGAGCACGCGGTGCCCGACCGGGCGCGCGCGAGAGAGTTGTTCGAGCGCCTTAACGACCTCGACGCGGACGCGCCCGAGCGCAGGGCGATCCGCGACGAACTGGTCGAGCTCCACCTGCCCTTGGTGGAGTACCTGGCCCGCAGGTTCCGCAACCGGGGCGAGTGGCTGGACGACCTCACGCAGGTGGCCACGATCGGGCTGATCAAGTCCATCGACCGGTTCGATCTGGAACGCGGGGTGGAGTTCTCCACCTACGCGACCCCGACGATCGTCGGCGAGATCAAACGCCACTTCCGGGACAAGGGCTGGGCGGTGCGGGTACCGCGCCGTCTCCAGGAGCTGAAGCTCTCGCTGACCAAGGCGGTCAGCGACCTGTCCCAGCGCGAGGGGCGCTCGCCCACCGTCGCGGAGCTGGCCACGCACCTCCAGATGACCGAGGAGGAGGTGCTGGAGGGCCTGGAGTCCGCCAACGCCTACTCGACGGTGTCGTTGGACGCCCCCGACAGCGGGGACGAGGACGCCCCCGCGGTGGCCGACTCCCTGGGGATCGTCGACGAGTCCCTGGAGGGCGTGGAGTACCGGGAGTCGCTCAAACCGCTCCTGGAGCAGCTCCCGCCCCGCGAGAAGCGCATCCTGCTGCTGCGCTTCTTCGGGAACATGACGCAGTCCCAGATCGCCCAGGAGCTGGGCATCTCCCAGATGCACGTGTCGCGTCTGCTGGCGCGCACGCTGGCCCAGCTACGGCAGGCGCTGACCACGGACGACTGATCCGGTGCGCGGCCGACGGCCGCGGTGACCGTTACCGGCGCCCCTCGGTGTCGGAGAACAGCACCGCGGTCGTCGGCGGCGACAGGACGGCGGCCGCCGCGGCGACGGCTACGGCGAGCATGACCGCGCAGATCACGTACTGCTCCCCCGTGTACATGTAGTACGCCACCACGGCCATGAAGAGCTGGGTGACCACCACCGGGGTACGGGCCCAGTCGCGCAGGTTCCAGAGCCCGTACGCGACGAAGACGAGCAGCGCGCCGACCCCGACCCCGATCACGGTGAGCGGGATGGCGGAGGAGACCGGATCGGTGGCCCGTCCGGTGATGGCGGTGTACAGGCTGTAGATTCCGGCGAACGCCGCGACCAGCCCGATCAGGGCCTCCAGCACGGCGGCGATGACGATGGTGAAGGGACGCGAAGACACCCGACGAGCCTATACGCGCTCCCGGTGTCCCCCTCTCCGGCCCGCCCTCGGAGGCGCTCCGGCGCCCGGCCCACCCGGTGCCCCCGCGTGGCAGTCCCCGTGGTGGGGCCCGGCTCCGCGCCCCCTCGTGGACGACGCACCGCCTAGACTGACCGGGTGCGAGCCCTATTCATCGTGAACCCCCAGGCGACCACGACCACCTTCCGCACGCGCGAGGTGATCCTGGGCGCCCTGGCCTCCGAGCTGGACGTGACCCCCGTCGAGACCGCCCATCGTGACCACGCTCGCGAGCTGGCGCGGGGCGCGGCCGCGGACGGGTACGAACTCGTGTTGAGCCTGGGCGGTGACGGCACCGTGAACGAGGTCGTCAACGGGCTCCTCACCACCCCCGAGGACCTGCCCCGCCCCCGGTACGCCGTCATCCCGGGCGGGAGCGCGAACGTGTTCATCCGCTCGCTCGGGGTCCCCGGTGACCCCGTCGAGGCGACCGGTGCCGTCCTGGAGGCCATTCGGGCGGGGCGTGAGCGGGAGATCGGACTGGGCCGGATCACCGGCGACCAGGACGACCGTTACTTCACTTTCTGCGCCGGTTTCGGGTGGGACGCCGATGTGGTGCAGCAGGTGGAGCAGGAACGCGGCAACGGCAGGAAGGCCACCCCCGCGCTGTACGCGGAGACCGCGGTAAAGCTGTTCTTCCGGGGCGATATCCGCGATCCGTCACTCAGCGTGTCCAGCGACGGAACGTCACTGGAGGACGTCTATTTCGCGCTGGTCACGAACACCACTCCGTGGACCTACGCGGGGGCGCTGCCACTTCAGCCCACCCCGGCCTCACGTTTCGAGCTGGGTCTGGACGCATTCGCGCTGACGCAGTCCTCGCACGCGCTGACTGGCTGGGTTCTTTCCCAAATGTTCTTCCCCAAGGGTCTTCCCGCACGTGGTGACGGCTACGTGACCTGGCACGACCAGGTGTCACTGCGCATCTCCTCGTCCCATCCCCGGGCCTTCCAAATCGACGGTGAATACCTGGGCGAGCGTGAAGAGGTCAACTTCCACTCGGTACCGAAGGCATTACGAATCTTCTGTTAATAACGTCGAAAGCAGCCATTCCCGATGACTGTGACGCACCCGACACGCCGAACAGGACCTTTGGCCTCGGGGACTCTTGCATGCCCCCCGCGTTCCTGTCACGCTCAGGATATCGCCGCGAGTTACGGGCGAGTTAATTTGGGCGCTTCCCACGTGGCCGTGGGGTGAAACCTCACTTACCTCGGCCTTGTCGACACCTCCGGTGGACCCCCTCCGCCGGGCGCCCTTGCACATTCCGATCGTGAAAAGCTTCACAAATGATCGCCTCACTGTGAGGAGTGGACCGCATGGACTGGCGCCATGACGCAGCCTGCCGTGACGAAGACCCCGAACTCTTCTTCCCCATCGGCGACTACGGCCCCGCACTGAACCAGATCGAGGAGGCCAAGGCGGTGTGTCAGCGCTGCCCGGTCAGCTCGGCGTGTCTGAAGTGGGCACTGGAAAGCGGCCAGGACGGCGGCGTCTGGGGTGGCACCTCCGAGGAGGAACGTCGCCGCATCAAGCGCCGTGGCACCACGCTGCGTCCGATGGTCCGCAGCTGACCACCGGCCCCGACCGACCGACGACCCCCGTTGGCGCGGCGGGGGATCGCACACGTCCGTGCGGCCCCCGGACCGGGAGCGGCTCCCCCGGCCTCTCGGGCCCCCTCAGGGAACCTCCCGCTCCTCGTGCTCCAGCGGCAGGCTGATCGCCACCTCGGTACCGCCGGAATCCTTCGGCTTGATCGCCAGGGTCCCGCCGAGTTCTCCCACGATCAGGGTTCGCACGATCTGCAACCCCAGACTCGTGGTCCCCTCCAGGTCGAAGTCCTCCGGAAGACCGCCACCGTCGTCGGAGACGGCCAGTTCCAGGCTGCTCGGCCCAGGGTGGCCCGGCCCGGTGTCGAACCGGCACACCCGCACCTCGATCAGACCAGGGCCCTGGCCCAGGCCGTGCTCCACCGCGTTCTGCACCAGTTCGGCCAGCACCATCGACAACGGCGTCGCCACCAGCGCGTTCAGCAGGCCGAAGTGGCCGTCGCGTCTGGGCACCACCGCCTGTCCCGTCGAGGACACCTCCGCCGCCATCTGCATGACCCGGTCGGCGATGTCGTCGAAGTCCACCACCTCGTCCGGGGTGTGCGAGAGCATCTCGTGCACGATCGCGATGGACCCCACCCGGCCGACCGCCTCGTCCAGGGCCGCACGCGCCTCGGGAATGTCCAGGCGCCGTGACTGGAGCCGCAGCAGCGCCGCCACCGTCTGGAGGTTGTTCTTCACCCGGTGGTGGATCTCCCGGATGGTGGCGTCCTTGGTCATCAGCTCGCGCTCACGCCGCCGCAGTTCGGTGACGTCGCGGACCATCACCAGCGCGCCGATCCGCACCCCGTCGATCACCAGCGGTATGGCCCGCAGCTGCACGGTGACACCGCGGGCCTCGACCTCGGCCTCCTGCGGCGCGCGCCCGCTCGCGGTGTAGGTGAGGTTCTCGTCGCGGGCCTCCCCCTGGGCGGCCAGTTCCAGCGTGGTGCGGTCCAGGCGCGCACCCACCAGGTCGGCCGCCAGGCCCAGGCGCCGATACGCCGAGAGGGCGTTGGGGCTCGCGTAGACCACCTCGCCGTTCTGGTCCAGGCGCAGCAGGCCGTCACCGACCCTCGGCGAGCGGACCATGAGCGGCCCCTGCTCGCTGAACGGGAAGGCGCCCTCAGCGATCATCTGGGCGAGGTCGCCCGCGCTCTGGAGGTAGGTGAGCTCCAGACGGCTGGGCGTGCGCGCCGAACTCAGGTTGGTGCTGCGCTGGATGACCGCGATGAGGTTGCCCTCGCGGCGGACCGGAATGGTCTCCTCGCGCACCGGGACCCCGCCGGACCAGTCGGGGTCGCCGTCGCGGCAGATCCGTCCCTCGCTCCAGGCGCGGTCTATCAGGGCCCGGCGGCCGACCACCCTGGGCGCGGACCGGGACGTGACATCGGTCATGTCGTCCCGGAGCACCGCCTCCACCAGGTCGTCCTGGAAGGCGGTCGGGCCGGTCGTGGGCCGCATCTGCGCGATGGCTGTCCAGCCGTCGTCCTCGCGCAGGCGCACCCACAGCACGAGGTCCGCGAAGGAGAGGTCGGCCAGGAGCTGCCAGTCGGAGACCAGAGAGTGGATCCACTCCAGGTCCGCCTGCTTGAGTGACGTGTGACGGCGAATGAGGTCGCTGAGGTGAGGCACTCACAAATCATCCCATGAAGCCGTGCATACTCAAGGGACACGCACTCGACCAGTGGTCCACACCAATCGACGGCCGGAAGGCGGCCGCACCGACCACGTCCGGGCGGGGCGCGGAACGCGGCGGAGGAGACTGATGACTGGTCAGCACACACTGGACGGCAACCCCAGAGTGCCGAAGTACTACCAGGTCAAGAAGCAGTTGCTGGAGCTGATCGAGGCGATGCCGGCGGGGAACCCGGTCCCGCCCGAGCGATCGTTGGCCACCCAGTTCGGCACCTCGCGAACCACGGTGCGCCAGGCGCTGACCGAGATGGTGGTCGAGGGCCGGCTCCTGCGCATCCAGGGCAAGGGCACCTTCGTGGCCAAGCCGAAGGTCGCGCAGATCCTCCAGCTGACCAGCTACACGCAGGAGATGCGGGCGCACGGTCTACACCCGGCCACCCGCATCCTGGACGTGAGCTACATCAACGCGGACGACCAGCTCGCGGAACTCCTCGCGATCCGTTCGGGCGGCCGCGTGCTGCGCATCGAACGGCTCCGGCTGGCCAACGGTGAGCCCATGGCCGTCGAGACGGCCCACCTGGCCGCGCGACGCTTTCCCGGACTCCGGAGGCAGCTGGACCGCTACGCGTCGCTCTACGAGGCTCTGGCGAGCGCCTACGACGTCTCCCTCGCGGAGGCGGAGGCTTCGATCGAGACCGTCCTCGCCACTCCCAACGAGGCCCGCCTCCTCGGCGTGGACGTGGGACTGCCCCTGGTCCTGCACTGCCAGCACAGCTTCGACGGGGACGGGCACCCGGTGGAGTGGGTCCGCTCGCTCTACCGCGGCGACCGCTACAAGTTCGTCACCCGCCTGCGCCCGCCCCGGGACTGATCCGCGCACGCGCGGTGCGGCCCCGACGTGCTCCCCCGTGACCATCCTCTCACCGGCTCCTTCCCGCCCCCGGGCCGAGGACCCCTCCGCCCGGGTGCGGGGCCCTCGGAGCCCGCTGGTGGCATCCGACGCTTCCGCGGCCGCTCGCACCGCCCCTCGCCGACGCCTCGGACGCCGTCAACGCCCTCCGCCCGGTTGGCGGACGCACCGTTCCCGGCGCCGCTCCGGGCTCGCGCCCGCACATGGGAAGGGCGTCGTGGGCGATCTCTTCCCGGCGCGCAGCCGTCGTCGTCGCACCACCCGGTCCGGGTGACCCGGGCTCCGAAGCGGTGTCTCCCTTTACCGGGTGACCGGATCAGCCGCGCGCGAGCACGCTGGAGAGGGCGTCGACCACGCGCGGGTCGTACTCGCTGCCGGTGTCCATACGCAGGCGTTCCACCACGGCGGCGCGGCGCTCGGCGTCACCGTTCTCACCGACCAGGTCGTCGAAGGCGTTGGCGACCTTGATGATGCGGCTGCCCAGCGGGGGCACACCCTCATCGCCGTCCCCGGCCAGCGGCTCGCACTGGCGGCGGACCATCTCCGCGACGTTGTCCAGCACCCCGGTCTCCCGGATGATGGCCGACCCCAGCTCCGCGATCCGCCGCTGCTCCCTCGGCGAGGACAGCAGGGTGGCGCCGCCCGCGATGGGTTCGCGAAGGGAGAGCTGTCCGATGTCGTGCATGAGCGCCGCGTACTCCAGTTCCAGCAGCTCCGCCTCGGCCAGACCCAGTTCGCAGGCGATGCCGTGGGAGAGCTGGCTGACGCGCCGCGAGTGGCCGTTCTCCACGTATCCGCCCACCTCGGTGACGCGGGACAGCGCCCGCACCGTCTCCAGGTAGGTGCGGCGCACCTCGGCGTGCCTGCGGAAGGCCACCTGGGAGACCAGCAGCGGCGCGAGGAAGACCAGCAGCCCCACCAGGCCGGTCACCGTGCAGGCCAGGGCGATCAGCACTCCGCTGGAGGCGATCGCGCCGCCGGTCGCGACCTGTGCCCGGGCCTCGTCACGCATGGCCACCACCAGGCGGGTGCGCAGCCGCTCAGCGCGCAGTACGGCGGAGACCACGACGTCCAGCGACCACGCCAGGGCGACCAGGACGGTCATCATCAGGGCGACCACGACCGAGGGTCCGGTCAGGGCCAGGGCCTCCACCAGGGGCCGGAAGGCGACGGCGAGGAGCGACGCGGTGAGCACCCTGCGCGCGACGTCCTCCAGCCGTGGGCCGCGCCCCACCGCCACGTGCGGGAGTTCCCCCAGGGCCACACCCAGGGCGACCACCGCCACCACCTGCCAGGCGGTGTGGTGGCTGGCCTCTCCGCCCAGGCTGAGCAGGAACGCGTAGGCGATCGCCCCGGCCAGGGCGATCGGCGCGGACTCCCGGTGTCCTGGCAGCGTGATCCTGGCCAGTTCGCCGCCCGCGATGACCAGGCAGAAGGCCAGGGCCACGTAGGGCTGGTGGAACCCGGCAGCCGCGGTCCACACCAGGGAGGCCAGGGAGGCGGCGCCCACCCCGCCCACCAGGACCGCCCGGAAGGGTCTCGCGGTGCGCCAGGCGGGCCCCCAGGACCGCTGGTGGCCCAACGCCCCGCCCTCGGGGCCACCGGGGTAGGGCCCGGGGAGCGGCCCGTCCGACTGCTTCTGCGTCATCACCGGTCCTGGCCCCCCGTCACCGCGGCCGCCGACGTGGACTCGGCCACCGGTGCCGTACCGTCGCGCGGCGGTGCGGCCGGCACCGTCGCGCCCGTGTCCCCGATCCCGGAGTCGACGGAGGCGCCGTAGCAACCGCCCGGCGGTTCCGCGATGTCCGGGGTCTCCCAACCCTCACGGGTGACGGCCCGGACGAGGGCCTCCACCATGCGGGGATCGAACTGGCTGCCCGCGCAGCGCCGGAGCTCGACGATGGCGTCCTCGACGGACCAGGCCTTGCGGTAGGAGCGCGTCGAGGTGAGGCAGTCGAAGACGTCGGCCACGCTGATGATCCGAGCGGACTCGGGGATCTCCATCCCCACCAGCCCCATCGGGTAGCCGCGCCCGTCCAGGCGCTCGTGGTGGTGCCGGATGCCCGCGAGCGCCTCGTCCAGGAAGCTGATCTCGCGGACGATCTCGTACCCGCGCGTGGGGTGCAGCTTGATCGCCGCGTACTCGTCGTCAGTGAGCTTGCCGTTCTTCTGGAGCACCTTGGTGGGTACCCCGAGCTTGCCGATGTCGTGCAGCATCCCCGCGTACCGGATCTTCTGCACCCGCTCGGCGGGCATACCCAACTCGGCGGCGATCATCGCCGAGCCCTGGGCCACCCGCATGCAGTGGCCACGGGTGTAGTAGTCCTTCGTCTCCACGGCCTGGCACAGCGTGGCCAGGGTGGCCTCGTGCGCCCGCGCCTCGGCGGTCTGCTGGCCGAAGACCCACCGCGCGATGAACAGCGGCAGCAGGACCAGCAGCGGGGCGATGATCCCCACCGCGCCCCAGATGGCCGCGATCGCCAGGCCCAGCATCTGGTAGCCCACGGAGGCGACCTCCAGGGCGGCCAGCGGACGCCAGCGCAGCGGCCCCGCCCCGGCGGGCCGGGTGACGCCCAGGCACCACATGAGGACGCCGATGAGCACCGAGTTGAGCAGCGTGTGCGTCAGGACCGCCGCGACGTACGGCAGGACGATGCCGGGGAAGTCGGACTGTCCCGGCACCCCCACCGTGCCGCCGAGCAGGAGGTAGACGTGTCCGGCCACGTGGGCCGCCAGTGCGAACTGCGCTCCGTTGAAGGCGCGCTTGACCAGGCCCTGTCTGCGGACCGCCAGGCAGGAGGCGAAACCGACCACGGCCGCGCCGACCGGTCCCACCAGCACGACGGCGGCCAGGGCCACGGCCGAGCTCGGCGAGATCCCGGCTTCCTTGACGTCGACGACGACGTGTGTGCTTATCGACTCCGCGACGACGAAGAGGACCGCGATGAGTACCAGGGTCCCCAGGTCGATCCCCGTGTAGGGACCGACGAGCATGATGGCGACAGCACTGACAACGATGATCCCGACGTAGACACGCGCGCCCCAAGGAAGAGCCCGCACCCCCGTTCACCCCCCACCGACGACGACCGGACTGTCATGGTTTCACCGGTTCTGTTCTACCACCAAGACCATCCGGTAAAAGTGGAAGCCATCAAAACGGCGGACATCATCGAACCGAACATGGTGACGAACATCAGTCGTCCTCCTTCTCCCCGTGGCGGCGACCCCCTCATCCCCCGGGCACGCCGCGCAAATTACCTTATTCGTTGGATAAGGCCTCCAGTTTAACGGGCCACGACACCATCCTGATTACCCCCAACCCGAACCGGAGGCACACTCGCCACCCCCCGGAGCGAGAAGTTCCGGAGCGTGGAATTACTAATTCAATTAGTCATTCCAGATGACTACACAGAGTGACAATAGACCACAGGCGCGACACTGGGGACCTCCGATTCCTCGGGGGATCCTGCCACCGAGGCCAGCGGACCCCATCAGGCATGACTACCCATTGTGAGCATCCGAAACGGACTCTCACAAGTTCAAGGAAATTCATTCCGACTCGGTCACGACCGAAAACCGATTCGCCCCATCGGGCGTGTCGAACCCCCCGAGAACCACCCACCCGACACCCGAATGACCAAAACCCCCCGGACCCAACGGGATGCGTCGCACTCTTTCTACAAAAGCACTCAAATGGCCCAAAAAGCACCAGAACCCAACAAGAACCCCTGAATACACAAAAGTGGCGAAAGCTGGAATGCCAGCTTTCGCCACCCCGTCATCCCGGACGGCCCCGGCCGTCGACGGCTCAGGCCGGTGTCAGGCGGGCGCCCCGGGGGCCGCCCTGGCCTCGCGGGCCAGCTGCTCCTTGCGGGCCTCGGCCAGCCGGCCGAGGACCTTGTCCCGCAGGTCCAGCGGGACCGGATCGCAACCGCAGTGCTTGGCGACGAGCTTCTTCACGGCCTCTTCCAGGCCGTACTCGTCCAGGCAGGGGCTGCACCCGTCCAGGTGCGCCCTGACCTCGGGGCAGTCGCTCTCCTCCAGCTCGCCGTCAAGGTAGGTGTAGAGCTTGTCGAGCACCTCGCTGCACGGGGTGTCCGTCTCCGACTTGTCGTGGCCGTCGCTCATTGCCGATCTCCTCGATCCGACCCGCTCACCTGTCCTCGACCCCCCGCCGCCGACCCCGACGCGACGGCCGAGGCCTCCGCGGCTCTGGTCGCGGGGAGGAAACCACGGTCCACCGCGTACTCCTCAAGGTGGGAACGCAGCTGGCGCCGCCCCCTGTGCAGCCGGGACATGACCGTCCCGATGGGGGTGCCCATGATCTCGGCGACCTCCTTGTACGCGAAGCCCTCGACGTCCGCGAGGTAGACCGCGATCCGGAAGTCCTCCGGCAGCTCCTGGAGGGCGCGCTTGACGTCGCTGTCGGGGAGGTGTTCGAGCGCCTCGGCCTCGGCGGACTTCAGCCCCGCCGCCGTGTGCGAGGCGGCCTGGGCGAGCTGCCAGTCCTCGACGTCCTCGGTCCCGGCCTGCTTCGGCTCCCGCTGCTTCTTGCGGTAGGAGTTGATGAAGGTGTTCGTGAGGATGCGGTACAGCCACGCCTTCAGGTTGGTCCCCGCCTTGAACTGGTGGAAGGAACCGAACGCCTTGGCGAAGGTCTCCTGTACCAGGTCCTCGGCGTCCGAGGGGTTGCGTGTCATGCGCAGCGCCGCCGAGTAGAGCTGGTCGAGGAAGGGAAGCACGTCCCTCTCGAACCGCTCGTCCCGTTCCCCGGCTGTCTCCTGGCTCTGGTCCAAGCCCTTCGGCCTCCTCGCGCTGGTCCCTGGTGGGGTGTCCGTATCCCAACGATACGTTCCCACACCCCCGACCTGCGCATCGACGCCGCGTGGCGCCAACGCCGTTTCCTCGCGCTCAAGGCACGCACCAGCGGTCGGCATGCTCGAACCCATCCCCTTCCCTGCTCCCGTGTTCCTGCGGGTCCCCGCCTCGGGGACCCCCTCCGGGACCACGCCCCGGGCGGTGCTGGTCACAACAACGTCCTCCGCGACCTGATTCCACCCCTGCGGGTGGTGACCGGGTCCCCCTCCCGCCGAACTTTGTCGTTTGCCCGCGTCGGTGAAGGTGAGGCATGGCAGAGTGCGGGTAGGACACACTGAAGGATGGAGAGGAGTGCACGTGCGACCGTCCTCGACTCCGGCCTCCGACCGCCCCCGATCGCCCGCCGCCCAGTTCGCCACAACGGACCGGCTCTCGGACTACTGGCGCTTCTACTGGGCGGTCGCGGAGGCGCAGATCAGCCGGTGGCTCCCCGAGCGGCCCTCCCGGCTCCTCGACCTGTCCAGCCCCGACTTCCAGGGCACCCCACGCGCCGTCGCCGCTGGTCACGACGTCGTGACTCTGCTGCCCTCGGTGGACATGGCCATGCGCCGCCCTCTCACCCTGGTGAACGGCCGGGCGGTGGTGCCGCGTCCCACACCGCGCGGGCGCCTTCGGCACGTGGTCGGCGACTCCGCCTTCCTGCGCGCCTTCAGCCCCGAGTCGTTCGACGGGGTGATCGCTGACAACCGGGTGTTCTCCCGACACCTCGCCACCGAGTCGTCGATGTCCGAGGTGGCCCGGGTGCTGCGCCCGGGCGGCCGGGTACTGGTCTGTGTGGACTCGGTGGTCCTGGGCATGGCGCTGCTGGCCGAACAGGACGCCTGGCCGGAGCTGAGCCACGCGCCCAGCGCCGACGTGCTCCTGGTGCCCTGGCCGGACGGTTCGATCACCCGCTGCTTCACCGCGGAGCAGGTCACGGAGATGGTCACCGAGGCCGGGCTCGAACTGGAGTGGATCAAGCCGCGCACGGTCCTGTCCGCCTCCACCGTGGAGATGATGCTGGCCCGTGACCCGAGGTCCATGGCGCGGCTGGTGGAGATGGAACTGCACGCCGCCGACTCCGACGACTACGTCGGCGTCCACCTGGTCGCCAGCGCCCACAAGCCCGCGTAGCCGGTCCCCGGCGCCGCTCCTGTTACTTCTGACGGGTGTGAAGCCGGTGGTACTGCCGGTGCTGCTGTGACCCTGGGCGAGGGCCCGGCGGGCCCGCCACACCCTGCGGGGTGACGGGCCCGGGGTGGGCGCTCCCTAGTCGGCGAGCGGCAGGTAGACGCGGTTGCCGCCGTCGGCGAACTCGGCGGACTTGTCGGCCATGCCCTTCTCGATCGCCTCGACGGTGTCCAGGCCGTTCTCCTCGGCGTACCTGCGCACGTCCTGGGAGATCTTCATCGAGCAGAACTTGGGCCCGCACATGGAGCAGAAGTGGGCGGTCTTGGCGGGTTCGGCGGGCAGGGTCTCGTCGTGGAAGGCCTGCGCCGTCTCCGGGTCCAGGGACAGATGGAACTGGTCCTGCCACCGGAACTCGAAGCGCGCCCTGGACAGCTCGTCGTCCCACTCCTGGGCGCCCGGGTGTCCCTTGGCGACGTCGGCGGCGTGCGCTGCGAGCTTGTAGGTGATGACGCCCGTCTTGACGTCGTCCCGGTTGGGCAGCCCCAGGTGCTCCTTGGGGGTCACGTAGCAGAGCATCGCGGTGCCGTGCCAGCCGATCTGCGCGGCGCCGATCGCGGAGGTGATGTGGTCGTAGCCGGGGGCGACGTCCGTGGCCAGGGGGCCGAGCGTGTAGAACGGCGCCTCGCCGCACAGCTCCTCCTCCAGGCGCACGTTCTCCCTGATCTTGTCCATCGGCACGTGGCCGGGGCCCTCGATCATCACCTGCACGTCGTGCGAGCGGGCGATGTGGGTGAGCTCCCCCAGGGTGCGCAGCTCGGCGAACTGGGCCTCGTCGTTGGCGTCGGCGATGGAACCGGGGCGCAGGCCGTCGCCCAGGGAGAACGTGACGTCGTAGCGGCGAAGGATCTCGCAGAGCTCCTCGAAGTGGGTGTAGAGGAAGCTCTCCCTGTGGTGAGCCAGGCACCACGCGGCCATGATGGAGCCGCCGCGCGAGACGATGCCGGTGACGCGGCGGGCGGCGAGTGGCACGTACCGGAGCAGGACGCCCGCGTGGACGGTCATGTAGTCCACGCCCTGTTCGGCCTGCTCGATGATGGTCTCCCGGTAGATCTCCCAGCTCAGCTTGGTGGGGTCGCCGTTGACCTTCTCCAGTGCCTGGTAGATCGGGACGGTGCCGATGGGGACCGGTGAGTTGCGGACGATGCGTTCGCGGGTCTCGTGGATGCGCTTGCCGGTGGACAGGTCCATCACGGTGTCGGCGCCCCAACGGGTGGCCCACACCATCTTCTCGACCTCCTCTGGCACCGAGGAGGTGACGGCGGAGTTGCCGATGTTGGCGTTGATCTTCACGAGGAAGTTCTTGCCGATGATGGTGGGTTCGGACTCGGGGTGGTTGCGGTTGACCGGGATGACCGCGCGGCCGATCGCGACCTCGGCGCGAACGAACTCGGGGTCGGCGCCCTCCCGGGCGGCCACGAAGCGCATCTCGGGGGTGATGGTCCCGGCCCTGGCGTGGGCCAGCTGGGTGGTCGCACCGTCGACGGGGTCCAGTGCCCACGTCTCGCGGGTGCGCGGGAGCCCCTGGTGGACGTCGATGTGTGCGTTGTCGTCGGTGTAGGGGCCGGAGGTGTCGTACAGATCGAAGTGGCTGCCGTTGCTGAGATCCACCCGGCGGCGCGGGATGCGGAGGGTGGTGCCCTCGGGGGTGGTGATCTCCTCGTGGACCTTGCGAGATCCCATGATGGGACCTGTGGTCACCCGGTGTTCGTCGGCGGTGGAAACGTCACGACCGTCGATAGCCGTCATGGCATGCCTCCCTACGTCGGAATTACCCGAACAGGTTCTGCGGTCGGCGACACCCTTGAGTCGCCCTCTCAGCCCGCCATGGCGCGAGCTCCCGCGTTGCGTATTCACATGTGCGCACGTCGAACGTGCCGGGACACCCCGATCACGGTGTCCAGGGCCCCGGGGAGCACTCCCCCGTGGCCTCGCACACCATACACAGGCCGTCCCCGGCCCTGTCCAGCCTCGCCGGGGTCAGAAAAGTGTCTCCGGTTCGCCGCGACCGGAGTCCTCGGCCGGTTCCAGCAGGTGGGGGCCGTTGTTCTTGACGCTGTTGACGTCGGTGGAGACCTCGTCCACCGAGAACCGGTCCACCGGGGAGTCGTCCAGCACGTGGGCCAGCTCCTCGGCGCCGGTGGCGGGGTCGAGCCAGACAGCCCAGTCCTCGCGCGGCACCACGACGGGCATGCGTTCGTGGATGTGGGCGAGTTCGGGCGCGGCCTCGGTGGTGATGACCGCGCAGGTCCACAGCCAGGCGTCGGGGTCGCTCGGGTCGTCGACCTCGGGGTCGCGCCAGCGCTCGAAGATCCCGGCCAGGGCGAGCGGTTCGTCTCCGGAGTAGTGGACGGAGAAGGGCTTCTTGGCGGCCTTGGCCTTGCGCCTCTTGTGCTGGGGGTCGGTGGCGGGAGAGGTGCTGGCCTCGGTGGTGCCGTCCTTGTTGAGCAGCTGCCACTCGTAGTAGGCGTCAGCGGGGAGGAGGCAGCGGCGGTTCCGGTAGGCGGTGCGGAAGGCGGGCCTGTCCGCGACCGTCTCGCTGCGCGCGTTGATCATGCGGTAGCCGACGTTGCGGTCCCTGGCGCCGCCCGGCACGAGGCCCCAGCGCATCGTGTGCAGGGAGCGCGGTCCCGGTCGACCGTGGGCGCCCCCCTGGGGCGGCGGGCCGAGCACGGCGTACACCGGGCTGCCCGGCGCGATGTTGTAGTCCGGGTCGAGCTCCTCCAGCGGCGGCCAGGCTCGCGGGTCCCCCGTGCCGTCCTGGACCTCCTCGGGGAGGGCGAAGGCCAGCTGGAGCTGGTGCACGTTCCTGGACTGGGCATAGCGACCGCACATGGGTGGAATCCTATGCGATCCGCCCTTCCGGGACCCCGGGATCACCATCCGTCCCGTCCGTCCCGGCGGTCCCGGTGTCCGCGCTGGAGACATGGACGACCAGTGCCCCGACCAGCCCGGCGAGGAGGGCGACCGACCCGGCGGCGGCGAGCAGCGCCCGGGGGTGGTCCGCGGCGAACCACCCGGCGATCAGGAACCCGACGACGAAGCCTCCGTTGACCACCGCGCCCATGAGCGCGTGGGCCCGCCCGAGGAGGGGCTCGGGGGTGATCCGGTGGACCACCGACCTGAGCAGGATGTTGAACACGGAGTTGCCCGCGCCGGCCAGCACCACGCACACCGCCGCCACCCACAGCACCGGGAACCAGGCCCACAGTGCCAGCGCCGCACCCACGAGTGCGGCGGCGAGCGCCACCCCCTGCCCGGTCGGGGCCGGGCGCAGCACCGACACGGCCAGCGCGCCCGCCAACAGGCCCGCGCCCCAGCCCGCCGTGAGCGCGCCGAAGACCTCGGCCCCGTGGCCCATCACCTCCCGAGTCACGAACACCATGGCCACGTTGGTGGTGGACGTGGCCACCACCGCGAGGATCAGGACCGGCAGCAGCACGCGGAACAGCCGGGTCCGCAGGACGTGGCGGGCACCGTCCAACGCCCCCGACCACAGGGTGCCGGGGGCACCGGACACGGGGCGCCGTACTCCCAGGAGCAGGAAGGTCCCGGCCGCGACGAAGAAGCTGACTGAGTCCGTGAGCAGGGCCGGAACGATCCCGAAGAGGCCCACCAGCACCCCTCCCACCATCGGGCCGAGCACCGTCGCCGAGGCCCGGACCCCCTCGAACAGCGAGTTGGCGTGCACCGGGGAGAGCTCTCCGGCAGCGCTGGGCAGAAGGGTGAGGATCGCGGGATTGACGAGGGCCGCCAGGGAGCTGACCGTGAGGACGTACAGCACCAGGACACCGGGGTGGGGGAACCAGACGGCGGGCAGGATGGCCAGGCCCTGGCCCGCGCAGGCCAGGACCAGGACACGGCCGGTGTCGAAGCGGTCCAGTACCGCCCCGGCGAGCGGCGCGAGCAGGACGAGCGGACCGATCTGGGCGGTCAGCAGGGCGGTGACCCACAGGGAGTTCCCGGTCTCGGCGAGCTGGAACACGGCCGCGACCAGCACCACCTCGTCCCCCATCGACGACAGCAGGATGGCGGTGAGCAGAGCCGCCGCGCGGAGGCGGCGCGCCGCCGGGGCGACGGGGGACGGGGGATCGTCGGGCACGGCGCCTCCGGGGGCTCGGTTCGGACCGATCCTGCCCTCCGCTCCCCCTGGTCGTCACCCGGTTTTCGCGTCCTCCGGCGTGCGCTCGCCGGTTCCGGTCTCCGCTCCGGTCTCCTCCTCGGCGGGTGGGGTCCGGGAGCGCCAGGCGCCGAGGAGACCGACCAGGACGGCGACGGCTCCGATCGGGGCCAGGGTCCAGGGAGCCCAGCTGTCGAGTCCCCGCAGCAGCAGCGATCGCACCCGGGCCTGCTCGGCGTAGCCGGAGACCTGTCCGTCGGCCAGGGTCAGTTCCGTGTCGAGCAGGTCCACCTCGCCCGAGCCGTTCTGCGGCCGCAGGGTCTCGCGTCTGCGCTCCTCCAGGTTCACGACGACGCCGGTGACCGGCTCGACCCAGAAGGTCCGCTCGGCCGTGAGCCAGCGGTTCGCGCTGACGGTTCCCTCGGCGTCGGGATCGAACAGGGCGGCGGGTACCTCCCGCGCGGAGTCGGGGACCTGGGTGGCCTCCACGGTCTGGGTGTAGCGGCGCACCGCCACCCCGGCGACCTCGTCGTCCTCCTCGAACTCGACCGTGGGGGCCGCGCGCACCTCGGCGTCGTAGAAGGAGTGGTCGCCCTGCGCCGCCCCGGGTGGCCAGTACAGGACCAGCCCGGCCTGGCGCACGGCCCGGTCACCGTTGACGTGCTCTCCGCAGCAGTTGACCGCCCGACCGGTCCGACGGTCCACGATGACCCTGCGGCTCCAGTGGTCGAGCACCCGCTCGGACGAGGTGGTGTCCACCGTCATCTCCCACGCGGACCAGTCGGCGCCGTGCGCGGAGGCCACCACCCGGGTGTCCCGTTCGAGGTCGGCGCCCTCCACCCGGTTCCAGGTGGCGGTGTCCAGGTAGCTGGCGTCGGCGTCGACCATGCGCAGGCCGAGGGTGGCGTCGGCCGGGAGCAGGGCGACGCGGTCGTGCACGTACAGCGGCAGCAGGAGGGAGAGTGTCAGCAGGAACGCCCCCGCCGCCACCATGAGGGTGCCCCGGGGCAGGCTCCGGTCAGGCTCCGCGCCGGTTCTCGTGGAGGCCGTCACCCGCGCACCTCCTCGACGTCGTGACCGGTCTCGGACAGCCGGTCGGTTCCCTTTTCCGGTGCCGTCCCGTTCTCGGGCGGTCCGGTCCGCCGGTCCCCGCCGCCCGTGGTCTCCGCGGAGCCCTCGGCCGGAGCCTCGGGGGAACCGGCCGGGGGCGGGCCGTGCTCGTCCCCGCGCTGGCCCAGGGCCAGGACGAGCCGGGCCATCGCGGGCAGGCACAGCGCCTGCGGAACCCAGCCGCGCAGCGCCGTGCCCAGGGTCTCGGTGATGTCGTGGAAGGGCATGTTCACCACCAGGTGGGTCCCCGAGGCCATGGCCAGTCCGGCCAGGGCCAGGGAGACCGTGACCACCCAGGGCCCCGCCAGGTACGGCAGCGCCCGGCCGCCCAGGGACGGCCTGCCGGGTTTGGCGTGGCGGAGGCGTTTCGGGGCCCGTCGGGCCAGCCACCACAGGGTCAGCAGGATCAGGCCGACCACGGCCGCGCCGGCCCAGCCGGCGACCCACACCCCGTAGGCCAGGCCCAGCGGGAGCACCACACGTCGGGGCAGCCAGCCGGGGCCCACACCGGGCAGCGCGCGCGAGCCGTGCGGGAGGTGGGCGGCCGTCGACCGCCTCCCGCCCGACAGCCAGCGGCGCGGCCACAGGGCCAGCACCACGAGCAGCGCGGCCAGGGCGCCGCCCGCCACCAGCACGCGGTGGTAGACGGCGTCCGGGGTGTAGGTGAGGGTGACCGTGCCCGCGCTGCCCTCGGGCAGCGCCCAGGCCTGCTTCCAGCCCTCCAACCGGACCGGTTCCAGGGGTCCGTCACCGCCGTCGATCCGGGCCTCCCAGCCCTCGTTGAAGTTCTCGTTGACCACCAGGAGGCTGTCCTCGTCGACGTCCACGTCGAAGCGGCGCTCACCCGGTCCCCAGGTGTGCACCGCGTCGACCTCCGCCATGTGGACCTCGGGGGTCACGCCAGCCGCGCCGTCGCCGGTCGTCACCACGGCCGAACGCACCTGGTAGCGGTTGCCCGGGTCCACCACGATCCGGTTCTCGCCCTCGGTCAGGTCCAGGTCGGTGCAGGTCTCGTACCGCAGCGGACGTCCGGTGAGCTGGTCCGCGAGGGTCCCGTCGCTGATCCGGGTCTCCACGCGCTGGTCGTTGACGCGCAGGGTCGGGCCCAGGCCACAGGTGGTGGAGGCGTCCCCTTCGGGGAGCGGGTCCACGGCGGGCACGCCCGGGAGCTCGACGCCGCCGATCTCCAGGGCCTGCCCCTCGGGGCGCTCGAAGGTCACCCGGACGGAGGAGGCGGTCAGTTCGGCGAAGTCGACCCGGCCGCTGCCGTCCAGCCACCCCTCCCGGACGGTCCCGCCGCCCTCGACGGTGACGCGGATCGGCCGCATCACACTGTCGGCCCGGGGGAACTCGACCCTCATGTGGTCGATGGCGGTCGGCTCCCCCAGCTCGATGTCGAGCCAGGGCTCCCTCTCCTCGGGGTCGGGGTACCAGACGGTGGCCTCGTCGTCGTCGAGCGCGCCCCGGCCCATGGCGGCGGGGTGGCTGACGGCGGTGGAGGAGCCGGTCACGAGCGGGTACCCACCGGCCCGGTTGGCGGCGTTCTCCGCCTCGCGGGGGTCGGTGAGGACCACCTCGCCGGAGACGGCGTGCGGCCCGGCGGCAGCTCCGGCGGAGAGGTCGAAGGTGCGGTCGAGCCTGCTGGCGTCCTCACCGCTCACCTCCAGCCGGGGGTTGCACACCCACGCGTGCGACCCCTCCATACAGCCGGGGGCGGTGCCGGTCGACCCGGTGAACAGGAGGGTCCCGGCGTCGGTGGGACCGGGCACCCTCAGCGTGCGGGTGGCCTCCAGGCCGGGGACGGAGATCATGGAGATCCCCACCCGGGTGCCGAAGCGGTACTCCGGTTCCCAGGCCAGTTCGTCGATCCGTACCCGGAGCGTGGTGGTGAGCCCGGGCGGCGCGGCCAGCTCCTGGGGTTCGCCCGTGGCGGCCACCGCCGCCTCGGTCCTGCCCTCGTCGGTGATGAGGGTGACCCGCGAGGGCGGTGGTTCCCCGGACAGCTGCTCGAAGGCCACACTCAGCCCGCTGAGGTCGCGGGGCTCCTCGAACTCGACCTCGATCCACTGGCCGAGGGCGCCCGCGAAGGCGCTGGACCGCCAGGCGGTGCCGAGGTCGGAGTCCAGTGCCGCATGGGGTGCGTGCCCGGGGTCGCGGTCGCTCGCCCGGGACTCCACCCCGGCTTCGGAGCTGGACGCGGTCACCCCCGCCACACCCAGGTCCTCGGCGTGGGAGACGTACTCCTCCCAGGCGGGATCCATGATGTCGGGGGCGGGGACGTCGCGCTCCAGCTCCTGGTCCTCGGTCATGGTGGCCGAGACGTTGCGCCGCACATCGGAATAGACGACCTCGCGGCGGCGGACGGTGTCAGTGACGATCGTGTCCTGCGCGGCGACGGCGTCGGCGCCGGGGTCGTCGCCGAGCAGGATCGGGCGGTCGTCGTTGACCATGCCCTGCTCGGCCAGGTGGAGGACGGACTCCGGGCCACCGGTCACGCGCAGCGCGTCGCCCGACGGGACGGTCCCGACCGTGGGCGCGGCCTCCTCCACCTCGTAGATCGTGAGGGAGGGGTAGGGCTGGTCGAACCACTGGGACGCGGACGAGTGGTCGACCGAGCCGATCACCGGACCGAACTCGGCGGCCTCGGTCACCCCCGGGGAGTTCCGGAGCGACTGGTGGACGCGGGCGGGCCAGCCGCCGTTGTTGCCCACCCGTTGGAGGTCGTTGCGGACGATCAGGTGGGTGACGCCCAGCCGGGCCAGGGTGTCCGCCAGCCCCTCGGAACCGCGCCCGGAGGAGACCCGCTGGTCGATCTCGTGGTTGATCCGCGAGACACCCGATGAGCCCCACGGGATGATCTGGTGGTTGGTCCAGGCACCGGAGAGCAGCGGCTGCATGGGTTCGTCGAGGGGGCGGCCCCACTCGTACTCGCCGCGCGCCGACCCCGGCAGCGCCATGGTCATGCCCCGGTCCTCACCCTGGTCCTCCAGCCACTCCACGGCCTCGTACCAGTGGTCCGGGATCTCCTCGAAACCGCCCCTGGGGGCGATGCCGACGGTCGCGATGGGCGTGAGCGTGACCAGGAAGACGGCCGCGCTGGCCCCGGCCACGGTCCGGCGGACCCCGGCCACCGCTCCGGGATCGCGGTCGCGACCGCGGCGGTCGGCCCAGTCCCTGGCGACCACGACGGGCAGGTGGGCCAGGCCGAGGACGATCGGCAGGCGGATGAGCGCGTCGAACTTGTGGACGTTGCGGAAGGGCGCCAGGGCACCGTCGAACAGATCCCGCATGAGCGGCGCGAAGGGCCCCGTGAGGGCCCCGGTGTGGCCCGCGACGACGATCACGGTGCCCACCAGCAGGCAGCTGATGAGGAAGAGGCGTTCGGGGGTGCGGCGGTTGATGAGCCCGGCCAGTCCCAGCCCGGCGACCAGCGCCGTCACCGCGACCAGCCACGGGGTCAGGGAGAGTTCGGCTCCCGAGGGCAGGGCGGTGTTGCCCATGTCGGGCAGGAAGCCCATCCAGTTGGAGGTGCCGCGCAGGGAGTTGAACAGGGAGGCGATCCCCGTGGTGACGGCGGCGTCCTCCGTGTAGGGCATGAACGAGTACACGTACCGCGACATGATGAGCAGCGGGACGACGTACCAGAACGACGCGAGCACGAGCGCGCCCGACCACCACAGGATCAGCCGCCACTTGCGCGGGCCGCCGGCCCTGGTGAGCAGGTACAGGCCGGGGACGACCAGGACGGCCAGCTCGGAGGCGGCGTTGGTGCCCCCGCACAGGAGGAAGGCCAGCCCGGAGAGCAGCGCCATGCGGGCGGGCGGGTATCCGTGCCTGGAGCCCAGGACGAGCGGCAGCAGGATCCACGGCATGAGCAGCATGGGCTGGAGCTCGGCCGAGTTGTACGACAGCAGCGTGAGCACGCGCGGGGCGAGCGCGTAGGCCACACCGGCGATGATGCGGGTGTTGACGGTGCCCAGTCCCAGGGCCCCGGCGACCTTGTACACCCCCACGAACGCGGCGATGAGCAGCACCGCCATCCACAGGCGCTGGATGAGCCACTCGGGCATGCCGAGCACCTCGAACAGCAGGTGGAAGGGGCCGTTGGGGAAGAAGTACCCGTAGGCCTGGTTCTGGAGCTGGCCGAAGTACGAGGCGTCCCAGAGGTGCAGGGCGCGCTCCATGAACCCCAGGGGGTTGACCGTCAGGTCGATCTTGGTGTCGCTGACGATCCTGCCGGGGTCGATGCTCGCCGCCAGCGCTCCCAGGAGCAGACACACCGCGAGGACCTTGAGCCGCGCCAGCAGCCTCTCGTCCACTCCGCCGGGGGCGGTCGGTGTTCTGGAATCCTCCGGTTCGCGCCTGGCGGTGGATTCCGCCGAAGTCACATCTTCGCTTTCTTGCCTGCTGTGGGGTCGGGGGTGCCGGGGGCGGTGCGGGTGGGGGTGTCCAGACCGAGTTCGGCGGCGACCAGGCGGGTCATGCGGGCGCCGCTGGCCTCCCAGGTGAACCGGGACGCCCAGGAGCGGCAGGCTCGCCGGACCTCCAGGGAGCGCCGGGGGTCGGACAGTTCCGCCAGGGCGCGGGAGACGACGTCCTCCAGGGTCTGGCCCTCGCGGACGAGCCATCCGGTCTCGCCGTCGCGGACCGAATCGCGAAGTCCGTCCACATCGTAGGCCACGGTGGGGACGCCGAGCCGTGCGGCCTCGATGACGGTGAGGCCCCAGCCCTCGAACTCGGAGGCGGTCACGTGCAGGTGGCAGGAGGCCAGGACCGAGTTCTTGTCCTCCTCGGAGAGGAACCCGTGCAGGTCCACGCGCCCCTGGAGGCCGTCCCTCACCACCTGCTCCGCGAGGTGTTCGCCCTCGGGGCCGCGGCCGATGATGTGGACACTCAGGCCGGGGTGGGTGTCGTCGAGGGCGCGGACGAGGTCGACGACGCGGGAGACCCGCTTCTGCACGACGAGGCGACCGAGGCTGACCAGGGCGGGGGCGGTGTCTGCGGGCGTCGCCGGAACCGATCCGGGTTCCGCTACGGACGGGCCGCCGTTGTGGACGATCTCTATGGGCGCGCGCCAGCCGAGCTTGTCGCGCATGGCGGCGCGGGAGGACTCGGAGACGGTGACGGTGGTGCAGTTCCGGTAGACGCGGGAGGCCACGGCGGACTCCAGGAACCGCCCGAACCAGGCCAGCGGGGCCGGAAAGTAGGCGTTGAACTGGAGGTCGTGGACGTGGTGGACGACGCTGACCACCCTGGTGCGGCGGCGCAGGACCAGCCGGGAGAAGAACGGGATTCCGTTCATGCAGTCGAAGGCGAGGTGGTATTCGCGTCTCCACAGGGCGAGCCAGGCCATGACGCGCGGGTAGACGGTGAACTTGCCGCCCATGCGGCGGATGACGACGCCGTCCCTGGTCTCGACCCGGGCCTGGTGGGGTTCGCGGCTGGTCAGGAAGGTGACGATGGCACCGCGTCCGGCCAGGTGGCGGCTGATCCGCCAGGCGTACTCCTCCGCGCCCCCTGCGGTGGACTGCCAGGGGTCGCGCCAGTTGACCATGACGATCCGGACACCGTCGAGGCGGGGGCCGGGGTCGGCGTGTTCGACCCGCGCGGGGGCGGGATCGGGTGCGTTGGCCGGGGCGGGAACGGTGGCCTGGGCGGGGGTGGCCGTGGGGAGGCCGGACTCCACCCGGGCTGGGACCTTCTGGAAGACCACACGCTCTCCTTCCGCGCGGTGCCCGGCGCGGCCCCAGGCGCGAACGCGGAGGACACACGCGAACACGCTGAGCAAGCACTCGTGGGATGCACCGAGCGCACGCCGAAGGGGCCCGTCGACCGGACGTCATTGGGAATGGGCGGTCACGAGGGGTGCGACCGTGATGGGGGCGGGGCGGGCGCCCCACTGGCGGCGGAGCGCCCGCCTACCTCGGCAAGAACGGCCGCCTAGCGGTCGCCGTAGTTGTAGAGGGTTTCGTTCACCGGTTCCGCGGTCGCGGTGGACTCGGTGGCGAGGTTGGTGGCCACCACGGTGGCACCGCCCGCCAGAGCCGCGCCGATCACGCAGGCGGCGATTACCTTGATCACTTGGGGATCTCCTTCCGCGCGCCCCGCCCCGTTCGTGGTTGGGGACGCTGGAACCCGAGACTAGAACCTGATCTAGCCATAGACCAGATGATTGCCCCAACTGTAACTAACCCGCTGGTAACTTCCAACCCCGACAAAGGGTCTTTGTCCGCCCTGATGTGCTGGTCATCCACTTCCAGAAGGGTCAGATCCGCACCTTCGACCACCGTCGACAGGGACTCAGCCCCAGACCAGAACCGGTTATCGACCGACGCCGAGACGGCCACGTGGCGGATCCCGAGGCCGCCCAGTCGCTCCGCCAGCGCGTCGGGGTCGGACAGCCACCGGTCCGCGGGCAGACCGGTCGCGGGGTCGGGTTCGAGCAGGCGCGCGACCTCCCTGGCACGGGCGTCCTCACCGGTCACCACGACCCGGCCGCCGTCGGGGGTGCCCACGCTGAGGTCGTCGTTCCAGACCGTGCGCCGGTCGAACAGCTTGGTCGCCGGATCGAGCACGACCACGGGTTCGCCGGACCACTCCAGGCCCCGGTAGGCGCTCCAGGGCAGGACCAGCACCGCTCCCGGCCGGTCGTCGGCGGCCACCGCCTCCTGGGCCTCCAGCCACTCCGGCGGGTACTCGACTGGCGCCAACCGTCCCCCGGCTCCCCACAGCAGTCCCGGCAGCACCACCACGGGCGCCAGCACCACGAGCACCGCGCCCACTACTCGCCACAGCGGGACGGCGGAGCGCCCTGGGTTCTCTTCCGCCACCGGCCGAGCGCTCACACCCCCAGGGTCGCGTTCGGACCGGCCCTCTTCACCCGGACCACCACGGCCCCGCAAGCCCCGTGAGTCCCGCCCTCCGTCACCAGGCAGGGCGCGCAGCAGCCACAGCACCGCGGCGCCCGCCCCCAGCGCCTGCACCAGGGCCAGGGGCGCCAGGTACAGCTGGCCGTCCCGGAGCGGACCGAATCCCGGCCAGAGGTCGATCAGCGCGGCCAGGAGCTCACGCCCCGGCGCGCACACCCCGAGGAGCGCGACACCGAACCCCAGCACCGCCGACACCGACAACCCGGCCCCCACCACAGGGCGGTTCCGCCGCAACCACCAGACCCAGCCCGCCAGGGACACCGCGCACACCAGCAACCGGGCCGTCGCGGTCACCGGTTCGCCGTAGCCGGGCGGCACCGCGCCCGAGTTCCACACCCCGCCGAGCATCAGCAGGGACCCCACCGCCCCGAAGGGGGTGTCCGAGCGCGGCGCGAAGGCCTCGACCCCCGCGGAATCGGTGACGGCGCCGCTGGTCAGGGACGGCAGCAGCCACGGCAGCGACACCACGGCCAGGCCCGCCGCGAACAGACCCGCGTTCCGAAGGCGGCGCGGCCCGGCCAGAGCCTGTGGTCCGACGGTGAGCGCGCTCAGCACCACCGAGGAGAACCCGCCGATCGCCGCCGGGACCAGCGAACAGACCACCCCGGCCAGGCCCGCGACCGGTCGGGCCGACGCCAGTCGCACCACCGCCCACAGCACCCACGGGAGCCCCGCGTATCCCAGCAGCATCGCCCACTGCCCGAGCAACAGGCGCTCGGCCACGAACGGGTTCCACACGTAGAGGACCCCGGCCCCGGCCCCGGCGGCCAGGACCGCACCCGGCACCCGGCCGCACCCGGGTGCGGCCGGGCCGTCACACACCAGGCGGACCAACAGCCGGAAGGCGCCCGCGCCACCCACCGCGAACACCGCCAGCAGGGCGAGGGACTGCACCACGTCGCCCGGCAGCAGGAGGGAAAGGGCCGCCACCACCGCGTCGCTCGGGATCGCCCTAGGGAAGCCGTCCGCCCCGGCCAGCACCGTGGGCAGCGAGAGGTCGGGGACGAAGAGCATGTCGTAGCGGAGCACGTGGCCCGGCCCCAGAGCGGGCCCCAGCGCGAGCACCCCGGCCACCACGCCCACCAGCCAAGGGAGCACCCGGGCCAGCAGCCGCGCGCCCATCAACCCTCCGAGAGGACGACGCCGTCGGAGTAGCCGCCCTCCACGTAGTCCCGGTGGGTGCGGACCACGATCTCGTAGGGGCCGGACACCGACGCCGCCCAGCGCGGACGCTCGCCGACGGACCCGAGCGTGCGCCAGCCGTCGCCGTCCTCGGGGCCCCTGCCGTCCTGGGGCGCGCAGGTGACACCGGGGACGGGCGCCGCCGGAACGGAGGGTTCGGGAGCCGGTTCGGGCTCGGGCCGGGACGGTTCCGGCCACTGCGTGGGGGTCGGCCTCGGCTCCTCCACCCCCGGATCCGGGGCGTCGGGGACCTCCTGGTCGTCGGTCGCCGGGTTCCCCGGGCGGGGACCGGCCAGGTCCCTCGGGGCGGGGAACACCCGGCGGTCAAGGGAGCGGTCCCGGTCGTCCCTCCCACACTCCAGTTGCCGGATCCACACCTCGTAGTGACCGGCCCCTGCCACGTCCTCCCACGTCACGAGGGCGCCCCCGTCGTGCACGCGGACCCACGACGGCGCGGGCGGGGGCTCGGCGTCCCACGTCACCTGGAGGGGTTCGGACTCGGTGCCCTCGTCCCGACCCTTGAACGGGTGGACGACGAACTCGTAGCGGGCTCCACTGAAGAGCGAACCGACCAGCATGGAGCGCTCGTCCTCGTCGCTCTCGACGTCGGCGGGAATCACCCCGGCCTGGTCCGGATCCGGTTCCACCCGGCGCTGCACCACCCGGTAGTCGGTGGCCCCGGGCACGTTCTTCCAGCTCAACAGCAGCCCGTCGTCGGTCTGCTCGTACTCGGGCTCGGGAGCGGTCAGCGGTCCGGCGGAGAGCTCGGGAAGGGGGCGCGCGTACGCCTCCCCCACTCCCAGCGGCGCGGCCAGGGCGTCGGCGAAGGCGGCGGCGATCTTGAGCTCCCCGCGCACGTTGGGGTGGGTCGCGTCCCAGTTGTCGAAGGCTGGCGCGTACTCCCTGGCGACTTGGGCGACGACCACGGGCGAGGTGGCGGAGGTGAGTTGGTCCGCGAGGTCGACCAGCCCCATGTTGAAGCGCGCGATCTCGGCGTTGACCCCGCGGTCGTCACTGGTGCCGTCCACCGCGGGGAGTTCGCCCACCACGAAGCGCGCGTCGTCGAGCACGACCCGCACGGTGGAGACGGTCTCCGCGACACCGTCGAGCGCCTGGTCCGCCCCGCCCCCGGCGAGGATGTCCTCGGTCCCGGCGAGCAGCAGCAGGTACTGGGGTTCGTGCTCGGCGGCGACCTGCGCGATGTCGGTGGACAGCTCCTGCGCGGTGGCGCCCCAGCGGGCCGCGTGGTCGGTGTCGAAATCGGGCTCGGCGTAGCTGCGGTCTCCGGGCTCCTCGTCGTCCAGGGAGTACATGTCGTCGTTGGGGCCGACGAAGTCGAACTCGACTCCCTGATCGGACAGGTGCGACCACAGGTGGTAGCGCCAGGTGTGGTCGCCGCTGCTGCCCTGGGTCGCGGAGTCGCCCACCATCATGATGCGCAGTTCGCCGTCGGGCGGACCCGGCACCGGAAGGGGCTCGTCGTCGGCGGAGTCCTGCTCACCGCCGAGCCCGCCGGAGCCGGTCTGGAGGAGCAGCAGGGTGACGGCCATGGCCGAGAGCATGACTCCGAGCAGTCCGAGCGGGCCGGGTTCGAACCGTGAGCCGGGGCGGCGCCAGACTGCGAGGTCGCGCCAACTGAGATCGCGCCAGAAGTCGGCGGTGAGCCAGTACGGCGGGCGGGGTGCCCACCGCGCGGCCGGACCGCGCCGTTCGGGGGTGGCGTCCTCGTCCGGGTCCTGCACCATGCCCCATCTCTCGCCGCCGCGGTAGTCACAGGTTCTGGTTCAGCGCCGGAGCGTCGTTACCCCTAGTCCGGCGACCAGGGGGCGATCACTCGCCAGACAAGACTAGAACTGGTTATATGGATGCCGTCAACCTTCTGGCCCCGCCGGGTCCGGCGGCACCGAGCCGAAAGGCCCCTCACCGTGATCGGACTCCTGGTCGCGCTGCTCTCCGCACTGGTCTACACGATCGGCCTGACCGTGGAACAGCGCGCGCTGCACGGCTCCGAGTCGATCTCGATCAACCGGCCCCTCCACCTGGCCAGGGTACTGCTGGGTAACCCGCGGTGGGTGTTCGGATGTGCCTTCGCTGCCCTGGGCAGCGTGGGCCTGATCGTCTCCCTGGGCCTGGCCCCCGTGTCCGTGGCCCAGCCCGCCTTCGCCGCCGGCGTGGCCACCACCCTGCTGGTCGTCACCCTGGTGCGGGGCGAGCGGATCACCCGGGGCGAGTATGTGGCGCTCGGCGTCATGCCGGTCGCCCTCGGCCTGCTCAGCCTGTCCACCGTGGACGGCGCCGAGACCGGGACCACCGCGAACACCCCGCTGCTGGTCGGCGTCAGCGTGGTCACCGTCGTCGCGTGCGTGGCCGTGATGGGGTTCGTGGGCGGCCGGGGCAGGTACGTCTCCGCCGCCGCCATGGGCGCCGCGGCCGGGCTCGCGCAGGGCAGCGCCGGACTCCAGGGCAAGGGACTGGGCGGGCTGCTCGCCGACAACGGCTTCCTGGCCGCGATCGTGCCCGCCCTGCTCTCCCCGTACCCCTACCTGTACGCGCTGGGCTGGGCGGTGGGGATCGTGCTCTTCCAGACCTCGCTCCAGCGCTCCCGGGCCTCCATCACCGCGCCCGTGTCCAACGTGGTCGGCAACGTATTCGTGGTGGTGGTCGGCACGCTGCTCTTCGGGGAGCAGCTGCCCGAGGACCCGCTCCTGCTGGCGCTGCGGATCGGCGGCTTCGCGCTGACCCTGGTCGTGGTCGTCCTGGTGCGCGGCAACGTGGCCCAGGCCGAGGCCGACACCAGCAGGCTGCGCGGCGAACCGGCCGCCGCCGCCAGCGACTAGGCCCCCCGACCGTCGCTGACGCCCCCGGCGCCTCGGACCCCTAACGTCGGGACAGGTCGGCCAACGCCAGGCCTCCCCCGAAGAGGACCAGGGCGCCGCCGGACGCCTGGTCGAGCCTCCGCAGGGTCCGCCGGGTCGGTCGCCGACGGGCCAGCATCCGCCCGGCGGCCACCCACCCCAGGGCGGTGCAGGCCTCACACAGCATGTAGAGGGCTCCCAGCGCGACCAACTGGACTGCGGCCGGAGCCGCCCCGGGCCCCGAGGAGACGAAGGGCGGCAGGAAGGCGGTGAACAGCAACAGGGCCTTGGGATTGGCCGCCGCAGTGACGAACTCCTGGGCCACCAGCCCCCACGACGCCGGGGGAGGCTCCTCGCTCCCCCGCCAGACACCGACCTCGTCGGAGGCCCGCGCCGTGCGGGCCGACCACACCACCCACAGACCCAGCCCGACCATCACCACGGCACCGGTCACCCGCAGGACCTCGAAGGCGGTCTGGGAGGCGTGGAGGAGCGCGCCGAGGCCGGTGATGACCACGCCGAGCATGAGGGCGAACGCCGTGAAGCGCCCGGCGAGCGCCACCACCGCTGGCCGCGGCCCACGCAGCAGGCCGTTGCGGAACGCGAGGAGGTTGTTGGCGCCAGGAGAGGCCGCCACCGCCAGCGCGGCTGGGGCGAAGACGGCCAGTTGTGCCGTGGAGAGCATGCGGCCAGCCTAGGCGCGGCGCACCCGCCGCACCAGGGGCCGCCGGGCCCCGGGGGTCGCGGTCCAGGGACACCCGCGTCCCCGGACCGGACCGACCGGCGTCCGGCGCCTAGGCCGCCACGGAGACGGCCTGGCGCAGACCGGGAGCGGCCACGTCGGCCCATGCGCGCACGACGCTCTCGGGGCTGTGGGTCTCGTCGGAGGCCAGGATCAGGCCGGGCTCGGCCACCCAGGCCCCCAGGTCGGCCAGGAGGATACGCAGGTCCTCCTCGATCCCGTGGCTGTTGCGCAGGTCGTCGACGACGGCCAGCGGGACCGCGACGGTGTGCCCGAGGCCGAGCTCGGGCAGCCGGTCCAGGAAGACCTTGAGCAGACCCGTGTAGGTGCCGTGGACCTGCGGCGACGCCACCAGGAGCACGTCGCTCCGGCGCACCTGTTCGAGGGCCTCGGTCACGGAGTCGGCGGACTCGGCGAGCAGGTCCTGGCCGAGGGCGGCCAGGTCGATGATCTCGGGCGTCGAGGTGACCCCGGCGCGGGTGGCGACCTCGGCGGCGGCGCGCAGCGCGGCGGTGTGCACGGAGGAGTGGGACTGGGGGGCGGCGACGAGCACAGTGAAGCGAGTCATTGCGGAGAACTCCTGGGTTCGGTCAGAACGAGCCGGATCGACCGGAAGGAACGCGGGGGGCGGTGATCGGAAGACACCGGAGGGAAACCGCTGTTCCTCGTGAACCTCGACCGAGCGGGACCTCGTCGTCCGGGGCTCGTGTGCGGCGATCCAGTCGGGGGTGCTCACACGGACCGGGAGAGATGGTCCGGGACCCAGGTGGGAGTCATGAGCGTCCGGTGTCTGCGTAAGGGCACGGGGGCACGGTTCAGAACCGTGACGGGGCGGGGCCCCGCAAGGCGCTAGCTACGACAGAGCGCGCTCGCCTGCTGTCGCAGATCGACATGCAGGCGCTGGACAAGCAGCTCACCGGCGGACATGGCTCCATCATGAGGCGCGTCGGCCGCTATCGTCAATGCGTGCCGCCACCCCTCCTTCGGGGGTGTCGGGCTCCGCGCGGGCCGGTCCACCTCGCGGACAACCGTCCCAGGGAGCGGGATCACCCTGCTCCGCTGGGGATACGTGACGGGCCGGGGACGCGCACGACCCCCTGCCAACCTCCCGTTCACGGAAATGTAATTTACGACACAGAGCCCGACGCTCCGCCCCTCGGGCGGTACCCCCCAGACACAGGGAGAGACCCAGACATGGCCCAGACACCCCTCACACTGACCGGGGCGCGCGTCGTCACGGCCGACGGCACCCACGACGGGTGGATCCGGATCGAGGACGGCCGGGTCAGCGAGCTCGGCACCGGCGCCCCCGGCCCGGGTGAACGACACGACGTCGGCGGACGGCTGGTCGCACCGGGGCTGGTCGACACCCACATCCACGGCGGCGCGGGGCACGCCTTCCCCGAGGCCGACCCGGAGGGCGTGCGGGAGATCGTCGCCTTCAACCGCAGGTCCGGGGTGACCTCCGTGGTCGGCGGGTTGGTCGCGGCCACTCCCGAGAACACACTGCGCCAGGTCTCCGCACTGGCGGACCTGTGTGAGGCGGGCGAGCTGGCCGGGATCTACCTGGAGGGCCCCTTCATCGCGCGCTCCAAGTGCGGGGCGCACGACCCGGACCTGCTGCGCGACCCCGACACCAAGGAGTTCGACGCCTGGCTGACGGCCGGACGCGGCCACGTCCGGATGATCACGGTGGCCCCGGAACTGCCCGGCGCGCTGGACCTGATCCGCGCGGCCCGCTCCGCCGGCGTGGTGGCCGCGGTGGGACACACGGAGGCCAGCTACGAGCAGACCCTCGCCGCGATCGACGCGGGCGCGACCGTGGCCACGCACGTCTACAACGCGATGCGGCCGCTGAACCACCGCGACCCGGGTCCGATCGCCGCGGTGCTGGGCGACGAGCGGGTGACGGTGGAGCTGATCCTGGACAACGTGCACGTCCACCCGGGCGCGGCCGGTCTGGTGTTCGACTCCGCGGGGCCCGAGCGCGTCTCCCTGGTGACCGACGCGATGTCGGCGACCGGCCTGGGGGACGGCGAGTACACCCTGGGCGACCTCCGGGTCCGGGTCCTGGACGGTGAGGCGAGGCTGGTGGAGAACGGCGCGATCGCCTCCAGCACGATCGTGCTCCCCCAGGCGGTGCGCAACGCGGTGGCCCTGGGAGTGCCCGTCGCGGACGCGATCCGGTCGGCCTCCTCGGTCCCGGCAGCCGCGCTGGGCCTGGCCGACACGGGCCGGATCGAGGTCGGGGGCCACGCCGATCTCCTCGTCCTCGACGAGGACCTCTCGGTCTCCTCAGTGATGTACCGTGGCGCCTGGAAATCGGACACTTCGGTGTTCTAACGGCGTGTCGTGAGCACGGTACGGATTAGTAACTTGACCCTGAGCGACAATTACGGACAGGGCGTCGAGGAAAGCACCGTGCCTGACACGAAAGGAACCATCATGGCTCAGTCGAGACAGGCCAACGACCAGCAGCCGACCCGCGTGCCCTCCGAGGAACGCGAACACCTCGGCAAGCTCGCCAGCGAGCTGACCCGTTACGAGGTCCGGGCGGAGGTGATGGACGAGCCCGCGCTCTGCCTGCGGGTGCACAATCCGTCCTCCGTCCACGCGGTCGAGGACGTGATCTGCGAACGGCGCGAACACGACTTCGCGTTCATCGCCTCCTTCGGGGTCCACCTGGGCAACAGCGGCAGCGTGTCACTGACCGCCCACAAGGTGGCGTGGCTCGTGGGGGCCACCAAGGCGTAGGCCGCGGGACACGACGGGGGCGATGCCGACGGGTACCGCCCCCGTCCGGCGTTTCCCGAGGGCTTGGTACCTTCGCCAGAGGTGACCCCGGACGCAAAGGACCTCCCGTGACCGCCTTCCGCTACGGGCTCGACCCCGTCGACGAGACCTTCTTCGAGACCGCGCCCATGCGCTGGCGGGTGGGCCTGGAACTGGCCGCCTCCCCCGACGAGGTCTGGGCGGGACTGACCTCGTCCCGGCCGCTGTCCTGGTGCCGAGCGCTGCCCGAGGTCGCCTACGTCTCCGATCCGCCCCACGGCGTGGGCACCGTCCGCGAGGCCAGCGTGCTCGGCACGTACCGGATGCGGGAGGAGTTCTTCCGCTGGGACGACGCGGAGCGGCGCAAGTCGTTCCACGCCACCGAGGCCACCCTCCCCCTCTTCAGCGCCTTCGCCGAGGACTACCACGTACTCCCCTTCGACGACGGCAGCAAGCTCGTGTGGTCCTTCGCCTTCGCCCCGTGGAAGGGCCTGGACAGCGCGGTACAGCTGGGCAGGCCCCTGACCGAGACCCTGCTCGCCTCCCTCGTGAGGGACACCCGAAACCACTTCGGCTCTCTGACCGAAGTCCAGTGATCCTCCGGCGCCCGGTCAGCGGTTCCTGATCCTCGCCAGGAGCCTGAACGCGAGCCAGACCACGACGGTCATGGCCGCCAGGCCCACCGCGCCTCCCACCACCGCGCCCAGCAGGGTCGCCACCCGGTCGGCCGCGTCCCCCTCCCACAGGGTCCGCCCCAGACTGAACAGCGAGACCACCAGGACCACCAGGAAGAACCCGGTCACCAGCACACCCGGAACACCCCAGGAGAACCGCCTCCCCGAGGGCTCGGGGCGCCCCTCCAGAGCGGCCTCGGGTCCGACCACCGCGGCCCGCGCCCGCTTGAAGTAGACGTGTGTCAGGTAGTGGCCGCAGAGTTCCCAGCCCTCCGGGGCCAGCCGCCGCGCCATCCGCTCCCGGTCCCCGCGCCCGAGCGCTGACTCCTGCCGGTACTCCCACGCCTGCGGGGGCTCGTCCCGGTGGCTCACGAACCGGCCCTGCCGGTCCAGCCGGTCGATCTCCCAGCCCTGGGCACCCAGCTCGTTCATCCGCCCCTGGGCCGCGAAGGAGTCCGCACCCCACACGAGCGCCTCCGGCCCGGCCTCGCCGTCCTGTCCCCCGAGGTCGTCGGCGAACTCCGCGACCGGACCGAACTCCTCCTCCGGGTCCACACCGCTCTCGGCGACGAACGCCGCGAGGTCGTCCACCGTCTCCCGGACCCGCTCCCCAGCGACGCCGCGGGCCCGCAGCAGGGCCTCCAGCTCTTCGAGGTAACTCATGTGGTTCCGCCCTTCCTCAGCACCTCACGCACCGACGCGTCGAACTCCAGCCAGGCGGCGCCCTGTTCGGCCAGGACCGTACGGCCCTGGTCGGTCAGTTGGTAGTAGCGCCGTCCCGGCCCCTTCTCGGCCGCGCGGAACTCCGCGACGACCAGTCCCGCCTCCTCCAGCCGGTTCAGCACCGGATACAGGGTCCCGCCCTTGATCCGGCCGAACCCGGCCTCGTCCAGCTGGGCGGCGAGGGCGTAGCCGTAACTCTCGCCCTCCGTGAGTCCGGCGAGTACCAGGAGGTCGAGGACCCCCTTCAGCCAGCTCGATCGACGATCCATCCGTTCTCCTTCAGGCCGCGGGGGTGAACTGCCCGGACCTCCCGGTCGCGGGCCTCGGGGTGAGCAGCAGGGCACGCAGGTCGACCAGGACGTGCACGAGGATCGGCACGATCAGGTTGCCGGTGCTCAGGTACAGGTAGGTGAGGGCGAACCCCAGCAGGCTTGCCCCACAGGGGCTCGACCAGGAGCAGGTAGGCGAAGACCAGGGCCGCGACTGCCAGCGCCGCCGGAGAGAAGACGGGAGTGGTGAGTTCCTGGACCACGGGGGCCTCCTTCATCGGCTGATCTACCTAGACGGTAAACCAACCTAGTTAGGATCGCAACCTAGGTAGCCATACGGCACTCCGGACACAACAAAGCGCCCCGCAGGGCGGAGGCCAAAGGCCACCACACCACGGGGCGCGAGCCGGGCACGAGCGCAAGCGAGTGCACACCAAGGGGACGGCGCACCCACCCACCCCGGACACAACAAAGCGCCCGCAGGGCGGAGGCCAAAGGCCCCCACACCACAGGGCGCCGGGCACGAGCGCAAGCGAGTGCACATCGGGGGGTTCGGGGGGTCGTCCCCCCGAAAACAGGAACGGACCGCGGCGAGGAGGACGAAGTCCCCCGAGCAGCGGTCCGTTTCTCGTGGAGGTGGCGGGAATCGAACCCGCGTCCTTCAGCATCGAGCCAGGGCTTCTCCGGGTGCAGTCTGTAGTGTCGTTCTACTCGGCCCCAGCGCTTGTACAGACACATCGCTGACGGGCCCAGCCACGAAAATGTCCCACTCGGGCCCCGTGGCCTGATCCGAGCGGTGAGTCATCTAAATGGTGCCGGATCCCGAGCCGATGACGAGCCCGGGCCGACAGAGTCACAATCGCTTAGGCAGCGAGAGCGAACTCAGTGCGCTTGGAATTGGCACTTGAATTTACGCGAATGCAGGATTAACGAGGTCACAAACACAACCCTCGACCCGCTTCCCCTGGAACGGCTACCAAAGTCGAAACCGATCACCCCCTGTGAAGTTGTCAAGACCACCTGTCACCCGAGGGTTCCGGGTGGCCGACAAGCGAGTGAACGAGCACTCGCGTGATCGTCACTCTACCTCTTGAACAGTGCGGGCACCAAGCTGATTCCCGGCGACGGCGGGGTTTCTCCCAGGCAGGGAGAAACCCCCGTGAGCCGGACGCAAGAGCGGTCGACGCGCTCACGGGGGCGGTCGGCCTGGGTCGGGGCCGACCTTGAAACGCGACAGGGCCCTCCCCCGAGACGAGGTCCTGTCCTCACGCTGGCCCGCTGCCCGCTGTCGCGGTGCCAGTCACAAGGAAAGACGCCGCCGGGGCACCCGTGGGTTGCTCCGGCGGCGTCCTCATTTCCTGGTCGGCCGCGCTCCTCAGTTTCCGCTGAGGTCGGTCCCGACGCCCTGGCCCTCGACACCCTCACCTTCGATGCCCTGGCCCTCAGCGCCGGGGACGGCGGGCGGGAGGGTCTCCTCGGTGCCCGGGACGCCATCGGTCTCGGGGACGCCGTTGGCGAGCCCGTTGAGGAAGCTGGTCGCGGCGGTGACGGCGTACTGCTGCCACTGGCTCATCTCGGGGTCGACCTCGGCGAGCACCGCGAAGGCGACGTCCCCCTGGTAGCCCACGAACCAGTGCAGCGCGGTGTCGTCCTGTTCGACGCGGGCGGCCTGGCCGTACACCTGCTCCTCCCCGACGTTCACCTCGGGCATGCGGATGGTGACCGCGTCACGCAGCCCCTCCCGCACCACCTCGAGGTGGGCCTCGGAGAGCTCGTTGGCGTTGGCCGGGCTGGGGCCCTCCTCGCGGACGAGGGTGGGTCCGTGCCAGGAGCCGTCCGCGACGGCTCCCGCGGCCAGGGCCATGGAGAGCGGGCTCACCTGGACCCCGTGGTCGCCGATCATGGCGGACGCCAGTTCCGCGTCGCCGTCAGCGATCTCCACGGTGCCCGGGGAGACGGGCAGCGGCAGCTGCCAGTCGGCGCCCAGGCCGAGCTGTCCGGCGGCCTCGGCGAGCGCGTCCGCGCCGACCTCGGGCGCGACGTCGACGAACCCGACGGTGCACATGTAGGTCATGTTCCGGACCAGCGTGGGGTTCTCCGCGAGGAAGCCGTTGCTGGGGTTGGTGAACACCTGGTCACCGACCTCGGACTGGAACCCGCAGGGCATGGCGCTGTCCGCGGTGACCGTACCGGACTCCAGGGCGGCCAGGGCCGACACCATGGTGAAGGTGCCGCCCGGGGCGTAGGAGCCGGTGAAGGCCGCGTCGTCGGCGGCGCTGCCGGAGGCGTTCGCGGCGGCCAGGACCTCGCCGTTGGTGGTGTCGACCGCCACGAGGTACCCGTCGCCGGGCATCGCCTCGGTCGCGTTCTGCGCGGCCTGCTGGGTGGCCAGGTCCAGGGTGGTCTCGATGCCGCCGCTGCGCACGCCCTCCCAGGACTCCAGGACGTCGGTCTGGTCACCGTCCTCGCCCAGGCTGACCACCTGGGTGGTGGCGGTTCCGGCCAGCTCCTGCTGGAAGATGTTCTGGAGGCCGCTCAGGCCCACGGTGTCGCCCGCCTGGTAGGACCCGGCCACACGGGAGGAGACCCGGTGCTCCGAGGTACCCGCGACCTCTCCGAGGACGAAGGGGGCCGCGCGCGGTGACAGGTTGACCTCGACCTCCTGCGTCTCGACGCCGGAGATGCTTCCGGCCTCGCGCAGGAGGTTGCTGTCCGCGTCACGCATGAGCACCAGCGGCTGGAACTGCTCCGGCGGCGCGGAGCGCACACGGTTGAGCAGCGGGTCGGGGTCCTCGTCGAGGAGTTCGGCGAGCTCGGTGACGCCCGCCTCCTTGTCCTCCATGTCGGCGGGCAGCACACCGAAGGCGGTGACGCTGTCGGCGGAGACGAGGGGTTCGCCGGACCGGTCGAGGATCTGGCCGCGGTCCTCGATCTCGTAGCTGACGGCCAGGCGCTCGCCCTCGCTGAGGTCGGGGTGGATGACGCTCGGAGACCAGTCGATGAGCCAGCCGGTGGGACCGTTGGTCAGGGACATCTGCCCGGTGTAGTTCCACACCGGGTCACCGATGCCGAGGTCCGCGGTGACGCCGAACTCGGCGTTCGCGGACTCTCCCTCCGTGGAGATCCGGCCGAGGTCGAACCGGACGGAGGCGAGGTCGAGTTGGTCGTGCACGTCGGTCAGGGCCCGCTCGACCTCCTCCGGGTCACCGGTGGTGTGACGGGCGGCCTCGGCGTGGTTCCCGTCCTGCCAGGCAAGCAGGAAGGACCTGACTGCCACCTCGGGACTGGGGTGGGTCGTGCACGCCGCGAGACTCAGGGCGATGATCAGGCCACTGCTGGCGGCCGCGATCCTGCGGCCGAGGGGACGGGGGGACACCTTGTGTGTTCCTTTCAGGCGCCTCTGTGTGGGACAGCTCAACGCCGACGGCGAAGGGCGCGCTCCATGTCGCGCTTGGCCTCACGCTCGGCGATCGCATGGCGCTTGTCGTACTCACGCTTACCGCGAGCCAGAGCGATCTCCACCTTGGCCCGACCGTCACTGAAGTACAGGGACAGCGGGATCAGCGTGCGCCCGGGTTCCCGGGTCTTGCCGATCAGCCGGGAGATCTGCTCGCGGTGCAGGAGTAGCTTACGTGATCTGCGGGCGGAGTGGTTGGTCCACGTGCCCTGTGAGTACTCGGGGATGTGCACGCCCTCGAGCCACACCTCACCGTCGTGGATGTGCGCGAAGCCGTCCACGAGGGAGGCGCGTCCCTCTCTCAGGGACTTCACCTCGGTGCCGGTCAGGACCAGCCCCGCCTCGTAGGTCTCGTCGAGGTGGTACTCGTGCCGGGCCCGGCGGTTCTGGGCGATCAGTTTCCGCCCGGTTTCCTTGGCCACGGTTGTATCCCTTCATGCGTCCGGGGGGCCACTTCGTGTGGCCCCCCGGTACCCGGCGCCCGCCCGACCGGCGGGTGACCCGTCAGACCTTCAGGTAGCGGCGCAGGGTGAGGAACGAGGTCACGGTGCACAGGAGCACACCGAGGATCATCGAAACACCGATGACGTACAGCAGGGAGCCCGTGCCCAGCGCCACGTCGAACTGGAACCACTCCTCGATCTGGGTGAGCAGCGTGTACCTGGTGGCCACGATGAACCCGGACGCGATGACACCACCGATGAGACCGGCGATGGCGCCCTCCAGGAGGAAGGGCAGCTGGATGTAGAAGTTCGACGCACCGACCAGGCGCATGATGCCGGTCTCCCGGCGACGGCTGTAGGCAGACAACCGGATGGTGTTGCCAATCAGCAGCGCGGCGGCGGCCAGCTGCACACCGGCGACCACCAGAGCGGCCCACTTGAGACCGTCGAGCAGCCCGAAGAACTGTTCGAGGACGCGCTGGTCGTTGGAGACGGAGTCGACCCCCGCCGCCCCGTCGACGGCCGCGCGAACGGTGTCGTAGTTGTCGGGGTTGGTGAGCTGCACCCGGTAGTTCTCCGGGATGTCACCCTCCTGCGCGGCCTCGGCGAGGGCCTCGTTGGAGGAGCCGATGCGCTCCTGGAAGTCGGCCCAGGCCTCGGCGGCGGTGAGGTACCGGAAGTCCTCGACCTCGGGCAGCGAGTTCAGCTGCCCTTCGAGTGCCTCACGGTCCTCCTCGGTCGCCGCGCCGTTCTCCTGGCAGGCCGAGGTCGGCGAGATGTCGTTGCACATGTAGATGGTCAGCGTGATCCGCTGGTCCCAGTAGTTGCGCATCTCGGAAACCTGCTGGTTGACCAGCAGACCGGCACCGAACAAGGCGAGGGAGATGGCCACGGTCGTGATGACCGCGATGGTCATCGTCAGGTTGCGACGTAGGCCGATCCACGTCTCGGAGAGAACGAATTGTGCTCGCATGATCTGTTAAAGGTCCATCCTTCGGGGCTTCGCCGTGCCGGTTGTCTCGCGGTCGCCGACCGCCCGGCGACGAGCGTGCCAGGGGTCAGTACGCCTGGCCGTAGACGCCGCGCGTCTGGTCGCGCACCACCAAGCCCTCTTCAAGCTCGATCACGCGCTTGCGCATCGAGTCGACGATGGCGGCGTCGTGCGTCGCCATGACGACGGTCGTGCCCGTGCGGTTGATTCGGTCCAGCACCTTCATGATGCCGATGGAGGTCGCCGGGTCGATGTTTCCGGTGGGCTCGTCGGCCAGCAGGATCTGCGGGCGGTTGACGAAGGCGCGGGCGATGGCCACGCGCTGCTGCTCACCACCGGAGAGCTCCCCGGGCATGCGCCCGGCCTTGCCCTCCAGACCCACGAGCTCGACGACCTCGGGGACGACCTTCTTGATGAACCGCCGGGGCTTGCCGATGACCTCCAGCGCGAACGCGACGTTCTCGAAGACGTTCTTGTTCGGCAGCAGGCGGAAGTCCTGGAAGACGCAGCCGATGCGGCGGCGCAGGTGCGGGACCTTCCAGTTGGACAGGCGCGCGAGGTCCTTGCCCGCGACGTGTACCCGTCCCTCGTTGGGCTTCTCCTCCTTGAGCACCAGCCTGAGGAAGGTCGACTTGCCAGAGCCGGACGGGCCGACCAGGAAGACGAACTCGCTCTTGTCCACGTCGATGGAAACACCGTCGAGCGCGGGGCGCTTCTGAGTTGGGTACAGCTTGGTGACGTTATCGAAGTGGATCACAGGCGCATCACAAGGCTCTCGAAGGTATGGGCACCCGGCGGACTGAGCTCCGCGCGGGATGGTACCGGCCGCATGGCCACCGACAGTTTAGAGGGGGCAGGGGCCCGGATTGTCCAGGTCCTGTCGCACCCGAGAGATCTGTGGAGATCAGAGCACTATCGGACAACAGCCACGAGCATATCGGAGGTGTCAACCGATGATAACGTTCACATATAGCAGTTTCGGTAAAACTGCGGGGTCGTGCGCGTCACCGTTGGGCTACGAGGCGGGTTCGCCGTCTCTGGTTCGTGCGCGCGACCGGGCGTGTCCCCGCCGCTCGGGCGGGGACGCCACGGGTCAGTTCTGCTCGTTCTTCTCGCGGCTGCGCATCCACCGGATCTCGGCGTCGATGAACGCGTCGATCTCGCCGTCGAGGACACCGGAGGTGTTGCCGGTCTCGGCACCGGTGCGGACGTCCTTCACGCTCTGGTAAGGGTGCAGGACGTAGTTGCGCATCTGGGTGCCCCAGCTGCTCACCGAGTCACCGCGGATCTCGTCCAGCGCGGCCTGCTCCTCCTGGCGCTTGCGGGCCAGGAGCTTGGCCTGGAGCATCGACATCGCGGTCGCCTTGTTCTGCAACTGCGAGCGCTCGTTCTGGCAGGACACCACGATCCCGGTGGGCATGTGGGTGATGCGCACGGCGGAGTCGGTGGTGTTGACGCCCTGGCCGCCGGGGCCGCTGGAGCGGTACACGTCCACCCGCAGCTCCGTCTCGTCGATCTCGATGTGGTCGCTCTGCTCGACCATGGGGACCACGTCCACACCCGCGAACGACGTCTGGCGCCGGTTCTGGTTGTCGAACGGCGAGATGCGCACCAGCCGGTGGGTGCCGTGCTCCCCGCGCAGGGTGCCGTAGGCGAAGGGGGCCTTGACCGCGAACGAGGTGGACTTGATGCCCGCCTCCTCCGCGTAGGAGGTCTCGTAGACCTCCGTGGGATAGCCGTGCCGCTCCGCCCAGCGCAGGTACATGCGCTGGAGCATCTGCGCCCAGTCGGCCGCGTCGACGCCGCCCGCCTGGGAGTTGATGGTGACGATCGCTTCGCTCTCGTCGTGCGGGCCGTTGAGGAGCGTGCGCACCTCCAGCTCACCGATGTCCTTGCGGAGCTGCTCGAGCTCACGGTCGGCCTCGGCCTTGGTGTCGGGGTCGTCCTCGGCCTCGGCGAGCTCGTAGAGCACCCCGAGGTCGTCGAGGCGCTGCCCGATGCCGTTGACCTTGTTGACCATGGACTCCAGGCTGGAGAGCTGCCGCGTCACCTTCTGCGCGTTGCCCTGGTCGGCCCACAGTTCGGGGTCCGCGGACTGCTCACGCAGCTCGGCGATCTGGGTCTGCATGGCCTCCAGGTCCAACACGGCGGTCACACTCGCAAGGGTCGCCGCGAGTTCCTTGATCTTCTCTGCTGGGTCCAGTTCTGCCACGGGACCCAGTGTAGGTCCCAGTGGGAGGGCGGCCCCCATCCGCGCGAGCGGGATCCGGCCGGGGAGGCCACCGTCACCCTCATGAGGCCGCCCCGAGCGGGGGGAGGGGCGCCCGGTGCCCCGGACGCCCCTCCCCCTGTGGAACCAGTCGGCTAGTCGACCAGCGAACGGATCGACCTCAGCGCCACCGAGAGGGTGGCGAGGTCGAAGCGCTCGTTCTCCTGGATCTCCGAGAGCGTGATCCCCGCGCGCTGCACCGAGGACTCGTTCTGCTCGGCCCACTGGCGGATCAGCTCCGAGTTGGAGCCCTCGCCACCGGACTCCAGCACGCGGCTGGTGAGGTCCGCGTGCGCCGAGTACAGGTCGTCGCGCAGCGCCGAACGCGCCATCGTCCCCCAGCGGTCGTCCCTGGGCAGGTCGATGATCCGCTCACGCCACCAGCTGATGTTGAACCGGTCGGCCAGCTCGAAGTACAGGCTGGCGACCCGCCGGACCGGCTGGCCCGTACGCCTGGCGATCTCCACCAGGTCCAGCGTGGAGTAGGCGGGGACCATCACGGCGACGCGCTCGGCGAGGTCCCTGGGCACGCCCAGCGAGGTGTACCGGTCGCGGCGCTCCTCGAAGGCCTCCAGGTCCCGCCCGCGCAACAGCTCCTTGAGCTGCGGCAGCACCTCGCCCACGCCCTCGGCGAAGAAGCCGATCTCGCTGGCGAGGTCGAACGGGAAGGTCCGGTTGCGCAGCAGCCACCGGGCGGACCGCTCGGCCAGCTTGCGGATCTCCAGCAGGAGCACCAGCTGGCTGTCCACCGAGATCTGGTGGTCCAGCTCCTCGATCTCGCCCCAGTACTGGCGCAGCCCCAGGATCTCCTGGGTGACCAGGTAGGCCCGGGTGATGTCGGCGGCGCTGGAGCCCAGCTCCTCGTTGAGGCGGAACGCGAAGGTCGTGCCCGACCGGTTGACCATCTGGTTGGTCACCTGGTTGACGATGATCTCCCGGCGCAGCGGGTGCGACTGCACACCGGCGGCGAAGCGCTCCAGCCGCAGCGGGGTCGGGAAGTAGTTCGTCAGGGTCGACGCCAGGTACGGGTCGTCGGCCAGGTCGGACAGGCCGATCTGCTCCTTGAGGCTGATCTTGGTGTACGAGAGCAGCGTGGCGAACTCGGGGCCGGTCAGCCCCTTGCCCTGGGCGCGCCGCTCGGCGATCGCCTTGTCGGAGGGCAGGTCCTCCTGCTTGCGCTTGAGGACCTTGGTGCGCTCCAGGTGGCGCATGTAGCGGCCGTGGACGTGCAGCATCTCGTGGGTCTGCTTACGCGCGGCGGCCAGCACGGCGTTCTGGGAGTAGTTGTTGTCCAGGACCAGCGACGCGACCTCGTCGGTCATGTCGATGAACAGCTGGTCGCGGTCGGCCTTGGCCATCTCGCCGGAGCGCACCTCGCGGTCCAGCATGATCTTGATGTTGACCTCGTGGTCGGAGGTGTCCACACCGGCGGAGTTGTCGATGAAGTCACTGTTGACCCGGCCGCCGTCGCGGGCGAACTCGATGCGGGCGGGCTGGGTCAGGCCCAGGTTGCCGCCCTCGCCGACCACCTTCACGCGCAGCTCGGTGGCGTCCACCCGCACCTGGTCGTTGGCCTTGTCGCCGACGTCCGCGTGGGTCTGGCCGCTGGCCTTGACGTAGGTGCCGATGCCGCCGTTCCAGAGCAGGTCCACCGGCGACGTGAGCACGCACCGGATGAGCTCGTCCGGGGTGAGCGCCGTGACGTCCTCGTCGATGCCGAGGACCTCGCGCACCTGCGGGGTAATCGGGACGGACTTGGCGGTGCGCGGGTGCACGCCGCCGCCCTCGGAGATCAGCGACGTGTCGTAGCTCTCCCAGGTGCTGCGCGGCAGGCGGAACACGCGCTCGCGCTCGGCCCAGGAGGTGGCCGGGTCCGGGTCGGGGTCGAGGAAGACGTGCCGGTGGTCGAAGGCGGCCACCAGCTTGATCTTGCGGGACAGCAGCATCCCGTTGCCGAACACGTCACCGGACATGTCGCCGATCCCGACGACGCTGAAGGGCTCCTCCTGGACGTTGACGCCCATCTCACGGAAGTTGTACTTCACCGACTCCCACGCGCCCCGGGCGGTGATGCCCATGGCCTTGTGGTCGTAGCCCACGGAGCCGCCGCTGGCGAAGGCGTCGCCCAGCCAGAAGCCGCGCTCGAGGGAGATCGCGTTGGCGGTGTCGGAGAAGGTCGCGGTGCCCTTGTCGGCCGCGACCACCAGGTAGGAGTCGTCGCCGTCGTGCAGGACGGTGCGCTCGGGGTGCACGACCTGGCCGTCGACGAGGTTGTCGGTGACGTCCAGCAGGCCGCTGATGAACTGCTTGTAGCAGGACACGACCTCGGCCATGACCTCCTCACGGCCACCGCCGGAGGGCAGGCGCTTGCAGACGAACCCGCCCTTGGCGCCGCTCGGCACGATGACGGAGTTCTTCACCATCTGCGCCTTGACCAGGCCGAGGATCTCCGTCCGGAAGTCCTCGAACCGGTCCGACCAGCGCAGACCGCCACGGGCGACCGAGCCGAAGCGCAGGTGGACGCCCTCGACGCGCGGCGAGTACACGTACATCTCGAACCGGGGCCGCGGGTGGGGCAGGTCCGGGATCTCCTGCGGGTTGAGCTTGAGCACCAGGTAGGGGCGCCCCTCGGAGCCGCCCTGGTAGTGGTTGGTGCGCAGGGTGGCCTGGATGACCGCCAGGAACGAACGCAGGATGCGGTCGTGGTCCAGGCTGGCCACTCCGTCCAGCTCGCCCTCGATCTTGCCGACGATCACGTTGCCGCGCTCGGTGCGGCCCTCGTCGGACTGGTCGGGGTCGAAGCGGGCCTCGAAGAGCTCCACCAGCAGGTTGGCGATCCCGACGTTGGCGACGAGGACGTCGGCCAGGTAGTCGGGGGTGAAGGTCGATCCGGTCTGGCGCAGGTACTTGGCGTAGGCGCGCAGCACGGTGAGCTGGCGCCAGTCGAGTCCGGCGCGCACGACCAGGGCGTTGAACCGGTCGGACTCGCCGAGGTCGCGCCAGGAGGCGTCGAAGGCGTCCTCGAAGAGGCTCTTCAGACGGCTCGGGGAGAGGTCGGAGGCCTCCAGCGGGCCCAGGCCGAAGTCGTAGATCCAGACCCGCCCCACCCCGTCGACGGTGATGTCGTAGGGCAGCTCGTCGACGACCTCCACACCCAGGTGCTCCAGGACCGGCAGGACCTGGGACAGCGAGATGGGCTCGCCGATCCGGGCCAGGCGGAAGCGCCAGCTTCCGGGGGCGCCCTCGGGCTGGTGGAGGCTGGCCGAGAACTCGCCCTGGCGGTTCTCGGAGTCGGTGCGCTGGAGCAGCTCCTCGATCCGGGAGATGTCCTTGGCGGCCACCGTGGGGTCGTTGTCGATCTTGTAGGCCTCGGTGAGACCGGGGCCGTAGCGCTCCTTGAGAGTGGTGGCGCGCGTGGGGCCGAACTCGTCGACGAGGGCGTCGTCGAAGTCGGCGTCCCAGGAGCGGGCCGCCTGACGGACCTTCTCCTCCAGCTCGACCTGGTCGATGTCGGCGAGGGTCTGTCCGCTCTGGGCCCTGGCCACCAGGTAGAGGCGGGCCAGCGGGGCCGCGCCGATCATCACGTTGTGGTCCATGGTGGCGCCGTGGAAGGCGTCGGCCAGGACGTCCTGGATGTCGAGGCGCACCTGGGTGCTGTACTCGTCGCGCGGCATGTACACGAAGCAGGACATGTAGCGGCCGCCGTAGGGGTCGCGGCGCATGAACAGCTTGGTGCCCCGGCGGTCGCGCAGGCGCAGCACACCGCGGACGATGCTGTAGAGCTCGCCCACGGGGATCTGGAGGAGTTCCTCGCGCGGGAAGGTCTCCAGGAGTTCGATCAGGTCCTTGCCGTCGTAGCTGTCGGCCTCGAACCCGGCCAGGGCCAGGACCTCGGCCTGCTTGCGGCGCAGGATGGGGATCTGGGCGATGCTGCTGGTGTTGGCCTGGGACGAGAACAGGCCGAGGAAGCGGCGCTCGCCGACGATGTTGCCCTGGGCGTCGAACTTCTTGACGCTGATGTAGTCCAGGTACTTGGGCCGGTAGACCGTGGCGCGCGAGTTGGCCTTGGTGAGCACCAGCAGGTAGGGCTCGCGGGCCTTGCCCCGGATCTCGGGGGGCAGCGCGGAGAACCGGGTGGACGCGGACGGGTCCATGCGCAGGATGCCCAGGCCGGTGCCGGGCTCGGGGCGCAGGGAGTCGTCGCCGTTGTCGTCGGTGACCAGGGCGTACTCGCGGTAGCCCATGAAGGTGAAGTGGCGCGAGGCGATCCAGCGCAGGAAGTCGACGCTCTCGCCGATCTCGCGGGGGTCGACGCCGCCGGCGACCAGACGGTCCGGGTAGGCGGAGAGCTCGTCGGCGATCCGGATGACCCGGTCGCTCATCTTGGCGGAGTCCTCGTCGGCGTAGCGGACGTCGCTGAGGACGCGCTCCAGCCGGGTGCTGATCTCCTTGACCCGTTCGGGGTCGCTCTGCCGGTCGATCTCGATGTGCATCCACGACTCGTCGATGGGCAGCAGGCCGTCGCCGCCGATCTCCGGGTCGACCTGGACCAGCTTGCCGGGCAGGTCGCGTCCGACGGTCATCTGCGGGTGGATGATCAGCCGCACCCCGGCACCCAGGTCGCTGAGGGCCATGGTCACGGAGGAGACCAGGAACGGGGCGTTGTCCGTGACGATCTCGACGATGCTGGTCTGCTGCTCCCAGCCGTCGTGTTCGAGGGTCGGCGTGTAGACGCGGACCTTCGCGCGTCCCGGTGCACGTTCGGCGCCGAAGGAGCGGTGGGCCTCGGCGGTCCCGCAGATCTGCTCGGGGCTGCGCCCGCTGATCTCCTCGGGGTCCGTGTGCCGGTAGTAGAGGGGAAGGAAGGCGCGGACCGCGTCGGCGGCCTCGGGGCTCAGTCGGTCCCCCGGACTCCATCGGGAGGCCGCGTCATTGAGCAGCTTCTGAAGGATGACGTCGGATTGCCCGGACATAGGGATCTCTCACTCCTTTGTGAGCAACGTCGCACGAGCACAGTCGAGGACACCCGGTCATGTGACGTGTGTGGCTCGTCAAGCGACCTGTGAACTTCTGTGGCTGACTTGTGAAGTCTCGTGAGGTCCTTGGGCCGCAAGGATCCCACGAGGGCGTCGGCTGGGTTGGTACCTGTGCGCACAGGTTGCGTCAAACGAGGTCGGGACGTCGTTGTCCCGGCCTCTGCCCCCACAGAGTGGGGACGGACCCCAGGCTACTGCTTTTCGCGCACGAGAACAGGACCAACACCGTTACAGCACGATTACGCACTGTAAGACCTGGATTGCGGCGGACACCGGAGCACCCGTGTGCCCGGTGCGGTCACCGCGTCGTGGCCTGGTGCACGGCGCTCATCACGGCCCTGGGGTCGCTCAGGTCCGGCAGCACGATCTGCGCCCCGGCCTCCCGCAGCTGCCCCTCGGTCGTGGACCCGTTGAGCACCGCGATCGGGATCGCGCCGCCGATCAGCGCCGCGCGCACGTCCGGGGCGGAGCCGGTGACGAACACCGTCTCCTCCTCCGAGAAGGCGCGGCCGCCCTCACCGGCGGCGTGCAGCCTGATGGACTGGATGAGGCTGGACTTGGGGTAGTTGACCGAGCCGAACCCGCCCACAGCGAGGTTGAGGTGGGTGTCCAGGCCGAAGGCCACCAGCTTGGCGGTGGCGTTGGTCCGGGTGCTTCCGCTGACCACGGTCTGGAGGGTGTCCGGCAGCGCGGCCACGGCGGCCAGGGAGGCGGCCGCACCCGGCATGACGCGCCCCTTGGCCAGGAGCTGTTCGTGGCGGGCCCCGAAGGAGGCCTCCAGGGCGGCGAGGAAGTCGCCCAGGACCTCGGAGTCGGGTTCGAGCTCGACGTAGTTGCGGGCGCAGAACTCGAAGAACATCTCGGAGTCCGTGCGACCCGCCGCCGAGGTCAGGTAGACCAGCGGTTCGCCCGTGACCTTCTCGAAGGCCTCGGCGTAGGCGGCCCGCATGACCTGCCCCACGTCGAGGAGGGTGAGGTCGATGTTCCATAGCACCAGGCGGCTGATGGCTGACTCCTCGGCGATCGGGGTTCGGGGACGCCACCATTGTGCCGGATGGGCGATTCAGGGAGGAAACGGAGTCCGAACCCGGCCGGAGGCCGGTTGGGGCCACTCCCCGCTCAGGGCCCTTACCGAGGCGTACCGTGATGGTCCCCCGCGCCCCCTGGAGGCCCCGTGGACGGCAGAGGCGTGCTCGCCCTGACGGCGGCCCTGATCGGCGGGATGTTCCTGGTGCTCTACGTCGGAGCGGGACTCCTGCGGCGGGTGGTGGACGGCGACGGTTCCGCGCTCGGGCCCCTGGTGCTCCTCGTCTCGGGGGCGGTGCTGGCGTTCGCCGCCCTCAACGCCTGGCTGGACTGGGACACCAACGGCGGGAGCGGTGGTAGCAGCGGAGGTGGCGGCGGGGGCGGCACAGGCAGCAGCGGCGACGGCGGTGACGGAGGAGGCGACGGCGGCGGCTGAGCTCCCGCAGCGGAGCGGCGCCCAACGTCCGTGATCCGGTAGGACTCCGGGGCCAGGGGTCCCGTCCCCGGGCCAGGATTGAAACTCAAGGCACAGCGAGGCGCCCCAGCCCGTGGCAGGGCCGGGACACCCGTTGGGGAACCTCAGACGTGCGAGGGACGGACAGCGACCAACTGAGCGAAGGCGGCCCACTCAGAGGCCCCCACCGGCAGGAAACCGTGGTCGGGGTTCTTGGAGTCGCGGATGGCAGCACCGGTGGGCAGCTCCGCGACCTCGACGCAGTTTTCCTGGGCGGAGGAGTGGGAGGACTTACGGAAGGCCGGAGCGACCTGGGCCACCTCGACGCAGTTCTCCCCGCCGGATGAGTAGGAGGACTTACGGAAGGTGAGGATGGGCGCGACCTCCACGCAGTTCTCTTGGTGCCCGGAGTAAGTGGACTTACGGAACTCCAGCAGCATGATCAGGCTCGCTTGTCATGGTCGGCGGCGATGGATTCGATAAGGTCGAGGGACTTCTTGGGATCCAAGGCCAGGTTGTGGACGCCTTCGAAGATCAGCGTATGCCTATCCATGTAGGCTTCGTCCTCCACGTAGAGGGATTCCGCTCCAGTAGAGATGCTGACGATCCCCGGTTCCGGGCTGGGGAAGTCAAGCAGCGCGAAGGCCCCTTCCACTGCAGGATGAGCTCCCGACTCAAATGGCAACACCAACACGGTGACCTTGTAGTGCGCGGCCATCCCTGCCAGGAATCGAAGCTGTTCCGACATCACCTTCGGTGAGCCAACCACCCTGCGTAGAGCAGCTTCGTCGATGACGGCGACGAACCGTGGTCCGTTGGGGGCATCAAGGACGCTTCGGCGGGCCATTCGTGACTCCACCTTGCGCTGCGTATTCTCGGGCGGAACGATCTGGCTTGACTCGAAGATCGCCGCAGCATAGTCGGGTGTCTGGAGAAGTCCAGGGATCAGCAAGGCCTCATAAGAGCGGATTCGGACCGCCTCTGCCTCCAGGTCGGGCAAGGATCCTGGGAAAAGGTCGGCGTACTTGTGCCAATCGCTGCGTCCGCGAGCCTCCTCGGTCAGACTGAGAAGGTGCGCCCGTTCCTCCCCCTTCACCCCGTAGAGCGTGAGGATCGCGTCCACGTCCTTCACGGCTGGACGCCGCCACTCGTTGCGCTCCGCACGAGTGACCTTGGTGGGGGACCAGCCAAGTTCCTTGGCCACCTCAGGCGAGGAGAGCCCGACTTCAGCCCGCAACCTCCGCAGAGCAGCGGACAGTCTGCGGCGCCGCACACCAGGAGCATGGCCTGTTCCTGTCACGAATCCTCCTTCTTGGGGGTGTCTCGATCGTAGTCCTCACCCCCAGCCCAAGAATAACTTGAACAAAATCAAGAAGATTACTTGAACTTGACTTTGCACAAGTTGATACTGGAGCCAGCGGGACACCTATACCGGGTGTCGCCTCCTCTACGTAGGGAGCTGACTCCATGGCGTCAACCTTTGTGCCTGATGTCGAGCTGTACACCGAGGTCATCCAGATCATCCGGGGCGGTGAGCCCGACGAGGACGGGATCCCGCTGGCGGGGCGGATCTCGCCGCTGGCCCCGAGCTACAACACCCAAACCTGTGCCTGCTCCTGCGTCGCGATCGGGCACAGCTTCTGGGAACGGCTCGACCGGTTGAACCCCTACCGGAAGGACAGCGACATCTGGATGCGCGTCCTCCTGGAGGGCGACGACGAGGGCGGGCTTCCCGAAGGGGCGAGTGTCATCGAGACGAGGCGGGTGAGCTACCTCGTCCGCTAGAGCCCCCTCCGTGCCGTTGGGCGGCGCCGCATTCGTCACGCGGCGCCGCCCATCCGCACGGCCGGACATCATCCACGGCCATCCACGGCAAAAGTGCCTCAAGGAAAGCGGTACGGCGTGAACCTGGACAACCTTCACGCGCGGCTGGTCGACCGGTTGGACACCACCAACACGATCCGTGCCGCCTTCACCGACCACCCCCGACACCGGTTCATCCCGGACCTGGTCTGGCCCAGCGCTCGGGGCCTACCGCTCTACCGAACCGCCAACCTCGCGCGGTGGGCGGCGTACGTCTACGACGATGACGCCGTGGTCATCCAGGCCAATGACGGGGGCAGTGGCTCGTCCAATATCGCCACTTCCTCCTCCTTGGCACCGCAGCTCATGGCGGACATGATCGCGGCGGCCAGGGTGGAACCCGGAATGCGGGTGCTGGAGATCGGTACCGGGACCGGCTGGAACGCCGCGATCCTCGCCTCCCTGGTCGGACCCACCGGGCACGTGACCTCGTTGGAGATCGACCCCGACGTCGCCGCACACGCCCGGTCGCGGCTCTCGGGAACCGGAGTGCGGGTCATCACGGGAACCACCGCCCCCGATGCGGACGCCTACGACTCGGTCATCGCCACCTGCGCGGTCAGGCACGTACCCGAGTCGTGGACCGCGTCCCTCACCTCTCCGGGCGTGGCCGTCCTCCCCTGGGCGCCCTACGACTACGACGGCCCCACCCCGGTTGTCGCCCTGTCCCACACCCTCCAGGGCGACTTCCTGTGCGATGCCTCGATCATGCGCGACCGCACTCAGAGGCTCCCCCGAGACACCTTCGCGGGGACCGCCCAGGAGATGGAACAGGTGAGCGGCTTCCCTGTCGGCTCCCGAGAGCTGGTCGACCGTAGCCTGCTCACCCGCCTGACCCTGGCCACCCCAGGTCTGCGTATCGAGGAGGGAAGACGCCCCTGGGACGGTGACTCCGCCCCGGTCATCGCGCTGAGCACGGCTGATTCCTGGGTGCACCTGTGGCCGGACGGCACCACCACGGGGGCCGGTCCCCGCGACCTCGGCAAGGAACTGGGAGAGGCCTACGTCGAACTCGACGCGGCGGGCTGGCCCGAGCTGACGGAGTTCACCCTGGAGGTCTCCCCCGACCGCAGAACACACACGATCCGAGCAGGTGCCCTCGGCCCCTGGGAACACAGCCTCCGGTGAGCGCTCCCGGGGACGCCAAGGGCCGGGCCGCCGCCCGCCTGTACGAACGCCTGGGCTGGGAGCGTCTGGGCGCGATCACGCACGCCTTCGACGGCTCCCCCGGGGTGCCCGCGTACTGCTACTCCTGGGACTCCTCGACCAGGTAGCGGATCTCCTGGACCGCGAACCACATGAGCTCGTGGTCCTCGGCGGCTTCGGAGGCCGGGTCGGCCGCGGCCTCGGCGATGTCGGCGGCCGCGTCGGTGTCGTCCAGGTGCGCGGACCGGAGCTTCTTGTAGGGCACACCGCCCCGGACGGTGACGCGGGCGACCCCTTCGGCGTGGCGTCCACCCCGCTCCACGGCGGCGTCGGGCATCTCGGCGGCGAGGACCACGCGGCGGCGGGGCGCCCCGGGGTCCTCGGACAGCATGCGCAGGGAGGCCTCGGCCGCCGCGTACATGGCGTCGTACTCGGCCTCCTCGGGGTCCCCGTCGGGCCCGGCGTCGGCGGTGAAGGCCGGGAGGGCCTCCCCCTCCAGTCGACCCCGGTCGAGCAGGGCCGCGAGCGCGGGGACGGTACTGGGCAGGAAGACGTACATGGGCTCTCCAGGGCGGGATCGGATCCCTACGAGTTTCCCAAAGAACCCGACCTGGTCAGACCGGCTGGCGTTCGTGGTCGTCCTCGGGGGCCAGGAAGCGGGACAGCGCCTGGCGGGTGCTCTCCACGTCCGTGTGCAGGATCCCGGTCATCCCCAGGGACTCGGCGGTCTCGATGTTGTGCGCCAGGTCGTCGATGAACACGCAGTCCTCGGGCCCCAGGCCCAGCTGCTCACAGGTGAGCAGGTAGATGCGCTCCTCCGGCTTGCGCATGCCCACCTCTCCGGAGATCACCACGGTGTCGAAGGTGGCCGCGAAGTGGTCGCGCGGGTAGCCGTTGCCCCAGGAGTTGGACAACAGGGCGGTTCCGTGCCCGCTCCCCCTGGCCGTACGCAGGGTGTCGTACATGGCGTCGACCGGGTCGAAGTGGGAGAACATGCGCTCGATGAGGCCCTGTGCCCGCACCGGGCCGCCGTGGGTGGAGCGCAGCAGGGCGGCGAGGTCGCGCTCGAACAGGTGGGTCTCGATCTCGCCGCGTTCCAGGGCGTGCACGGGGTTGTCCGGCACGCTGTTGTCGAAGTACGGACGCATGACCTCGTGGTAGTGGTCGATGTCGATCCGGTCGGACCTGAGCCAGGCCCGGATTCCCTCGGGCAGGGGTGGGGTGAGCACACCGCCCCAGTCGGAGATGACCCCTCGTCGGGTGCCGCTCATCCGGTCGCCTCCTTCGGTGATCGCCTCGGGGACAACCCGCCCGGCCCTGTGTGGATCCGACAGGCCGGGCGGGGAACGGTTCTTCCCGTTCCCCGCTCGGTTCAACCGTGCGACCACCAGGTGGCGTCAGTACCCGAGACCGGTCCCCGAGGTCACGTCGGCACCGGGGATGTCCACCGGCAACGTGCCGGAGGGGTCGATCTTCCCTGCGATCGCCCGGGCCGCGGCCACCCGGGAGACCTCCACTGCCGAGTACAGGGCGATGTAGCCGTCGACCTCCGGGAAGGCCTCCAGGTCGTAGGGCCCGCCCTGGGCGACCACGACCACGGGGGTGCCCTGGGAGCGCCCCGCGGCCACCATGCCGCGCTGCTCCTCGGAGCTCCGCGCGTTCCGGGTGCCGACCACGAGCACGTCCTCGCCGCCGTCCACGACCTCCAGACCGGCGTCGGTCAGCGCCGGGGCGATCCGGTCGGCTCCCTCACCCTGGACGCGCACGCGGGTGCCCGCGTCCAGCGGCAGGAGGTCCGCCTCGTTCCGGACGAGGGTGACGGAGGCGTCGGCCACCCGCTGCGCGGCCTCGGCGTGCTCGGGGTTCTCCATGGCCGCGTCGGCCTCGGCCGGGTCAGCGGACTCGCGTTCCAGGACGCCGCGCTTCTCCTTGAGCGTGAGGATGCGCAGCACGGACTGGTCGATGCGCTCCTCGGTGAGCCGACCGCTCTCGACCGCCTCGCGGATCGCGGCGACAGCGGCGCCCGGGTCCGGCGGCATGAGGAGCTGGTCCACCCCGGCCTCCACCACGCGGACGGCGACCTCACCGTCGGCATGGGTCTGGCGCACGCCCTCCATGTTGAGGGCGTCCGTGGTGACCACCCCGTCGTAGCCGAGCTCGTCGCGCAGGATCCCGTCGATGATCACCGGCGACAGGGTGGCCGGGTCCTCGCCCGGGTCCAGCTGCGGCATCAACACGTGCGCGGTCATGATGGCGTCGACGCCCGCGTCCACCGCCGCCCGGAACGGCGGCAGGTGCTCGGCCTCCCAGCGGTCACGGGGCAGGTCGATCACGGGCAGGCCGGTGTGGCTGTCGACGTCGGTGTCGCCGTGTCCGGGGAAGTGCTTGATGACCGGGACGACGCCGTGCTCGGAGTAGGCGTCGGACTCGGCCAGCACCATCTCGGACACCAGTTCCGGGTCGGAGCCGAAGGAGCGGATGCCGATGACCGGGTTGTTGGGGTCGGTGTTGACGTCGGCGTCGGGCGCGTAGTTCATGTTGACGCCGACCGCGAGGAGTTCGTCCGCCGTGGTCGACGCCCGCAGGGCGGCGAGGTCGGTGTCACGGGTGGCGCCGACCGCCATGGCGTCGGGGAACAAGGTGCCCACGGGCATGCGCACCACGAGGCCCTGTTCCTGGTCGATGCTGACGAACAGGGGGACGCCCTGCCCCACTTCGGCGGCCTGGTCCTGCATGCCCGCCGACATCTGTGCGATCTGCTCGCCGTCGTTCAGGTTGGCGTCGAAGTAGATGACGCCGCCGGGGCGGTGCGCCTCGATCTGCGCGGCGTTGTCGGCGGCCGTGGTGCCCTGCGCGGTCAGGACCAGGAGCTGGCCGATCTTGTCGTCCAGGTCCATGTCGGCGAGCAGCTGCGGGGCCAGGACCGGCTCGAAGGGCTCGGCCGTGGCCTCGGCGCTGGGGTCGTCGTTCTCGGGCGAGGTGTCCACCTCCTCGGGAGTGGTGCAGGCTGTGGTGATCAGGGTGAGGGCCACGCAGGCCGGGGCCAGGGCGCGTGGAACGGACGGTCTCATAGGGACTTCTTCTCCACCGGATCGCTGGTTGCGGCCGGAGACTACCCGTTCCCCGGAGCGGGCAGGACGCACCCCGCCGTGGCGGGGGGTCGAACGTGGAGCGTCACTCCCAGACGAACAGGGCCTCCCCCGGTTCGACGGCTCCCGCGGCCAGCTCGGAGAGCGAGCCCGGCTCGCCGTCCAGGGCCACCACCGGCACCACCGAGGGCTTGCCCGCGGCGGCCACCGCTCCGGGCGACCAGCGGATCACCGGGGTACCAGCCTCCACTTCCGTGCCCTCCTCCGCGAGGAGGGTGAACCCCTCCCCCGCGAGCTGCACGGTGTCGATGCCCAGGTGGACGAGGACACCGCGCCGGTTGTCCGCGGCCATGACCACGTAGGCGTGGGGGTGGAGCTTGACCAGGGTCCCGGCGATCGGGGCGACCGCCTCGTGTTGGGACTCCTGGCCGCCCTCCTGTCCCGGTTCGGGGTGGACGGCCACGCCGGGGCCGACCATGCTCTGGGAGAAGACCGGGTCGGGCACCGTGTCCAGGGACAGGGCCGTTCCGGAGACGGGCGAGAGTACGCGCAGCGCACCGTTCAGGTCTGACATGGGGGAGGTCTTCCCCGGGAGAGGGACTTAACCCGGAAAAGGGGCGGCCAAAAGAGCACAAAGGCCTGACTTTCCGGAACCCGCTCCAGCGGCTATTCGAGCAGGTCCTGGATGTCATCCGTGAGGGAGTCCGCCTCCGGACCGACCACCACCTGGACGACGTTGCCCGAGACCAGGACGCCGTGCGCGCCCGCCGCCCGAAGGTCGGCCTCCCGAACCAGCGCGGGGTCGCTGACCTCGGTGCGCAGCCGCGTGATGCAGGCCTCGATGTCCTCGATGTTGGCCGCGCCGCCCAAACCGGCGACGATCGCCGTTGCCTTGTCCGACATGTGCCCTCCGTGCTCTACCCGGGATCACGTGACCCGGGGGGTCTGAGCCGAGCTTAGAGGTGGCGTGCCTCACACGCCAGGGTCGGCGCGGTGGTCGATCGTCGCCGGGGGCGGGCCGCTCAGCCGGAGCGGTCGGGGTCTGCGCCGCTCGGGGTGTCCGGACCGGGTTCGGTCGTGCCGTCCGCCGTGGCCGGGGCGGTGTGCTGCGGGGCTCCGGGCTCGTCCGGATCGGGCTCGCGTCCCGGGGTGGGGAAGTTGAACCGGCTGATCAGCACGTAGAAGATCCCGAAGTAGACCAGGAAGTAGACGGCCCCGAACAGCAGCAGGACGCCCAACCCCTCGGTGTTGCTCTTCGTGGCGTTCAGCAGCAGGTCGATCAGCCCCGCCGAGAACCCGAAGCCCAACTGGACGTCGAGCAGGTTCATCACCGCCAGGGAGACGCCGGTGAGCACGATGTGCACCCCGAACAGCACCGGAGCGACGAAGATGAAGGCGAACTCCACCGGCTCCGTGATGCCCGTGACGAAGGCGGTGAGCGCCGCGGGGATCATGATCGAACCGATCTGCACGCGCCGGGCCTTGGAGGCGGTCAGCCACATCGCGAGCGCGGCACCCGGCAGACCGAACATCAGCACCGGGAAGAACCCGGACAGCATGCTGCCCGCCTCCGGGTCCCCCGCGAAGTAGCGGGTGATCTCCCCGTGCGAGACCACACCGTCCCCGTCGGTGTAGGTGCCGGAGACGAACCAGACGAACGAGTTCACCACGTGGTGCAGACCCATCGGCAACAGGATGCGGTTGACGATCCCGTAGAGCCCGGCGCCGAGGGCGCCCGCGCCGATGAGGGCCTCGCCCAGGTTCTGGATCCACATGCCGACGATCGGCCAGACCAGGCCGAGCACCACGCCCATGCCCAGCCCGGCCAGGGCCGTGACGATGGGGACGAAGCGGCGGCCGCCGAAGAAGCCGAGCCAGGTGGGCAGTTTGATCCGGTGGTAGCGCTGCCACAACACGGCGGCGACCAGGCCCACCGCGATCCCGCCGAGCACGTCGGTGGGGTTCTTGACCGCGTGGTCGATCATCGGGACGACGGCGTTGACCGCTTCCGGATCGGCGACCGGTTCCCTGGTCACCGGATCGGTCTCCAGCGGATAGGTGACCAGCCGGGAGCCGATGTCACCGGTGGGGCCGTCGAAGGTCACCATCGTCCAGGTGGCCACGCGGTCGAACACCAGGTAGCCGACCACGGCCGCCAGGGCGGTCGAACCGTCCGCGCGCTTGGCGAAGCCGATGGCCACACCGATCGCGAACAGCAGCGGAAGGGCCTCGAAGATCGCCTCGCCGGCGGTGCCCACGGCACCCGAGACCGGCTGCATCCAGCCCATACCGTCGATTCCCGCCAGGCCCTCCGCGCCGAGCAGGTCGTCCTGGCCGAGGCGGAGCAGGATCGCGGCGGCGGGAAGGACCGCGATGGGCATCATCAGGCTGCGGCCGAGCCGCTGGAGCACCGCCAGGGCGGTGGAACCGCGTTTGCGTGCGGGGGACCCGGTCCGGTCCGGGTCCTTCTTCTCTGGGGTGGGGTCCGACATGGTGGGGGGTCCTCCCTCTCGGACGCGCGCCCCGTGGGCGCGAGACGTCAGTCTCCGTGCCTCCGCGGGTCCAGACGGGAGTGCAGCTGGTAGCGGTCGGCACGGTAGGTGGACAGGGCGAGTTCCACGCACTGTCCCTTGGCGAAGCTCCGGCGCTGCATGATCAGCACCGGGCTTCCGGCGGGTAGGCCAAGGAGACGGGAGTCGGCCGAGTCGCAGATCCCGGCCTCGATGGTCTGCTCACCGGAATCCAACAGGATGTCGAACTCGTTTTCCAGGACCTCATAGAGGGATCGTTCGGCCAGATCGTGGTCCTCCAGGCCGGGAACCATGGCCGCCGGAATGTTGGAGCGCTCGACCGCCATGGGCTCGTCGTCGGCGGTACGCATGCGCTCGATGTGGTGGACGAGGGTGCCGGGGGCGATGTCGAGCATGCGCGCGGTGTGGCCGCTGGCCGGGATGACCTGGCGGATCAGCTCCCGCGCTCCCGGCTCGAAGCCCCGGGCCCGCATGTCCTCGCTGAAGGAGGCCAGGACGAGGGACATCTCGATCTTGGGCCGGGCCACGAAGGTGCCCTTGCCGGGGACCCGGTACAGGCGGCCCTCGGCGACCAGGAGGTCGATGGTCTGGCGCACGGTCATGCGGGAGAGGCCGTAGGTGGAGCTGAGCTCGCGTTCGGAGGGGACCATGTCGTCCACGCCCAGCCCGGCCGCGGTGATCCAGTCCAGGAGCAGATCGCGGAGTTGGACGTACTTCGGCAGGGGGTTGCTGGCGTCGATCGGCATGGAGCGAGTGGCCTTCTCGGTCGGCGGGTCGGGTGGTCCGGTGGTCGGCGTTCGACCTTAGCGCGGCATCCGCCCGGACTCGTGACACTTGCCGGGTCATGCCGGGATCTGACTGGTATAGTCCGGACTAGACCATAGCTCGACCCGCGTGTCAATCCTCCTTGTGCCACGCGGTGTGAACCAGCATCGTGGCTGGCCAGAGACCTCGTCCGGGGCCGTCCACGAGCGACCGACGCGGCCCCCGGCGTACGTCCAGGACCGCACGTCCCCACCGGAAGGCTCCGCATGACCACCACGACGAGCGTGATGCGCTCCGAGATCGCCGACCAGCCCGAGGCCCTGCGCCGCACCTTCGCCGAGCTCTTGCCCCTGCGCGGGGAGATCGAGGCGCTCGGCCGCGCCACCAAGCACGTCCTGTTCATCGCTCGGGGCTCCTCGGACAACGCCGCGGTCTACGGCAGCTACCTCCTCCAGGCGCACACCGGCCGCCTGGCCACGCTGGGCTCCCCCTCCATCGCCACCGCCTACGGCGCTCGGATCGACCTGTCCGACGTCCTCGCCGTGGCCATCTCCCAGTCCGGCAGGACCGAGGAGATCGTCGAGACCATGCGCTGGGCGGCCGACTGCGGCGCCCGGACCGTCGGTGTCACCAACGGCGCGGACTCCCCGCTGGCCACCGAGGCCGACGTCGCCCTGGTCACCCGGGCCGGGAGTGAGCTGGCCGTCCCCGCCACCAAGACCTACAACACCCAGCTGGCCGCCCTCGCGGTCCTGGCCCTGGGACTGGGCGCGAAGCTGGACGCCGGGGAGCTGGAGCTGGTGCCGGACGGCATCGAGCAGACCCTCGCGGCCCCCACGGACTCCCTCGAGGAGATCGTGGAGCGGATGGTGGCCGTGCAGGGCGCGGTGGTCTCCGGTCGCGGCATGGCCTTCTCCACCGCGCTGGAGGCCGCGCTCAAGCTCAAGGAGGCCTGCTACCTGCACGCCATGGGGCTGTCCTACGCGGACCTCCAGCACGGGCCGATCGCCGTCGTGGACCCGCGCACTCCCGCCCTGCTGGTGGCCGCGCCCAACGGCCCCACCCTGGAGGGCACGGTGGCCCTCGCCGAGCGGGTCCGCTCCGCCGGCGCCCCGGTGTTCGGCTTCGGCGGGGGTTCGGCCCTCGCCGCCGCGAGCGACGTGTCCGTGTCGGTCCCGGACGTTCCCGAGTGGGTCTCCCCGATGAACCTCATCGTCCCCGCCCAGCTGCTCACCGAGCACCTCGCCCGCCGTCTCGGCTACAACCCCGACGTCCCGCGCGGCCTCAACAAGGTCACCCAGACCTCCTGAGCCACAGCATTCTCACGCGCTCCGTTGGCCTCGGGCCACACCCTGGCGCACACGGCCCGGTACCGCACACACGCGGTGCCGGGCCGCCGGTGTTCCAGGTCCCGGTAAAGAATCCGGCGGCAGTGTCGAGAACGCGCGCCCGGCTCCGTCCCCGGTGTGAACGCGACCACAATGGGTCGCACCGCACCAAGGAGAGGGACCATGGCCAAGTACCTGCTGCTCAAGCACTACCGAGGCGCCCCGGCCTCCGTGAACGACGTCCCCATGGACCAGTGGACGCCCGAGGAGGTCTCGGCGCACGTGAAGTACATGAACGACTTCGCGGCCCGCCTGGAGGAGACCGGTGAGTACGTGGACTCCCAGGCGCTCGCCCCGGAGGGGACCTTCGTCCGCTACGACGGGGAGGGACACCCTCCCGTCACCGACGGCCCCTTCCCCGAGACCAAGGACGTCATCGCGGGCTGGATGGTGATCGACGTCGACGACTACGACCGCGCGCTGGAACTGGCCGGTGAGCTGTCGGCCGCTCCCGGGGCCGGGGGAAGGCCCATCCACGAGTGGCTGGAGCTGCGTCCGTTCCTGGGCGCCTCGCACACCATCGAGGAGTGAGCTGCGCGTGGCAGCCGACGTGGACGAGGCCCTGCTCCGGGGCCTCACCCCCGAGGTGACCGGTCTGCTCGTCCGACGGGGTGCCGACTTCGCGTCGGCCGAGGACGCCGTCCAGGACGCGCTGGTGGAGGCGGTGCGGGTCTGGCCCTCCGACCCGCCCCGCGACCCCAAGGGATGGCTGGTCACCGTCGCCTGGCGCAGGTTCCTGGACGCCACCCGCGCCGACGCCGCTCGCCGCAGACGCGAGGAGGTCGTGGAGGAGGAGCCGGAGACCGGGGCCGCGCGGGCGGTGGACGACACGCTCAGGCTCTACTTCCTGTGCGCCCACCCGTCGCTGACCCCGTCGTCGGCGGTGGCGCTCACACTGCGCGCGGTGGGCGGACTGACCACCCGGCAGATCGCCCGCGCCTACCTGGTTCCCGAGGCCACCATGGCGCAGCGTGTCAGCCGTGCCAAGCGCACCGTGGCCGGCGCGCGGTTCGACCGTCCGGGAGACGTCCGAACCGTGCTCCGGGTGCTCTACCTGGTCTTCAACGAGGGCTACTCGGGGGACGTCGACCTCGCCGCCGAGGCCATTCGGCTCACGAGGCAGCTCAACGCCGTGGTCGACCATCCCGAGGCCGCCGGTCTGCTCGCCCTCATGCTGATCCACCACGCCCGGCGCCCCGCGCGAACCACCCCGGACGGGGACCTGGTACCGCTCGCCGAGCAGGACCGCTCCCTGTGGGACACCCGGGCCGTCGCCGAGGGGGTCCGCGTGCTCCAGGGCGCGCTGGCGCGCGACCGCCTGGGCGAGTACCAGGCCCAGGCCGCCATAGCCGCACTGCACGCGGACGCGCGTACCGCCGAGGAGACGGACTGGCCGCAGATCGTGGAGTGGTACGACGAACTCGTGCGCCTGAGCGGCAACCCGGTGGCCCGGCTGAACCGGGCCGTCGCCGTGGGCGAGGCGGAGGGGCCGGGGGCGGGACTGGCCGCCCTCGGTGAGCTGGACGAGTCGCTGCCCCGGTACCGGGCCGTGGCCGCGCACCTGTATGAGCGGAGCGGCGACCTCCGGCGGGCGGCGCGACTGTACGCGCAGGCCGCCCTGGACGCCCCCGACCTCGCCGAACGGGCCCACCTGACACGACGGGCCGCCCGGATCAACAGCGGGCGGTGACGCGTGTGGGCGCGGCCCCCTCGGGAGCCGCGCCCACACGCGTGTTCTCTGGTGCCCCTCAGCAGTTACCTGGCCGTGGGGTCACCGTGGCACTTCTTGTACTTCTTGCCGGAGCCGCAGGGGCAGGGCGAGTTACGGGCGGTGCCCGCGTACTCGTTGTCCACCGTCTCGCTGTGCCGCTCGACGGTGCCGTCCTCGCTCGGCGCGGAGTACTGGAGCTTGTTCGGCTGGTCCTCACCGAAACCGGGGACCACCACGTCCTCGGCGGGCTCGGCCTCCTCCTCGGGAGCGTCGGCCCTGGCGGCCTCCACGTCCTCGTCGACGGCCGTGGCCACGGCGGTGGCACCGGAGGAACCACCGACGGCGGAGGCGGTCTGCGCGGCGGCGGCCGCCGTCAGGGCGGGCTCCTCCTTCTTGCGGACCTGGACCTCGACGTTGAAGAGGAAGCCGACCGACTCCTCCTTGATCGCCTCCAGCATCTGCTGGAACATGTCGAAGCCCTCGCGCTGGAACTCGATCAGCGGGTTGCGCTGGGCCATCGCGCGCAGGCCGATGCCCTCCTGGAGATAGTCCATCTCGTAGAGGTGCTCACGCCACTTGCGGTCCATGACCTGGAGGATGACGCGGCGCTCGACCTCACGCATGGCCTCCTCGCCCAGCTCCGCCTCGCGGGCGTCGTAGGCGGCCTTGGCGTCCTCGACCACCTGCGTGGCGATGAGTTCGCTGGTCAGGGTGTGGAGGTCGCCGTTCTCCTCGATGAACTCGTCGACCGTGAAGCTGATCGGGTAGACCTGCTTGAACGCCCGCCAGAGCTTGTCGAGGTCCCAGTCGTCCGGGTCGCCCTGGGCGGTCTCCTCCACGACGTAGCCGCGCAGGACCTCCTCCAGCATCTCGATGACCTGGTCGCGCAGGTCCTGGCCCTCCAGCACCTTGCGGCGCTCGGCGTAGATGACCTTGCGCTGACGGTTCAGGACCTCGTCGTACTTGAGGACGTTCTTGCGGATCTCGAAGTTCTGCGTCTCGACCTGGCCCTGGGCGGAGGCGATCGCCTTGCTCACCATGCCGGACTCGATCGGCTGGTCGTCGGGGATGTTCAGCTGGTTCATGAACACCTCCAGACGACTGGAGTTGAACAGACGCAGCAGGTCGTCCTGGAGCGACAGGTAGAAGCGGGACATGCCCGGGTCACCCTGACGGCCCGAACGGCCCCGGAGCTGGTTGTCGATGCGGCGCGACTCGTGGCGCTCGGTGCCGAGCACGTAGAGACCGCCGGCCTCGACGACCTTCTCGTGCTCCGCCTCGAACTCCGCGGTGGCCTTCTCCAGCGCCTCGGGCCAGGCCGCCTCGTACTCCTCCGGGGTCTCGAGGGGGCTCAGGCCGCGGGCCTGGAGCTCCTCGTCGGCGAGGAAGTCGGGGTTGCCGCCCAGCATGATGTCGGTACCGCGACCAGCCATGTTGGTGGCCACGGTGACGGAGGCGAGCTTGCCCGCGCGGGCGATGATCGACGCCTCACGAGCGTGGTTCTTGGCGTTGAGGACCTCGTGCGGGACGCCCTCGCGCTTGAGCATCCGGGAGAGGAGCTCGGACTTCTCGACGCTGGTCGTACCGACCAGGACCGGACGTCCCTCCTCGTGGCGCTCGGCGATGTCCTCGGCCACGGCCTGGAACTTGGCGTCCTCGTGCTTGTAGACGACGTCCTTGACGTCCTCGCGGACCATCGGCTTGTTGGTCGGGATCGGCACCACGCCGACGCTGTAGGTCTGCGTGAACTCCGCCGCCTCGGTCTGGGCGGTACCGGTCATGCCGGACAGCTTCTCGTAGAGGCGGAAGTAGTTCTGGAGCGTGACCTTGGCGAGAGTCTGGTTCTCGTCCTTGATCTTGACGCGCTCCTTGGCCTCGATGGCCTGGTGCATGCCCTCGTTGTAGCGGCGACCCGCCAGGACGCGACCGGTGAACTCGTCGACGATGAGGACCTCACCGTCCTTGACGATGTACTCCTTGTCCTTGCGGTACAGCTCCTTCGCCTTGAGGGAGTTGTTGAGGAAGCTGATCAGCGGGGTGTTGACGGCCTCGTAGAGGTTGTCGATCCCCAGCCAGTCCTCCACCTTGGCCACACCGGACTCGGTGATACCCACGGTGCGCTTCTTCTCGTCGACCTCGTAGTCGTCGTCCTTCTTCAGGCGCGGCGCGATCTTCGCGAACTCGGCGTACCAGCGCGAGTTCTGCTCGGAGGGACCGCTGATGATCAGCGGGGTGCGCGCCTCGTCGATGAGGATGGAGTCGACCTCGTCGACCAGGGCGAAGAAGTGGTCCCGCTGGACGGTGTCCTTGAGCGAGAGCGCCATGTTGTCGCGCAGGTAGTCGAAACCGAACTCGTTGTTCGTTCCGTACGTGATGTCGGCCTGGTAGGCCTTGCGGCGCGCCTCGGCGGTCATCTGGGGGCCGACGACGCCGACCTCCAGTCCGAGGAAGTGGAAGATCCGGCCCAGGTTCTGGGCGTCGCGTCGCGCGAGGTAGTCGTTGGTGGTGATGACGTGCGCGCCCTTGCCCGCGAGGGCGTTCAGGTACACCGCGAGGCTTCCGGTCAGGGTCTTGCCCTCACCGGTCTTCATCTCGGCGATGTTGCCCAGGTGCAGGGCGGCCGCGCCCATGATCTGCACGTCGAAGGGGCGCTGGCCCAGGGTGCGCTTGGCCGCCTCACGGACGGTCGCGAAGGCCTCGGGGAGGAGGTCGTCGAGGGACTCCCCCTCCTCATAGCGCTCCTTGTACTCCTTGGTCAGGTCGCGCAGTTCGTCGTCCGAAAGGTCGACGTAGTCGTCCTCAAGGGCGTTGACCTGGTCCTTCAACTTCTTGAGCCGGCGCAGGATCTTACCTTCACCCGCGCGCAGGAGCTTGTCGAGTATGCCTGGCACTTCCTATGCGCTCCTCGCAGATCGCGGTTGGCTCCACCGAGGGGGTGGAGAGTCAGATCTAGGCCCGCTGACCGCTTCCCATGGCCACGGAGGTCAGGGGTCAATCCTGGGTCCTCGGGCCTACATCCTAGAGGACCCGGAACCGCTTCCCGTCCTCTGGACAAACGAGCAGGACGGGCTTGGATGTTCCCGCCTTTTTCATGATCATTCGTGCAGAGTCGTGCATTGTTCCGGGTAGTTCAAAGGGAGAGAGCGGTGGTTTCGGCCGAGCCCTGAGGTCGGTTCGGGCGAATTCTCACCGAACGCGACCGTGTTCCCAGGGGGATCACCATGCGAACCAGAAGAGAGCGTGAACCCACAGAGGCACCAGCCACTCCCCGACTTTCGAGGACCCCGGACGACGCCGTGGACGAGTTCCTCCACGGGCGGCGCCCCTCCGTGCTCGGTCCCCGTGACGAGGAGGACCCCGGGCTCGCGTGGGAGCTGCACCGCCCCACGGAGGAGGAGCAGGACCGCAACGGGCACATCCGGGGGTTCCAGCGCCAGGGCGGTTCGCTGGCCCCGACCAACGGACACCGGGGCAGCGCGGCGTCGTGGGTGTGCGTCGGCCTCGCCGTGGTGGGGTTCGGCCTCGGCGGTCTGGCACTGGTCCTGGGCGGGTCGGTACCGCTGTTGGTCGTGGGAGCGGTCCTGATGATCGCCGCGGCGGTGGTGGCGGGCGTGTTCGACATCCTCAGTGACGTGGTGCTGGATCCGCCGCGGCTGGAGCCGGAGGAGCCGCACGGGACCCCGCTCCGCCGCATCAAGCACCCGCGGAGGGCCTGACAAAGCACACGTCGCGGCGGGCCGCTCGGGCCCGCCGCGACGTCTGTTCGATGCACCTCCGTGCGGGGGTGTCGGGGACGAGGGCCGTGTGGACTAGTCCACCAGGCGCAGGACTCCGTAGTCGAAGCCCTTGCGGCGGTAGACGACGCTCGGGGTGTCCTTGACCTCGTCGTGGAAGAGGTAGAAGTCGTGTCCGACGAGTTCCATCTCCATCAACGCCTGGTCGATGCTCATCGGCTTGGCCTGGTGGAACTTCTCCCGCACGACGACGGGGGTGTCCCCCTGGGTGTCGAGTTCCACGAACTCGTCGGAGAACCGTCCGTCGAGTTCGACGCCGTCGATCGCGTCGTCGTCACCTCGCTGGGCCGGGGGAGCCTTGGTGACCGTCTGGACGGATGAGGGCAGATCCCCGGGGAGGTCGGCCGTCGCGGCCGCGACGGAGACGGGAGTGTGGTGGCCGCGGTGCACCTTACGGCGGTCCGCGGACTTGCGGAGGCGGGCCTCGATCTTGTCGATCGCGAGGTCGAGAGCGCCGTGACGGTCCACGGACGCGGCCTCGCTCCGGATGACCGGGCCGTCGGAGTGGATGGTCAGTTCAACCCGCTCGCGGACGTCAGCGAGCTTGGGGTTGCGCTCCTGGGACACCTCCACATCGACGCTCATGCCCTTGCGCTCCCACTTGGAGAGCCTGTCGAGCTTGTTCTCGACGTGCTGTCGGAACTTCTCACTCACACCAGTGCGTCGACCTTTGACGATGATGTCCATAGGACCCCCTTCATCGCGTGGCCGCCGTGAAGGCGACGGCCAGGCTGGCTCTGCTCCCCTCCCACGGCGGGGAGGGTGTGACGCGTCAGCCCTCCTTCCGTTCGTGCCCCGTTCTCTGGAGGGACACCGCTCGGTTGGGAATGCGTATACCCATCAGAGGCAGGGTCATCACGCGCCCCAGGGACACGATTGGCCGGGACCTCTGGGAGGGAAAAGAAGACATGAGACTCGATTGGGGTGAGTCACCCACCAGATGGCGAACACCGGGCAGGTCGGACAGGGCCCGGGAAGCTCCGGGAGGGAGAGGGCCGAGGCGTTGTCGGACCGTGGGGAACCGTGTGAGGGCCCGCGCCCCCGGGGTCTGCACCCCGGGCACGACGGACCCCCCAACGTCGGTATGCCACCCGTCCGGCCGACCTGGTCTTCGTCCCCACATCCGCCTGCTGAGAGTGTCGCCGCTCTTGTACGCGACTACTGCTCTTCTCCCGGTCATGAGGGACATCGGGACCCTCAGCGGGGCAGGGCTTACCTCTAAGGCGCACCGTGATCGGTCGACGAAAAGTCGCCTTACGTGGGCCGTTTCGCCTGCGCCTGGCATCGGCTTGCCGGATGGGCTCCACGGTGTTCCGGGGAGCTCTGAGTATCCGGCGCAACCACGGACCCGGACGGGTGCCATACCTGGACCGTAACCTGTCCCAGCGCGGATGTCAGGTAGCGAACGGGGTACCAAGCGGTCGACAAGCGCCGCAAACCCTTGCGAACAGGCATGTTTCGCCCGATCACGGGGGTTTGTAAAACCTTCTTTCCGACCTGCTCCCCAATCCCGAACCGGGACGGTCCGGAACCCGGTCACGTTCCGCGAACACCAGGGCGCCCACCACCCTCGCACCCTCGGCGCGCAGCGCCCGGGTCGCCTCCTCCACCGTCGCCCCCGTGGTGAGCACGTCGTCCACCACGACCACCCGACGCCCGCGAACGTCCCCGCGCCCGCCCACCGGCCCGTCCGCACGTTCCGGGGGCTCTCCCGAGCGGTTCCGGCGCCACCACGCCCTCCACAGCCCACCGGGCTTCCGGGGTTCCGCCGTCAGGCCACCCGTTCGGGCACCCTTCGCCACCGGGGGCGGACCCCCAACCGCGTTCCGGACCGCCGCGGTGGACACGTCGTCCGGTGAAGCCTCGCGTGGTCCGTTCGTCGGATGACGCTCGGCCCTGGGGCCGGGCACACCGTGCCGTTCCGTCCGGCGCCGGCCCACCCGGCGCCGCCACCCCCTCCACGGCCCACCGGGCTTCCGGGGCTCGGCGGTGAAGACGTCCACCCGGTTGCTCACGCGGTCCGCGCGGCACAAGCCCACCTGGGGGCGGGCTCGGCGCCGGTAGCGGAGCACCGGTGCCACCCCGGCCGTGCCGGTGGGACCCACCTCGTGAGCGCAGGCGCCCGCCAGCCCCAGGACGGGGTTCCGCCCGGGGGACGCTCCCCCGCGCGCCGGTACCGGCACCAGGAGCGTGTCCGGGGCCGCCCAGCCCGAGGCGCGGTAGGCGACGGCCATCCGCTCCCCCAGGAACCGCGTCAGACGGCGTTCGCCTCCGTGCTTGAGGGCGAGCAGGATCCGGCGGTGCCGTCCCGCGTACGGACCGACGGCCCAGACCGGCGGACAGCGTTCTCGTCCGCGCGCCCGGTGCGGCCGGTGGTCGAGTTGAGCGCGACAGGCGGCACACAGGGGGTCGCCGGGGCCGGAGCACCCCGCGCAGTCCCGGCGCTGCACGAGTTCCGTGAGGGGGTCGAGGAGGGCGGCGACCAGCCGGAGCGCCCGCAGGAGCGCGCCGAGCCATCGCCGCCCGCGAGGGGCACCGGTGGGGTTCATGCTTCCAGCTTGTGCGGCGCGGGCCCCGGGCGCCAGTGCGGGATCGCGGCCTGTGGACAACCGAGCCGGAAGCGCTCAGCCCGGGAAGGTGGGCGAGCCGCCCTCCACCACGTTCTGCCAGTTCAGGGGGTCGTTGGACACCCAGATGTTGCCGTCGTCCGACCCCGCGAGCAGCGGCTGGCCGGGGGCGCCGGAGATGGAGATCATCCCGGCGACCGGGGCTCCCGCGCTGGCGGCGGGCGTCCCGCCGTCCAGGGAGACGAACAGGGCCTGCGTGGTGCCGCCGTCCCGGCTGCCCAGGACGACCAGCTGGTCGCTCGAACGCCAGGCGATGCTGGTGATGTCCTCGAGTTCCTGGTCGGCGAGGCTGATGAAGGCGCCGACGGACACCTGGCCGTCCTCGTTCTCCACCACCCGGCCGACCTGGAGCGAGCGCTCTCCGTCGCGTTCGGTGACCACGGCGGCGCGGGCACCGTCCCGGGAGATCCTGAAGTGCACGAGCGACTGGTCCCGCAGGCCCCTGACCTCGGCCTGAACCACCTCGTCCCCGTCGCGGAGCAACCACAGCGCGGTGTCCCCGGGTGCGGGCGGGTCCTCCTCGGCCGAGCCCTGGGTTCCGGGTTCCTCGTCGGCGCGGGGCGCGTCCTCTTCGTCGTCCTCGTCGTCGGGACGGCTCCCGTCGCCGGTCTCCTCGACCACCCAGAGGTCGCCGTTCACGTCCCAGGACAGTTCGGTGAACACGCCGTCGCTGAGCACCTCCTGGGTCTGGGCGCCGGGGCTGGCGAAGCTGGTGACCACCTCGCGGCCGCCCAGGGTGATGCCCGCGATGGTGCTCTCGTCCAGCGAGACCGCGAACCGGTCGAGCCGGACCTCGCCCGCGCCCAGGGGGCCGGCGACCCGCTCGGCGTCGTTGAAGTTGTCGGCGTCCCAGTCGGCCGCCGACCACAGCTGGCCCTCGTGCGTGTAGTAGGCGTGGACACCGGAGAAGGTGGCCCCGGGGCTCACCCTCGACCAGTAGTCGCTGCCCGGGCGGGGGCGGTCGGAGCTGTCGCCGTCGGACTGCGGGAAGCTCACCTCCTCGCCGTTGATCCTGAGGGTGAACTCCTGGATCTCGGGGAGCTGGCGCAGGGTCCAGGCGATCTGGGCGCCCATGCCGTACTCGTCGGCCTCGTTCTGGCCGTTGATGTTGATGACCGCGCGTTCGGCGTCGATCTCCAGCCGGGGCGCGGTCCCCTCGGGGAAGGCGGACAGCACGGCCGGGGCCAGCCAGTCGGTGGGGCCGCCGATGAGTTTGCGCAGCAGGCGTTCGGCCAGCTGGTCGGTGCTCACGGGCAGGTACACCGGGTCCGGGACCAGGGCCGTCCCCGCCGGGTTGAAGAAGTAGAGGTTGAACGGGCGGTAGGTGCGCTCCACGTCCAGCTGGCTGAGGATGATCTCGTCCGGCAGGTCCTGGATGCGCCACTCGCCCTCGGGGTCGTCTCCCTCCTTGGCGAGGGTGAACGTCTCCTCCAGCATGGTTCCCGTCTCGGCCGGAACGTACTTGCCGCTCTCGTCGATGCTGGCGATCTCGTTGCTGCGGATGCGCACGGTGGCGCTGAGGCCGTCCGAGGAGACCTCGGAGTCCATGTCCACGGCGTCGAGGTCGGAGAAGACCCGGACTGCGGCGTCCGGGGTCCACTCCTCGCTCTGCTCGGGGAGCATGTAGCTGCGGGCGGCCTTGTGGTCCTCCTCGAAGCTGCCGAGGTCCTTGAGGAACCCGTCGATCAGCCCCTCGGGCTCGACCCCGGGCTGCGGACCGGCGGGCAGGAGCCGCACGTAGCCGCCGTAGGGGTCACCGGAGCCGTCTCCGCCCTCACTCGGGACCACGGGGCCGGTCATGGGAACGCTCGCACAGGCCGCCAGGGACACACAGGCGAGAGTTCCGGCCGCGATGGACCGCGCGGCCCGGGCCAGTCGTCCCGGGCGCTCCACGTCGCTCACAGCGCCTCCTCCTCGTCGGGCCCGAACCGGCCCCGGTCCGGAGCCCGCACGTCCTCGGTCCCGTTTGCGCCGTCCTTGTCACCGAAGGGCGGGTAGTTGCGGCCCAGCGCGATCTCCGGCGGCACCAGCGGCAGCGGTGAACCGCGCAGCTCGGCGCCGGACTGGCGGGGCAGGGAGAGCCGGAACTGGGAGCCCTGTCCGGGCAGGCCCCAGGCCTGGAGCCAGCCGCCGTGCAGGGTGGCGTCCTCCTTGGCGATGGACAGGCCCAGACCGGTCCCGCCGGTCGTGCGCACCCGCGAGTAGTCGGCCCGCCAGAAGCGGTCGAAGCACAGGTGCTCCTCCCCCTCCTTGAGACCCACTCCGTAGTCGCGCACGGCCACGGCGACGGCGTCGCGGTCGCCCGCGGCGGCCACCACCACGTCGCGTCCCTCGCTGTGCTCGATGGCGTTGACCACCAGGTTGCGCAGGATGCGGTTGATCCGCCGGGTGTCGAACTCGGCGACCACCGGGTCCGCGGGCAGGCGCAGGATCACCTTGATGCCCCGGCGCTCCGCGATCTGCTCGGCGTCGCCCACCGCCTTCATGACGGAGTCCCGGATGTCCGCCGACTCGATGCCCAGGGTGGCGGCCCCGGCGTCGTGGCGGCTGATCTCCAGCAGGTCGGCGAGAAGCTCCTCGAACCGTTCCACCTGGCTCTGGAGCAGCTCCACGGACCGGCGGTGGGAGACGTCCAGCTCCTCGCGGTCGTCGAACAGGAGGTCACCGGCCATACGGATGGTGGTGAGCGGCGTCCGGAGCTCGTGCGAGACGTCGGAGACGAACTGGCGCTGGAGCTTGGACAGCTCCTCCAGTTCCTGGATCTTCTCCTGGAGGTTTCCCGCCATGTCGTTGAAGGACATCGCGAGCCGGGCGAGGTCGTCCTCGCCCTGCACCGTCATGCGCTCGGTGAGGTCCCCGGCCGCCAGGCGTTCGGCCGACTGCGCGGCGGAGCGGACCGGTGTGACCACCTGCCGGGTGATCATGAACGCGATCAGCCCGAGAAGGATCACCAGCAGGACCGCGACCAGGGCGACCGTCCCCTGCACCAGGTCCAGGATCTCCTGTTCGTGCTGGAGCGGGAAGATGTAGTAGAGCTCGTAGGCCTGGTTGATCTGCGCGCCCACGACCAGGGCCGGTTCGACCGAACCGTCCTCCATGTCGATGCGCGTGTACGTGTGGTACTGCTGGTCGAACACCTCGGACTGGCGGACCTGCTCCACCAGCCGCGGCGGGACGCTGCCCTCGCCGGTGGCCCAGCCGAGTTCGTCGCTCACCGACGGCAGGATGAAGACGCTGTAGAGACCGGTGTCGCCGCTGCGGCTGGTCAGCTCGCTGGCGACGTTGTTCAGGAGACGGTTGCGGTCACCGATCTCGTTCTCCTGGAGCTCCGCGAGCGCGTAGCTGAGCCCCGCGCGGTGGTCGTTGACCGCGGCGTTGGTCTTGGCGTCCAGCAGACCGCTGCGCACCTCGGAGATGAGCACGTACCCCAGCCCCGCCATGACCAGCAACGACAGGACCAGGGTCGTGCTGATCACCCGCAGGTGCAGGGAGCGGCGCCAGTTGGTGTGCACCCCGCGCACCAGCGCGCGGGCCGCACGCTGGGCGAGGAGGTAGGCACGGGTCAGGCCCGTGTTGTTCTCCCGCCAGCCGCCGCTCTCGGGCAGGCCGGAGGGAGGGGCGGACCGCTCCCCCTCGGAGTCGGCTCCCCTCCCCTCCTCGGGTTCGGACGCGGTCATGTGGGTCCCGAGCGGGTCAGGCGGTCCCGGCCTTGTAGCCGACGCCGCGGACGGTCACGACGACCTCGGGGTGCTCCGGGTCCTTCTCGATCTTGGCGCGCAGGCGCTGCACGTGCACGTTGACCAGGCGCGTGTCAGCGGCGTGGCGGTAGCCCCAGACCTGCTCCAGCAGGACCTCGCGGGTGAAGACCTGGCGCGGCTTGCGGGCCAGGGCGACCAGCAGGTCGAACTCCAGCGGGGTGAGGCTGATCTGCTCGCCGTCGCGGCGCACGGCGTGCCCGGCGACGTCGATGGTGATGTCCCCGATCTGGAGGACCTCGGGCGCGGGCTCCTCGGTGCGCCGCAGGCGCACGCGCACGCGGGCCACGAGCTCCTTGGGCTTGAAGGGCTTGACGATGTAGTCGTCGGCCCCCGACTCCAGGCCGAGGACGACGTCGACGGTGTCGCTCTTGGCGGTGAGCATGACGATGGGAACCCCGGACTCGGCGCGGATCTGACGGCACACGTCGATCCCGTCGGCCCCGGGCAGCATCAGGTCGAGGAGGACCAGGTCGGGCTTGGTCTCGCGGAAGGCCTCGAGGGCCTTGTCGCCGTCGTGGACGAACGAGGGCTCGAACCCTTCACCGCGCAACACGATGCCCAGCATCTCGGCGAGGGCGAGGTCGTCGTCGACAACCAGTACACGTCCCTTCATCGGTGTGTCCGGCGCCAGGGTCCGCCACCGCCTCGGGGCGGAGGGGATACCGGCGCCTACTCCTCTCTCCTGGAACACTCAAGCGGCGTCAGTGGTCGGTGCCCGTGATCCCCGCGTCGGGGAACGATCCCCGACTGGGGACCGCGTTTCGTCCCCCAACCTTGCCAGCTTCGGACACTGTTGGAGGAGCGGTCAGCGGTGTTGGGCCCTTTTGGACCGTATTCGGTCACCGGCGGCGTCATCCCTGGCAAGGAAGGCCCGGAAAGCTTCGTGACTTGGCCGGTTGGTAACAGAAAGCATACAAAAGGAATGAAGTGCGTGGGTTGCCTACGACACACTGCAAGCGCACTGAGAAGCGGTGGAACCGGCCGGTAGGTTGGTTTCCAACACGTCAGAATTGGCGCGAAAACGCTCGCGCGCAGTAACCGAACCTCACGGAGGGCGGGCAGATGAGCCAGGAGGACGACCACCGGGAGAGGCCGGGGGACGCCCCGGACGTTTCCGGAGGACAGGGGTCGCCCGATTCTGGAGACACCGGGTCGGGTGGTTGGTCCGCTCCGGGACAGGGCCCCGCCGCACCCGGTGAGGGTGGTTCCACGCCCACGCCTCCGGGACCGCGGCCCGGTCACGGTCCCCCCGGCTTCGCTCCCCCCGAGCAGGGGCCGACCCCGGGATACGGCACCCCTCCCGGGCAGGGCACTCCCCCGGGGTACGGGCAGGCGCACCCGCAGCAGCCGGGCCAGGGAACCCCTCCGGGTTACGCGCCGCCTCCGGGATACGGCCAGCAGCCCGGCTACGGCCCACAGCCCGGGTACGCGCCGCCCCCCGGGTACGGCCCCCCGCCCGGGTACGGCCAGCAGGGCCATGGTCCACCGCCCGGTCACGGAAACCCGCCCCCGGGGTACGGGCCCCCGCCCGGATACGGTCCCCCCGGCCAGGGCGCCCCCACCGGTCACGCCGCCCACGGGCAGGACCCGAACGCCCCCCGCCCGGCACCCATCAAGCCGGGCGTGGTGGCGCTCCGGCCGATGTCGCTCGGCGACGTCTTCAACGGTGCGTTCAGCTACGTCCGCCAGAACCCCCGAACCACCTTCCTGCTGTCGCTGATCGTCATGGCGGCCGCGTCGATCATCGGCAGTGTCGCGGCGACCTGGGCGACGGGCGACTCCCTGGCGTCCCTGAACATGTTCGACGAGATCATGGCGGACCCGGAGGCGTTCGACCCGGACGACCCGATGTTCGCGACCTCGCCGATGGCCACGATGCTGAGCTTCCTCGGCAGCCTCGTCGTCATGGTCGGCGGAGCGATCCTGATCGGCATGCTCTCCGGTGTCGTCGGTATGGCGGTGCTGGGCTACCGGCTCACCATCGAGCAGGCCTGGGCCTCCGTTCGCGGACAGATCGGCTCCATCATCGGTCTGGCCTTCATCAGGCTGGCCATCCAGGTCGTCATCGGCGTCGTCGCCTTCATCGCCTTCTTCGTGGCCCTCTTCATCGGCCTCATCACGGGCTTCGGCATGGCGGACCCCGTGGTCGGGATCATCATCGGGTTCCTCATCATGCTCGTGGCGGCGCTGGTGATCGGCGCCCCCGCCCTGTGGATCTGGGTGCGCCTCTACTACGCCATGCCGTTGGTCGTGCTGGAGCGGCTGGGCCCCGGCCAGGCCATCGCCCGCTCGTGGCGGATCTCCCAGGGCGCCTGGTGGCGCACCCTCGGCTACTGGCTGCTCAGCGCGCTGATCGTGCTGGTGGTCAACCTGATCCTGGCCGGACCGGTCGGCCTCGTCATGCCCTTCCTGTTCGAGGTCGAGACCTTCGGCCCGGTCCTGGCGGGCGTCGTCAACTACGTCGCCACCGTGCTGATCTACGCCCTCACGCTGCCCTTCGTGGCCGGTGTCACCACGCTGCTGTACATCGACCTGCGGATGCGCCGCGAGGGTCTGGACCTCCAGCTGCACCAGATCGCCCAGCGGGGGCAGCCGGTCGGCGCGGAGGTCTACCTTCCGGGGTACCGGGCGTGAGGGCCCCGCTCGTCGCACCCACCGACGTGACCGGGGAGGAGGGTCGGCGCCGCGCCATCGAGGAGCTGTCCGACCCCCTCTACGGCAAGAGCGAGCCCTCCCTCCTCGACCGGTTCCTCAACTGGCTGGGTGAGCTCCTGGACCGCCTGGCCTCCGCGGGCGAGGGGGTCATCCCCGGCGGATGGCTCCTGGCCCTCGTGCTGCTGGTGGTGGCGGTCCTGGTGATCGCCCTGATCGTCTACCTGCGCCCCTCCCGCAACCGAGGGGCGGAACCTCCCCTGCACGAGGGCGCGGTGCGCACCGCCGCCGACCACCGCTCGCTGTCCGACCAGGCTGAGGCGCGGGGCGACTTCTCCGAAGCCGTGACGGAGCGGCTGCGTGCCATCAGCGTGGACCTGGAGGACCGGGCGATCGTCGCACCGCGTCCCGGACGGACCGCCACCGAGCTGGCCGCCGAGGCCGCCCGGTCGCTGCCCGGTGAGGCCCAAGGACTGGACGAGGGCGCCCGCCTCTTCAACGACGTGGTCTACGGCGACCGCGTCGCCACGACCGAGTCCGCCCGCACCATGCGTGAACTGGACGTACGGCTGAGCGCGGCCCGCCCCGTACTCGACGACGAAGGGGCCCGATGACGACCACCGCACCGGGACCGGTCACTCCCCGACCAGCCGCCGGACGCCTGTGGCGTGCCAGCCGGCTGCCGATCGCCGTCATCACCGTGCTGGTCGTGGCCGCCGTCCTGCTGTCACTGGGTGAGGAACAGTTCCCGTCCGGCTACCTGGAGCCCGGCAGCCCCGAACCCCACGGTTCACGCGCGCTGGCGCAGTTGCTCGACGAGGACTCCGACGTCTCCGTCGCCCGCACCTCCGACGCGGCCGTCCGGTCCGTGGAGCGGTCCGGGGACGACACCGTCCTGCTGCTCATGCTCGACCACCGGCTGCTCCCCGAGGAGCTGGACGCGCTCGCCGAGCTGGAGACCGACACCTTCCTGGTACAGCCGTCCCTGCGTTCCCTCACCACCTTCGCGCCCGGCGCGGACGTGACCGGGAGGGCCCACGGCGACGCCAACCTCGCGCCCGACTGCGCGCTGCCCGACGCCACCCTCGCGGGGGACGCCGGGGTGACCGGTGAGCTCTACTCCGCCGAATCCGGAGTCGAGGCCCTGGGCTGCTACCCGTCCGAGGGCGGGTTCTCGGTGCTCCAAGTGGCCAGGCCCGACGGCTCCACGACGACGGTCCTGGGCACCGGCGCCCCGCTCACCAACCGCGACATCGACTCGGCGGGCAACGCGGCGCTGATGCTCAACCTGGTCGACGCGGAGCACGTGGTGTGGCTGCGGCCGGACCCGCCGCAGGAGGTCGGAGGCGCCAGCCTGTGGGAACTGGTCCCGGCGGGTCTGCGCTGGTCGCTGGTTCCGCTGGCGCTGGCCCTGCTGCTGTTCGCCCTCTGGCGGGGGCGGCGGATGGGCGCGCTGGTCCCCGAGGCGCTCCCGGTCGTGGTCCGGGCCGCGGAGACCACCGAGGGCCGCGCCGGGCTGTACCAGTCCCGGCAGGCGCGCGACCGCGCGGTCGCGGCGCTGCGCGGGGGTTTCCTGGAGCGGTCGGTACCGAGGCTCGGCCTGCACGCTGAGGCCGGCCCGGACGCCGTGGTGGCCGCCGTGGCCGAGCGGAGCGGGGCCGACCCCCAGTCCGTCGGGCCGTTGCTGTACCCGGCCGGACCCGACCCGTACACGGCCGACGACTCGGCCATGCTGCGGCTGGCCGAGGAGCTTGACCGACTCTCCGAGGCACTGCGGTGAGCCCCGCGCCATCGCGCCCCGGACGAGAACTGACCACTGAGGTATCGAGAGAGGTAGACGGCACGTGAGCGCCTTCACACCCGAGGCACTGCCCTCCGCCGACGAGGCCCGGGCGGCGCTGACCGCCCTGCGCCGCGAGGTGGCCAAGGCGGTCGTGGGCCAGGACGAGACGGTGACCGGTCTGGTCGTGGCACTGCTGTGCCGTGGCCACGTACTGCTGGAGGGCGTGCCGGGTGTCGCCAAGACGCTGCTGGTGCGCACGGTCTCGCAGGCCCTGTCGCTGGACCACAAGCGGGTGCAGTTCACCCCGGACCTGATGCCGGGCGACGTGACGGGTTCGCTCGTCTACGACCAGCACACGGCGAAGTTCGAGTTCATGAAGGGCCCGGTCTTCACCAACCTGCTGCTGGCCGACGAGATCAACCGGACGCCGCCCAAGACCCAGGCCTCCCTGTTGGAGGCCATGGAGGAGCGGCAGGTCACCGTCGAGGGGCGGCCGGTCTCGCTGCCGGACCCGTTCATGGTGGCGGCCACCCAGAACCCGGTCGAGTACGAGGGCACCTATCCGCTCCCCGAAGCGCAGCTGGACCGGTTCCTGCTCAAGGTGACCGTTCCGCTGCCCGAGCGCAACGCCGAGGTGGCCATGCTGGGCCGGCACGCCGCCGGGTTCGATCCGAGCGACCTGACCGCCGCCGGGGTGACCGCCGTGGCCGGGGCCGCCGAGCTGCACGCCGCACGCGCCTCCGTGGCGCAGGTGCGGATCGCGCCCGAGGTCCTCGGCTACATCGTCGACCTGTGCCGGGCCACCCGTTACTCCCCCTCGCTCCAGCTGGGCGCCTCCCCCCGTGGCGCCACCGCGCTGCTGCGCACGAGCCGGGCGTGGGCGTGGCTGTCCGGCCGCGACTACGTGACCCCCGACGACGTCAAGGCCCTGGCCAAGGGCACCCTGCGGCACCGGATCGGTCTGCGCCCGGAGGCCGAACTGGAGGGAGCCACCGCCGACGGCATCCTCGACGGCGTGCTGTCCTCCGTCCCGGTGCCGCGCTGATGGTGGTCACCGGCCGGGCCGCTCTGCTGGCGCTCGTCGCGGCGGGCGCGGTGGCGATCTCCGGCGACATCGGCGGGATCGTCACCTACGTCTCGGCGGGCCTGGTGGTGCTGCTGATCGTTCTGGACGTGCTGCTGGCGACCGGGCCGGGGCGGCTGCGGCTGTCCCGGGAGGGCGACACCACGCTGCGCCTGGGCGAGACGGCCGAGGTGTTCGTGACGGTGGCCAACCCGACCCGGCGGCGGCTGCGCGGCAGGGTCCGCGACGCCTGGCAGCCGAGCGCGCATTCCTCTCCCAGGGCCCAGCCGCTGCTGGTGGGTCCCGGGGAGCGGCGCCGTGTGCGGACCACGCTCACGCCCACGCGCCGGGGTGACGCCCGCGCCGCCGGAGTGACCGTGCGCAGCGTCGGCCCACTGGGGCTGGCCGGGCGGCAGCGCACGCTCACTGCCCCCTGGACCGTGCGGACGCTGCCGCCCTTCCACAGCCGCAGGCACCTGCCCGGCAAGCTGTCCCGGCTTCGCGAGCTGGAGGGACAGCACACGGCGATGGTGCGCGGCCAGGGCAGCGAGTTCGACTCCCTGCGCGACTACGTGCCCGGCGACGACGTGCGCTCCATCGACTGGCGGGCCACCGCGCGCAACGACGGCGTGGTGGTGCGGACCTGGCGGCCCGAGCGGGACCGGCGCATCCTCGTCGTGCTGGACACCGGTCGCACCTCGGCCGGTCGGGTGGGCGACACCCCCCGTCTGGACCACGCGATGGACGCCGCGCTGCTGTTGACGGCTCTGGCGGGCAAGGCGGGCGACCGGGTGGACTTCATGGCCCACGACCGCACCGTGCGCGCCCAGGTCCGGGCCTCGGGCAAGGGCAGCCAGGTCAACCGGGTCGTGGAGGCCATGGCCCCGCTGGAGCCCACGCTCGTGGAGTCGGACCCGGCCGCCCTGGTGAGCTCTGTGCTCACCCAGGGGCGGGCGCGCAGGCTCGTGGTGCTGCTGACCGACCTCGACGCGACCTCGCTTGAGGAGGGGCTGCTGCCGAGGCTGCCGCTGCTGTCCGCTCACCACCTGCTGCTGGTGGCGGGGATCAGGGACCCGGAGGTCGAGGAGATGGCCGCGGGCCGGGGCAGCCCCGAGGCCCTGTACCGGGCGGCGTCGGCCGAGCGGACCCTGAGTGAGCGGCACCGGATCAGCAGGGAGCTGCGCCGGATGGGCGCCGAGGTGGTGGACGCGGGTCCCGAGCAGATCGCTCCGGCGCTCGCGGACGCCTACATCAACCTGAAGGCCCAGGGGCGGCTGTAGCGACGGACCGACAAGGGGGCCACCACCGGGCGCGGTGGTGGCCCCCTTCGTGATCCGGGGTCAGGCGTCCTCGTTCGCACTGCCCCGCAGCTTGGCGCCGACCTCGAGGGCGGACCGCTCCTCGGTCAGCCGCCGCAGGGCCTCCTCCTTGGAGACGGTGGACCGCGGGGTCACCAGGCTGACGACCACCCCGGCGACCAGGGCCACCGCCAGCGACGGGATCACGGCGTTGCCCCAGAAGGCGGTGAACGAGGCGACGTTGTTGACGACCAGGGCGGCCACCGATCCGCCCAGCATCGCGGCGATCCCGCCCTGCCAGGTCGCGCGGGGCCAGAACTTGCCCAGGAGCGACGCCACCAGCAGGCCGGTGAGCACCGTGGAGATCATCAGCGTGATGTACCCGATCAGGGTCGTGGCCATGAGGGAGAACACGAGAGCGAGACCCATCACCGCGGTCAGTCCCCACCTCGAGTAGCGGACCAGGTTTCTCGGGTCGGGGAGCCTTCCGGTGAGCAGTTGGGAGATGTCGCGGACCAGGATGGTGACGCTCACGATGGCGTCCGAGTCACCCGAGGACATCGTGGCCGACAGTCCGGCGACGAGCAGGAACGCGCCCAGCCACACCGGGAACAGGGTGGTGACAAGGTACGGGAACGCCATGTCCGGGTTGTCCAGGGCGGGTTCGAGGGTGTGGGCCGACATCCCCGCGATCGCTGGAAGGATCGAGAAGGCCGCGAAGAGGACGCCGGCGAGGAGGAAGCTGCGCCGAACGGTCCGCACGTCGACGGCCGCGTAGATCCGCTGGCGGTACGAGGGGGTGGCCAGCACACCGACGGCGATGACCACGGCGAGGGAGATCGCGGGCACCGGGCCCAGGGCCTCGTAGCCGAACAGGGAGAGCGCCTCCTCGGAGGAGCCCTCACTGAGTCCGTCGAGTCCGCCGACACTCACCAGGGCCAGGACGGCGAGGACGGTGAAGCCGAGGAAGAGGATGGTGCCCTGGATGGCGTCGGTGATGACCACCGCCAGGTAGCCCCCGACGATCGTGTACACCCCGAAGCCCAGGGCGATGACCACCTTGGCCGTGTTCTGGTCCATGTCAGTGAGGAAGGACAGGTACATGGCCCCGCCCATGATGTGCGCGCCCAGCCAGCCCACCGAGGCCAGGAACAGCAGGACGGCCACCACCCCCTTGATCGCGCGGCTGGCGCCGAAGTAGTAGCTCATCTCCTCCGGGAAGGTCATGAACCCCTTCTCGCGCACGTCGGAGAAGAGCCACAGCAGGAGGAGGACTCCGGCCGCTCCGCCCACCCCGTACAGGGTCCCGGCCCAGCCGTTCTGATAGGCGAAACCGACCGCGCCCAGGCTGGATCCGGTGCCGACCAGGGTGGCGAGGGTGCTGCCCATGACCAACGGGGTGCCCAGACCGCGTCCGGCGAGGAGGAAGTCCTCCCCGTCCTTGGTGCGCCGGGCGACCCACCAGCTGATGGCGACCATCAGCAGCACGGAGGCGAGCAGGGCCGATAGGTAGATCACATGGGACTGGCTCATGGCGAACCTCCGGGGTGACGGGGGTTGAGGGGGTGGGGCGGGGAGCGGGGGGTGGGGATCGGGATGGGTGGGTACGTGCGGCCCGGACCCGGGGACCGGGCCGCACGGCGGGGTCAGGGCTCGGACGGCCCCGGGGTCAGCCGACCGGGTGGTACAGCACCGCGTCGACCTCGATGGCGAAGCCGGGCAGGTCCGCCTGGATGGTGGTGCGCACCGGCGCCCTGTCGCCGAAGTACTCCGCGAAGACGCCGTTCATCGCCTGGAAGTCGTCCAGGTCGCGCAGGTAGACCCGGGCCTGGACGGCTTCGGACAGGTCGGCGCCCGCGGCCGCCGCGACGGTGGCCAGGTTGTCGAACGTGGCCCGCGCCTGCTCCAGGAACGTGCCCTCGACCACCGACCCGTCGGTGCGGTGCGGCGTCGCCCCCGCGAGGTACACGAAGTCCCCCGCGACGACCGCGTGGGAGTAGGGGCCGCCGGGCGGCGCGGCGTCCGGGGTGTTGACGATCTTCTTCTCGGACAAGGGTCCTCCTTGGGTTGGGTGGTGCCGGTTTGGTGCCGGACCGGTTCAGAACAGTGTGCGCACGGCGTCCACGACCCGGCCTTCGCCGTCCAGGACGGGGATGAGCGGCCACTTGTCGAACACCGTGCAGGCGTGGGACAGGCCGAGCTCGACCACGTCACCGACGCGCAGAGCCTCCTCGGCGGGGCCGCTGAGGTCGAGGAACGCGTGGTGGTCGTTGAGCTCGACCACCCGTGCGCGGTCCGTGAGGGGAATGCGCTCCCCGTCGCGCAGGACCGCGCGGGGGACGGGCAGGTCGACGTCGAACGACACGTCCCGCTTGCCGACCCCCAGCAGCGCCCGGCCCGGTTCGGGCCGGGACAGGACCCGCGCGTGGCAGCTCAGCGCGGGGCGCAGGGGGTCGTCGTCGGCGGCGGACCGCAGCGGGGACGCCCGCTCCATGAACAGGTCGTCGTGGGCCAGGTAGCAGCCGGACCGCACGATCCTGCGGATCGGCCGCGAGAGCTCCGGGGGCTCGGCGAGGGCGTCGGAGACCAGGTCGGGGTAGCTGCTGCCACCCGCGGTGACGATCACCTCCACGGCGCCGTCGAACAGGCCCTCCGCGTCCGCCCGGCGGGCGAAGTCGTACAGGCGGTCCAGCCAGGCGCGCACGCGGTCCGGCGAGTCGTCGTCGCGGCGCTGCGGGAACACCCCCTCGAAGGCCTCGACGCCGACGAGGGTGAGCGCGGGGCTGGCCGCGACCGAACGGGCCAGACTCAGGGCCTGGCCCATGTCCCGGACGCCCGTGCGGCGCCCGGCCACCCCCAGCTCCACCAGGACCGGGAGCGGACGAGCGGCCCCGGCCAGGGCGTGTTCCATGAGGCGGACCCCTGCGGTGGAGTCCACCAGGCACAGCGGATCGAACCCGGGGTCGTCCAGGGCCTCGGCGAGCCACGCCAGCTGCTCCGGCTCCACGACCTCGTTGGCGATCAGGACCCGGGGCACTCCGAAACGGCGCATCACCCGTGCCTGGGCGACGGTGGCCGCGGTCAGGCCCCAGGCGCCCCGCTCCAGCTGCGCCGACCACAGTCCGGGGGCCATCGTGGTCTTGGCGTGCGGGGCGAGGTCGACGCCCCGCTCGGCGCACCAGCGGGCGAAGCGGTCGAGGTTGTGGGTGAGCGCGGCCTCGTCCAGGGTGACGGCGGGCAGCCAGAGGTCACTCAGATGCAGCTCGGCGGCGCGGACGCGCTCCACCGTGGTGGGGCTGTCCGGCAGGGACCGCGCCTCGACCGGCGCTCGGTCGAGTTCGGCCAGTCGCGCGGCGGGCAGCCCGCCGCCGGTGGCGGGGCCGGTCCGTGCGGGGCGGGGGTCCGCGGGTGGGGGTGGGGTGGTCTCGGTCAAGGTGCGCTCCCGTCGTGTCCGGCTCTCAGGTCCGGTCCGTGGCGGCTGGGCGGGGGAAGGGCTCGTCGAAGTCCTCGGGGCGGTCCAGGCGGCGGACCGCGGAGCGGACCTGCTCCTGGCGGTGTTCCTCGGCGCTCTGCTGGGCCTCGCTCAGGGGGACCCAGTCCGGCGGTGGTTCCGCGGCGCGCGGTGTGAGCAGGCGCCCGTCGGCGTAGGTCGCGGTGTTGGTCAGGCGCAGCGGGGCCTCGCGTGTGCCGCCGTGGACGTCGACGACCGGGAAGCGTCCCTCTTCGGCGTCGAACACGGCGATGTCGGCGGCCTCGCCCGCGCGCAGCGTCCCGGCGGGCAGGCCGAAGGTGTGCGCGGGGCGGTGGGTCACGGCGGCCACCACGTCGGTCAGGTCCATCCCTGCGGCCAGGGCCTTGCCCATGACCGTCGGCAGGTCGAACGCGGGGCCGTACACCGAGCGAATGTGGAGGTCGGTGGAGACGATCGGGACCAGCCCGGCTGCCAGCTCGGCTTCGAGCACGTCGAAGTCGAAGGCACCGGAGCCGTGGCCGAGGTCGAAGAGCACACCGGAGTCGCGCAGGCGCAGCAGGGTGTCGGAGGCGCGGCCGTTGACGAGCAGGTCGGTGGCGACGCCGGTGGCGCAGTGGGTGACGACGTCGCCCTCGGTGAGCAGGGGCGCGATGTCGGCGAGGTCGGGCGGACCGTAACCGATGTGCACCATGAGCGGACGCTCCAGGCGCCGTGCCAGGGCCACGGCCCTGCGGAGCGGCTCCAGCCCGTGCGTGCCCACGGTGTGGCTGTCCATGCGCGCCTTGACGCCGCAGACCAGGTCGCCGTGGCGCGCCGCAACGGCGGTCGCGGCGTCGACGTCGAGGTTCTCCAGGACGTGGTGCTCGCCGGTGCGGCCGACCAACCCGATCCCGGAGACGTTGACCAGGGCCTTCACACGGAAGGGCGCGGGCTCGACCACGGAGCGGCGCAGCCCCTCCAGGCCGTAGGCACCGGCGGAGCCCGCGTCGATCCAGGTCGTGACGCCGGTACGCCAGGCGATCGGTTCCGGGTCGACGCCCCAGTACGTGGAGCCGTGCAGCACGTGGGTGTGCGCGTCCACCAGGCCGGGAAGCACCAGCTTCCCCCGGACGTCCACGACCCTCGCGGCCCGTTCCGCCGGCAGGTCGGCTGCGACCTCGGCGATCCGTCCGCCGCGTACGGCGATGTCGGCCGTCGCGTCACGCCCGCAGGCCGGATCGACGACGCGGCCTCCGCGCAACAACAGGTCCCACACTCAAGCCACCTCCTTATGCTGCATCCTGCGCAACACTGTTGCGCAATAAACAACATATTGAATAGCATTTGCCGGTGACGCAGGTCAATACACCCCATGACGCCAGTCACCAGACGAACCGGAGGTCGTGAGTGAGCACGCAGCGACGGAACGAGGTACCACCGCCGCCCTCCCCCGCGAGCTCCCAGGACGCGCCCCTCCCCCCGCTCGACGCGGTGTGCGTGGGCGAGACGATGGGGCTGCTCGTCCCCGAACCGCACGGGAGCACCCCACCCCGCTTCCGCACCGAGGTCGGCGGCGCGGAGTCCAACGTCGCGGTCCACCTCGCCCGCGCCGGACGGGCCGTGGGCTGGCGCAGCGCCCTGGGCCGCGACGTGTTCGGACGGCACGTGCGCGAACGCCTGACCGGGGTCGGCGTGCGCTGCCTGGTCCGCGAGGACCGCGCGCGCTCCACCGGGCTCTACATGAAGGAACCCGGCCCCGATGGCACACGGGTGCGCTACTGGCGCGCGGGGTCGGCCGCCTCCACGCTGCACCGGGGTGACGCGGCCGAGGTCTGGCGGTGGCGGCCCCGCCTGGTGCACACGACGGGGATCACCGCCGCCCTGTCCGACACGGCCGAAGGCCTGGTCCACGAGCTGGTCGAGCAGGCTCCCCCCACCACGCTGCGCTGCTTCGACGTGAACTACCGCCCCGCGCTGCACGGCGAGGACAACGCCGGGCTGCTGCTGGACCTGGCCCGCCGCGCTGACGTGGTGTTCTGCGGTCTCGACGAGGCCCAGGCGCTGTGGGGGGTGCCGACCCTGCCCGAACTGGTCCGGCACCTGACCGGACCGGACACCGGCCCCGACATCCTCGTCGTCAAGCAGGGCGCACGGGGTGCCACCGCGGTCCGCGACGGACGGACCTGGTTCGAACCCGCTCCCAGGGTTGAGGTCGTCGAACCCGTCGGGGCCGGGGACGCCTTCGCCGCCGGGTTCCTCGACCGCCTGCTGGACGAGGCGCCCCTGCCCGACTGCCTGGCCGAAGGCGCCAGACTGGCCGGGGTGGTGCTCGGCCTCCCCGGCGACATCCCGCCTCCGCCGGAGGGGAGTCCCGCCACCCGGTGAGGGCCGTCAGGTCCGGAACCACCTCCGACCACACCAGGGGCCAGACCCCTGCCGACCAAGGGGAGAACCACCGGTGTCCAACAGTGTCGAACGAGCCCTGCGCATCCTCGTGGAGCTGGCCGAGGGCCCCAGCACCATCAGCGAGCTCGGCCGCCGCCTCGACGTGCACCGCACCACCTCGCTGCGCCTCCTGCGCTCCCTGGAGGAGGAACGGTTCGTGCGGCGCGCGGACGACGGCGCCTATCGGCTGGGGCCCCGGATGGCCGCCCTGGCGGCCGCCGCGCTGGACGGGCTCGACATCCGTGCCGGCGCCGCCCGGCACCTCGCCGCGCTGGGCGAGGCCTGCGGCCAGACCATCCACCTCGGCGTGCTCGAGGGCCACCAGGTGATGTACCTGGACAAGGTGGAGTCGCGCCAGGCGGTGCGGATGTACTCCCACATCGGCGCGCTGGCGCCGCTGCACGCCACCGGGATCGGCAAGGTCCTCCTCGCCTACATGTCCGCCGGAGAGCGCGACGCTCTGCTCGGGGCGGACCCCTACCCGCGCTTCACGCCGAACACCCTCACCGACAGGCAGGCGCTCGACGAGGCGCTCGACAGCACCGCTCGCCAGGGGTGGGCCCTGGACGACTTCGAGCACGAGGAGTTCATCCACTGCGTGTCCGCGCCCGTCTTCGACGCCGCCGGACGGGTGGCCGCGGCGATCTCCGTGTCCGCTCCGAGCATGGTCCTGGACCGGCCGGGGCTGCTCGCGTACACCGAGGACCTCACCTCCACGGCGAGGGCCATCAGCGAAGAACTGGGTTGGAGCCAACGATGACCACGAACGACGACGCCGGGAGGGGCTCGATCCCCCGCTGGGCCGACTTCTTCGGCGCGGGGCTCTCCCCCGTGCCCCTGGTCCTGATCCTTCGGGGGGTCGCCCCCGACGAGGCGGTCGCCGCCGCCCGGACCGCGTGGGGCGCCGGGGTGCGACTGGTGGAAGTCACCCAGGAGAGCCCCTCCGGGCTGCCCGCCCTGGAGGCGGTGGTCCGTGCGGCCGAGGGACGGCTCCCCGTGGGCGCCGGAACGGTGACCACCCCGGAACGGTTGCGTCGCGCGGTGGACGCGGGAGCGGAGTTCGGGGTGGCCCCGGGGCTCGACCCGGACACCGTCGCGGAGGCCGACCGTCTGGGCGTGCCCTTCCTCCCCGGGGTGTCCTCGCCCACCGAGGCGGGCCGCGCACTCCGGCTGGGCGTGACGACGGTGAAGGCCTTCCCGGCCAACGTGCTCGGCCCCGCGTGGGTGTCCGCGATGGCGGGCCCGTTCCCGGAGCTGCGGGTGGTGGCCACGGGCGGGGTCAACGCCCGCAACGCCGCCGAGTACCTGCGCGCGGGTGCGGTCGGCGTGGGTGTGGGCCGCTCCGCGACCGAGGGCGGCGCCCTGCCCGGGCTCCTCCGGACCCTCTAGCCCCCGGACGAGACACGTGCTGCTGCGCCAGGGGTCCCCCTTCGTGCAGTATGTGCCCCATGGCCCCTCCCCCCGAAGCCCGCAACCGCGCCGACGGACCCGTGTACGGGCACCTGGTCCAGGCCCGGGACATCCACGGTGGCGTCACCGTGAACGCCGCCCCGGCGGCCGCCCCGGTGCCCGACGTCTCCCTCGACCCCCCGCGCCCCGCCACGGCCGTACGCGGGCGCCACGACCTGCTGACGACCCTGCGCGAGGGCATGCACGGCGGGGACGCGGTTCCGCACGTGCTCACCGGGCCCGGCGGGTTCGGCAAGACCACCGTGGCGGCCGCCCTCGCCGAGCACGCCCGCACGGAGGGGTGGACGGTGTTCTGGGTGCGCCCGGACACGATCCTGCCGAGCATGCTGGAGGTCGCCGTGGAACTCGGCGGCACCCGTGAGGAGGCCGACCGGTTCAGGACGGCTCCCCGCCAGGCCGCGCGCTGGGTCTGGCGACACCTGGACGCCTCTCCGCGTCCCTGGCTGTTGGTGATCGACAACGCCGACCAGCCGGAGCTGTTGGACCCGGAGAACCGCCCGGGCGAGCAGCGCGGCTGGATGCGGTCCAGCCCGGGCGGGTTCGTCCTGGTCACCAGCCGAGTGGACGACCCCGCGCTGTGGGCGCCCGCGACGGTGCACCGAGTCGGCTCCCTCCAAGGTCGGGACGCGGTGAACGCGCTCGTCGACCACGCGGGAGAGCGGGAACTGCCCGGAGCGGAGGAGCTGGCCGCGCGCCTCGGCGGGGTTCCGCTCGCCCTCTTCCTGGCGGGGCGCATCCTCGCCACCCACGGGGTCCTCTTCCCCGACCCGAACTCCCTGCTGGCGCACCTGGACGAGGACCTCGCTCGGCTCGACGAACTCTCCGCACCACTGGTGACCGGTGAGGACGGTGAACGCCGCCTGCTCTCCGGCGTGTGGGAGCTGTCCCTGCGCATGGTGGGTGAACGCGACCCGCACGCCGAGGCCGTGCTGCGGGCCCTGGCTCTGCTCGGCCCGCGCGGTCGGACCGTGCCGCTGCGCAGGCTGCCGCTCTCCGGGCTGCTCGGCCACGTCCTGGCCCCCTCAGAGGAGCCCTTGGACGAGGCGGCCTTCGCCCGAACGGTGAACGCCCTGGTGGTCCACGGGCTGGTCGAGGTCGACCAACGCCACGAAGAGGTCGGGCTGCGACTGCACCCGCTGGTCTCGGAGACGGTCCGTGCGCGACTCGGCGCGGACGACACGCGCCTGGTCGTCGGGGTCGCGGAACTCCTCGCCGGTCAGGTCGACGAGGACCCGTGGTTCGAGCTGGGTGCCTTCGCCGCGCTCAACGCCCTGGCCTCCCGCGTGTCGGTCCTCGGTCCCGCCTTCCTGGCGGAGACGGGCCTCGCGGAGGCCACCGCCCACATCCAGCTGGGGCAGTTCGCGGAGGCGGAGGGCGTCGCGGGCGCCGCTCGGCGCACCGCTGAGGAGGCGCTCGGTCCCGATCACCCCCTCACCCTCCAGGCCCGGCACCTGATCGCCGAGGGGCTGCTCTTCCAGGAGCACGTCTCCGAGGCGGAGCGAGAGTACTCGGCCCTGTTGGAGGACCGAAGGAGGGCCCTGGGCGCAGAACACCCCCGGACTCTGGACACCCGACACCAGATCGCCCTGGTGGCCGGGATGCGGGACGACTGGGCCTCCGCCCGGGAACAGCACGAGGAGATCCTCCGGACGAGGCTGCGGATCCAGGGCCCGGAGGCCGTCGAGACGCTGGCCTCGATGGACGCCCTGGGCTACGCCGCGATGCACGAGGGCGACCTCAGTGCGGCGGAGGAGCTGTTCCGGGAGGTCGAGCGGACCCGCGAGCGCCTTCTGGGCCGCGAGCACCGGCTCACCATGAACGCCACCTACAAGCTCGGCCTGCTCGCGCTGCGCCGTGGTCGGCCCTCCGTCGCCCGGACGCACTTCCTCTCGGTCCTGGAGACCCGCCGCCGGGTCCTGGGGGAGGACCACCCCCAGACCCAGCTGGTCCGTGAACGGCTGGACGGGGTACCCCGTCCGGAACCACGGAACGCGGGAAACTCCGCCTCCGGCTAGCCCGCCACCGGGAGGGCGGCCGGGGCGTCCTCGATGTCGCCGGACACGCCCTCTTGGTAGGCCCTCTTGCCCACCGTGAACACGTAGACGAAGAACAGGACCTCCGCGACCACACCGATGCCGATGGCGATCCACGTGTTGGTGATCCACCCGGTGACCAGGCCCTCGATCAACCCCGAGATGAACAGCACCACCACCAGGCCCAGGACCACCGCGATGGCCGCGCGGGCCTCCTCGCCGAGGGCCCGCAGACGGGTCCGCTCACCCGGGGAGATCAGCGACCAGCCGATCTTCAGGCCCACCCCGCCGGCGACGAACACGGCCGTCATCTCCAACAGGCCGTGCGGGAGGATCAGCGCGAAGAACACGTCGCCGCGCCCCATCGCGAACATCATGCCCCCGGCCATCCCGAGGTTGACGGCGTTGAGGAACAGCACACCGATGGTGGGCAGGCCGAAGGCGACTCCGAAGATGATCGCCTGCGCCGCCACCCAGGCGTTGTTGGTCCACACCTGGGCCGCGAAGGAACCCGCCGGGTTCTCCACGTAGTAGTTGGCGAAGTCGTGCTCGACGTAGCGCGCGATGGACTCGGGGGTGCCCAGGGCCGCCAGGACCTCCGGGTTGGTGGCGATCCACACCCCGGTGACCGTCGCCACGGCGAGGGTTCCGGCGGTCACACCGATCCACCACCAGCGCAGCCGGTAGAGCACGGCCGGGAACACCCGGGTGAAGAACCCGGTGACGTCGGTCCACGAGGACGCGTGCGAACCGGTGACCGCGGACCGGGCCCGGGCCACCTGCGAGGTCAGCCGACCGGCCAGTTCCGGGTCGTGCCCGGAGGAGCGCACCACCGACAGGTGGGTCGACACCCTCTGGTAGAGCTCGACGAGTTCGTCGATCTCCTCACCTGTGAGCGAACGGCGCCGACGCACCAGTTCGTCCAGTCGTTCCCACTCCTGGGCGTGCGCGGCGGCGAACACGTCGATATCCACGTAAGGGACATTACTGGATTCGGTCACCGCCTCCGAGACGGGTGAGAACACGGCCGCGCGCTGGCGGGTAGTGTCAGGGAGACGGTTTCAGACACCCGGTAAGGGAGCGTGCACTGGTGTCCTATCCCGGTGGTGGCGAGACCCGTGACAACGTGTACGGCGTGACGCCGCTGGTCACGGGTGACGCGGTGGTGCTCGAACTGCGCCCCGCCGGGTTCGCCACGCGCGCGGCGGCGATCGCCATCGACTTCCTCGTGCAGGTCATCACACTGATCGCCCTGAGCCTGATCGTCAACTGGGTCGCGGTGAGCGTCGACTTCGCCGCGACCAGCGCGCTCTCGCTGGCCTCGACCATCCTCGTCATCGTCGGCTACCCCACCGCGTTCGAGTCGATCTCACGCGGTCGCTCCCTGGGCAAGATGGCCCTGGGACTGCGGGTGGTGGGCACCGACGGCTCCCCCGAACGCTTCCGGCAGGCCCTGGCCCGTGCGCTCTCCGGGTTCGTCGAACTGTGGATGACCATGGGTGTGATCGCCCTGATCACCTCGATGCTCAACCGGGACGGCCGCAGGGTCGGCGACTTCGTGGCCGGGACCATGGTGGTGGAGGAGCGCACCGGCGGCCGCCGCGACGTGGCCATCCCCATGCCGCCGCACCTGGCCGCCTGGGCCGCGACCACCGAACTGTCGCGCCTGTCCCCGGAGACCGCCAACGCCGCGCGCCAGTACGTCCTGCGCTACGCCGAACTGGCCGAGCACACCCGCCACGAGATGGGCATCCAGCTCGCCGACTCGGTTGCCTCGCAGATCAGCCCGCTCCCACCACTGGGCACCACCCCGCCGTACTTCCTCGCCGCCGTGCTGGCCGAGCGCCGTCGGCGCAGCCTGGAAGCCATGAACCCCGGCCAGGCCGGGCGGGGTCAGGGGCGCCAGGAACTGAGGTAGGCCTCCTGGTCGGGGGTGAGGACGTCGATGCCCACCCCCAGGGCGGCGAGTTCCAGACGCGCCACCTCGTTGTCGGTCTCCTCCGGCACCTCCACCACTCCGGGGGCGAGGGTGGCGTGCTCCCTGGCCAGCCACTCGGTGGTGAGCGCCTGAACGGCGAACGACATGTCCATGACGGCGGCAGGGTGGCCCTCGGCGGCGCCCAGGTTGACCAGCCTCCCCTCGGAGAGCAGCAGGAGCCTGCGGCCGTCGGCGAACTCGTACTCGTCGGCCTGCTCGCGCACGCCGCGGTCCACGGTGACGGACAGCGACTCCAGCGCGTTGAGGTCGATCTCCAGGTCGAAGTGGCCCGAGTTGGCCAGGATCGCCCCGTCGCGCATCACCTCCAGGTGTTCACGGCGGATCACGTCGCGGTTCCCGGTGGCGGTGACGAACACGTCCCCGACCGGGGCGGCCGTCTCCATGGTGGCGACCGTGTACCCCTGCATCACGGCGTCCAGCGCCTTGACCGGGTCCACCTCGGTGACGACCACGTTGGAGCCCATGCCCCGGAACCTCTCGGCCAGGCCCCGCCCGCAGTAGCCGAACCCGGCCACGACGACGGTCCGCCCGGCCAGGAGCGTGTTGGTGGCGCGCAGGACCCCGTCCACGGTCGACTGCCCGGTGCCGTACCGGTTGTCGAACATCCGCTTGGTGCGGGTGTCGTTGACCGCGACCATCGGCAGCCGGAGTTCGCCCTCCGCGCTCATCCTGCGCAGCCGGATCACGCCGGTGGTGGTCTGCTCGCAACCGCCGAGGACCCCCTCCAGCAGCTCGGGACGGCCCACGTGCGCGGTGTTGACCAGGTCGCAGCCGTCGTCCAGCAGCAGGTGCGGCCGGGACTCCAGGACGGTGACCAGGTTGCGGTCGTAGGCGGCGGTGTCCATGCCCGCCCACGCGTGCACGGCGACCCCGTACTCAGCGACCAGGGCGGCAGCGGTGTCGTCCTGCGTGGACAGCGGGTTGGAGGCGGCCAGCCACACCTGTGCCCCGCCCGCGCGCAGGACGCGGAGCAGGTTGGCGGTCTCGGCGGTGACGTGCAGGCAGGCGGCCACCCGGAGCCCGTCGAGCGGACGTTCCTCGGCGAACCGGGCGCGGACGCTGCGCAGGACCGGCATGGAGCGTTCGGCCCACGCCACACGGCGGACCCCGGCCTTCGCGAGGCCGAGGTCCGCCACCTCGTGTGAGGGAGGAGTCATCTGTGGAACGACTCGCCCCTAGTAGCGGTAGTGGTTGGGCTTGAACGGCCCGGCCACGTCCACGCCGATGTAGGCGGCCTGCTCCTTGGTGAGCTCGGTCAGCTTGACGCCGAGCGCGTCCAGGTGCAGACGGGCGACCTTCTCGTCGAGGATCTTCGGCAGCGTGTACACGTCGGTCGGGTACTCGTCGGGCTTGGTGAACAGCTCGATCTGCGCGATGACCTGGTTGGTGAAGCTGTTGGACATCACGAAGCTGGGGTGCCCGGTGGCGTTGCCCAGGTTCAGCAGACGGCCCTCGGAGAGCACCAGGACGGACTTGCCGTTCTCCTGGGTCCACTCGTGGACCTGCGGCTTGATCTCCTTCTTGGTGATCCCGGGGACCTTCGCCAGGCCGGCCATGTCGATCTCGTTGTCGAAGTGGCCGACGTTGCCGACGATCGCCTGGTGCTTCATGCGCAGGATCTGGTCGGCCATGATCACGTTGAAGTTGCCGGTGGTGGTGACGAAGATGTCACCGACCTCCAGCACGTCCTCCAGCGTGGTGACCTGGAACCCGTCCATGGCCGCCTGGAGGGCGTTGATCGGGTCGATCTCGGTGACGATGACGCGGGCGCCCTGCCCGCGCAGCGCCTCGGCCGATCCCTTGCCGACGTCGCCGTAACCGCAGATCACGGCGACCTTGCCGCCGATGAGGACGTCGGTGGCGCGCATGATGCCGTCCGGCAGCGAGTGGCGAATGCCGTACTTGTTGTCGAACTTGCTCTTGGTGACGGAGTCGTTGACGTTGATCGCCGGGAAGGACAGGCTGCCGTCACGCTGCATCTCGTAGAGGCGGAGCACACCGGTGGTGGTCTCCTCCGTGACGCCCTTGATGTCCTTGGCGATGGTGGTCCACTTGGTGGAGTCCTTCTTGAGGCTCTCCTGGAGGAGGGTCAGGACGACCTCGAACTCCTCGCTGTCAGCCGTCGAGGGGTCCGGGACGGCGCCGGCCTTCTCGAACTCGGCGCCCTTGTGGACGAGCATGGTGGCGTCGCCGCCGTCGTCCAGGATCATGTTGGGGCCCTCGGCGCCGGGCCAGGTGAGGGCCTGCTCGGTGCACCACCAGTACTCCTCCAGCGTCTCGCCCTTCCAGGCGAAGACGGGGACGCCCTTGGGGTCGTCGACGGTGCCGTCGGGGCCGACCACCACGGCGGCGGCGGCGTGGTCCTGGGTGGAGAAGATGTTGCAGGAGACCCAGCGGACCTCGGCGCCCAGGGCGATGAGCGTCTCGATGAGGACGGCGGTCTGCACCGTCATGTGCAGGGAGCCCATGATGCGGGCGCCCGTGAGGGGCTTGCTGTCGCCGAACTCGGCGCGGGTGGCCATGAGGCCGGGCATCTCGTGCTCGGCGAGACGGATCTCGTCGCGGCCGAACTCGGCCAGGGAGAGATCGGCGACCTTGAAGTCGAAAGCCATGCGTTCCTCACTCGTCAAGTCATGGTTGCCACCCGATTCTAGGCCCGCGACCACCCTCCGCACACAAACCTCACACAGAGATGTCAGAATTGCGCGATGTGGCTCCGGTGTTGGGTTAGGGTCACCTCCATGGCCGCCCTCGACGACGACCCCACAGCGCACGGACCGCAGGACGCACCGGTCCCCATCTCCGCGGCAGCCGAACGGGTCGGCAGCACCGCCCGCATGCTGCGCTACCGAGAGGGTCTCGGCCTGCTCCCCCGCACCCAGGAACAGCCCACCGGGCGGGGACACCGACACCGCCGGTTCACGGACGACGACCTGCGCACGATCGCGGGTGGGCTGGAACTGGAACGCGAGTTCGACATCCCTCCCGCCGCGCTCGCCTTCGCGCTGCGGGTCCTGGCCGAACCCGAGGTGCTGGCCCGGGTGCGCGCGCACGGCGAACGCCTGGGCAGGCTGGCCGCCGCCCCCACCCGCGCCCTGGACTTCGAGAAGGAGAAGGCCATGCGCCTGCTGCACTCCCGACGGCCCACGCCCACCGGTACCGGGACGCGCGACAACAACTCCGGTTGACCCGGGACCACGGCCGTCACTGGACACCCGCACCTGGCGTTCGGCATGTTTTGGCAAAGAGTCCACGGGCTACGGATGACACCGTGGACAGCCAACTCGGCGACACGGCCTGGGAGACACTCCCCGAGCGCGTGCGCGAAGACCTCAGGGACGTCGACCTCCTCCGGAACGTCTGGGCCAACTGGCGCCAGGACCGGCCCCACCGGCAACACGGGGCCGCGCGACGGGAACTGACGCGGGACCGCGTCCGGGAGTGGGGCGGCGGACCCGACCTCACCGACCTGCTCCTCCATGGCGAGCCCGGGTCCGGAGAACCCATCACCGGGCCCCACGTCGCCGCCCTTGCCGGGCGGGTGGCCGAACTCCCCGCCGGAGAGGAGCGCCGGGGCAACGCGCACGAGGGCCCTCCGTTGCGCCCGCTCCGGACCGCGCTGTCCACCGAACACACGCTCCGTCTGGCCCGTGCCGCGGCCGTCCCCGCCCACCCTGTGGTGCGGGCCGCGCACACCTACGCCGAGTGCGTGCGGGTGGCGGCCGAGGCCTCCGGGGAGGAGCCGGACGGCGGCGGGGCGACCTGGGCCCTGCCCTGGGTGCTGGCCTCGCGGGTCCTCCAGCGGGCCGACCTGCCCCCGCTGCTCCTGGACCCCGGCACCCCTCCGCCCGCCCCGGTGGACAAGCGCGACCCCGAGGATGAGCTCGCGCCCCTGGTCTCCCACGTGGCGCGGCTGGTCACCGGGGCCCTGCGCGACGAACTCGCGTGGGATCCGGAGACGGTGGCCCCGACGGGTCGGCCCGTCCCCCCGCTGACCGCCGTGACGCGCCGCCGGGTCCTGGACCACGTGCGGTCCCGGCGCGGCTCGGTCGCGCTCCTGCTGAGCGCCCTGGACCCGGCGGCGACCGCGACGGTGACCTCGGGCGACGGCGGCCGGGGCGGGACCGCCGCGCACTGGTGGACCTGCCTGGAACTGGTCGCGGACGGGGCTTCGATGGCCCTGTACGTGGTGGTGCGGGACGTCGGCAGCCCGCCCTCGGGGGTGCTGGCTGTGACGGCGAACGCGCGCCTGGTCACCCCTGCGGGGGTTCGGCGGGCGCTGGAGATGTCCCGGAGCGAGAGCGTCACCGTGCTGCCCACGGACTGCGTGGACGACCGCTGGCCGCAGGTGCGGGACCTCGTGGACGAGGCGGTGTCGCGCGCCGTCGACGAGCTCACCCGGGGTTGAGCTCGGAGTAGGACCCTGTCGTCAGCCGCTGAGGCCCAGGATCAGCAGGATCAGCAACAGGATGATGATGGTGACCAGCACCGCCGGGATCACCCAGCCCTGCTGGAGGATCGAGTCCTGCTGGCTCGGCTGCTGGTGCGGCTGCTGGCGCTGCGTGTAGGTCTGGTTCGGGTTGGCCGCCCCGGTCATCATCGGGTTGGCGCCCTGCTGCACGGCGTGCGGCTGGTGGTGCGGCCCCGGCACGCCCGGCCTCGGGTTGGACATGCCCGGGTGTGCCGCGAACCCACCCTGCCTCGGGTCCGAGCTCATCGGGTGGCCGACCTGCCCCGGGCGGGGGTTGGAGGTCCCCGGGTGCGCGCCGAACGGGCGCGGGTCGGACACGCCGGGCGGGTGACCCATGCCCGGTTGTCCGCCGGTCTGCGGGTACTGCACGGGCGGCAGCTGGTTGCCGTTGAGCATTCCGGTCTGGGCCACCCGTTCGCCTTGCTGGAGGGCGTCGTCTGCGCTGTTCGAGGGGTGGGCCGGAGCGTCGTGGCCGAGCAGCCGCATGAGCAGGGTCTGGGCGTTCGGGCGGCGGTTCGGGTCCTTGTCGAGGCAGGACTCCACGATCGGCCGCAGCGCCTCGTCGACCCCGTCCAGGTCCGGCGGAGCGCTCACCACGCGGTGCACGACCGCCGGGACGGTGTCGGATCCGAACGGCGCGCGCCCGGTCGAGGAGAACGCGATCACACAGCCCCAGGCGAAGATGTCGCACTTGTCGGTGATCCCGCGGCCCTCGATCTGTTCCGGCGCCATGTAGGAGGGCGTACCGACGATCGAGTTGGTCATCGTGGCGGTGCCGTCGTCGACCCGGGCGATACCGAAGTCGATCACCCGCGGCCCGTCCGGGCCCAGCAGCACGTTCCCGGGCTTGAAGTCGCGGTGGACGATCCCCGCCTTGTGGATGGCCACGAGCGCCGTCGCGGTGGAGACGGCCAGGCGCTGGAGCGCGGCGCCGCGCACCGCCTTGCCCTTGGCCACCGTCTCCTGGAGGTCCTTGCCCGGCACGAACTCGCTGACCACGTAGGGCGGTTCGCTGTCGAGCTGGGCGTCGATGATCGCCGCCGTGCAGAAGGACGCGACCCGCTGGGCGGCCCGCACCTCCTTCTCGAACCGCTTGCGCAGGTCGGCGTCGGCGGACCACTGGTCGTTGAGGACCTTGACCGCGTACTCGTCGCCGTTGCCGTCCTCGGCGAGGTAGACGACCCCCTGGCCGCCCTTCCCGAGACGTCCGGTCACGCTGTAGGCGCCGAACGAAGAGGGGTCGCTCGGCAGTAGCGACTCGGGACCGGGCATCGATGTCCTCCGGAGGTGGGCTGAGCGGGGGCGCAGCATCAGGTTAACGGGCACGGGACGCCGGGCGGGGCCGCGGTCAGCCGCGGCCCCGACGGTGTCCCCTCACCCGGGCGTACCGGATATGACTACCGAAACGCCGGGATCGTTCCGTCGCCCACCCAACCTTTTCCCGCCGTTCAGGAGAGCGTGCGCGCCTCGTCCACCAGCAGGACCGGGATCCCGTCGCGGATGGGGTAGGCCAGGCCGCTCTCGTCGCAGACCAGTTCGTCGGTCTCCGGGTCGTGGCGGAGCGGGGCCTGGCTCTTCGGGCAGGCCAGGATCTCCAGCAGCCAGCCGTCGATCTTCGTGCTCATGGTTCTCGTTCCTCGTGTGGTGGCCGTGTCGGCGCGGGCTAGTTGCGGACGAGGGCCAGGACCTCGTCGCGCAGGCGCGTCACGGCGGAGTCGTCAGGGGCCTCGACGTTGAGTCGCAGCAGCGGCTCGGTGTTGGAGGCGCGCAGGTTGAACCACGCGCCGTCCGGCAGGGTGACGCTGAGGCCGTCGAGCTCGTCGACGGTCACCCCGTCCCTGCCCACGAACGCCGCGCGCACCGCGGCCATGCGACCAGCGGCATCGGCGACCCTGGAGTTGACCTCTCCCGAGGCCGCGTACCGGGAGTACTCCTGCGTGATCCGCGAGAGCGGACGCTCGTCCGCGCCCAGGACACGCAGGACGTGCATGGCCGCGAGCATACCCGTGTCGGCCTTCCAGAAGTCCCGGAAGTAGTAGTGGGCGGAGTGCTCCCCGCCGAAGATCGCACCGGTCTCGGCCATGGTCGCCTTGATGAAGGAGTGGCCGACCCGGGTGCGGACGGGCTTGCCGCCGCGCTCGGTGACGATCTCGGGGACCGCCGCCGAGGTGATGAGGTTGTGGATGATGGTGCCGCCGGGCTCGCGCTTGAGCTCCTGGGAGGCGACCAGCGCGGTGACCGCGGACGGGGAGACGGGTTCGCCGCGCTCGTCGATCACGAAGCAGCGGTCGGCGTCGCCGTCGAAGGCCAGGCCGAGGTCGGCACCGGTCTCACGGACCCTGGCCTGGAGGTCCACCAGGTTGTCCGGGTCCAGCGGGTTGGCCGGGTGGTTGGGGAAGGTGCCGTCCAGTTCGAAGAACAGGGGGACGACCTCCAACGGCAGGCCCTGTTCCAGGACGGCCGGGACGGTCAGGCCCCCCATGCCGTTGCCCGCGTCCACGACGACCTTGAGCGGGCGGGAACCGGAGAGGTCGACGAGCTCGCGCAGGTAGTCGGCGTACCCGGGAAGCAGATCCCGCTCGGTGACGGTGCCCTTCGGCCCCTCGTGGGCGTCCGGGTCCTTCGCGCCGGACAGGAAGTCCTCGGCGAGCCCGCGCACGTCGGCCAGGCCGGTCTCGGCGCTGATCGGCGCGGCCCCGGCGCGGCACATCTTGATGCCGTTGTACTCGGCCGGGTTGTGGCTGGCGGTGAACATGGCGCCGGGCAGGTCCAGGGAGCCGGAACCGTAGTACAGGAGGTCGGTGGAGCCGAGCCCGGCGAAGACCACGTCCACGCCCTGGGAGGTGACGCCGTCCGCGAAGGCCCGGGCGAGTTCGGGCGAGGACGGGCGCATGTCGTGGGAGACCACGACCGCGGGTCCGCCGGCCACCCGGGCGAAGGCGGCACCGATCGCATGGGCGATGTCGGAGTTGAAGGTGTCCGGAATCACACCGCGTACGTCGTATGCCTTGAAGATGCTTCCGAGGTCAGCCACGTCTGCTCCGGCCAGGTCGATCCTGCGACGAATTCGGTCCAGCGCCCCGTTGTTCGAGCGCCGTACAAAACTAGCAAGAGCGGACCGGGTCAGCCGTTCGGGTGGTGTGGCGGGCGTTGCTCGCCCCGGTCGGACTTGACCACGCGCAGGTGACCCCGGCGCAACGTCTCGTGCCCCTCCCCCACGGGCTCACCGGGGGACGGCTCTTGGCGCGCGGGCGGCCGCGCCGCCTCACGTACGGCGTCGGCCAGGGCCTCCAGGTCGTCACTGCCGGGACCTCCTCCCGACGTCTCGACCGGAAGCCGAACGACCTCCCAGCCACGCGGCGCGGTCAACCGTTCGGCGTGGATCGCACACAGGTCGTAACAGTGCGGTTCCACGTAGGCGGCGAGCGGACCGAGGACGGCGGTGGAGTCGGCGTAGACGTACGTGAGCGTGAATACGGCGGGCTGCCTGCACGCGGTGCGGGAACAGCGTCGAACATGGCTCACAGCGTTTGACTGTATGCCTTTACCGAGGGACACGCCAGCATCGTCCCATGACCTGCACAGTTTTTGGGCGACTGTTCTTGACCCGGTGGGTCGGCGTCCCGATTCTTCCCAGGCGCCGGGACTTCGCGCAGCGCCCGTGATGGCTTAGTCTCGAAGTGTGCGACGAGTGCGCCTTTCCAGTGGCCAACCAGACAGAGTGCGGCGCCGGGACCGCCGGGGTCGAGGCATCCGCGGTCCTCTCGTGCCGTCTGACCTGCCCGTCTCCCGGAGCCGAGCGCAGGCCTTCGACGATCTCGTCCTCGACGCCGTCGAACGCCTGGAACGCCTGTGGGCGCGTGAGCTGGCGAACGTCGACTTCCTCGTGGAGGACGTTCCCCCGGTTCCGCTCCACGGCGACCTCGCCGAGGCGATCCCCTTCTCCCGCCTGGAGAGCGACCCCGCCGGCCGGGCCCGGATCATCGTCTACCGGCGTCCCGTGGAGATCCGGACCAAGGACCCCGAGGAACTGGCCCTCCTGGTCCACGAGGCCGTCGTGGAGGAAGTGGCCAACCTCCTCGGAGTCGAACCCGAGTCCGTCGACCCGGAGAACTGATCACCTCAGGGAGTTCTCCAGCTCGTTCAGGCAGGCGCGCCACCCCACCGTGGTGCGCTCCGCCCACTCCCTGCCCGTGAACGTGTGAGCCAGCACCAGTCGGCCGTCACCCTCCAGGGTGAGGCGCAGCTGGTGCTCTCCCGTCTCCGGATCGAACTCCCGGAAGCCGAACACCCGCAGCGGTTCGACCTCCGTGACCACGGCCGTCGTCTCCCCGCCCTCCTCGTCCCGGAAGGCGATCTCCCCGCCGACCCTCAGGTCCAGTCGCTCGACCGCCATCGGGTACCAACGGCTGAGCCCTTCGGGCTCTGTGATGGCCCGCCACACCGCCTCCGACGGGTACCCCAGGTTCCGTTCCACCGTCAGCGTCCACCGGTCGTCACCCAGCGACACCAGGTCCATCTCCACCATGACTCCCCCTCCAGCCGATCCCTCTCCCCTCACTACCCACATCCACCCCACCAGCCCCCGCCCCACGAGCCGGTGGGGGTTGCCTGCGGGCGGCTGCCTACCAGCCACTCCACGGCCAGGGGACCAGACCACCGACGTTCCTCTGGATGGTGAGCAGGCCTTCGAGGAAGGCCGTCAGCAGCATCACGAGGTTGCCCTCCCGCCACCACCAGACCAGCGCGCCCACGCCGACGAGCACGAGCAGGACGTGCAGGACCGTCCACGAGTTGCGGAACGTCCGGTAGACCAGCGGGATACCGTCCCTCATGCCGTTCACGCGGCCTTCCCCTCCTCTTCCGTCCCGGATGTTCGCGCCGACACCACGGCCAGCCTCGGGTCGGCCGAGCGCAGCACCCAGTCGAAGACCCGGACGGGGTGGGACGGGTCGGAGCCGTCCCGGGCCCCGAGCGAGTTCACCGCGAAGTAGCCGACGTTCCGGAAGTCGTCCTGGTCAATGCGCCGAACAAGACCGCGCGCCCCGTTGGCCCTCAGCCACTCCCGGACCGAGTCGCGCTCCTCGGGGTCGGGTCCGTCGGTGTCCGGGATCCGCTGGAGCACGTCGAGCTTGGTCAGGACGACCGCCAGGCGTTTGGCGTCCAACGGCACTCTCGACGCCCGGAGCCGGTCGACCACGCTGGCGTAGGCGTCCTCCTGATCGCCCTGGGCGAGCGGGACCGTGTCCCCCTCGTTGGCCCGCCGAAGCCGCTCGCGCACTGCGGGAAGGGCCAGGGGATCGAGGATGAACAGCAGGGTGTCGGTTGTGTCGAGGTAGCCCAGGGAGCCCGACCGGTCCCAGTCGACGAAGTTCTCCCCCGCCGCGTCCATGAAGTGGACCTCGGCCTCGCGCCCCCGCACCGACAGCATGAGCGGAACCCCCTCGGGGCGGTCGTCCCAGGCCGTCTTGGCCACCCTCCGACCGTTGGCGACGGCGGTGGCGGCGGCCCGAACGAAGTCCTCGGCTCCCGGGGAGATCGGGGTGAGCGTGCCCGAGAGCGACTCGACCTGGTGGGCCAGTTCGACCACACCGGCGGTCAGAAACTGGGTCTTGCCCGCGCTGACGGCTCCGATGACCGGCACCGGCAGGACCCGCCGAGTACCGCTTCCCTCCGGAGCGTCCTCATCGCAGAGGGGGCAGAGAGCGGTCAGCTGGCGGGCCGCCCTACTGACCGTGACCGGGATACGGGTTCCGCATCCGCACCGCCGATGGGAGACACCCAGGGGGCCCGGACGGACATCGCGGTGGATCGCCGTGCAATCGGGGTTGGCGCACCGGTAGCTCGGCGTCAGCGTGACCCGGTAGCACTTGACGCAGCGGAGCTCGGCCTTCCTGCGCCGCTGGGCCAGGTGACCGGACCAGCGGTACACCCTGACCCCGAGCGTCTGGACGAGGTGCACGACCCCGCCGAGGAGACGCATCAGCAAGTACCAGGTCAGGACCGACACCCACAGGCCCAAGGCATATCCGGTGACGACCGGCAGAAGCAGAGCCCCGAGGATCCACGAGTCGAACGCGGAGCGAAAGGCGTCGCGACTGATCCGCTTCGCCGCCGCCAGGACGGCGTTGGCGTCCCGCTTGGCCTGGTAGGGGACGTAGATCGGCCAGGCGTAGTCCCAGCTGGCCTGACCACGGGGCGCCGCACCGAGCACCCGTCCCGCCTTCACCGCCTCGGGTGTGGCGATCCCGGGTTGCTCCTCCTCCCTGCCCGCCAGGACGAACGGGGGCAGGACCACACCCCGGACGACACCGCCGACCAGGCCCACCAGGGAGGATCCGAGCCAGAGGACGAATACCCACGCGACGATCCGAAGGACGAGGGCGACGAGCGTCCAGACGATCATGATGACCAGGTAGATCACGATGATCACGGCGGCGATCGCCAGGCCGATCAGGAGCAGGATCAGTATGAGCTGCGGCATCTACTTCCCCCTCCCCCAGCCGAACGGATGGTTCGTCCTGCGCCGGTCTCCCGATCCGACCGGCCGTCCCCTGAGGTACCTGTCCAGTTCACTGCGGAACCGGAACCTGCCCCTGACCTCGCGGATCAGGTCAGGCTGCGAATGGGCGATCCCCGTCAGCGCGGCGTCGGCCGCCTCGGACACCTTCCGGTCGGGATCGGAGAGCAGCCGCAGGGCCCGGTCGACCACGCGCGGGTCCCGGCTCCGGTCCGCCTCGCGTTGCAGGTGGACCCGTATCGCCGCCGGCCCCCATGGGACGACCGCCAGGGCGAGCCTGTCCCGCCTCTCTCGATCGGCTCCGTCACGAGAGGCCGTCTCGCTCTCGGCCCTCTCCCGATCGTCCCCGTCCTGACCGACCGTGGCCTGGCCCTGGGAGCGCAGGAGCTCACGCCCGATGTCGTCCAGCAGGAGGGGGGCCATCGGCCGGAGCTTGAGCAGGTCCGTGTCGAGGGTCAGGTCCGCTTCGTCTCGGCTCTTCGCCCGCGCGGCCTCGAGGGTCCCCCGCGCCCGGAGATAGTCCTCGGACCATTGGGCGAGTTCGTTCAAGGGGGCATCTCTGAGAGCCTCCAGAAGCGGACCCCAGTCAACCTTCTCCGCCTCGGATCCCGGGGCGGGCGACAGGGCCTCCCTCACCGCCGACCTCAGTTTGGACAGCAGGGAGTTGGTGAAGCCGTGACGGTGGACCCACGACGCCCACAGTGCGGGGTCGTCCCGCACCTCGGAGCCGCCAAGGGCCAGTTGCCACGCCTCCGCTGGGATCAGCAGGGAGGTGGCGATCCGCTCACGGCGTTCGGCGAGGGGCAGACGACTGATCCTCCCGGCCTGGATCCAGCCGCGCAAGTCGGAGCTGTCGGTCTCCCACACGAGGAAGTCCCAGTCCCCACGGATCAGCGCGTCGACCGCCCAGCCCTCGTTCGCGTGGAACGCGTTTGCGAGGCGCCGTGCGGTGGCCGCCGCCACCTCCGGGCCGCCGAGCCACAGCCGCCACCTGTCCCGGCCTAGTCCCGGGTCGGTGAGCCACAGCCCTGAGAGGGTCTCGGCGGCGGCCGCGCGGGCCTCCTCCGTCACCGGGGCGCCGATCGCTCCGGCCGCTCCGAAAAGGTCGGGCAGGCTTTCCGTCGGGGCCGCGGCGAGCACGGCGTCCAGGAACCCTCCGGCCGCCGAACGCTCCTCCTCCGACTCCCACTCCACGGGAACCCGCGCCCCGGAGAGCTCCCGGGCGAAGGAACCGGCGAGCGCGGGAACGGCGGTGAGCGCCTCGAGCACCGGCAGGAGGACGGCGCGAGCCACCTCGTCCAGCCCGAGGTCGTGCGCGTGCCGAACGGCCCGTCCCGCCAGGGCGAACTCCTCCGCCGTGGTCGGTCCGTAGGTGACGGCGGCCTCACCCAGTTCCTCCCCGTACAGGGCCAGGTCGTCCTCCAGCCCGGCCCGCGCCAACCGCTCGATCGCCGAGACCGCGGTACGCCACGCACGGGCCCCGTCGGTCTCGGGGTCGGGTACAGCGACCAGTCGGGCGGCGTCGTTGGCCAGTTGCGGGCCGAGCACCGTCTCCCAGCGCCGCGCGACCTCCACGGCGGTCAGGGCGTCGGCGGCGTCGTGTCCGGTGAACAGTTCGGCCCGAGCCCGTGCCACGTCGCTCGGCTCGATGTCGGGAACCGTGCGGTTCGCCAGGTCCAGGACATGGGCGGAACCGAGGTCGCCCCCGCCGAACTCGGGGCTGACCCCCACCAGGAGGGCGTCGACACGCCACGGATCGTCCACCAACGCCCGGAAGTTGAGGGTTCGGGCGCGTTCGGCCTCCATGAAGAGCGTGCCCAGCGCGATCCAGCGCATCACCTCGTCGAGGTCGGTGTGCAGCAGCACCGCCTTGGTCGGTGTGGGCCCGAGGGCCGCGTCGATCATCGTCAGGTAGTGCGGGAGAACCCGCGTCGCCCACGCGTCGCCGGTGACCATTTCCTGGAGGGCGTCCACCTCGAACTCGGGGCGGACCTCCAAGGGGGTCACCCACGGGTCGGGGTCGGGTCCGGGTGCCTTCTCCAGGGTCCACTGGAGGGCCCCGTAGAGCTGGGCGGGACGGTAGGGGATGAAGTCGTCCGGGTCGGAGGTGGTGATGACCTGGGTGACCTGGTTGCCGGGACGGCCGCTGTTGGTGATGCCGGAGGACCTGCCCCGGGAGAGGTAGCTGCGCCCGTCCCGGACCTCGAAGGCGCACGTGGGCGGGTGGTCGAGCGCGTCGTGGCCCAGGTCCCAGGAGGGGACCACCCGGTGGAGCAGCCCCTCCCGGATGCGCTGCTGGTCCACCCCGGTCACTCCCGGGGAGACCGCCTGGAAGTTGAAGCCGTCGACGCCGTCGACAGCCTCACCCGCCATGACGTCGGTGTAGGTCGCTGTCTCGAAGGCCATCTCACGCTCCCGTCGACGGAAGGAAACCGCGCATCGCCATGAGCCAGAGCAGCGGTTCGGCGATGCGATGGGGCAACAGGCCGCGCTGGTTCACGCGCTGGGAGGCGTAGTCCGGTTCGGCGCCCAGGGCGGAGGCTCCGAAGAGCCGGAATGAGGTGTAGTTGTGCTCGAGTTTGCGGAGGAGTCCGGCTCCTCCCCACTGCTGGATCAGCAGGCCCACGTGGTCGTGCACGGTCTGTCCCTCGGACTCGTCGAACACCGGCCGCTTCGACGAGGGGCTGCGCAGCGGGTGGTCCTCCTCGATCTGGTCGAAGAAGGCGTCGATCTTGGACACCACCACCGCGATGGGCTGCTTGATCTTCTTCGTCCGCTTGACGTTCCCCGTGGCGCGCAGGACGGCGGTGATGGCGTCGATCACCTCCTCCGGGCCGGTCTCCATGTAACCCGCCCCCTTGTCCACCGCCCGTTTGTGGTTCTCCGGGAAACCGAAGGGATCCAGCAGCAGGATGACCCCGGAGGTGGCACCCAGGTAGCGCTGGGTCATGGCCGCGTCGGTGGTCGCGAAGTCCTCACCCGCGTTGTCGTAGAAGGAGAAGACCGTGGAGGCGGTCCGGGAGGTCCCCAACGGTCCCTTCTTCGTGTACCGCCAGGAGTAGACCGCGGGTTCCTTCCTGCCGGTGCGGTTCTCCTGGGTCTGCCCGGGAACGGTCCCGCTCCCCTCGCTCATGAGCTGGTGGTAGACCCGCAGGTCCCGAGTGAGCCCGGACTTGCCGCCCGGGGCGTCGATGGCAGCGTCGAAGCGGTCGGCGACGGAGGTCTGGAGTTCGGCGTCCAGGATCGAGAGCATGACGGTCTTGCCCGCCCCTCGGACACCGACCATGCCGAAGAGGGCGGAGTCGGCACCGTATTCGGAGGGCAGGAGCGAATGGCACTCCGGGCACACCGGCGGCCCGGGCTCGGACCCGCAGTTCTCACAGTTGCCGGAGAGGCCGGGTTTGGGGACCCCGCCCAGGAGCTTGCCGGGCTTCTCCGACCCGATGACGGGCCAGTACCCGTTGGTGTCGTTGAAGTGCCTGCCGCGAGCCGGGTCGGCCTTCTTCTCGCAGGGGGTCCTGCCGGCCGCGTGCCGCCCCGAGCACCGGTAGGCCAGCTTCCGGGGGTTGATCTCGGTGTAGCAGTACGGGCACGGGGCCGTCGTTGTGAAGAGCACTGCGCTCAGCCTCGCATCTGGCTTGTCGGGGGATCCTGCAACCGGGCGCCACTGCCCGGTTCGACGAAGAGCCGCACCCAGAACGGGGTGGCGACCTTTCCCAGCTTGAGTTCGAAGGAGAGGGAACTCTGGTCGGTGAAGTCCAGTTCGCGGCGGTCCATCACGGTTCCGTCCGAGGCGCCACCCGGCATGAACTTCGCTTCCTTGAGGACCGTGAGGACCAGGATCCGCCCCCGGTACTCCGGGGACTGGGCGGTCACCCTGACGGTCCCCTTCCCGCCCATCCAGGAGCGCCTGACCTCCAGGGAGTAGCGCACCTTGGGCGTGGGTCCGCTCAACGCGACAGCGAGGGACGCGGACGCCCATTCCCGGTCTCCGGTCCGCACCACGGTGGCCAGGGTGATGTCGCTGACCGAGTCCGCGTCCGGGATGCGGACCCCGCCGCCGTCGTTGTAGACGGTTCGGGAAACCCTGCGGGTGGTTTGCTGACCGCCCGCCTTCCAGCCGACCTCGATCAGGTGGTCGCCCTCGGGCCACTCCCAGGACAGCCGGAGCTCGTCGCCCAGCCTCTCGACGGTCGGTGTCCTCACCTGCGGAGCCGAACCGGTGATCTGGGCGGTGCCGACCAGTCCGCCGTCACCGTCCACGGTCACGGGGACCAGGAGGTTGACCTCCGGAAGTGAATCGAACTCGCACGTGGTACGCCCGCCGCTCTCCCCTCCCGGGCGCAGGGTCAGCCGTCGGCCGCGCATGCCGGAGAGACCGGCCTGGGTGAGCCGGGTTCCGGACTCGACCCGCGCGCTGACCGGCAGGGCCCACAGCTCGACCGAGTAGCCGGTGACGGTCGGCCAACTGGCCCGGTGGGCCTCCGGGGTCGACTCGATCCGCAGGTCCTCCACAGCCTGGATGGAGCCCCGCGGTGTCGCGTAGGTGCTGACGGTGGCCGACTCCCGCCGCTGGCCGCCCTCCGTCAGGTAGACGGCGGCGACGGAGAACCGGTACCTGGTACCCAGAGTCAGCCCGGTGACGGTCATCCGGCCGGGTGTCGTGGGACGGTGCGTCCTCTGGCTCCCGTCCGGGGCCGTCTGGGTCACGACCGCGCCGAGGGCCTCGGGCGGCACCCCCCACGAGAGCGACACCCGTGAGGAACCGGAGGAGGCCCCCAGGTCGAACGGTGCGGGTAGGACCTCACAGGTGTCCGTGGCCGGGGCCGAGTAGAGGGCACCGTCGCGGGTGGCGAACACCGAATAACGCACCCGGGTACCGACCGGGGGCCTCTCATCGCGGAAGAGCGTGCCCGTGAAGCCGTTCGCGAGAAGCTCGCCGTCCTGGGGATTGGCGGGGACGCCGTCGGCCGCCCGCACCACCGCGTAGCGGGCCGTTCCCTCCCCGTCCGCGCTCCAGGACACCACGAGAGCCTGGCCGTCCGCCCTCAACGACAGGTTCGCGGGGGGCGGGGGAGGCAGCCCCTGGAGCCGCCTGCGCAGCTCCTCGTCGCGGGTGTCCACGGCCAGGGCCTCCCGCAGGGCCGCCGCGGCGGCCGCGTAGTCCCCGGACCTGACCGCGGTCTCGTAGCGCGCGACGCTCTGGTTCTTCTTCCGCTCGGCGACCTCGACCCGCTTCGCCAGACGCTCCCGTTCGACGCTCTCCTCGCGCTCCGGCCCGGGAAGGCTGTCGAGCAGTCTGCGCGCCTCACCCAGGGCCCCGACGGCCAACCGGTCGGCGACGTCGTTCGGGCTGAGGACCTTCGTGGAGGCGGACAGTTTGGTGACCAACCGCGCCGCGTCGGTGTGGTCCACGCCCCACTCGCACAGCTTCTCGTGCACGGTGACCCGCGGCAGACCACGACGCAGCAGGCGCTCGACCGCCTCGGCGAGGGAGCACAGGGCCAGCGCGTGCAGCTCGGCGGGCGAGGCGCACTCGGCCAGGGCCGCCAGCCCGTTCTGGGCCGCCTGGCGGGCGCCCTCCTCGACCCGGGCCTCCTGCCGTTGCAGCAGTTCCTTGGCCCGGGCCACGTCGTCCGGGCCAAGGACCCGTGCGGGCTCGCCACGGGAGAGCTCGTCGACGACCCGGATCCCCTCATGCTGCTCGGGCCGGGTCACCACGTCCACCAGGGTCCGGAACTCGGGGAAGTCGGTCACCACGCGTACCGCCGGGGGCACCCTGACCCTGGGGACCTCGAAGTCGTCGGTGATCCGCACCCCGTGTGCCGAGAGCGCGTCGACCAGGTCGCTCCTGGCCACACCCGTCAGGCCGGTACTGGAGGCCAGCTCGGTGACCTGGTCGGACAGCACCACCTTCAGCGGGTGCTCCTGTGCCACCGCCCGGGCGAACCCGTCCAGCCGCGTCCGCATGGCGCTGGTCCGCGCCTTGGCCATCCCGGACCAGAAGGCGGGGTCGGTGACCGCCACGTCGGCCTGCCGCATCAGCTCCAGCAGCTTCTTCAGCAGCTGCGCGGAGCGTTTGTTCTTGACGATGGGGCTGTTGAACGCCGCCTCGACACTGCCGAGGTGCTTCTCCAGTTCCGCCCCGGCCATCGAGGGTTCCACGGCGAACAGCTCGGCCATGTCCAGCCGGGCCAGAGCGGTGGCCCCGTCCGTCCCCTGGAGGTCCCGGATGGCCTGCTGGAGCACCGCCATCCGGTCCTTGTCCTTCTCCAGCGGGACGAGGACCGACTTCCTGTACTGCTTGGCGTCCAACGCCACCCTTGCCTCCAGTGCCTCCGGCCCGGCCTTGTCAGGAACGCAGCGCGAGGCCGGAGACCTGCTTGGCCGCCTGCTCGACCTCGTCCTGCGAGAGGACCGAGACCTGTGCCTCGACGTCGATGGTCCGGTTACCGGTGGGCTCGAAGGCCGTGACCCGGGCCAGCCCCTCGGCGGTCACCGTGAGGGTGATCTCGATCGGCGACTTCCTGGGCATGAGCGGGATCTCCAGCGACTTCTCCTGGAGGAGCTGGTTGTCCTCCGGGGACCGCGACTCGAGTTCACCGCCCTGCTCGTAGAGCCCGATCTCGACCTCGCTCTGGTTGTCCACGATGGTCCGGGCCGTGATGGGGTCGAGTCGCACGGGAATGGAGTCGTTGGCGTGCACGAGGAAGCTGATGAAGGCCTCGTCCTTATCCACGTCGTGGAAGCGGACGCCGAGACCGCGCGAGAGGACGTTGGTGACGCTGAGGGCCTTGGCGCCGCCGAGGAAGTACTTCTGCTCGGCGTCGGCCGCCACCGCCACCTCGGTGCCGTCAGTGGACAGGACCTCGTCCACGGCGGCCTGCCCGTAGATGGCGGCGCCCTTGGCGACAGCGAGGTCGAAGTCGCTACGGGCCGGGTCCCAGCCGAGCTGGTCGCGCAGCGCGGTCTCGATCATGGGCATCTTGGCCGAACCGCCGACCAAGAGCACCCGGTCGATCGTCAGCCCCGGCGTCTTCCGCTCGGCGGTGTCCACGGTCCGCTGGGCGATCTCCAGGGTCTGCCCGACCAGGTGGCGTGTGGCGGCGTCGAACTCGTCCCGCGTGACCTCGACCTTCTCGTCCCTGTCCTCGTAGCGGCAGCGGACGGTCGCCTTCTCCCGCTTGGTCAGGGACCTCTTGGTCTCCTCGACCTGACCCAGCAGTTCGGCCTCGAACTCCTCGTCCAGCAGGGGGTCGTCGTCGCCCAGACCGGCCGCCTCGACGAACTTCTCCACGATCAGCTGGGAGAGCGCGGTGTCCCAGTCCGCTCCGCCCAGGGTCTTGTTCCCGTCGACGGCGACGACCTCGACCCGGCCCGCCTCCGCCCGCATGACCGTGGTGTCGAAGGTGCCGCCGCCGAGGTCGTAGACCAGGACGGTCTCCGCGCTCTCACCGCGGATTCCGAGCGAGAGCGCGGCGGCCACCGGCTCGGTCACGATGCCGACCACCTCCAGTCCGGCGATCTGCCCGGCCTGCCGGGTGGCCTCCTTCTCCTTGACCCCGAAATAGGCGGGGACGGTGATGACCACCCTGTTGACGTCCTGCTGGCTCTCGCTGTTGGCCGTGTTCACCAGTTCCTTGAGGATCAGCGCGGACACGCTCTCCGGCGTGTACCTCTCGCCGTGGAAGTCGAGGGGGTAGGGGGTACCCATGTGGCGCTTGATCAGCGAGCAGGCGTGGTCGGGGGCCGACCGCTGCACACGCTTGGCCTCCTCACCGACGACGATGTTGTTCGCACCCTCGAAATAGACCACCGAGGGGGTTGTCGGGTTGCTGTCGAAGTTGGGGACGACTTCGGCCTGCCCGAGATCATTGATCCGAGCAATAGCGGAGTACGTCGTACCCAGGTCGATTCCGTACACGCTGTCACTCAACGTGGGACTCCTTCTTGGGAATTGGTCGTATGGCACCGCTCTGGGACCGTTCGCGGTCAGTGTCCGCGCCGGTTCACCATGACGGCAGCACCCTACTGAGGCGGCTGATACCGGTAAACGCTCACCTGTGCCGGGAGGAACACCCGGCCAGCGTCGACATAGGTGAATCCCTGGCGGAGGACGCGATGGACGCGCTTGTCCATTTCGGCGTCGCTGGTGGGGACGACGCGTGCCGCGTGGTGTTTCGCGGGGTCGAACTCGGCGGAAGGCGCGGCGGCCACGGATTCGACGTCGATGAGGCCGAGCGACTCCTCAATGGCGTCCATGAAGAAATCGAAGTCCTTCTCGGCCTTCTCCCCTCGTTCACGCGCCCGCTCCGCTGCCTCGGCCGCCTGGGCGTGCAGTCCCGCGAACCTGCGGAGCACGGGCTTGAGCAGGGCCTGGACCTGGTCCCCCTGGAGTTGCTCGATCCGCCCCTGCATCTGCCGGATGATCTGTTCCTGGGTCTCACTGCGGACGTGGAATCTCCGCACCTGCTCCTCCAGGCCGCCGACGGCCGCCACCACTCCCCCGTGCGACGCTTCCGCCGCGTGGGAATCGGCGGGAACCTCGACCACCTCCGTGGGTTGGGCCGCGCCCTCCGAAACCTCCGGGATGCCGGATTCGGTCTCCTTCTCCGGGGGCGACGGTGAATCGGAACTCGGCGCGATATCGCTGGCGACGGGATCCACATCCGCGCACGGAGGACCAAAGTCCCCGGTCAACGATTCACCCACGAAAACCTCCCGACGCGTCCGGCTCAGATCCGGGCCAAGTATGGCAGACGCCGATTGGCTGTTCCGGACGTTTCCGTGACGCACTGCCACCGCCCCGACTGGGCCTGGGAGAATTCGGACAGGTCACGAATGGAAGACTCGGGGCCGACCGTGAAAGGGTCGACCCCGAGAGTGTTTCCGTGCTTTGAGTGGTTTCGGAGAAGGCAGGGTCAGGGGACGATGCCGGTCATGCTGTTCCGGACCACGGGGAGTTGGACCGACACCGGCGCGGGGGTGACGGGCAGGACGCTGAGAGCGTCCCCCGAGCGCAGCACGCGCGCGGCGTAGACCGGGCCGGAGCCCTCCAGCAGCTCCAGGCGGACCGCGTAACCGTCCTCGGGGTCAGCCCCCGAGGGAACCCCCCAGCCGTCGGTGTCCGTGCCGAGGACGTGGGTGGTTCCGGCGGCGACCTCGGCGCGGACGGCGTCGCCCATGCTCCCGTCGGCGGCGATCGGGGTGGCCACGACCCTGGCGTCCTCGTCGAGAGCGCCCAGGACCAGTTCCATGTCGATGTCCTCGGGCATGTCCGGGATGACAGCGGTGGTGTCGAGGGGCCCGGTGAGGGGGTCGACGGCGGCGGTGTAGGCGGTCTCGACGACCTTCTTGCCGTCGACGGCCTCCGCGATCACCCCGGCGACGACGGGTCCGTCGGCCTCGACGACGACCGTTCCGGGAGCCTCGGAGAGGGCGCTCTCCAGGGTCAGCCAGGAGGACGCGGCCGGGGGGACGTTCAGGACGAGGGGCTCGTCGTCGGTGTCGTTGGGCTCCTCGGTCACCACGCGCACGCGGGCCTCGACGGGCTCGTCGCCGGGGGCGGCCACGAACAGGCGGCGGGTCCCCTCTCCCCCGGGCACTCCGGGGATCACGTGCTCTTCGTCGGGCGAGCGGGTGGGCGGAACCCAGTCGCTGTTGCCGGAGGAGTGTTCGGCGAGCAGCGAGGCGGCGACGCGGCCGGTGCTGGTCCGCACGTGGACACCGAGCGATCCGGTGTTCTGGATCAGTTCGGTGACGTCGAGCTCGGTCGACTCCCCCGGCCCGAGGTGGATGCCCCGGCTCTCCGGGGAGTAGGAGGGGCCCTCCATGGTGTAGATGTCGACGCTGACCGTCGCCCGGAAGTCCTCCGGGTTGGCCAGGTGCACGGTGAGGGTCTCCAGGTCGACGTCATCGGGGTCGTCGGCGCCGGGCAGGGCGAACCAGGTGCCGATCGACGGCGCGGCGCAGCGGACCTCGGTGATGGCGTCGTCGGAGACGGTGGTCTGCGCCGAGTCGAGCCCGGACGCGAGGGCGCCCTCGGCGTGCAGGGCGGTGGGCCGCGTGGCGTCCCCGGTGTCGGTGCGCCAGACCCGGCCGGGCTCGGTGAGCTCCTCACCGAGCGTCTGGGCGCCGGCGCCGCCTTCGTCCACCTCGGCCAGGGGGACGGCCCGCAGTTCGCCCTCGTCGTCGCGGCTGACCCGGGGTGCGAAGGCCGCCACCGAGCTGTCGGCGTCGTCGGACGACTCGTGGGGCGCCGGGCAGACCCGTGCGGCCAGGTCCGGGCGCACGGTGTCGGGCTCGGACACGCCGAGCTCGGCGTTGACCGGCCGGATCACGAACGCCACCCCGAACAGGGCGAGCAGCGCCAACGCGACCAGCCCGAACAGGGCGAACCGGTTCTCCACGATCAGTCGCATGTCCTACCCCTCGTCCTCGGTGCGGCGCCTGCCGGAGGCCCGGCGGGTTCCGGCCCTCCGTGTGCCCCTCGTCCCCCGGCGCTTGCCTCGGACGACGGGGATGGACCCGGTGGTGGTCGGCCCGGGGTCGGGTTCCGGGTTCTCCTCCTGGACACTCGCGTTCTCCGGGGCCGCGCGGCGGGCCCTCCCGGTGCGGCGGGGACGACGGGGTCGGGGCATCGGGGTGGCCTCGATGAGTCGGCGCTCCTCCTCCGTGCGCACGCCCGGAGCCGCGAGCACCGCCACGATCAGCAGCAGCACCCCCTGGGTGATCCGCCAGGCGGTGTGCACGAGGTCGGTGTGCCACACCCGGAGTTCGCCACCGTGCACTGGGAGGGCCCAGGCCTGCGTCCCGTTCTCGGTCTCGACGGGTGTGAGGTCGGCGCCGTCCAGCGTGGCCCGCCACCCGCCGTCAGCGGGTTCGGCGAGGGCGAGGCTGCGACCGGTGTGGCCTCCACCGATCTCGGCGGTGAGGTGGTCGGCGGAGCCCTCCACCCGGAGGGCCTCGGCTTCGAGACCGTCCTCGGAGACCACGCGCAGCACGCCGGTGGGTTCGGCGATCCGCCAGAGGCCGTAGTGGTTGGACAGCGACTGCCTTCCGAGCCCCGGGGTGCCGTCGAGGGTGTCGACCATGGTGGCGTCGGCGGGCCCGCCGAGTTCCGGCCGGGGGTAGAGCACGTACTGGATGCCGTGGTCGAGCAGGGCCACCAGCTGGTCGCTGCCCTGGCCGGCCGCGAGTTCGGCGACGGCCTGGTCCATGGCCGCGCGGTTGGCGGGTTCGGGGACGATGCGCTCCTCCCCCAGCCGGGGTTCGCGGCCCCGGACCACCACGTAGTCGACGCTGCCGTCCTCGGCGGGGGTGACGATGACCGTGCGGGGTTCGGTGCCGTCGGAGCTCACGCTCTCCAGGGCCCCGGGCACGGAGCGGGGCGCGTTCGCGGTGACCGGCCCGTCCACTCCCTCCCACATCCACAGGGCCGCGGCCGACACCGGCGTGGCCAGCGCGAGCAGGGCCACGGCCAGAGCGAAGTACCTCCGCAGGCCTCCGTGGCGGATCATGTTCCCGAAGGCGCGGGCGGCGGTGGCGGCCGTCAGGAGGACGGCGGTGGACGCGAAGGACAGGGCGACGCCGGGCCAGACCTGCGCGGGCGGGCCACCGAAGTAGGGTTCGATGACGATCCTGCTGGTCAGGACGGCGACGAGCATCCCGAACAGGGCCAGGCTCCAGCCCGCCGCGACCAGCATGCGGTTGCGGAGCAGCAGCAAGGAGCACAGGGCCGCGGCGATGAAACCGGCGGTCACCCAGAACGGGGGCGTTCCGGGGCCTCCCGGGGACAGCATGAGCAGTTCGGTGGGGGTCGCCCCGGGGTTGGACAGCTCGGGTCGGTGCAGCCCCGCCTCCAGCAGCCACAGGCTGGGGTGCCGCAGGAGTTCGAGGGTCCACGGCATGAGGAGCACGGCGGGCGTGCCCAGGCTGATGGCCACGCTGACGAAGATCCGGCGGCCGAGGTGCCCGAAGGCGACCGCGACCAGAACCCCGGTGACCAGGCACAGCAGCCAGACAATGGGCACGAACGCGGTGGCCACCGTGAGCGCGAGGCCCAGCCCCCAGGCGGCCCTGCGCGAGGGTTTGGGCGGCATCGAGACCAGGCGGACCAGCAGCAGGCCGAGGATCGGCAGCAGCGCGTGGACGAGGGCGGTGCCCAGCCTTCCCTGCGCGACGGCTCCGGTGGCCATGGGGAGCAGGGCGTAGGCCCCCGCCATCCACAGGCGCGCCGGGCGAAAGCGCAGTACCTCACGGGCGAGCAGGTAGGAGGTGAGTCCGGCGAGTGGGACGCAGCCGAGGAGGATCACCATGACGGCGATCCACGGCTGGCCGAAAGTGAGGGTGGACAGCAGTGCGAGGAACCCGACGTAGGGCGGAACGGCACCGGACGAGCCCACGCCGCTGTCCGGGTGTCCCGCCAGGTAGAGGTTCCACAGGTCGAGGGCGTTGCCGGTGACCGGCGGCAGGGCCCCGCCCGCGAGCATCCCGCCGAGGAGGAGGGAGCGTTCGGCGATGATCGTCACCACGGTCAGGCCGATGACCAGCAGGACCCCCGGTTGGAGGACCACGCGCCGCAGGAAGGACGTGGAGTCGTCGGCGGGGCCGTCGTCCTCCTCGCCCGGTGGCGCGGTCACCGCCTGGTGCCGCCCCGCGGTGTCGGTCATCCGCTCCCCGGTGAGGATCCCGGTGACCGCGTCGGCGAACTGCCGCATGGCCACCCCCCGGGCCAGGAACGGCCGGATGGCGCTGTAGGTGCGGCGGCGGTCGCGGCGGCGACGGAACCGGGCCCGGGCCAGGCGGAACGGCCGGCCGTAGACGAGGGTGATCGCGGCCGCCTCGTCCAGCGCGTTGGCCGGTTGTTTGATGAGCAGGTACATGACCACGCGCAGCAGCGAGCCGACGGAGTTGCGCAGCAACGCGAACACCATGCCGCCGACGGGCAGGTTGGCGAGCAGCACGAACACGGCGTGCCTGCGGTCCACACGGCGGGGGTGGTTGCGGGTGGCGGTGATCCGCCTGCGGCGGCGTGCGGAGGCCTCCGCGTGGTAGGCGACGGCGTCGGTGACCAGGCGCACCCGGAGCCCGGCCCCGCCCACGCGCCAGCAGAAGTCGATGTCGTCGCGAAACAGCGGGAGCGCCGGGTCGAACCCGCCGAGGCGTTCCCACACGTCGCGGCGGACCAGCATGCCCGCGCTGGAGACCGCCAGGACCTGGCGGGTGCCGTCGTGCTGGCCGTGGTCGAACTCGCGCTGTTCCAGGCCGGTCTCGCGGCGGCCCGCGCCGTCGATGGTGACGCCCGCCTCAACGAGGAGGCGGCGATCGAACCAGTCGCGCAGCTTGGGCCCGAGGACCGCGCTGCGGGGGTCCTGTTCGGCGGCGGCGAGCAGGTGTTCGAGGGCGTCCTTCTCCGGGGTGAGGTCGTCGTGGATCAGCCAGATCCACTCGGTGGCGTCGTCCTCGAACCCGTGCACCTCGGTGGTGGACCTGGGCAGGTCCAGCGCGGCCTTGACGGCGTCGCCGTAGCCGGTGCGGGCGGGCAGGTCGATGACGGCGTCGGCCGGGAGGTGGTCGGCGAGGACGTCGGGGCTGCCGTCGGTGCTGCCCGTGTCGGCGGCCACGACCCGCTGTACGGCGCGGGTCTGGGCACGGAGCGCGGACAGGGTTTCCGGCAGCCATCGTGAGCCGTCGTGGGACACGATGACCGCGGTGACGACGTGGCGGGCGGAATCCAGGTCAAGCACGGCTGTGGTCGGTTCTCTCCGGGAGAAGGGGCGGGCCCGTGCGCGGGCCCGGGATGTGCCGACCGGGACGGTCGGTGGGCGCCTGTGCGCGCCGGGGCGGTTCGCGGACGCGAACGCGGGACATCACGATACGCCACCCCGCACCATTACGGATCATTTTGGTCGGGGACGCGAGGGTCTCCCATAGTGGCGCATTCGACACCCAGCGGACCTGCCGGACCAATCCTGTCCAAGGGCCCGAAGGGTATGAAACATGAAAAAGGCGCGCCCGGGCTCGTGGCCCGGACGCGCCGTGACGCGTACCCCTACAGCATGTCCGCCAGGAAATCGAAATCTCCCCCGGCGGCCTTCTTCAGCCTTCGGCGCTCGCGCTCGGAGAGTCCCCCCCAGATGCCGAAGCGTTCGTCGTGCTCCAGCGCGTATTCCAGGCACTCCGCACGTACCTCGCACGACTGGCAGACCTTCTTAGCCTCCCGGGTCGAGCCGCCCTTCTCGGGGAAGAACGCCTCCGGGTCGGTCTGCGCGCACAGGGCACGTTCCTGCCAGCCCAGATCTTCGTCCGAGCCGTGCGCCAGCGGGATGACCTCGCTCATGCGCACCTCCTGTTGCCCCCCAATAGATGTCCCCGACCCTTTTCGTCCCCCGGGTCGGGCGAAAATCCCACATTGGAATTACACGCGCGCGCATCACTGTGAGTCAAGCGCGCTGCGTGGTAATCCACTGAATATCATGTAACCCGCCTCCAACGGCAGGCCCGCGATGTCCGTCTTGTGGATTACCACGCAATTCACGTACCTTCCCAAGGCGTGGAGAGCGTGGCGAACCGAGTCGGTTCAGCGCTGGCCGTCGTTGCCGTACCAGTTCTGCTGGCCGTCGGTTCCGCCCTGTCCTTGCTGGTCAGAGCCGTATCCGGAGCCGGAGCCGTACTGGTTGCCGTAGGCGCCGCCGCTCTGGTCGGCCGCCTCGGCCCCACTCTTCTCCCCGGAGTTAAAGAATGGTTCAACTCCGGGCTCGGCCTGGGCTTCCTGCCCCTGCTGGCCCTGGTCCTGGTACCAGCCGTTGGCGATGGCGTCCTGGGCCTGCTGGTCCACGGCGGGCTGCGGCGCGTACTGCGACGGGTCGTAGGCCTGGCCGTAGGCCTGCTGGGCTCCGGTCCCGTACGCCTGCTGCTGAGCGGCGGCGTCCTGGCCGTAGGCGGCCTGCTGACCCGAGGCGTCATAGTTGTACGCCTGCGGCTGACCGGAGGTGTCGTAACCGTAGGCCTGCTGCTGGGCCGCGGCGTCCTGACCGTAGGCGGCCTGCTGACCCGAGGCGTCATAGCCGTAGGCGGCCTGCTGCTGCGCAGCGGCGTCCTGACCGTAGGCCTGCTGGGCGCCGGTCCCGTACGCCTGCTGCTGAGCGGCAGCGTCCTGACCATAGGCGGCCTGCTGACCCGAGGCGTCATAGCCGTAGGCGGCCTGCTGCTGGGCAGCGGCGTCCTGACCGTAGGCCTGCTGGGCGCCGGTCCCGTACGCCTGCTGCTGAGCGGCGGCGTCCTGACCATAGGCGGCCTGCTGACCCGCGACGTCGTAACCGTAGGCGGCCTGCTGCTGAGCGGCGGCATCCTGACCGTACGCGGCCTGCTGCTGGGCGGCGGCGTCGTAACCGTAGGCCTGCTGCTGGGCGACGGCCGGGTCGGTGGACGGGTAGCCCGCCGGAGCGAAGGACTGCTGCGCGCCGGTCGCGGGCGGGAACGGCTGCTGGTTGTACATCTGCTGCTGCGGCTGCGCCCGGGGCACCACGGTCGGGTCGTTGAAGATCTTGATCAGGTAGAACCCGAAGAAGCCCAGCACCGCACCCTGGGCCGCACGGCCCAGGAACCCGGCGAACGCCATGCCGCCCTCACCCGGACGGATGTCGATGAAGCCGCTGATCAACGCGATCAGGCAGAAGAGCAGACCGACACCGACCAGGATCATCGAGGTCAGGATCACGGGGAAGGAGTTGGGGCGGGTCCGCTCGCTGGTCAGCACCAGGCCGACCACGACCACGAGCAGGAGAGTGACGGTGAATCCGAAGAAGTCGCCACCGTTCGCCACCATCGCCAGCGGGAAGCTGTAGCCCTGTGCGCTGGAGCTGATGATCACCGAGATGAGCCCGGCGAGCATGTGGACGCCCAGGGCACCGAGCAGGACCCAGGCCCCGGGCAGGCGCAGGCGGTCGAGTGTTTCGTTGTTCAAGAGAGGTTCCCCTCTGCTGCTTCGCCGTCGCGTCGGAGGAAGCTTGGCATATCGTCGGGCTGTCGGGTGAATCGGCCAGGGCGCGCTCGAGAGACATGGGGACAGCGAACGCGGGGCCGATGAAGTGGGATGGCGACCACCGTCCGATGGTTCACACACCGTCGGTACCGGAAGGGTCACGCTGGATCGTACCCACGGAGGGGCAGACGACCCATACTCGCCCCCAGCCTGCCAGACTTGGACGCATGCGGATAGTCGTACCGGCTGGCGGTATCGGCGGCGCGCGCTTCCTCCGTGGCCTCAAGGCCACACTGGGAATCGGCGCCGCGACCGAGTCCGACCAGGCCACAGACCACCAGATCACCGTCATCGGCAACACCGGTGACGACATCACCCTCTTCGGTCTCCGGATCTGCCCGGATCTGGACACCGTCATGTACACCCTCGGCGGCGGGATCAACGAGGAGCAGGGCTGGGGCCGTACCGACGAGACCTTCACGGTCAAGGAGGAGCTGGCGGCCTACGGCATGAAGCCCACCTGGTTCGGGCTGGGTGACCGCGACACCGCCACCCACATCGTCCGGGCCCAGATGATCGCCGCCGGGTACCCCCTCTCCGCCATCACCACGGCCCTGTGCGACCGCTGGCAACCGGGAGTACGACTCATCCCGATGACCGACGACCAGGTCGAGACGCACGTGATCGTCAACGACGAGGAGGGGCGCCGGGCCATCCACTTCCAGGAGTGGTGGATCAGGCACCGGGCCGCGCTGCCCGCCGAGCAGATCATCAGCATGGGCGCCGAGAAGGCCAAGCCCGCCCCCGGCGTGATCCGCGCCATCCGCAACGCCGACGCCGTGATCATCCCGCCGTCCAACCCCGTGGTGAGCGTGGGCTCCGTCCTCAACATCGAGGGCATCCGTGAGGCCATGGTGGGCAAGACCGTGGTGGGCGTCTCACCGATCATCGGCGGCGCCCCCGTGCGCGGGATGGCGGACGCCTGCCTGAGCGCCATCGGCGTGGAGACCAGCGCGGGCGCGGTCGCCGACCACCTCGGCTCCGACCTGCTGGACGGCTGGCTGGTGGACGAGGCCGACGCCGACACCAAGGTGGACGGTGTGGAGGTGCGGTCCCGCCCGCTGTACATGAGCGACCCGGAGTCCACCGAGGCGCTCGCCCGCGCCGCCGTGGACCTGGCCGTCGAGCTGTCCGCGCGAGGGGAGCGGAACCGGTGACCGTCCCGACGCGCTCGGAGCGCGGCCAAGAGTCGCAACCAAGGGTGGGCGAGCTGCGGGTCCGCGGGCTTCCCGGCATCCCCGAGGTGCGCGCGGGCGACGACCTCGCCGCGCTGATCGCCGGGGCCGTGGCCGCTTCCGGCCAACCGCTGGTGGACGGCGACGTCCTGGTGGTCACCTCCAAGATCGTGAGCAAGGCCGAGGGGCGTTCCCAGCCGGGTGACGACCGGGAGGCGGCGATCGACGCCGAGACCGAGCGGGTGGTGGCGCGGATGGGCCACATCCGGATCGCGCAGCACCGGTCGGGCCTGGTCATGGCCGCCGCCGGAGTGGACGCCTCGAACGTCGCTCCCGGCACCGTGCTCCTGCTTCCCGAGGACTCCGACGCCTCGGCGCGCGCCCTGCGTGCCCGCCTGGCCGTACTCCTGGGCGTACGCGTGGGCGTGGTGGTCTCGGACACGTTCGGCCGTCCCTGGCGCATGGGCCAGACCGACGTGGCCATCGGCGCGGCCGGGATCACCGCGATCCAGGACCTGCGCGGCACCACCGACGCCCAGGGCAACGTCATGGAGGCCACGATCAACGCGGTGGCCGACGAGGTCGCCGCCGCCGGTGAGCTGGTCAAGGGCAAGACCGCCGGGGTACCGGTGGCCGTGGTCTCGGGCCTGGGCGACCTGGTCACCGAGGAGGACGGCCCCGGGGCGGCGGTACTGATCCGCCCCGCCGACGACGACCTGTTCCGCTACGGCTCCCGGGACGTGGTGGCGGCCCGGCGGACCGTGCGCTCCTTCACCGAACAGCCGGTGGATCCCTCCCTGGTGCGCCGTGCGGTGGCCACCGCCGTGACCGCCCCGGCGCCGCACCACACCACTCCCTGGCGGTTCGTCCTGGTGGAGTCCGCGCAGACCCGTCAGCGGCTGCTCGACGCGATGCTCGGGGCCTGGGTGGAGGACCTGCGCGGCGACGGGTTCACGGAGGAGCAGATCGCGAGGCGGACCAGGCGCGGCGACGTGCTGCGCGGCGCGCCCAGCCTGGTGGTGCCGTTCCTGGTCGCGGACGGGGCCCACCCGTATCCGGACGAGCGTCGCGCCGACGCCGAGCGGTCGATGTTCCTCGTGGCCATGGGCGCGGGGGTGCAGAGCCTGCTGGTGGGCCTGGCCATGGAGGGCCTGGGCTCGGCGTGGATCTCCTCCACGATGTTCTGCGCCGACGTGGTGCGGGAGGTCCTGGACGTACCCGAGGACTGGCGTCCGATGGGCGCGGTGGCCGTGGGCTATGCGGCCGAGGCGCCCAAGGACCGTCCGCCCCGGGACCCGGACGCCTTCATGGTGGTGCGCTGACCCCGGGGTCGTCGGCGGCGCGTCCTCCGTCGCGGCCCGTCCCCGCCCCGGCATGCTGGGGCGGGGGCTGGGCCGTCGGAGGGAGCCGGGATGTCCGTCGAGCACTACGTGATCGCCACGCTGGTCGTGGTGATCGCGGTCATCGTGGGCCAGCTGGTCGCCGGGCGGATCAGGATTCCGGGCGCGGTGGTCCTGGTGATGCTCGGCATGCTCCTCGGGGTGGTGCCGTGGATGAACTCGATGTCCATCGCACCGGAGGTCATCCTCCTGGTGTTCCTGCCGCCGTTGATCTACAACGCGGCGTTCTTCTCCTCTCCCAGGGACATGCGGGACCTGGCGCGGCCCATCATCGTGATGTCGGTGGGGATGACGCTGGCGACGGCGTTCGGTCTGGCCGCCGTCATCCACCTGCTGATCCCCGACGCGGGCTGGCCCGCCGCGATCGCGCTGGGCGCGGCGATCGCCCCGACCGACGCGGTGGCGGCCTCGGCGATCCTCAAGAGGGCGGGCACCCCGCGCCGGGTGCTGACCATCCTCGAGGGTGAGTCCCTGATCAACGACGGGGTCGCGCTGACCCTGTTCAGTCTGGCCATCACCGCCATGATGCGACCGCTCACGCCGGGGGACGCCGTCCTGGAGCTGGGCAAGGTGGTGCTGGGCGGGCTGCTCTACGGCGTGGTGGTCGCGGTGGTGATCGCGTGGGGGCGCAGTCGTATCCGGGACCCCTCCCTCCAGTTGATGACGGTGCTCATTACTCCCTTCGTGGCCTACATCCCCTCCGAGATGTCGGGGTTCTCCGGGGTCCTGTCGGCCGTGGTGGCCGGGTTCTACCTGGGCACCCACGGTGAGGGGCTGTTGCCGCCCCGGGTGAGGGTGAGCGGCCAGACCGTCTGGCGGACCCTGGTGAGCCTGCTGGAGGCGATGCTGTTCGTGCTCCTGGGGTTGCAGCTGGACTCCGTGGTGCGGGCGGTGCGGGAGAACTTCGCGTTCGTCCAGTTGCTGGCGGTGGCGCTGGTGGTGATGGTCACCGCGATGGTGTTGCGCATGGTGCTGATGTTGATCCTGACGTCAGTGCAACGCTTCCTGACCAGATCCGAACTGGACGTGTCGAGCTTCCGTGAGCGCGTGGCGATCGGCTGGAGCGGGATGCGCGGGGCGGTGTCCCTGGCGATCGCGCTGTCGTTGCCCGCGACCCTGCAAGGGCAGGAGTTCACGGAGCGGGGCGCGCTGATCTTCATCGCGGGCGTGGTCGTGATGGGCACGCTCGTGGGTCAGGGCACGACACTTCCGTGGCTGCTGCGCAAGTTGGGACTGACCGACGAGGGCACCCGACACAAGGAGTTCCTGCGCGCGGAGTACGAGATGGACTGCGCGGCCGTGCGCAAGGTGGACGAGATGCTCACCGAGGGTGATCTGGACGACAAGTCAGCGGACGCCATGCGCGATCGGTTCAGCAAGCGGATCGGGCACGTGAAGGGGCTGCTGGACGGGGACGGAACCGACCTGGCCCAGGTCAAGGAGGACGCCCGGGACCGCAGGGAGACGCTGGCCCAGATCAACCAGGCCCGCCGTGACTCCCTCATGTCCCTGTACCGCTCGGGGGACATCGACTACGACGTGTTCACGAAGCTCGCGCGTGACCTGGACATTCGGGACAGCGGGAGCGGTCACTACGGAATGTGACTGGTACCGGGTGCCCAAGAAAACCACAAACTTTCCTAACCGTTTCCGTTGACTGTCGCGGACCGTAACTTTAAAGTTTCCTAACAATTACCGGCTCACAGAGCACGCCTTCGTCACCCCGCTCGGCGAAAGGAGCACTCCCCATGCTCAACACCCGGAACACCAGGCTCGCGATCCTCAGCGGCCTCGCCGCGGCGGCCACCGCGTTCGTCACCTCAGGCGGCGCACTGGCCCCGGAACCCGCACAGGCCTCAACCACCCCCGAAACGGTCGAGACCCAACAGACCAGCCAGTGGCTCACCGGCTACTGGCACAACTTCGACAACGGCTCCACCGTGATGCCGCTGTCCGACATCCCCAGCGAGTACAACCTCGTGGCGGTGGCCTTCGCCGACAACCATCCCGAGCTCGACGGCGGCATCACCTTCAACCTGGCCAGCGACGAGCTCAACGGTTACACCGACGCGGAGTTCCGCGAGGACATCGCCGCCATCCAGGCCGAGGGCCGCAAGGTGATCATCTCCGTGGGCGGCGAGCTCGGCCACGTGGACGTCACCAACCCCACCCAGGCGCAGAACTTCGCCGACACCACCTACGAACTCATGCAGGACTACGGGTTCGACGGCGTGGACATCGACCTGGAGCACGGCATCGACGCCGAGCACATGACGAGCGCCCTCCAGGACCTCAGCGGCCAGGCCGGGTCCGAGCTCATCATCGCGATGGCCCCCCAGACCATCGACTTCCAGAGCCCCAGCGCCGGGTACTACCAGCTGGCCAGCAACATCTCCGACATCCTCACCATCGTGAACATGCAGTACTACAACTCGGGTTCCATGCTCGGTTGTGACGACAGCGTGTACCAGCAGGGCACGAGCGACTTCGTCGCCGCGCTGGCCTGCATCCAGCTGGAGATGGGCCTGAGCCCCGACCAGGTCGGCCTGGGCCTGCCCGCCGTCCCCTCCGCCGCCGGAGGCGGCTACCTGGCGCCCAGCGGCATCGTCTCCGCCCTGGACTGCCTCGAGACCGGCAGCGACTGCGGCTCCTTCTCCCCCGACACCCCGTACGGGCAGATCGGCGGCGTGATGACCTGGTCCATCAACTGGGACGCCACCAACAACTACGACTTCGCGAACACCATCTCGGCCCGACTCCAGTAACCCCGACCCCGCGGGGTTACTCCCACCCCGCGGTCAGCGCCCCGTCGCCTCACTCCCATCCCCGACGGGCCGCCCCGAGAAAAAAGGGGCGGGACGCCATCCCCCCGGCGTCCCGCCCCTCCTTCGTTGCCCGGACCCAAACCCAGAGGAATGGGAACCTAACACACAGGTCCTGGTAAGAGTGGAAATACCCCAGCTCCAATGAGGACACAAATCACGAGACTCCGGAACAAATGCACACGCAGAAGCATGTGCAGTTCGAGTCCTCTCCGTAATCCCACCTCACCCGAGGTCAGAGCGTTCGCGATACCCACCAGAGGCGCCACGGGGCCCCTCGGGTAAAACTCTCCCGAGTGTTCCTGCGGAAAGCTCAAGAGCACCCGGTTGAACACGTAGAGTGCTGTGACAAAGATGCTGTTGGCCGGTTTCTGCCATCCACTCGATCGCGGCATAATCAGGATTTCCCTGGGCACATCTAATCCCCCGCCCCCAGGCCTGAAAGGAAACCCATGGAACGTCTCTGGGAGGTCGACCCCTCAGCACGCTTCGCGAGGCGTCTGGGCAAGACCGCAGCGGAACTCAAGGCGAGCAGGATCAACGACGACTGCCCGGAGATCTGGGAGCTCGACAACGGCGACGTGGCCGTGGTCGGTCGCGACGCGACCGAGCTCTTCCGCGACCGGCTTCCGGCGGACCTCAGGGTCGGGAGCGACGAGCGCCTCGTGGTGATCCCGGGGAGCATGCTCCGATCCGCCAAGAAGGACATCACCGATGCCTGACCACACTCTCTTCCAAAGCCTCCGCTCTGCCACTGGACGCGTGTTGGACCGTCGGGCCTACCACGCGGACGCGGCGAGTGTCCGAGCCGACCCGGACATCAGCGGGGACTCCTGGAAACTGGAGCGGTCGCAGGTCTTCCACGAGGACGGCGACCCGGCCTGGGACGCCTACCTGGAGGGTGACTGGGCCCGAGTGGCCGAGATTTTCGAGAATGAGCGCCCGGACCTGGAACGCCAGCGGCGGAGCTACGCCCGACAGGGAGTGACCCTCCGCCGGGTCCGAATCGTCGAGACCCCCATGACCCCGTATCTTCGGTGGGAGATGTTGAGCCACCGCGTTTTCGTCGAAAGCGGGTACGAGATCGGTGTTCTGGATGCCGAACAGGTCAGGGAGTTCGAGCGGGAGACCCCCCTCCCGGAACTCGTGGTCTACGGAGGGGAGGTCGTCTACCAGGTTCGCTACGACGAACGCTGGGCGCCCGTCGGAGCCAAGCGGATCGACGACCCGGAGCTCGCCCGAGGCCTCTCCGAGGTCATCGCCGGGCTCTACCGAAGGTCCGAACCCCTTCTCGACTTCTACCGCAGGGAGGTCCATCCGCACATCCCCTCCGCCGGCCGTCCGGAACGGATCCGTTCCGCCGTCAGCCGCTGACCGGGGTGCCGCGAGAGTCCTCCCAACGGTCATCGTCGTACTGGTGGTGCTCGCCGGAGCCGCGCTGACCCTCGTCTCGCCGTTGGGGTTGCGCGTCTTCGGCGGGACGAACAAGGAGTGGGAGCGACTGAGTCTCATCGGCCAGACCTACGGGGCGATCTCCGCGTTGATCGCGGTGCTCGCGCTCCTCGGTGTGATCGTGACCCTCGTCTACCAGGCTCGTGAACTGCGCAGGGCGGCGGACGAGAGCCGCCGTCAGGCCATGGGCGACCTGCTACGCATGGCCATGGCCGACCCCGACCTCGACGAGTGCTGGGGTCCGGTGGACGGCGCCGATGACGCCAGGGCCCGCAAGCAGCTCATGTACACGAACATGATCGTCACGCAGTGGGGTACCTCGTTCCGGGCCGGGGCGACACCGGAGAACCGGCTCCGCGCCAACGCCATGGAGATGTTCCGGGGCGAGGTCGGGCGGGACTACTGGGCCCAGGCTCGGGTCAGCCGTCTGTCAGCGCCGGGGAGCAGGGCCGAGGCGAGGTTCAACCAGATCCTCGACGAGGCCTTCGGGGCCGCGGTGGCCGAGGCCCCCATCCCCGCTCCGCGGCACGTACCCCCACGCCCCGACACTCGGCCCCGCTTCCAGCTGCGCCGGGCCGCTCCCGCCCTTCTGGCCTTCGGTGTGGGCGGCGCCGTGACCGGGGCGGTCCTCACCGCTTTGGGGCGCCGTAGGAGCTGACGAAGGAGGGGCGGGACGCGGTCTCCGGCGCCCCGCCCCTCCTTGTTCCCGGTCAGGCCAGAGGGAGACGGGGGCGCAGGATGCTGGGCGCCACCCCGTCGCTGGCCTCGGCGACGCGGCGGCGCTCCTCCGGGACCGCGCCGTAGGTGGTGGTGCGCTGGCGGACCGGGCGGCCCGTGGGCTCGACGAGTGCCTTGATGTCGCTGATCGTCTTGTACGAACCCTGGCCGGAACCGGCCATGCGGCTGATGGTCTCCTCCATGAGGGTGCCGCCGACGTCGTTGACGCCGCCGCGCAGCAGCTGGCGGAAGGTGTCCTCGGCGAGCTTGACCCAGGAGCCCTGGATGTTGTCGATGCTCCCGTGCAGGAGGAGACGGGCCAGCGCGTGCACCGCGCGGTTCTCCCGGACGGTCGGTCCCGTGCGGGCGAGCCCGGCGAGGTAGATCGGCGCGTTGGTGTGCACGAACGGCAGCGGCACGAACTCCGTGAAGCCGGGCCTGCCGTTGCGCTCCATCGACCGTTCCTGGAGTGAGCGCAGCAGCTTGATGTGCGCCACCCAGTGGTGCGGGGAGTCCACGTGCCCGTACATCATCGTGGACGTGGTGGGGATGCCCAGGTCGTGGGCGTTGGTGATGACCTCGATCCACTCGCTGGCGGGGAGCTTGCCCTTGGTGAGCACCCACCGGACCTCGTCGTCGAGGATCTCGGCGGCGGTCCCCGGGACCGACCCCAGTCCGGCTTCCCGGGCACGGGTCAGCCACTCGCGCACCGGCAGGTTGGTGCGGGCCGCGCCGTTGACCACCTCCATCGGGCTGAAGGCGTGGACGTGCATGTCCGGGACGCGTTCACGGACGGCCCTGGTGATGTCGAAGTACGCGGTCCCGGGCAGGTCGGGGTGGATGCCGCCCTGCATGCACACCTCGGTGGCACCGGCCTTCCAGGCCTCCTCGGCGCGGTCGGCCACCTGGTCCAGGGACAGCGTGTAGGCGTCCGCGTCGGTGCGGCGCTGAGCGAAGGCGCAGAACCGGCAGCCGGTGTAGCAGACGTTGGTGAAGTTGATGTTCCTGGTCACCACGTAGGTGACGTCGTCGCCGACGGTGTCGCGGCGGACCCGGTCTGCGAGGCCGGTGAGCGCGTCCAGGGCGTCGCCGTCGGCGTGCAGCAGGGCCAGCGCCTCGGCGTCACTGAGCCCGGCGGGGTCGCTTTCGGCGCTGCGCAGGGCGGCGGCGATCTCGGGGTCCAGGCGTCGGGGTGTGGCCCCCTCGCGGTCCACTCCCGGGGCGAGTTCGTCCCAGTCTCCGTAGACCGCGTCGAAGTCGCCGCGCCGGTCGCCGGTGCGGCCCTCGGAGTCGATCTCCGTGTGCAGGTCGGTGCGGCCCGACGAGGTCAGAACCGCTTCGGGCTCCTGCCAGGGGCGTCCCACCAGGGGCGCGTCCTCACGGGCCAGGCCGGTCTCCGGGTCCACGAGCGCGTGGACGTGCTCGCGCAGGCGCGGGTCGACCCAGGGTTCGCCCGCCCGGATGTACTCCGGGTACACGGTGAGGCGTTCCCGCAGGGTGAAGCCCCGGGCGGCGGTGCGGGCGGCGAGGTCGTCGATCTGCGGCCAGGGGCGCTCGGGGTTGACGTGGTCCGCGGTGAGCGGGGAGACCCCGCCCCAGTCGTCGATGCCCGCGCGGATCATCAGCTCGTACTCGTCCACACCGCCCTGGTCCGCGCCGATGAGGTTGGGCGGCGCCTGGACGTGGGCCTTGGGGCCCATGACGAGGCGGGTGACGGCGATGGTGGCGGCCATCATGTCGCGTTCGGCGTCGGGGCGGTGCATCATCGCCGTGTCCGGCTTGGCCCGGAAGTTCTGCACGATGACCTCCTGGACGCCGCCGTAGCGGCGGGAGACCCCGCGCATCGCGAAGATGGACTCGGCGCGGTCGGCGACCGTCTCGCCGATCCCGAGCAGGATGCCGGTGGTGAAGGGAACGCTGGAACGCCCGGCGTCCTCCAAGGCGCGCAGGCGTACGACGGGGTCCTTGTCGGGGCTGCCGTAGTGGGGCTGCCCCTTCTCGGTGAACAGCCGCCGCGAGGTGGTCTCCAGCATCATCCCCATGGAGGGGGCGACGGGCTTGAGCCGCTGGAGGTCGGACCAGGTCAGCACGCCGGGGTTGAGGTGCGGAAGCAGCCCGGTCTCCTCCAGGACCATGATCGCCATGGCGCGCACGTAGGAGAGGGTGTCGTCGTAGCCGCGCGAGTTGAGCCACTCGGCGGCCTGCTTCCAGCGGTCCTCGGGCCGGTCCCCCAGGGTGATGAGGACTTCCTTGCAGCCCATGGCGGCGCCCTCGCGGGCGATCTCCAGGACCTCGTCCGGGGACATGAAGGGGGCGTCGAGGCGGCCGGGGACCGTGGCGAAGGTGCAGTAGTGACAGCGGTCGCGGCACAGGCGGGTCAGGGGGACGAAGACCTTGCGGCTGTAGGTGATGACGCCGGGACGGCCCGCCGCCTCCAGGCCCGCGTCGCGGGCCCGTCCCGCGTACTCCAGGAGTTGGTCGAGGTCCTCGTCCCGGGCGTGCAGCAGCACCTCGGCCTCGGTGACGTCGAGGGTCTTGCCGTCCCGGGCGCGGGCCAGGGCCCTGCGCATGGCGGACGCCGTCGGTGTGGGAATGGGGGCTGGGTCGTTCGCACCACTCATAACGGCTCAGCCTACGCGTCCGGCGGTACCGGGTCTCGGGCGCCACCCGGTGACCGCGCCCGGATCCGGCCTGTGGACAACCGGGAGCGCCCCGCGCGTCCGGCATAGGCTTGGGGGGTGCTGACTCGGCTTCGACGGAACTCCTGGGTGCGCCTGGCCCTGCTCGCGCTGGTGTGCGCGTGCGCGGCCGCCGCCCTGTACGCCAACTGGACGCAGGCGCGGACCGCCGTCTCCGAACTCCCCCTCTGGGTACTGCCCGCCGCGGTCCTGGCCGGGATGCTGGGGCTCGCCGCGCAGATGATGGCGTGGCGGTCCCTGCTGGCCGGGCTGGGGTCGTCGTTGCCGAGGGCGGCGGCCGCCCGGGTGATGTTCGTGGGCCAGCTCGGCAAGTACCTGCCCGGGTCGGTGTGGGCGTTCGTGGCCCAGGTGGAACTGGCCCGCGACTGGCGGGTTCCGAGGTCGCGCGGGGCGGCGGCCACCCTCCTGGCGATCGCCGTGACGGTGGCCGTGAGCCTGGCGGTCGCGGCGGTGGCCCTGCCGTTGTCCTCCGCCGAGGCGGCCCGACGGTGGTGGTGGGCGCTGGCGGCCGCGCCGGTGCTGTTGGCCTGCCTGCACCCGAGGGTCTTGGGGTGGGGTGTGCGGTTGGCCGCGCGACCGTTCGCGAGGTTCCGTGAGGTGGCGGACGCCGGTCCGCTGGTGATCGGTGGGCGTTCGGTCGCGGCGTCGGTGGCCTGGACCCTGGTGGCGTGGGTGCCGTTGGGCGCGCACGTGTGGTTGCTGACCTGGGCCGTGGGCGGCGAGGCGCTGAGATCGGTGGGTCCGGCGGTGGGGGCCTACGCGCTGGCCTGGACCCTGGGCCTGCTGGTGGTGTTCGCGCCCGCAGGACTGGGGGTGCGCGAGGTGGTGCTGGTGGTGGCGCTGGCCCCGGTGGTGGACGCGGGTGCGGCCCTGGTGGTGGCGGTGCTGTCGCGGCTGGTGATGACGGTGGCGGACGTGGGTTGGGCGGGGTTGTCGCTCCTGCTTTCCAAGCCCCCGCAGACCGAGCCCGGACCGAGATCCGGGTCGGGGCCGGGCCCGGAAGCAAGCACGACGGCGCGTCCCGGCTCCGACTTCGAAGAGGATCTCGGGTCAGGTCCCCCGCGGTGAGAGTCGTGCACTGGGCGGGGGCACGGCCGGTCCCTGTTCCCGGGAGGAACTCGGCCCGCCTGGCGGCGGGGACGCTCGCACAACAAAACAGGAAAGAAACCTTCTTTTTTGCTCGGGTGCGGCCTATGCTCATGCCGTATGAACTGGGCCCCCCGCTTCCCACGTGTCCTGTCCGCCCTCGCCGTGACCCTCGTACTGGCACCGGCCACCCTCGGCGCGGCCGAGCCCTCGCCCGAAGGCCCCTCCCACGCGTACGTCAGGCCCGCTGACGTCTCCTGTGACCAGGGCGCCGGCACCCTCACCGTGGTCGGGCAGCTCTTCCCCGTGGTGAGCGGCTCCTCCGACGGTGAGCCCGAGCTCTCCCTGACCCTGGCCGCCGAGCTCGAGCCCGAGGAGGAGACCGACGAGGAGGCCACGACCGACCTCGAACTCGTCGTGGCGCCCAACCCCGAGCCCCTCCCGGGAATCAGCACCGACGACATGGCGTCCGCAGCCGAGCGGGCCGGAACGCTCACCGCCAGCCTCTCCGGCAGCGACGGCAGGCTGCTGACCGGTGACGATCCGCCCACCCTGGCCTGGGAGGACTGGGAGCCCCCGCTGGGCTTCTACGAGGTGCGCGTGGCCACCGAGACCTTCGCCCTGCCCGGGTTCGGCGACTGCACGGTGAACGCGGCGACCCCGGTGAGCAGCATCCAGGTGGGCACCGAGCACGAGTTGGAAGAACAGCGCGCGACCGGCGACGATACCTCCGACCTGCGCGAGTACCTGCCGTGGATCGTGCTGGGCGTGGGTGTGCTCGGCGCCGTCTGCCTGCTGGTGCCCGCCGTGCTCCACCTGCGCCGCCGGGCCTCCTGAGGTCAGGCCGACAGCAGCCGGTCGGTGTAGGCCCTCCAGTACGGTTCGGCCTCCACCGGCCGGACCCCCGCTCTGAGCCGCGCGGGCACGCCGGGCTCGTAGAAGGCGGTCAGCGCGCGGGCGAGGTCGGCCGTGTCCCCCGGTTCGCAGAGCAGGCCGTCCACGCCGTCGCGCACGTGGTCGGCCAGGGTGCCCGCCCGGGTGGCGATCACGGGCAGCCCGTGCTCGTGCGCCAGCCACACGTTCTGGGTGGCGGTCGCGGATCGGTAGGGCAGCACCAGGGCGTCGGCCCCGGCGAGCAGCTCGGGCAGTTCGTCAGCGGGCACGTATCCCTCACGGAACCGGACCCGGCCGGTCAGCCCCAACTCCTCGGTCAGGTCGGCCAGTTCACTGGAGCCTCCCCAGAACTCACCGGCCACGGTCAGGGTGACGTCGTCGGGTGCCCCCTCGGCCAGCGCGCGCAGCAGCACGTCCACGCCCTTGTACGGGCGCACGATCCCGAAGAACAGCAGGTGGCGTCTCTCCTCGGAGGCACCATCGGCGGGTGCTCCCCCGGTCTCCGGAAGGTGCGGCGGCATCTCCGCGACGACGGGCCGAGGTCGGGCCGGGCCGAGCAGTCCCTCGGCGAGACGGCCCTGTTCGGCCGAGTGGGTGAGGACCCCGTCCACGCGGCGCAGCAGCGCCCGGACCAGGGACACGTCCACCGCTCGGCGCTCGTGCGGCAGGACGTTGTGGCACAGCGCCACCACACGGGTCCCCGAACCGCGCCGGGACCGGATCCCGGCGAGGACGCCGAGGTAGGCGGGTACCTGCACCGGCGAGAAGAGGGTGAGTACCACCAGGTCGTTCTCGTCCGCGAGTCGCCTCCCGGTGCGCCACCAGCCGTCCGGCCGGTACCAGGCCAGATCGTGGCGGGTGTCCGGGTAGGGCTTCCCCTCGGGGTCCGTGATGGTCTGCGTGCCCGGGTAGAGCGCCGCCGGGTACTGCGCCCGCCACGACTCGATGCCCGTTTCGTGGCCGAGGGCGCTCAGCCGGTGCGCGAGCTCGGTGGTGTGCCGGGCCCCGCCGCCCTTGTAGGGGTGCGCGGGGCCCACGAGGGTGATGCGTCCGGTCACGGGTGCTCCCTCGAACGGACGATGAGGTCGGCCAGGAGCGCGATCGCCGCGATGATCAGCCCGGTCATGAGGATCATGACGGTGTTGTTGGGCATGTAGAGCGGATTGCGGACCTGGTCGTAGACGAACTTGGCCGTGCCGATCCCCAGCAGCCACAGGGCGGGTGGCATCAGGACCTTGAGCGGGTTGAAGTACATGACCATGCGCAGCACCTGGAGGATGTACCGGTAGGCGTCACGCACGAAGTGGAACTTGGACGTGCCCGCCCGCTTGGCGTACTCGATGGGCACGTACCTGAGGGGGTGCTGGTTGGACAGGAACGCCAGCGTGATGGTGGTGACGCAGGAGAACCCCGGCGGCAGCAGCCTGAGGTAGGGACGGGCGACGTCCCTGCGGAACACCCGGAGACCGGAGTTGAGGTCGGGGATGCGGGTGTTGGTCAGGCGTTCGGCGACCTTGCGGATCATCCACTTGGCGGGGACGCGCAGCGCCTTGTGCGATCCCATCTCCTGGGTGCGCGCCCCCACGACCTGGTCGATCTCGGGGTCGTTGTCCAGCATGGCGACGAGCTCGGGGATGCGCTCGTTGGGGTAGCTCATGTCGGCGTCGGTCCACGCCACGAACTCGCCGCGCGCCCGCTGGCTGCCGATCCGCCGCACGGTGCCCGCGCCGCCGTTGTGCCCGAAGGGGACGACCCTCATGTGGGGGAAGAGTCCCTCCACCTCGCGCAGCCTGTTCAGGGTGTCGTCGGTGGAGGCGTCGTCCACGGCGAGCAGCTCGTACCCGTACCCGGAGGCGTCCATCGACGAGCAGATCCGTTTGATCTCGTCGACGACGTGCTCCTCCTCGTTGTAGCAGGGGAGGACGATCGTGACCCGAACCGGCGGGGCGTCGTGCTCCGGGGCTCGGTCCTGGGCGTCTGGGTGGCTCATGGTCCTTCTCAGCGGGGTGGTCGGGAGGGGGGCGGTCTCACGCCGGATCGTTCGTGGCGGGCAGGACGGCTGTCCACACGCTGCCGTTGAAGGTCCAGTGTCCGGTCGGGGGCTCCATGAGGGTACTCGGGTCCATCTGGGCGACGACGTGGAAGTGCCGTTCGGGTTCCACCTCGGAGTCGGTGAGCTCGTCGAGCTGCTCCCAGTGCGAGGCGGCCAGAACGGCGTCGCGGCCCCGCTGGTGCACGGCGTGCACGACCCTGTCGACGGCCTCTGGAGAGGCCTCGTCCAGGGCGGCGGTGGGCACACCGCAGACGTTGCGCAGCAGCGGCATGTAGTTGCCCGCCATCCCGGAGTCAACCACGACGACCGAGGCGTCGGGTGGCAGTGACGCGCAGAGTTCCTCTGTGGCCGCCACCGTGCCCACGTCCTGCCGGTACCCCATGATCCCCCACGCGGAGGTGACCACACCGGGCCCGAGGAGGGCGACCGCAGCCCCGGCGGCCACCACGGCGGGGAGCGACCGGACCATCGAGGTGGTCCGGGAGTGGCGCACGGAGTTCTCGCAGTAGCGGGTCAACCAGGCCAGGAACCACACCGCGAACAGTACGAACGCCGGGATCACCAGCACGATCAGGCGCCTGCTGGCCCAGGGGTGGTCCGGGGTGATGGCCGGTCGCAGCAGCGTGGTGGTGACCGTCCACACGAGCAGCATGGCGGGCAAGAGCCACTGGAGGTCGCGCCGCTGGGTGAGGCGCCGCAGGACCAGGGCCACACCCAGGGAGGCGAACAGGACGGCGCCGAGGCCCACGTACCAGCCCACCCAGTACAGGCTCATGTCGTAGTAGGTGCGGCTGCCCTCGATCGGCAGCCCCTCGATCTCCTGGACCGAGGCCACCCACTGGTCGGTGAAGTCGCTGCCGTGCCCGTAGTCCGGCCAGAGCAGCGGGCGCACGGCGAAGCCCACCATGACCAGCAGCGCGGCCAGCGCCATCGCGTTGGGCAGCCAGCGCACCCGTTCGGTGTGCGGCAGCCCGAAACGCCACAGGGCGGCGGTGAGCGCGACGGTGGCGCCGATGACGGCGGCGCTGATGAGCAGGAGGGGGTTCAGGGAGTCGGACAGGTACTCCAGGTACGGCAGCGAGTAGCCGTATCCGGCGATCAGCCCGTAGGCCACGCCCACGCAGAGCCCGGCGAGCAGGGGCAGCGCCTGCCCGCGCCGGGCCACCAGCAGCAGGCCGACGAAACCCACCACGGGCAGGAGGTCGCGGATGGCGTCGATGCGCACCAGCACGCCGAGACCGAACACCAGCCCGGCCACCAGCGCCAGTGCCTGCGGTGCGCGCCACCGGTCGGTGAGGGCGCGGCGGCTGGCCAGGGCGTCGTAGGCGATCACCATGCCGCCCAGGAGCAGGATCTGGGCGAGGGGCTCGCTGTAGGTGAACCGGCTGACCCACTGCTGCGGCAGGCACACCGCCAGGATCAGGGCGGCCAGGGGAGCCCAGCGCGCGCCGACCAGGCGGGCGGTGAGCCCGGCGAAGGTGAGCACTCCCAGTGCGCCCAGCACCGGGGTGGCCACGAGCATGCCGTCCAGCCCGCCGAGCCAGTACCCGACCGACAGCACCAGCGGCGCCCCGGCCATGAACTGCGGCCAGATGACGTCGTCACGCTGGTAGTGGGCGAGGCTCTGGTAGCTGAGCGCGGGGTCGTCCCCCGCGATGAGCTCGGCCTGCGTCGGGATGGGCAGGAAGCCGTTCTCCGCGATCCAGGCCGTGTACATGGCGTACGAGGCCGGATCGCGCCGGATCACCAGGGCCTCGGCGTGGTAGGCGATCTGCACAGCGGCGAAGGCCACGGTGATGAGCAGGACCGCGACCACCGGCCACCAGGGCACCTCCTCCTCGTCCGGTGGGTCCGGAAGCAGGCGCGGCACCAGGGCGCACGCCGCGACCACGGCGGGAAGCCCCAGGACGAGTCCGGTCAGCGGGGTGAACTGGCCGAGGACCAGCAGGGGGAAGGCGACGAGGAGCCAGGCCGAGAGGGCGATCGCGGGGAGCGCGGTCACACGGGCGAGGAGCCGTCCGGGAAGCGGGCGCATGAAGCAACTCTGGCACTTCGTCCCGCGCTACGCACACTCCGTCCCCAACCATGGCGGGACCGTGACAAAGAGGGTTCGGGCCCACTGGAGCGGCCGGTGGGAGCGCCTAGCATGGGCGCCATGTCCGACTCTCCCGCGCGACTCTGGCGCGCCCTCGTCTCCTCCGATCCCTCACGCCCGTTCGTGACCTCCCACGACGACCTCGGCGACCGGATCGAACTGTCCCGGGCCACCCTCGACAACTGGGTGTCCAAGACCTCGAACATGCTCGTGGACGGTTTCGGTACGCAACCGGGTGACCGGATCGCGCTCGCCCTGCCGCCGCACTGGCAGTCAGTGGCGTGGGTGCTGTCCTGCTGGTCGGTGGGGGCCACCGCGGTGCTCTCCGAAAACGGCGCGGCGCCCGAGGTCATGGTGGCCGGTCCGGACCGTCTGGAGGCCGCGCAGGACAGCGGCGCAGAGGAGGTCGTGGGCACCTCCCTGGACCCGCTGGGCCTGCCGCTGCGCGAGGTCCCGCCGATGGTGACCGACTACACCGTGGAGGTGCGCGGGCACGGCGACCACTTCCCCGCCTACCCGGTGGACGCCGCCGAACCCGCCCTGGAATCCGCCGGACGCACCCTCACCGGCGCCGAGGTGGTGGCGGCCGGACAGGAGCTGGCCAAGACCTGGGACCTGGGCGAACGGGACCGGCTCGCGGTGGTCGTGGCGCCCGACGCCCCGCTGGACGCGTTCAGCGGGGACCTGTCCGTGCTCACCGCCGCGATCGCCTCCGGGGTTCCCCTGGTGCTGACCCCGCCGCCCGCGGAGAGCGACCTCCAGCGGTTCCTGGACCGGATGGGAGCGGAGGGCGTCACCGTGCTGTACGGAACCGAGCCCGTCGGCGACCTGCCCTTCCGCCGGGTCGCGCTCTAGGGAGTGGTTTCTGGATGCTCGGCCGGTGGCGGAGCCGTCACCGGTGCGAGCTACCGCCTCCCCAGATGATGCCCCGCGGGGCAGGCTCCGTGGAGCCGCGCGACAGCGGAGCCCGCACGGGTCGGGCCGTCCAGCCTCACCGCCGCGGCGAGGGACCTGGCAACGCGAGGATTCCCGCCTACGTCGCGTGGGCGGGGGTCCACCGTCCCGCGCTCCGGCGCGACTCCGCGCGGGACGGTTCGTCCGTCGCCGAGCCCCGGGCGCGCTCGGCACGCTCCCTCTCCCGTTCGGCGCGGGCGCTCACCCGCGCGGCCTCGCGCGCCTCCTTCTGCGCCCTGCGTGCGGCACGCTCCTCGTGGGCGGCCCGTTCGGTCTCGGCCCGGTAGAGGTCGGCGGCCTGTGCGGCGAAGTCCGGGTGCATGGTGTCCCCCTGGGTGGTCCGTGTCCGCCGGGGCTGCTGCTCCCGGCTGGTTACAGACTCCGGCTAAGGCCCCCGGCGGCACATCGGGAGACTTCACCAGACAGCGGCGCCGTGCCCCGCCTCAGGCGAGGCGGGGCACGGCGCGGGGACGTCTGAGGTACCTCAGAGGGACCGGCGCGGGGTGGTGGGTCCCGCTTCCCGGACCGGCTCAGGACTCCCGGTAGTAGGCGTCGGCGACGATCCCGGCGCGCTTCGACTCGTCGTAGGTGTACACCTCGCGACCGTCCACGAACACGCGCTGGGCGCGGCTCATGATGTCGAGCGGGTCGCCGGACCACACCACGACGTCGGCGTCCAGCCCGGGGCGCAGGGAACCGACCCGGTCGTCCAGGCCCATGATCTCGGCGGGGTTCACCGTGAGCGCGCGGATCGCGGAGTCGCGGTCCATGCCCTCCTTGACGCACAGGATCGCCTGGTAGACGAGGAACTCGATCGGGATGACCGGGGCGTCGGTGGTGAGGGCCACCTTCACGCCCGCGCGGTCCAGGATGCCCGGGTTGGCCAGGGTGCGGTTGCCCACCTCCACCTTGGAGCGGCTGGTCATCAGCGGACCGGTGATGACGGGGATGCCGCGCGCGGCGATCTCGTCGGCCAGCAGGTGGCCCTCGGTGCAGTGGTTGATGATGAGCCGGTAGCCGAACTCGTCGGCAAGGCGCATCGCGGTGTGCATGTCGTCGGCGCGGTGCACGTGCTGGCACCAGGGCACCTCGCCGTCGAGCACCTGGACGAGGGTCTCCAGGGTGTTGTCGCGGTCGAAGGGCGTGCCCTCCTGTGCGGCGTGGTCCCGCTTGGTCCTGTAGTCCTCGGCCTTGGTGAAGGCGTCGCGGATGACCGCGGCCACGCCCTGCCGGGTCGAGGGGAGGGTGTCCTTCTTGCCGTAGACCCGCTTGGGGTTCTCACCGAGAGCGCTCTTGACGCTGGCGGGCTCCTTGAGCAGCCGGTCCTCGACGCTGCGGCCCCACATCTTCAGGGCGACGGTGCGACCGCCGATGGGGTTGCCGGAACCGGGCTTGATCACCGAGCTGGTGACACCCCCGGACAGGGCGTCGGCGAACCCCTGGTCAGCGGGGTTGATGGCGTCGATCGCACGCATGCGGGCGCCGTTGGGGTCGGTCATCTCGTTGGTGTCGTCGCCGGCCCAGCCGATGGTCTCCTCGTGGATGCCGACGTGGCCGTGGGCCTCGACGAAGCCGGGCAGGACCCACTGGCCCGCCGCGTCGACGATCTCCGCGCCCTCGGGGACCGTGACGTCCGCGGCCGGCCCGACCGCGGCGATCTTCCCGTCGGAGATGAGGACCGTGCCCCCGTCGATGGGGTCGCCGTCGACGGGAACCACGTATCCGGAAGTGATTGCGATATCCATGGCGGGCAACCTAGCCCATGCACGGTCACGTTCCCAAGGGCGTTCCGTGACCGATCACCCAACGAATGGTCATTCCTGGGGCCAGCGCGCGGTGAGGAGTTCGGACTCGGGGCTGAGGTCCACGCTGGACTCCTCGATGGAGTCGCGCACCATGCGGCAGTGGCCGACGTCCTCGGTGTCCCCGGTGAGTTCGCCGCCCTGGGCGGCGAAGGCGTAGACCATGCTGGGGCGGTCGGCGAACTCCATGATCCGGAACGCGCCGCCCAGTCCCGGGTGGTGCGGGGTCTCCTCGGGGATCACCGCGAGGCTGACGATGCCCGCCTTGACGAGGTCGGCGAGGAAGTCGCGCTGGCCGTTGAGGACCTCGGCGCCTCCCTGGGGCCGCTGGAGCACGGACTCGTTGAGGACCACGCGCAGGGCGGGGCCGTCGGGGCCCGTGGTGGCGGCGCGTTCGGCCATCTCGTCGTCCACCATCGCCTCGATCTCCTCGTGGTCGAGGTTGGGGTGGCGGGGTTCGAGGATGGCCCGCGAGTACTCGCGGGTGCGCAGGAAGACGGGGACCGCCATCGGCTGGTGCTCCCACAGCTGCGCGGCGTGCGTGCCGAGCTCGCTCATGTCGCCGAACTCGCTCGGGAAGGCCTCGGCCTGGAGGGTGATCGCCCAGGCGTCGACCAACTGGTGATCGGTGCCCAGCGCCGTGTCGACCCGTTCGACCAGTGACCTGGCCGGGCGGCAGTGCGCGTCCTCGACCTCGCGGAGTTTGTCGTCGGTGACCCCGACGTTCCTGGCGAGTTCGGCGCGTGAAAGTCCCAGGTCGGAGCGGGCCCGCAGCACCCGCGCCCCGAAGGGGAGCCACATCGCCGACGGCAACGCGGTGTTCACGTCCATAACCTCTCCCGTTCTCGGCCGGTCAGCAGACACCTGTGGGGACATGTGGTGACGTACCCTCTGTGCGACGCCCCAGCCCCTGTGGTTCGACCTTCTCCCGGCTCGGGGCGGCTGGTCAAGCGACCGGGCGGGTGCGGCCATCCGTGATAAGTCAGTACAAAGTCGATGATGTCGCCCCAGCGCTGTCGAGTGTTTCCCCCGATTGGAAGGTCCGTTGGTCTACTTCGCCCTCTTCCTCGCCCTCTTGTCGCTCGTCTTCTGGGTGTACGTGCTCTTCGACGTCATCGGATCCGACTCCGCGAGGATCCGTCTGCTGCCCAAACCGGTGTGGGCGGTGATCGTCCTGCTCCTGCCCAAGGTGGGCGCCGCGCTGTGGTTCCTGCTGGGCCGCCCGCCCCGGGACCCCGCGCTTGCCCAGGGCCCGGCGGGTCCCCCGCCGCCCTTCCCCGAGTACGAGCACCCCGGGCGCGCCCGCGCGGTCTCCCCGGAGGAGGACGAGGCGTTTTTGCGGCGCTGTCGTGAGCGCGCTGAGGAGCAGCGCCGCCGCGCGAGGGAGATCCAGGAGCGGGAGTCCCGGGAGCGTCAGGAGCGCGAGCACGGGCGCGGCGGCCCCGGGGAGGAGTCCGGCTCCGGCGACGCGAGCCGCGACCGCGACGGGGACGAGGACCCGATCGGCCCGTCGTCCTGACCACGGCCCCGAAGGCCCTGGTGTGCCCCGGACGGGGCGATCGGGCCAGCCCAAGCGACCGGTTTCCGATCGTCCGCAGTAACCTGTGTGCCGCCCCGCCGCGAACCTGACCCCGGAAGTGAACCGATGAACCGCTTGACCCTGCCGGTAGCGATCCTCGCCTCCACCGCCCTCCTCGCCACGGCCGCGTGCCAGAACGACGAGCCGGAGTCACCGGACCCGGAGGCGCCGGACACGGAGCAGAAGGCCGAGGTGGAGGTCCCCGATGTCGACGGGGCCACGCTGCACACCAGTGAGGGCGACATCGAGGTGGAGCTCTTCGCCTCGGACGCCCCGTTGACCGTCACCAACTTCGTCGAGCTCGCCGAGGGCGACGGCCCGGTGAACGAGGAGACGGGGGCGGCCGAGTTCTACGACGGTACGGTGTTCCACCGCGTGATCGACGGTTTCATGATCCAGGGCGGCGACCCGACCGGAACCGGTCGCGGCGGCCCCGGCTACCAGTTCGAGGACGAGTTCGAGTCCGACCACGGCTTCGACGAGCCCGGGCTGCTGGCCATGGCCAACTCCGGCCCCAACACCAACGGCTCCCAGTTCTTCGTCACCGTGGCCCCCACTCCGCATCTGACCGGCATGCACACCATCTTCGGCAAGGTCGCCGACGAGGACTCGATGGCGGTCGTGGAGGCGATCTCGACGGTCGAGACGGACAGCGGCGACCGCCCCACCAGTGACATCGTGCTGGAGTCCGTCACCATCAAGCGTTCCGGGGACTGACCCCCACACCCCCGGTCACGGGGACAATCACGACGACGACGGCGGCGGTGCCCGTGGCACCCCCGCCGTCGTCCTGCGGGGGCGGGTTCAGCGCCGCCGCTTGGCCATGGCCGCACGGGCGCGTTCGACGGCCGGGCCGATCGCCTCGGCCAGACAGTCAACGTCCTCTTCGGTGGAGGTCCGCCCCAGGGACAGGCGCAGGCTGCTCAGGGCCCTGTCGGGGTCGGCCCCGGTAGCCAGGAGCACGTGGCTGGGCTGGGCCACGCCCGCCGAGCACGCCGAGCCGGTGGAGCAGGAGATGCCCCTGGCGTCCAGCAACATGAGCAGGGCGTCGCCCTCACAGCCGGGGAACGACAGGTGGGCGATCCCCGGAAGCCGCAGCCGCGGGTCGCCGTTCACCACCACGTCGGGCACGACGTCCCGGACCCGGGACTCCAGCTCGTCGCGGAGCGCCGTGAGGTGTTTGACGTGTTCCTCGCGCCCCTGGACGGCGGCGTGCACCGCGGTCGCGAGGCCGCGCGCGAACGGGGCCGACAGCGTGCCGGAGCGGATGTCGCGCTCCTGACCGCCGCCGTGCAGGACCGGGGTCGGGGCGAGGCCTCGGGCGACCACCAGGGCCCCGCTGCCCACCGGTCCGCCCAGTTTGTGGCCGCTCAGCGTCAGCGCGCTCACGCCGCTGGCCGCGAAGTCCACCTCGACCGCGCCCACGGCCTGCACCGCGTCCGTGTGGAAGGGGACGCCGTACTCGGCGGCGACCGCGGCCAGCTCACGCACCGGCTGCACGGTGCCGATCTCGTTGTTGGCCCACATCACCGAGACCACGGCCACGGACGCGGGGTCTCGCTCGATCGCCGCGCGCAGGGTCTCCGGGTCCACCCGGCCCAGGGCGTCCACGGGCAGTTCCTCGTGGACCGCGCCCTGGTGGTCGGCCATCCAGCGCGCGGGGTCGAGCGCGGCGTGGTGTTCGACGGCGCTGACGAGGATGCGTCTGCGCGCGGGATCCTCGGCGTTGCGGGACCAGTACAGGCCCTTGATCGCGATGTTGTTCGACTCGGTCCCGCCCGCGGTGAACACCACCTCGTGCGGGGTGGAGCCCACCGCCTCGGCGACGCGTTCTCGGGACTCCTCGACGGTACGCCGAGCGGCCCGTCCGTGGCCGTGCAGGGACGATGGGTTACCGAGGGAGCCGAGTTCCGCCGCCACATCGGCGATCACCTCGGGGCGGACCTCGGTCGTGGCTGCGTGATCCAGATACACCATGGCGCATTCCAGGATACGTCCGACCACATCCGCACCTACCCCCCTGCCCCTCCTTCAGCGCCGTCCACAGGCCGACCACTCGTTCCTCCGGACCCGGGTCCGGACCGATAACCTTGGACCATGCCTGACTCCGCGCCCACGCCGTCCACCTCGCCCGCCACTCCCGCCGGGGAGCACTGGCCCGCGCCCGTCGCGCGGCAGCCGGTGCGTGCCCGTGTCAGCCTGCCCGGTTCCAAGTCCGTCACCAACCGGGCGCTGATCCTGGCGGCGCTCTCCGAGACCCCGTGCGTCGTGCGCCGTCCCCTGGTGAGCCGGGACAGCGAGCTCATGGTGGGGGCCCTGCGCGCCCTGGGCATCCAGGTGAGCGAGCTGACCTCGGACGACCCGGAGGTCCCTGACCTGTCCGTCACCCCGGTGGCCCCGCACGGTCCGGCCAGCGTGGACGTCGGCAACGCGGGCACCGTCATGCGTTTCGTGCCGCCGCTGGCCGCGCTGGCCACCGGCGACGTGCACTTCGACGGCGACCCGCGCGCCCGTGAGCGGCCGGTGGACGAGCTGCTCGCGGCGCTGCGCGACCTCGGCGCCGACATCGACGACCAGGGGCGCGGCGCGCTGCCGCTGACCATCCACGGGACCGGTGCCGTACGCGGCGGCGAGGTCACCCTGGACGCCTCGGGCTCCTCGCAGTTCGTGTCGGCGCTCCTGCTCAGCGGCGCCCGATTCACCGAGGGCGTGCACGTGCGGCACGAGGGCCCGCCCGTCCCCTCCCAGCCGCACCTGGACATGACCGTCGAGATGCTGCGCGCCGTGGGTGTGCGGGTCACCACCGGCGAGAACTCGTGGCTCGTGGAGCCCGGTCCGATCCGCGCCTCGGAGATCACCGTCGAGCCCGACCTCTCCAACGCCGCGCCCTTCCTGGCCGCCGCGCTGGTCAGCAAGGGTGAGGTGACCGTGCAGGGGTGGCCGGAGAGCACGACCCAGCCCGGCGACGCCCTGCGCGACCTGTTCACCCGGATGGGCGGGGAGGTCTCCCGTTCGGGCGAGGACCTGACGTTGCGCGGAACCGGGGAGATCCACGGGATCACCGCCGACCTGCGCGACGTGGGCGAACTCACCCCCACCATCGCCGCCGTCGCGGCCCTGGCCGACTCCCCCTCGCGGCTCACCGGGATCGCCCACCTGCGCCGCCACGAGACCGACCGCATCGCCGCGCTGGCCGCCGAGATCAACCGCCTGGGCGGGGACGTGGAGGAGCTGCCCGACGGGCTGGTCATCCGGCCCCGGCCCCTGCACGGCGGGGTGTTCCACTCCTACGACGACCACCGGATGGCCACGTCCGGCGCGGTGATCGGGCTCGCGGTGCCCGGGGTGGAGGTGGAGAACATCGCCACCACACGCAAGACCCTGCCCGACTTCCCCGGCCTGTGGTCGGAGGTCCTGGCATGAGCCGCACGCGGGGCGGGGGACGCCACCTGGACGAGGACGACATCCGCGTGCGTGCCCGGGGCGGTTCCAAGCCCCGCACCCGTAAGCGCCCCAAGCACGAGGATGCCGTGGAGGGCCTCGTCACAGCGGTGGACCGGGGCCGGTACCGCTGCCTGGTGAACGGTGTCCCCGTGGTGGCGATGAAGGCCCGCGAGCTCGGCCGGGGGTCGATCGTGGTCGGCGACCGCGTGGACGTGGTCGGGGACCTGACCGGCAGACCCGACACCCTGGCCCGCGTGGTCCGGGTGCGCGAGCGCGCCTCCGTGCTCAGACGTACCGCCGACGACACCGACCCGGTCGAGCGCGTGATCGTGGCCAACGCCGACCAGCTCGCCATCGTCTGCGCCCTCGCGGACCCGGCTCCGCAGCCGCGCTTTGTTGACCGTTGCCTGGTGGCCGCCTACGACGCCGGGCTGGAGCCGCTGCTCTGCCTGACCAAGGCCGACCTCGCCTCGCCCGACGAGATGCTGGGCACCTACAAGCCGCTCGGGCTTCCCTACGAGGTACTGAGCCCGGAGGGTGACCTCGACGAGCTGCGCTCCCGCCTGGCGGACCGGACCACGGTGTTCGTGGGCTCCTCCGGCGTGGGCAAGTCCACCCTGGTGAACCGGCTGGTCCCGGGCACGGACCGCGCCGTGGGTCACGTGAACGCCGTCACCGGGCGCGGCCGCCACACGTCGACCTCGGCGCTCGCGCTGCGGTTCGAGGGCGGCTGGCTCATCGACACCCCGGGCGTGCGGAGCTTCGGCTTGGCGCACGTCTCCCCCGAGGAGATCGTGTCCGGGTTCCAGGACCTCGCCGAGATCGCCGCCGACTGCCCGCCCGCCTGCTCCCACCAGCCCGACTCACCGGAGTGCGCCATCGGCGCGGCTCTGGAACGGGGCGAGGTGGACGCCGAGCGGGTGGCCTCGCTGCGCAGGCTGCTCAGCAGCCGCGAGGGCGACGAGGACACCGACACCACCGCTCCCCCGCCCGGCCCCCACTCCTGACCGACGGTTGTCGGGCTGGTGCAGCGGTCCAGCTTAGAGGTCGACGGTGCCGCCGCAGCGCCAGTAGTGGGTCCTGTCGCTCTCCATGAACCCCTCGTCCACGAGGCTGCGACGCAACACCACGTGGTCCGCGCTGTACCCGCGCAGGACCGCGTTGAGCTGCTCCTCGGTGTAGCGGACCCCGGGTTCGAAGGCCCGAGCGATGTGGTCGAGGAGGACGAGCCGGTCGGGGCGGCGGACGGGGACGGACGTGATCCTTCCCCCGGGCATGTACGCGCGCAGCACCTCGGCACGTTCGGTGCGTCCACGCCGTTCCGACACCCTCGCCTCCTGGCAGTCCACCGGCAGCATGCCGTGCACGACCATCTCCACCCGGCGCGCCGCCTGGTCGGGGTCAACGGGCTGGAGCGCGTACGAAACGGTGAGTCTCAGGGAGACGTCCGCCACCGCGTCGGCGGTGTCGGGGAGCACCTGCGGGCAGTGCACCGCCAGGGTCCGGGCGATGCGTTCCCGCAGGGCGTCCAGGAGCGGCGCCGACCGCGTGGTGAGCACAGGGAGGAGCTGTTCGTCGCCGGTGACCAAGGCGAGCAGCAGCGGGTTGTCCCTCGCGGCGAGCAGAACCATCCGGGTGGTGCGGCTCACCGCGTGCGCGGGGTTGTGGCCGTCCGCCTCCAGCATCGCCTCGGCGGTGTCCAGGAGCGTGGTGACCTCCCGCACCACCACGGCCTGGAGGAGGCCCTCCTTGCTGCCGAAGACGTTGTAGAGGGTCTGCCTGGACACCCCCGCGGTGGCGGCGACGTCGATCATCCGCCGCTCACCCCACCGCCCCGCCAGCACCTCGGCGCGGGCGGCGTCCATCAGCCGTTCGCGAACCCCGGTGCCCTCCCGGGGCCGTATGTCTGTGCTCACGCCCCCATCCTCGCATTCGCGCCCCCGGATATCCCTCCCCCTAACACTCTGGTCACGCCGGGGGCGCCGCTTTGGGCATGTTCGTGCCCGGGAGGGTAGCGTTACCGGCCATGGTGTCCTATGACGATGATCTGCGGCTGGCCCACGTGCTCGCCGACGCTGCCGACGACATCGCGATGAAGCGATTCCGCGCCCTCGACCTGGTTGTCGACACCAAGCCGGATCTGACCCCGGTGACCGAGGCCGACCGCATGGTCGAGGAGACCCTGCGGGGCGTGCTCTCCCGCGCCCGCCCGCGCGACGCGGTGGTGGGAGAGGAGTACGGCCGGAGCGGCAACAGCAACCGCGTGTGGGTCATCGACCCCATCGACGGCACCAAGAACTACGTGCGCGGCGTCCCGGTGTGGGCCACTCTCATCGCCCTGCTGGAGGGCGACCGCCCCGTGGTGGGCGTGGTCTCGGCCCCGGCGCTGCACCGCCGCTGGTGGGCCTCCAAGGGCAGCGGCGCCTGGACCGGGCGCAGCCTCTCCAAGGCCTCCCGCTGCCAGGTCTCCAAGGTGCAGGACCTCGCGGACGCCTCGCTGAGTTTCTCCTCGCTGACCGGGTGGGAGGAGCAGGGGCGGCTGGAGTCCTTCCTGGGGCTGACGCGGTCCGTGTGGCGGACCCGTGCCTATGGTGACTTCTGGTCCCACGTGATGGTCGCCGAGGGCACCGTGGACATCGCCGCCGAGCCCGAGCTCTCGCTGTGGGACGCGGCCCCGCTGCCGATCATTCTGGAGGAGGCGGGTGGCCGCGCCACCAACCTGCGCGGCGACGGCTTCGAGGACGGCGGCCCCCTGGTGTGCTCCAACGGAGCCGTCCACGACCAGGCGCTCACCTGGCTCAACGGGGGTCCCACCCCGTTGCGCCGTCCGGAATAGCCGCCGAGCGGCCACGAAAAGCACCTGCGCGATTACTTTCAGTAGTAACGTGCGCTGTGTGCTGACCAAGACAACCCACCGGCGCCGCGCTGCCGCGCTGTGCGGCGCGGTCCTCATCCTGGCCACGGGGTGCGCCCAGAGCCACGGCCACAGCCCGCAACAGCTCAGCGAGATGATCGCCGACACCGTGCGTGACTCCGCCGCGTCGGGCCCGCTGGGGCTCGGCGTGCCCGACACCCTGTTCGACCCCGCCCGCTACTCGTGCTCCCCCGCCGTGGACCCCGCGCTCCCCGGCGGCTGGCGCAGCGAGGCGCCGCGCGAGACCGTGGAGGACGAGAAGGCCGTGGAACTCGGCCTGTCCGACTCCGAGGGCGACCACTCCGGACCGGTCGCGGCCACCGTCACCGACCCGGCCGGGGAGACCGCGACCGCCGAGGCCGAGCCGGACGACGCCGGCTGGGCGCGCCTGGTCTATCCGAACGCCTTCGACGGCGCCGAGGAACTCGCCACGGGCGTCCACACGGTGGTGTGGTCCGACGCGGGGACCGGGGCGCCCATCACCTGCGACGGTTTCGAGGTCGGATAGCGCGGTCACTGTGGTGACCCCGCGTGGCCGGGAGCGGCCAAGGGAATATTCGTTCAGGCATGAACCGAAAACCCCGGCACTGGCGATGGGTCTGTTGAAACCCCCGCGAATCGCGGGGCGACCCGGCGCCGCCCGATGCCGCGCCGGGCCCTACAGACACATACGGGAAGGGGCTCCATGCTGCGTTCCCTCACTGCTGGGATCGTGCTGGCCTTCGCCGGTTCCCGAGCCAACGTGGCCCGGACCATCCTGTCCTGCGCGGGCATCGTCGTCGGTGTCGGCGCCCTGATCATGGTGGTCACCGCGGGCGAACTCGGCCAGCGCTACGCCACCGCCTTCGGAGAGGCCAACGCCGGACGCGCGGCGACCATGGAGGTCACCGTCTTCGACAAGGTCACGGACCTCCGCGCGTTCGAGGAGGACCTGGGCCGGGCGGGCGGGCTGGAGGTCTCGCTCCACAACAGGACCGAGTCCCCGCCACCCCTCCGCCAGGGAGACCAGGTCTTCCGGGACGTCGACATCATCGGAGTGGACGTCGCGCTCGGCGACATCCGCCGGATCAACCTGACCCAGGGCCGGTGGTTCACCGAGGCCGACCTGGACTCGCGCGCCCCGGTGCTGGTGGTCAACGAGGCCCTGGCCGAGGAGTTGGGTGACTTCGCCGGCGTCCAACTCGGCAACGGCCGCTGGTCGGACGTTCGGATCGTCGGCGTCACGCAGAGCTCCGTGTACCAGCAGGGCTGGCACAGCGCCTACCTCCTGAACGCGCCCGCCACCGGGGAGATCCTCTTCGGCCCTTCCTGGTCCCCCGAGAAGCCGACCGCCTCGCAGATCACCTACGTCGCGCGGATCGACCCCACTGACTCCGCCGCCGAGGAGATGGACTTCGGAGAGGAGTTCACCGACCGCCTCGCCTCCGCCAGCTGGCGTTGGGGGATCGACAGCCGGGACAGCCTGATGGCGTACCGCACCGACAACTCGGAGATGACCGACGAACTGATCGGTTACCTCTCCATCGGGCTGATCGGTGTCGCGGTGATCACCCTCACCACCGGACTGCTCGGCGTCCTCAACGTCGGGCTGGTCACCGTCCGGGAGCGGCGCCGGGAGCTGGCCACCTACCGGGCACTCGGGGCGAGCCGGTTCACGCTGTTCGTGGCCGTGGTGATGGAAGCTGTGGTGGTCGCGGTCGTGGCGGGCCTGATCGCCCTGGCCCTGTCCTGGTTGCTGGTCGCCGTGGCCGCGGTCGTCATCGGCAACCTCATGTGGCTGCCACCCGACATCAACATGACCGTTCCGCCCTCCGCCGCCCTGGTCGGACTGGGCAGTGCGGCCGTCGTCGGGCTCTTGGCCGGGATCATCCCCGCGATCCGGGCGCTGCGCGCGTCCGTCGTCGCAGGGCTGCGGGAATAGGAGACACAAGTGAAGAAGTGGATCATCATCGGCGCGGCCGTCACCCTGGTACTCGGCCTGGTCGGTTCCGGCTATTTCCTGTTGTCCAGCTTCGGCGGTTCCGGCGGGGACGAGGAGTTCCTCGGGGAGGCCGCGGTGGACGTCGGCGGCGCGCCGATCGACGTGGAGCTGGGCACGGTCAGCTCCCTGCTGGTGCTCGACGCCACGGTGCGGCCGGAGCCGGGCAAGGCGCTCAAGGCCCCCAGGGGCGGCACCGTCACCCACCTGTGGCTGAACGACGGGGACGAGGTGGAACAGGGCGCCCCGATCCTCAACGTGAGGGTGCCGTCCGAGACCGCCGCGGTCTCGGACGACGAGGGCGGGGACGCCGCCCCCGCCTTCACCGAGGTCTCCCTGTACGCGCCCGCCGGCGGGACGATCAAGGGCATGGGCGAGGTGCAGGTCGGCGACGTCCTGGAGCCCGGCGCGGCCGTGGCGACCGTCGCCCCGGACCGGTTCCGCGCGGTGGCCACGGTCCCCGCGAACGACCTGTACCGGCTCTACGACGACCCCGACGACATCATGCTGAAGATCGACAAGGGCCCGCCCGCCGCCGAGTGCGCGTTCCTCTCGCTGGGTTCGGCCGAGGGCGGCGCTCCCGCCGAGCAGGGCTCGGAGGACGAGTTCTCGGGTGAGACCGAGGGCGGCGGTGGCGGCGCCGAGTTGTCCTGCCGGGTCCCCTCCGACCTCCAGGTGTTCGACGGGGTGCGGGGCCAGATGTCAGTGAGCACCGGGGAGGCCGAGGACGTCGTGGTCGTCCCGGTGACCGCCGTGCGCGGCACCTCCGAGGAGGGCGAGGTGATCGTGGTGGCCGAGGACGGTACCGAGGAGCCCCGTGAGGTCACCCTGGGCCTGTCCGACGGCCAGCTCGTCGAGGTCACCGAGGGTCTGGAGGTGGGCGACACCATCATGGACCCGGTGCCGCTGGACCCGCGCTTCGACGTCCCCGGAGCCGAGTCCGAGGAGGATCTCGACGAAGAGCTCTACGGGATCGGTGGCTAGATGACCACCGACGCTCCCTCTCCCGTGGTCGTGGACACACGCCCGCCCGCCACCCCGCTCCTCCAGGTGAAGAACCTCACCAGGCACTTCATGGTGTCGGGCACCCGGATCGACGTGCTGCACGACTGCACCTTCGATGTCTCCCGGGGCGAGGTCGTGGCCATCATGGGCCAGTCCGGTTCCGGCAAGTCGACCCTGCTGAACGTCCTGGGGCTGCTGGACAGGCCCAGCAGCGGCTCCTACGTGTTCGACGGCATGGAGACCGCCCCGCTGCGCGAGGGCCGCATGTCGCGGCTGCGAGGGGACGGGATCGGGTTCGTGTTCCAGCAGTTCCACCTGTTGGAGCGACGCTCGGCCCTGGCCAACGTGAGCGTGCCCATGGTGCTCGGCGGAGTGCCCGCGCTGCGCCGCCGCAGCCGCTCCAGGGAACTACTGGAGTCGGTGGGGCTGGGGCACCGCCTCCACTCCCAGCCGCACCAGCTGTCCGGCGGTGAGCAGCAGCGTGTGGCCCTGGCGCGCGCGCTGAGCCGTGAACCCTCACTGATCCTCGCCGACGAACCCACGGGCGCTCTGGACGCCGCCAGCAGCACCATGATCATGGACCAGCTGATCGACCAGTCGCGGGTGCGCGACGCCGCGGTGGTCGTGGTCACCCACGACGCCAAGGTCGCCGAGCGGGCCGACCGCGTGGTGGTGCTCGTGGAGGGCCGCACCCACTGAACCGTTCCCCGGTGCCGCCCCTTCCCCAGGCGGCACCGGGGAACATTCGTTTCGGATTCCGTGCGGCGGACACACGAAGAAGCGCCGGGTGGATTTCTCCACCCGGCGCTTCTTTATCTTGGTAGCGGGGACAGGATTTGAACCTGCGACCTCTGGGTTATGAGCCCAGCGAGCTACCGAACTGCTCCACCCCGCGTCGTTGTGATCTCTACTTTAGGGCTTTTCGCCCCAGGTGGCAAATCGGTTTTTTGGAGCTAAACCGATCGGAGATCCACCCGTTAGTCCTGGTCAGCTTCCCGACCGGGCCTAGTGGCTACTCTACCAGGCTTTCCTCGCGGTCCGCACCGGCATTTTCGCCGCGCACACACATTGGCGACCAAAGAAGCCACCGATATGCGCTTCCCGAAACACCCGCCGGAACGGATGGGCCGGGAAAAGCACCGGACCCGGGATTTCTCCCGGGTCCGATCTTGGTAGCGGGGACAGGATTTGAACCTGCGACCTCTGGGTTATGAGCCCAGCGAGCTACCGAACTGCTCCACCCCGCGTCGTTGTGTCTTCAGATTAGCGCGCCCCGGCGGGAAAGCCAAATCGACCTGCGCGGGCGCCCTGCGGCCCCGCCCGTGCCCCGTTCCGGTGCGGCCCGGCGGGGCCCGCAGGGGCTTCGGACACGGGAACGGGGCGGGACCCGAAAGGTCCCGCCCCGTCGTACTCGGCGCCCCAGGGGCGGTCGGTACGGCTACGGACTAGTTGCCCGCGGCCTCCTCAAGGGCCTCAAGAGCCTCACGCAGGCGCTCGTTGGCCTCGTCGTTGGACTCCTGGGCCTCCTCCCAGGCCTCCACGGCCTCGTTGAGGGCCTCGGTGAGGTCGCTGGGCTCGCTGTCGCCCGAACCGGCCTCGGAGGTCTCCTCCTCCTCGGTGCCCTGCTCGGCGTCCGGGTCCGGCAGCGGACCCTCGCCGCCCTCGAACAGGTTGTTCAGGGCGTCCTGGAGGTTGCTGCCGATGGCGACCTCCTCACCGAATCCGACCATGACCTGCTGGAGCAGCGGGAAGGACGCCGCTCCGCCGCCACCGGCCTGCACGTAGAGGGGCTCCACGTAGAGCAGACCGCCGGCGAACGGCAGGGTCAGCAGGTTGCCCCGGGTCACTTCGGCGTTGGACTGCTCCAGCGGGAGCAGGACCTCACGCACGTCGGCGTCCGAGTCGAACGCGTTCTGCACCTGCCCGGGACCGAAGATCACCGTGCTCCGGGGCAGCTCCAGCAGCTTCAGCTTCCCGTACTCCTCGGACTCGGGGTTGCTGTCCACCGCCATGAACGCGGCCAGGTTCTCACGGTTGTTCGGCACGAACGTGGTGGTCAGCGAGAAGCTGGGCTCGTCCGAACCGGGGAAGTTGATGGTCTGGCGGTAGGGCGGCTCGGAGACCTCGCCCTCCCGGGTCGGGTCGTTGGGAACCGACCAGAAGTCCTGACCACCGTAGTAGGACGCGGCGTCCGTCACGTGGTACTCGCGCATGATCTCGCGCTGCACCTTGAACAGGTCGTCCGGGTAGCGCAGGTGCTGGATGAGCTCCTCGCTCATCTCGTCCTTGTCGACCACCGTGCCCGGGAAGGCGCCCTCCCAGGTCTTGAGGACCGGGTCCTCGTCGTCCCAGCCGTACAGGGTGACGGTGCCGTCGTAGGCGTCGACGGTGGCCTTCACCGAGTTGCGGATGTAGTTGACCTCGTTGCCGGGCAGCGCGCCGACCTGCTGCGCGGAACCGTCGGTGAAGGTGTCGGTCACCGCCTGGGTGAAGTCGACCCGGTTGGCGTACGGGTAGCCGTCCGAGGTGGTGTAGCCGTCGACGATCCACACGACCTTGCCGTCCACGACCGCCGGGTAGGGGCGGCTGTCGACGGTGAGGAACGGGGCGACCTTCTCGACGCGGTCCAGCGGGTCGCGCTCGTAGATGATCCGCGAGTCGCTCGTGATCGCGCTGTTGAGCAGGATGCTCGTTTCCTGGTACTTGATCGCGTACAGGATGCGGTCGAAGAAGTTGTTCAGCGGCACGCCGCCGTCACCGTCGTAGCGGTTGTAGGCCTGCGAACCACCCGCCGGGTCCCCCTCGGCGTTCTCCTCGGTGGCCTCGGCGTCCTCGGCCGGGGCCTCCTCGCCGCCGTCCTGGCCGTCCGAGGGCGCGCGCGCCTCGTCCGGGCTCGGGCTGGCGTCGACCGCGTCCTCGAGCGTGGGGACGTCGGGCTCGTCCGAGGCGGGGTCGACCGGGTAGTCGTACTCCTCCTCGGCCTCGACGATCACGTAGTCGGCGCCTTCGCGGCCGTAGTAGATCCTCGGCTCGTACTCGCCCGCGACCTCGCTCAGCTCGCCGCGCGGCGGGATGTTGTACTCGGTGAAGACCGGGCGGCCCTCGTTGTCGATCAGGTTGCCCGCGGCGGCGACCATGCCGAAGCCGTGGGTGTAGATCAGGTGCCGGTTGAGCCAGTTGTCCTGGTCGGCGGGCGGGCCGTCGAGTTCACGAACGGCGACGATCGTGTCGATCAGGTTGCCGTCGGCGTCGGGGTAGCGGTCCACCTCCAGCACGTCCGGGAACTGGTAGAAGCCTCGGACCTGCTGCATCTGCTGGAAGGTCTGCGAGACCACGGCCGGGTCGGCCAGTCGCACGCTGGGGATGGTGTCGGCCTCGGCCGCCAGCTCCTGCGGCGTGAGCTCCGTGGTGGCGTCGTAGGTCTCCACCTCGGCGTCGGCGATCCCGTACGCCTCGCGCGTGCTCTCGATGTTGCGCTCGATGTACGGGCTCTCCAGGCGCTGCTCGTTCGGCCTGACCTGGAAGTTCTGGACGATCTCGGGGTAGGCGACGCCGACGACCACGCCGGACAGAACGAGCAGTCCGAGGGAGGCCACCGGGATCATCGTGTTCTTGAAGACGATGTTGGCGAAGAACAGGACCGCGCAGATCACCGAGATGACCGTAAGGATGGTCAGGGCCGTCTTGACCGCGTTCACGTCCGTGTAGGAGGCACCGAAGGTGTAGCCCCGGTCGGAGAACACCAGCCCGTAGCGGTCCAGCCAGTAGGAGCCCGCGCGCAGGAGCACGAACAGGCCCAGCAGCACCGACAGGTGCACCCGGGCGGCGGGGGTGGCGCGCTGCCCGGAGTCGTTCTGGAGGCGGACCCCGCCGTACAGGTAGTGCACGATCACGGCGGCGATGAACGCCAGGATGACGGCCGCGTACAGGTAGCCGAGCAGGATGCGCAGGAACGGGTAGGTGAACGCGAAGAACGCGATGTCCATGCCGAACTCGGGGTCACTCACCCCGAAGTCCACGCCGTTGACGAACTGGAGGTAGGAGCGCCAGTCACCGCTGGCGGCCGCGCCGGCCAGGAGCGCCAGGGCGCCGACCGCGATCCAGAAGAAGAGCTTGCGGTGCGGGTCGATGGACTGCCGGTAGCGGTCCAGGCCCTGCTGTTCCAGGCTCATCGGTCTGATACCGGGCCGGGCCCGGTAGGCGAAGAAGATGCTCGCGCCGACGATGACGGCCATCACGAGCGCCGCGACGGCGAAGAGCAGGACTCGGGTCCACAGCTCGGTCAGGAAGACCGAGGTGTAACCGACGGAACTGAACCACTTGTAGTCGGTCCAGAAGTTCGCGGCGAACATCAGTCCCGCGATGATGACGACCACGGTCGCCGCGACTGGCGCGAGCAACCTTGATCGGCGAGGCATACGCGCAGGTGGTGCGCCGGGCGATCGGAAGCTCACGCCTCCCCCTCGTTCTGGCTTGGTAGGTGCGTTGGTTGCGCGTGTGGCGCCTTCATTACAGAAAACTTAATCGGTGGCCGCCAGGTTCCCGAAATCGCCCTCCACCCGGTGACAAGGCTGCATCGTTGGGGTATCGGAGTCGCATCCGGAGGGCACGGTGCGACCCTACTGCCGCCGAACGGGCCCGGCGAGGTTCCCACATCGGCGACCATGGAAACGTGTCGAACATTCGCGAAGCAGTCATGGACCTGGAACGCCACGCCGCCGAGCAGGGGTGGGACCGCCCGTTGGGGCTGTACGCCCTGGTCCCCACCTCGGAGCTGCTGGCGGCGGAGCCCGCGCTGGCGGGTCTGCTGGGGATCGGCTCCCCGGCCGACCCCGACGAGCTGACCCCGGTCGAGCAGGAGGCGCTGTCTCCGGACGTGCCGCTGGAGGAGGCGCTGGGGCGCATCCTGTGGCCCGAGGGCGTGGCCGGGTGCGCGCTGGTCATGGAGCGCCTGGTGGTGAAGGGCTCGGACGAGACCCTGGCCGCCGGTGAGGACCCCTCCGCCTCCGGCAAGGAGACCGAGGAGATCCGCATGGTCGCGGGCGTGCTGCGGGACGGTTCGCGGCACTGCGCCATGCGGATGCGCAGCCACGACACCGAGTCCGAGGTGCTCAACGGCCCGGACCTGATCCCGGCTCTGACCTCCGCGCTGGCGCTCACCCTCGACCTGGACGAGGAGCTCCCCCAGAAGGAGAGCTGACCCCCACCCGTACGAAAGGACCCCCGGACCGCACGGTCCGGGGGTCCTCTCATGCCCACATGTTCGCCTCAGCCCCAGGCGTGCTTCCTCTCTGTACGCCCCGGCCGCGGGGGGTTGCCCGTTCGGTGCCGGAGAGGGTTCTGGAGGTGGTGGAGGTGGGATTGCGAGGAACGAGCCATCACACCGAAGACGCCGAAGGTTCCTCTGCAAAGGCGCCGAACACGCATCGAAGCGAAGCGGAGATGCAAAGAAGACACTGCTACTCGCAGCGGGGCAGTTCGCCCTCTCCGCCTCGGATGACGTCCAGCGCGTCCATGGCGTCGGTGAGGGTCTCGACCCGGACGACGTCGAGGTCGCCGTAGGCGGCGGACTGGAAGACCTGGGAGCAGCTGTCGGCGGCGACGAAGAAGTACTCGGCGCCGTCGCGCTTGGCGCTGACCATCTTCTGCGGGATGCCGCTGATCCCGCCGACCTGGCCGTCGGAGGAGATGGTGCCGGAACCGGCGATGCTGGCCCCGCCGGTGATGCTCTCCTCGCTGAGCCGGTCGATGATCCCGAGGGCGAACATCATGCCCGCGCTGGGGCCGCCGATCTCGCCCACGGAGATGGAGACGTCGACGGGGAAGTCCATGTCGTCGGCGATGAGGACGCCCACCGCGGCCGTGCCCTCGTCACCCTCGACGGTCTCCATCTCGACCTCGACCTCGTCGCCGTCGCGGTCCAGGACGAGCCCGACCGGTTCGCCGGGGGCGCGGTCGCCCACCCGGTCCACCACGTAGGAGCTGCCCACGAGTTCCTCGGTGTCGGTTCCGCTGGTGTGCGTGGGGACCTTCTCGCCGTCCACCTCGATGATGCGGTCACCAGGCTCGACGACCCCGTCTGCGGGCATGTCCGGGACGGTGTCGGCGACCAGCGGGATCGCCTCGTAGTCGATGTTGAGCTGGTTGAGGGCCGCGGCGGTGGCGTCGGTCTGCGAGTCGTTCATCTGGAGGGACTGCCGCTCGGTGACCTCCTCGGGGGACCGCCCCGCGGGGAACAGGAGTTCCTCGGGCAGTACCGCCTGGCTCGGTGAGAGCCAGGCCGTCACGAGGGTGAAGAGGTTGAGCCGGTGGTCCGGGCCGCCCGCGTACTGGACGGTCACCATGGAGAGCGATCCGTCGTGCTCGTAGTTCTCGGCGCCCTCGACACCGATGACGGGCTCGCCGCCCTCCTGCTGTCCCAGGGTGTCCAGGGTGACGCCCGGGGCCGCGACGAGGTAGGGCATGGGCAGGAAGAGGCTGCCGTACCCGAGCCCGGCAAGCAGGACGAGAGCGGCTACAAGGGTCATGACACGACGAACCATGCTGACACCTTAGAGCCCTCCGGGACCTGGAGGGTGGACTCAGGGCGAGCCGACCCACTCCGTCCCGCCGTCCTCGAAGGCCTGGTTCTTCCAGATGGGCACCTGGGCCTTGAGGTCGTCGATGAGCCTGCGACAGGCCGCGAAGGCCTCCTCGCGGTGGGCGGCGGAGGCCGCGACGACCACGGCGAGGTCCCCGATCTCCAGGTCCCCGACGCGGTGCGTGGCGGCCATCCGCACGACCGGTCGGCCCGGTGCCGTGGTGTCGTTCAGCACCTTCTCCATGACGACGCGCAGCTGCGCCTCGACGGAGGGGTGTGCCGAGTAGGACAGGGCCGCGACGTCGCGGCCGTGGTCGTGGTCGCGCACGGTGCCGATGAAGACGGCGGTGCCGCCCGCCCTGGGATCGGACACGGCCGCCAGGACCTCGTCGACGGACAGGGGCGTGTCGCGTACGGCCGCGAGAGTGATCTGTTCCACCTGGAAACCGTATCAAGCGGTCGGATCAGGACTTCCCGCGCTTGCGCAGGTGGCGGATGGCGGCGGCGGTCCCGATGGCCGCGGCCGCCGCTCCGGCCGCACCGGCGGCCGTGATGGTGACCTCCTTGCGGCCGAGGCTGCGTCCGGCGATCGCGTGCTTGCCGCTCTTGGACTCCAGCAGGACGGCCAGCGCGGACTCGTTGTCGTGGGCGGGCTTCCACCCGGCCTCACGTAGGGACGCGCCGTCCACCACGCACGGGTAGACGAGGAACTTGATCTCACCCGCGGCGGCCGGGGTGATGCGGGCCTGGTGCAGGCGGCGGACGGCCCCGAAGGCGAGGTTGGCGGGGACCTCGAAGTGCTTCATCCCGGCGATCTCCTCCACCTCCCCCTGAGTGAGGGAGCCCTCGCTGCCCACGGCGACCACACCGTCGGTGCCGGTCACTTCGTGCAGGGCGCAGTAGGCGAGCGCGGAGGCGAGGTCGTCCTCGTGGCAGAACTGCCAGTGCTGTTCGTGGCCCTTGACGGTGAGGAGCCGGGGCGCCGAGAAGTGGCGGCTGAGGAGGGTGTCCAGTTCGGGGCCGACGAGCGGCGCCGGTCGCACGACGGTGACGCTCAGGCCCGGGTGGGCCCGGCGGGCGCGTTCGGCCAGTTCCTCGACCTCGGCGAAGTCGCCCATGAGCCCCTCGCTGTTGTCCGAGACGCGGGTGGCGTTCTCGGGCAGCGGCACCGGGTTGTCGGGGGCGGCGCCGTAGACCATGGTGCTGGTGATGAGGAGGACACGGGGGACGCCCGACGCGGCGGCGGCCGTCAGCACGGTCTGCGCGGCCCGGATGTTGTGGGCCCGGCGCGAGGACGGCCGGGTCTCCAGGGAGCGGTCGTCCGCGGTGTGCACGAGCACGTCGATCCCGTGCAGGCGCGAGACCAGCCCGGGGTCCTGGACGTCGGCGATACGCCAGGTCACGCCGCGCAGGTCGGCGAACTCGTCGTCGATCGCCACGACCTCACGAGCGGAGATGGAACCTTCTGGCGTGGCCAGGCGTTGCACGAGGAGTCGGCCCACTCCGGAGGCGGCACCGGTGACCGCCACCACCATGCCCGCCCTATCCGAGGGGCTGTGCTGTGGGCGAACCTGGCTGCTTTCGGTATTCACTCCGGGCGACTCCCAGCTAACGTGACAGTGGAGACCAAACCTAATCCTGCCTGAGGTCTGATTGTGAGCGACCTGCCTTTCGGTTTCAGCATGCCGAACGATCCCGATGACGAGTCCGGACGCCGTTCAGGCGACTCCGGCTCGGGTGCCGGCAGCGGCGGCCCGGGCGGGGGGAACCCCGGAATGCCGGACGGATTCCCGTTCGGCGACCCGCAACAGATGGCCAACATGCTCCGCCAGTTCGCGGACATGATGTCGTCCCAGCCCGCCCCCGGTGCGCCGGAGGCCGGCCAGACGTCCTCGACGTCCGGCATCAACTGGGACATGGCCAAGAACATCGCGCGGCACGCGGTGTCCCAGAAGGGGGACCCGAGTGTGCCGCCCGCCGACTACGCACGGATCGAGGAGGCGCTGCGCCTCGCCGACCTGTGGCTCGACCAGGCTACCGACCTGCCCTCGGGGATCCAGACCGCCCAGGCCTGGAGCCGGTCGGAGTGGATCGAGAAGACGATGGACTCGTGGGCGCAGCTGTGCGACCCGCTGACCGCCAAGACGGTCCAGGCCATGGGGCAGAACCTCCCTGAGGAGATGGCTTCCATGGCCGGTCCGCTGCTGGGGATGATCCAGCAGATGGGCGGCATGATGGTCGGCCAGCAGGCCGGTCAGGCCATCGGTGAGCTCGCCCAGGAAGTGATCGGAACCACCGACATCGGTCTTCCGCTCGCCGGTGAGGGCAACGCCGCGCTGCTGCCCTCGGGGGTGGCCCGCTTCAGCGAGGGCCTCGAGATCCCCGAGGACGAGGTGCGCCTCTACCTCGCCGCGCGCGAGGCGGCCGTGCACCGGCTGTACGCGCACGTGCCGTGGCTGCGTTCCCACGTGTCGCGGCTGGTCGAGGAGTACGCGGCCGGGATGTCGTTCGACGTCAGCGGCCTGGAGGACAAGCTCGGCGAAGTCGACCTCTCCAACCCCGAAGCACTCCAGGAGGCCCTGTCCGGCGGCATGGGCACCGAAGGGCTGCTCCAGCCGGAGGACACCCCGCAGCAGAAGGCCGCGCTGAAGCGCCTGGAGACCACCCTCGCCCTGATCGAGGGCTGGGTGGCGACCGTGGTGTCCTCGGCGGTGTCCGAGCGGCTGCCGCAGTCCGGCGCGCTCGCGGAGACCACCCGGCGCCGCCGCGCCACGGGTGGACCGGCCGAGCACACCTTCGCCGCCCTGGTCGGCCTGGAGCTGCGCCCGCGCCGTCTGCGTGAGGCGGGGGCGCTGTGGGCCGCGCTGGAGGAGGCCCGGGGCGTTGAGGGCCGGGACGCCGTGTGGCACCACCCGGACCTGATGCCCACCGCCGAGGACCTGGACGACCCGGACGCGTTCGTGAACGGACGCGGCGAGTTCGAGGGCACGGACTTCGACATCTCGTCGCTGACCGACCCGGACGGCTCCGAGCGGCCCCGGCCCGGCGACAACGACGACGAGGACGGCAAGTAGGTGGGTCTGCACTCCGACGCGCGCTCGGTGCTGGACGCGTGGACCGCGCCCGACTCCGGGCAGGAGGAGCTGCGCCGCTCCTACATCGACCACCTCGACGCCCACGGTGACGCCATGTGGCGCTCGTGCCTGCCCGGGCACCTGACCGCGAGTTCGGCGATCGTGTCCGACGACGGTTCCCGGGTGGCGCTGGTGCTGCACCGGGTCCACCGGATGTGGTTGCAGACCGGTGGTCACTGCGAGTCCGAGGACGCCACCCTGGGCGGCGCCGCCATGCGGGAGGCCACCGAGGAGTCCGGGATCAGGGGGCTGACCCTGCTGCCGGAGCCGGTGCGGCTGGATCGCCACGCGGTGCCGTGCGGCGGGGGCAGCTTCCACCTGGACGTGCAGTACGCGGCGGTGGCCCCGGCCGACGCCGTGCTGGTGCGCGACCCGGACGAGTCCGCCGGGCTGGACTGGTTCCCGGTGGGCGACCTGCCCGAGCCCAGTGACGACTCCGTCCGGGCCCTGGTCGACGCCGCCGTCCTCGCGGTCCGCGCGCACCGGCGGACCACCGCCACGAACTGAACCGCGCCGAGGAGGCCCGCCCGGAGAAGGCTCCGGACGGGCCTCCTTCGTGGGTACCGAGTCCGATGACGGCCGACCGGTCGTGGACGCCACAACGAGACGGGGAAGACCATGAACCACCGGCGCGCTGCGAGGCGTTCGCAGTGTCTCTGATCACCGTGCTGGGGCTCCTGGGCGGGCTGGTCCTGGTCGTGCTGGCCAAACGGGCCCGCAAGGCCGCCGAGCGGCTCCTGGCCGACGAACGCTCGGGGCTGGTGGGGCCGCGTGAGGTCGCACGCGCCCGAGTGGAGCAGAAGCGGCGGTCGCTGCGGCTGGGCCAGCTGGTCTGCGGGTTCATGGGAGTGCTGCTGGTGGCGGTCCTGGGGCGGGCCGCCGTCTCCGGCGCGTGGGGCGGGACCACCCTCTACTACGCCGCCGTGTTCGGGGTGCTGCTCGTGGTGAGCGCCCTCGTCCTGGTGCGCGTCGCGGCCGACGTCAGGGCCGCCGAGCAGGAACTCGACGCGTCGGGCGGCTGAGCGGACGGGAACCGCATGGGAGTCCCGAGCCACTACGGCACGGAGGCAGGACCGCTACTCCTCGAAGGCGACCTCGTCGGGTTCGAGGGCCTCGGAGGGCTCCCCGTGGTCGCAGTCCGAGCGGCTGCCCGCGCTGAACCCCTCCAGGTAGCCGCGGGCGCGGTCGGCCTTGGGGTAGCGCCGGACCAGCTCCCAGAAGTCGCGGCCGTGATGCGGGATGCGCAGGTGCGCGAGCTCGTGGACGAGGACGTAGTCGACCACCCAGGAAGGCATCCCCGCGACGCGGCGGGAGATACGGATGGTACGGGTGTCCGGGGTGCACGAACCCCAGCGGGAGTTCTGGTTGTCGACCCAGCGGACGCTGTCGGGCAGGTGCGTCCCGTCCAGGTAGCGTTCGGCCAGTTCCACCGCGCGTTCCTGGAGCTCCCGGTCACCGGGGTGCCTCCGGCCCTCGCGGGCCTGGAGCTTTTGCAGCATCTGGTCCACCCAGCGCTTTTCCTCTGCGCGGGAGAACGTCGCGGGCACGAGGACGACCGTGGTGTCCCCGTCCCTGTAGGCCGACACGGTGCGGCGGCGACGAGGACTGCGTCGTACCTCGACTTTGGTGTTCGAGGGCACAATGTTTACGGTATCCGAGGGAGGCCCTCACGAACAGGTGTGGGTTGTCCTGATATGTGATTTCTTTCGCGCCGTGTCCGGCCCGGGCGATCGGGGGGCCAAACGGGGTCCCGTCACGGATTCCCCTCTGACCAGGGGGCTTCAGGCCTGGTGAGACGGCACATACCCGGGCTGGATTCGGGGGCCGCAGGTGGTTTTGGTTACACAAACGAGACCGAACGGCGCGCTCCTGGCGCCCTTCGGCCTCGTCTGTTCACTCACCTGTCAGTCCGTCAACACAGCCGTGACCACGCGATTTCCATGATCGCCTGCTCCGCACGACGCTCCTCGCGCTGACGGGCGCGCAGCTGTCGGGCTCCCAGACGTCTGATCTGACGCTCGCGCGGCTCCTCGTCGGCCCGCTCCACCATCTGCATGAGTTCCTGCATCATCGTTTCGAGTCCTTCGGTTTCGTTGGTTCTTGAGGTGGTTCAGGCCGCTACCGGGGCGGGGTTCTTGCGGGGACGGCCACGCGGACGCTTGCGCGCCACGACCTGACCGGAGACGAGCAGCTGCCCGCCCCAGACACCCCACGGCTCACGCCGTTCGAGTGCGTCCGCCAGGCACTGCTCCCTGATGGGGCAGGAACCGCAGATCGCCTTGGCCGCCTCGACCTCCGCGGGGGACTCCGCGAAGAACAGGTCCGGCTCCATACGGCAGGGGATTTCGACCTCGCCCAGCTGGGGCGCTTCCAGGACCGACGCGAGCATCGGTGCCCTCCAAGATCTTTGATCGTTCGTACAACGCGGTCGGTGTTCAGTCACCGGAACGGGTCCGGTGAGGGACTCGGACTTGCGATGCCGCCGCCTTCTCCCTCGTCCCTGGGGGACGGAGAGCCAACGGAGATACAAAGAAAGCCGCGGCCCCTGTGTCGGGGTCCGCGGCCACGGTCGAGGATCTCGGCCTGTGCTGCTCTAGGCCGGAATCTTCCGTGGACACTCCCCCGATGCGCCATAGCGCGGGGTTTCGTGCGATGCCTCGATGACGCCACCGGTGAACTTGCCGCGATCAAGGGCAGGCTCGGACTCGTGGCGCGGTTCGCCGACGACACCGGATCCGGACACACCGGTCCCCTGGAGCACGGAGCCAGATCCAACGAGCTGGACCATGCCGAGGGCGTGGATGCCGTTCTGGGCGCGCAGGCGACCGCCGATGGTGCTACCGCTCAGGCCGATGCCCGACACGACTCCTGTCGGGAACGGACGCCAAGCAGCCTCGGAAGCGAGGGTCAACGAGGTCATCGTGTTCATCTCCGTGGTGGTCATTTGATCGGGCACCTCCTTCGAAGTCGGGTACAGGGTCTCGCACCTGTACCGAGAGCGGTTGGTTCGACGAGTACACACTACGGGCCGCCCACAAAGATCGGCAACCTATTTTTGACCTGGGAAAACGTCCGCATCCGGCCAGAACCCGACGGGAATGGCGAAGGGCCCGGGAGCGTTGCTCCCGGGCCCTTCGTGAACTCCTTCAGGACCAGCCCTCCGCGTCCACGACGCGGATCATGCCCTCCTGCACCACGGAGCAGACGAGATGTCCGTCACGGGTGTAGACCAGGCCGCGCGCCAGCCCCCGGGCGCCCTGGGCGGTCGGCGACTCCTGCGCGTACAGCAGCCACTCGTCGGCGCGGAACGGCCGGTGGAACCACATCGCGTGGTCGAGGCTGGCCATGGCTATGCCCGCGAACGACCTCCCGTGCCGCAGCAGCACCGTGTCCAGCAGGGTCATGTCCGAGGCGTACGTCATGAGGCACACCTGGGTGAGGCGGTCGTCCGGCAGTTCGCCGTCCACCTTGAACCACACCGGGTTGGTGGCCGTGCGCAGCTCGGGGTCGCGTTCGGCCTCGAACGACATCGCGCCCACCGGACGCATCTCGATGGGGTGCCACTGCACGAAGTTGGGCACCTTCCCGAACGCCTCACGCAGCCGTTCCCGGGTGCTGAGCAGGTCCTCGGGCGGAGGCACGTCCGGCATGGGGGTCTGGTGGTCCAGCCCGGGCTCCTCCTTGTGGAAGGAGGCCGAGAGCGTGAAGATCGGCTTGCCGTGCTGGACGGCCACGACACGGCGGGTGGTGAACGAACGCCCGTCGCGGACCCGGTCGACCTCGTACACGATCGGCACGGTCGGGTCTCCGGGCCGTATGAAGTAGGCGTGCAGGGAGTGCACGTAACGTTCGGCGGGCACGGTCCGGCCCGCCGCCACGAGCGCCTGACCGGCGACCAGACCGCCGAAGACCCGCTGCGGTCCCTCCGCCGGGCTGATCCCCCGGAAGATGTTGACCTCGATCCGCTCCAGATCCAGGACCCTCAGCAGGTCGGCCAGCGACTGGCCCCTGAGTTCGGCGTCGTGTTCACTCATCCTCGTCCTCTCCGTCACCGGCCTCCCCCGCCGGTTCCCTCCCCGCGACCAGCGCGAGCACCGCCTCACCGTAACGGTCCAGCTTGGTCGGACCCACCCCGGACACCGCCGTGAGCTGGGAGACGCTGGAGGGTTCCTGCTCGGCGATGGCCAGAAGAGTGGCGTCGGTGAAGATCACGTAGGCGGGCACCTTCTGCTCCTGGCTGGTGCGCTTGCGCCAGTCGCGCAGCCGCTCCAGGAGTGCCTCGTCATAGGTGGAGGGGCAGTCGAGACAGCGGCCCAGCTTGCGTTCGGTGGCGTCGGAGACCACGTTGGAGCAGACCCGGCAGCGCACCACACCGCCCTTGCGGCGCTCGCGGCGGTTGGCGGTGGACGGCGAGGCGGGACGGAGTCCGTCGAGGAAGCGGGAGGGCTTGCGGCTCTTGCGGCCGCCCGGGGAGCGCGAGAGCGACCAGGACATGGCCAGGTGTGCGCGTGCGCGGGTGACCCCCACGTAGAAGAGCCTGCGCTCCTCCTCCACCTGTTCGTCGGTCTCGGCGTAGATGATCGGGATCATGCCCTCGGTGAGGCCCACGAGGAAGACGGCGTCCCACTCCAGCCCCTTGGCGGAGTGCAGGGAGGCGATGGTCACGCCCTCGAACCCGGGGGCGTGCTCGGTGGCCATGCGCGTCTCCAGCTCCTCGACGAACGCGCCCATGGTGGCGGCGCGTCCGTCGGGGCCGGGTGTGGCCGCCATGTCCTCGGCGAGCTGGGCGAGCGCGGACAGCGACTCCCAGCGCTCCCGGGCCTGGCGGCCCTCGGGGGCGCTGTCGGTGAGTCCCATCTGGGAGAGCAGACTCCGCACCGTCGCGACGAGGGGTTCGGCCACCTCGTCGGCGGCGCCGTGCCGGGCTCCGCGCAGCGTGTGCACGGCCTGCTTGATCTCGGGGCGCTCGAAGAAGCGGGTGGTGCCGCGCACCGTGAACGGGACGCCCTCGTCCGCCAGCGCCTGCTCGTAGGAGGCCGACTGGGAGTTGGTGCGCACCAGCACCGCGATCTGGCTGGCCGGGGTGCCGTCCTCCAGGAGGACGCTGATCTTGCGGGCGACCCCGGTGGCCTCGGCGGGCTCGTCGTCGTACTCCTGGTACAGCGGGTCCGGTCCGTCGGGGCGCTGCGCCTGGAGCGTGAGGTGGTTGGCGGAGGTGGTGTCCCGGGCCTGCGCGATGACGTGGTTGGCCACCCTCACCACCTGGGGAGTGGAGCGGTAGTCGCGGACCAGCCGGACGACGGTGGCGTGCGGGTAGCGGTTGGCGAACCCGGTGAGGTAGCTGGGGGTGGCCCCCGCGAACGAGTAGATGGTCTGGCTGGGGTCGCCGACCACGCACAGGTCGTCGCGGTCGCCCAGCCAGGCGTCCAGGAGGAGCTTCTGGAGCGGGTTGACGTCCTGGAACTCGTCCACTACGAAGTACCGGTACTGGTCGCGGACCCGCTGGGCGATGGCCGGGTACTCGGTGATCATCCCGGCGGTGAGTTCGAGCATGGACTCGAAGTCGAGGAGGTTGTGCTCACGGCACAGCTCCTCGTAGGCCTCGAAGACCCGGGCGACCTCACCGGCGTTCATCGGGGCCTGCCGCCCCGCCTTGGCCACGGCCTTGTCGTAGTCGCTGGGCCGCACCTGGGTGACCTTCGCCCACTCGATCTCGCTGGCGAGGTCGCGCAGCCCGAGCCGGTCCGGCTGCTGTCCCACCGAGTTGGCGGCGCGCGCCACCACGGAGAGCTTGCTGTCGATGAGCTTGGGCTTCTCCCCGCCGATCACCTGCGGCCAGAAGAACCCGAGCTGGCGCAGGGCTGCGGCGTGGAAGGTGCGGGCCTGGACCCGGGGGGCGCCCAGGGAGCGGAGCCGACCGCGCATCTCCCCGGCGGCGCGGGCGGTGAAGGTGACCGCGAGGATCTGCTGTTCGGAGACGACCCCGCCGGCGACGGCGTGCGCGATCCGGTGGGTGATGGCCCTGGTCTTCCCCGTCCCGGCACCGGCGAGGATGCACACGGGTCCGCGCAGGGCGCGCGCCGCCTCGGTCTGTTCCGGGTCCAGTCCCTCCAGGACGCGGTCGGGGTCCATGGTGCTCCTGAATCTGGTTGGGGAGGCTGCGTCCGCCGGGGCGGCTGACTCGCCGTGGGCGCACAGTCTCTCAAGTATCGGTCGTCACCGGGAGCGGATGGGCCGGGTGCGGGTGTCGGCCGCGGCACCGATCCCGCGAGCTGCGGGAACAGTCCGGGCCACACATTCCAGAACCAGGAGGCCCTGTGAGGCGTCCCACGTTGTGTCGCACGGTCATGGGAAGCGGCGGGACCCCCTTGGTGTTGGAATGGGGGTACCGATCCCCAAACATGACCGTCGACCAGGAAGACGTGAGCGAGATGACGAGTACGGGCACCGAACGATTCACGATGTACAGCACCCCCTGGTGCGGGTACTGCAAGCGCCTCAAGAGCCAGCTCTCCCGTGAGGGCATCGCGGTGCGCGAGGTGAACATCGAGGAGAATCCGGAGGCCGCGGAGTACGTCATGAAGGTCAACAACGGGAACCAGACGGTCCCGACGGTGGTCTTCAGCGACGAGACCGCGATGACCAACCCGTCGCTCGCTCAGGTGAAGAAGAAGTTGGCCGAGCTGTCCTGAGGACGAACGGCGCGGGCCGCCCTGGTGCGGTCCGCGCGGCGGGACCCCCTCCCCCAGGGGGCGGACACCCCCGAGTTCCGTACGGCGGCGAGGTCGGCACCGTAGCGCGGACGATGACGGGGAGTGTTGAGTGGGGGACGATATGAGGCCTCATGACATAGCGGTCACCGACACGGTGACCGTCGAAGTGGTACGACGCACCCCGAGCGGGTGGCGCGTGGGCACCGAGCAGCACGGGCACGAGGCGCCTGACCTGGTCAGCGCCATGGTCCTGGCGGATCTCCTCACCTCCGAGGCGGGAACCGGGCGTCCTCGCACCCAGGCGCCCGGACGGGCCCCGGAGGGGGCTTCCGAAGTGGAGCGGCTGCGGCACACGATCACGCAGCTGGAGCACGCCCTGCACTCGCGGGTCGTGGTGGAGCAGGCCATCGGGGTCCTGGCGGAGCGGCACACGATGCCGCCTCGCGAGGCGTTCGAAAGACTGCGCTCCTCGGCCAGGTCGCGTGGCAGGAAGGTCGCCGACCTGGCCCAGGACGTGGTGGACAGCAGCACGAGTCCGCTGACCGTCCTTCCGGACGAGCTGACCACGGGGTCCGGTTGAACGTTTCCGGGTGAATCGGCCCGGGTGGACGGGTCCCGGCGGAACGGGACCCGAGTGTGTGCCGCGGGCGTCCGGCGCGGGGGGGGACGGACGGCCCGCGGTTCCGGTCCGCTCCGCGGGCGGCGGACTATGGCGCCCGGGGGCCGGTGGGGGCGGTGGCGGTCACGTCCCCGCTGTTCACCAGCCTCCGGGAAGCTCCGCTCCGTACCAGTGCTCGATCAGCGTGCGGGCGATGGACACCCGTCCGGGGAGGCTGACCTCCTCCGCGTGCACGGCCTCGGCCAGCGCCGCCCGGCTGAACCAGCGGGTCTCGGCGATCTCGTCGTCGGTGCGCTCGGTCTCCCCCACGGCGCGCGCGGTGTAGCCCATCATGAGGCTCCGCGGAAACGGCCACGGCTGCGAGGACACGTAGCGGGGCGACTCGACGACCACGCCCGCCTCCTCCGCGACCTCGCGGATCACCGCCTGTTCGAGGGACTCCCCGGCGTCGACGAACCCGGCCAGCACGGAGAAGCGGCGGGCGTCCCAGTGGGGGTTGTTGCCGAGCAGGCACTCCTCCTGGCCGTCGCGTTCGCGGTGCACCAGCATGATCACGGCCGGGTCCATGCGGGGGAACTGCTCGGTTCCCTCCTCCTCGCAGACGCGGACGTGTCCCGCCTTCTCGATGCGCGTGCGGGAGCCGCATCGGGGGCAGAAGCCGTGGCTGGCGTTCCAGTTGGCGAGGGCGATCGCCCGGGTGAACAGGCCGGTGTCGTGGTCGCTGAGGATCGCGCCGACCTCCCGCAGTGACGCGGGTTCGGCCACGGGGTTGGGCTCCAGCTCCTGGTGGGAGCGCACGGCGAAGTAGGCGCGGTCTCCGTCGCTGCCCAGGAGGTAGCGCTCGCCCGGGGGCGCGTGGTGGGGGTCGGTCAGGACCAGTTCCCGGGTCTGCCCGGTGGTGACCAGGGCGCGGGACTGCTTGGCCATGAGCGCCTGCCAGCCGTAGCTGCCGGGTTCACCGCCCTCCAGTACCAGGACCCGGGTGCGGGCGTCGGCCCAGGCTGCGGCCAGCCAGGCGTCGTCGCCCCGGCGGTGTCCGGCGGGGTCGACGGTCGATCGGGCGAGCAGGGGTGTGGCTTCGGTTTCCATGGGACCTTCCGACGTGGTGGTCATCCACCAGGTGTAACGCCTTCCGGGGTCCCGTGCACTCCCGTTGGGCAAACACGCGCGGCCGCCGCCCTGGCTGCGGCGGCCGCGAACGGCGGGCGCGGAACCGCCGCGTGCGGGCTCAGGCGTCCCTGGCGGCGCCGAGCTCCTCCCACAGGTACGCGGCGCTCTCGGCGCCCTTCAGCAGGAGGGGCGTCTCGACCTTCTCGTTGGGGGCGTGGATGCGGTCCTCGTTGAGGCCCACGGCCAAGAACACCAGCGGCGCCTCGAGGATGTCGGCGATGTCGGCCTCGGGGCCGCTGCCACCCTCACGGGTGAAGAGGACCTCCTTGCCGAAGGCGCGTCCCATGGCGGAGCGGGCGGCCTTCAGGGCGGTGGAGGAGAGGTCGGAGGCGCAGGCGCGCACGCCGGGGCCGCCGAACTCCAGCTCAGCGCGGACGCCCTCGGGAGTTGCGGCCTCCACGTAGGCGCGGACGCGGTCCTGGATCTCCAGGGGCTCCTGCCCGGGGACGAGGCGGAAGCTGATCTTGGCGTGGGCGGAGCGGGGGACGATGGTCTTGCCGCCAGCGCCGGTGTGGCCGCCCCACATGCCGTTGATCTCGGCGGTGGGCCGGAGCCAGACGCGCTCCAGGGTGCTGTACCCCTGCTCGCCGCGCGCGGCGGTGGAGGCGGCGGTGGCGAGCCACTCCTGCTCGTCGAAGGGCAGGCGGGCGATGAGTTCGCGCTCCTCCGCGCTGGCCTCGACGACACCGTCGTAGAAGCCGGGAACGGCGACGCGGTTGTCGGCGTCGTGCAGTCCCGAGAGCAGGTCGCTCATGATCTTGAGCGGGTTGGGGACAGCTCCGCCGAAGGAGCCGCTGTGGAGGTCGCGCTCGGGGCCGTGCAGGCTGATCTCGACGTCGGTGACGCCGCGCATGCCCACGCACATGGAGGGGGTGTCCGGGGCCCACATGGTGGTGTCGGAGATGACGGCGACATCGCAGGCCAGGCGCTCGCGGTTGGCCTTCATGAGGTCGGCGAAGTGGACGGAGCCGGACTCCTCCTCACCCTCGACGAGGAGCTTGATGGTGACCGGCGGGGCCTGTTCGCCGGAGGCGGCGAGGGCCGCGCTCACGCCGAGGGCGTGGAAGAGGACCTGGCCCTTGTCGTCGGAGGCGCCGCGCGCGTACAGGGAGGTTCCGCGTTCGGTGGGGACGAAGGGCTCGGTCTCCCACTCGTCGAGGGGGTCGACCGGCTGCACGTCGTGGTGGCCGTAGACGAGCACGGTGGGCGCGGCCGGGTCGGCGGCTGGCCACTCCGCGAACACGGCGGGCAGGCCGGGGGTCTCCCAGACCTCCACAGTGGGGAACCCGGTGGAGGTGAGGTGGTCGGCCAGCCAGCGGGCCGAACGGCGCACGTTGTCGTGGCGCTCGGGGTCCGCGGAGATCGAGGGGATCGCCAGCCACTCCTTGAGGGAGGTGAGGAACTCGTCCCGGTGGGCCTCGATGTAGGCGCGTGCGTCCATCAGTCGTCCTTCTCCTAGACGTCGTTGTCAGGTTCGACCTTAGAACCTGGACAAACAGGACTTGACCTCGTCACCCCTTGTCGCCGGAGCGGAGTGCGAACTAACCTGAAACCACATGGTTGTACACAGTGCGTCCAACGAGGACGAGCGCGTGGACCTGGTGTTCCACGCCCTGTCGGACGCCACGCGCCGCGACATCCTCCACCGTTCGGTGGAGGGGGGACTGTCGGTGACGCGGTTGGCCGACGACTACCCGATGAGCTTCGCGGCGGTGCAGAAGCACGTCGCGGTGCTGGAGAGAGCCGGTCTGGTCACCAAGCACCAGCGAGGCAGGGAACAGCTCGTGCGCACCGAACCCGACGCCCTGCGCCGGGCCCGCGCGGCCCTCGACCGGATCGAGGAGCTGTGGATCGGGCGCATGGACCGCATGGCCCTGCTGGTCACCGAGGCTCCCGGGGCGTAGCACGCGAACCGGCGAGGCGCGGGGAACCATCACGAAGGGAACCACCGATGGCTGTCACCAGTGTTGACAAGGACTTCGAGAACCTGACCCTCACGGTCACCTGCGACCTGCCCTCCACCGTGGAGCGGACCTGGGAGCTGTGGTCGGACCCGCGCCAGCTGGAGCGCTGGTGGGGGCCGCCGACCTACCCGGCGACGGTGGTCCGGCACGAGCTCACGCCCGGGGGCGCCGTCACCTACTTCATGACCGGCCCCGAGGGCGACCAGCACCACGGCTGGTGGCTGATCGAGAGGGTGGACGCACCGCGTTCGCTCGAATTCACGGACGGTTTCGGGGAGACCCCGGGCGACCTCGGGGACATGCCGGCGGGCACCATGCGGCTGGACGTCGAGGAGCACGGCGACGGTTCACGGATGACCCTGCGCACCACGTTCCCGACCCATGAGGCGATGGAGCAGATGCTCAACATGGGCATGGCCGAGGGCATGCAGGAGGCCATGGGCCAGATCGAGTCCGTCCTCACCTCCTGACCGACCGAACCAGACCAGGGACCAGGGACGCCCCCGTACCGCGACGTCGGTTACGGGGGCGTCCGCTCGTCTCGGCTGGGTCGGCCACCCCAGGCCCCCCGGGGTGCGATTCGCGTGCCTTTGTCCCCCACCAGCGTGAACACCCCGGCGAACAGGGAACCTTTTGCTCCGGCCGGGACTCTGACGTCACGGGGAGGGAGAGGCCCGCCCCATTCGCACAGGAGGCCCCCGTGAGCAACGACCCGCAGATCGCCGCCAGGTTCGGAGATCTCTTCGACGCGCTGGACACCAACCGGGACCAGGCCGTGACCTGGGTCGACTACCAGAGGCTCGTGAACCGGTACCTGTCCGGCTACGGCCTGGAGGGGTCGGAGCCCCAGGCCCTGGCGGTTCAGGAGGCGTACGAGTCCCTGTGGGGCATGCTGGTGCGGACCTCCGCCGAGGTGCGCCTGGACCGGGACCAGTTCGTGGCCGCCATGCAGGAGGCGTCGGAGGACCGGAGCCGGTCGAACACGGCCGAGGCCGTCGCGGAGGCCGTCTTCGACCTACTGGATGGGGACGGCGACGGCACCATCAGCCAGGGCGAATTCCTCGTGTACGCCAAGGCCCTGGGCGCCCGGGAGGACGATGCCCGTGAGCGGTTCGCGCACGTGGACACCGACGGGGACGGCGTCATGAGCCGTGAGGAGTTCGTGCTGTCGGCCCGGCAGTTCCTGTTCGGCGACGACATCGACTCCCCCGGGGGCTTCGTCTTCGGCGTGGTCTAGTTCGCTGGCGGGGATGTGCCCCGGTCAGGGAATCCACGTCCCTCTGACCTGACCGGGGCACGCGGTGGCGTTCGGGGCACCCGGTCACACCGATGAAGCGGCCCCAGGGTCTGTGGTCAACGGCGGGGCGTGTCACGGCTGGTCTAGGTGGGTGGCGAAAGCAGCAGCGAGGGTGGGTGCGCCCCCAGGACTGTGGTCAACGGCGGGGGTGTCGCGGCTGGTCCATGTCTGCGACGAGAAAGCGGCAGCGAGCACAAAGGTGGGGATTGGCCTAGCACATAAGTGCGACACTCCAACGGTTATCCACAATGGACGATCGGCCTATTCTCACAGCGAATGGTCAGCCTTTTATAACCACCCGGATATAGCCCCACCAAGGCCGAACAGCCTACTATTGAAATATGGTCCCCTTTCCCGCAGTGCCCGCCCCGACCACCGGGTCCACCCCGGTGGACACGGCCATGCGCACCGCCCGGGAACAGGCCACCACCTTCTTCGACCGCGAGTTGACCCCCGGGT